>JAFDVJ010000084.1:7713-33897 GCA_018269075.1 Acidobacteriota bacterium
TGACAGACTGTTGTACGTTTTCTTACCAAACTTCCGCAACTTCCCGAACTTCCCGAACTCACCTTCCGATTTCCCCTTTCAAAACGATGTCCGCCGACGATGCGCCGATCAGGATGTCGTATTTGCCGGGGTTCGCTTTCCACGATTTCGAGGCCGTGTCGTAAAACGCGAACGAGCGGAAATCGAGCGGGATCGTGAGGCGCGCGGTGCGGCCGGGCGCGAGGCTGATCTTGCTGAATCCCTTGAGCTCCTTGACCGGCCGCGGAACGGTCGGATTGCGCTCACCGATGTAGAGCTGCGGGACGGCCGCGCCGGCGCGCGTCCCCGTGTTGGTGACGTCGAACGAGACCTCGTATTTGTCGCCGCCGAGCGGTTTGACGGCGAGATTGCCGTATTTGAAGGTCGTGTAGGAAAGCCCGTAGCCGAACGGGAACAGCGGCCGGACGTTGTTTTTCTCGTAGCCGCGATAGCCGACGAAAATCCCTTCCTTATATTCGATTCTGTTGGTGCCGGGCGTTTCGTAATAGTAGTTGAACGACGGATTGTCTTCCGCGCGCCGCTCGATCGAGATCGGCAGCCGGCCCGACGGATCGACCTCGCCGAAAAGGATCTCGCCGAGCGCGGTGCCGCCTTCCTGACCGGCGTACCAGCTCTGGACGACGCCGCGCGCGCCGCCGAGCCAGCCGTCCATCTCGACGCCGCCGCCGGCCGTGACGACGACGACCGTGTTTTTATTGACGGCCGTCACCGCGCGGATCAGCTCTTCCTGCCCCGGCGGCAGCGCGAACGTGCGGTCTTTGCCCTCGCCCTCGCTGAGGCTGTCGAAGCCGACGGCGAGCACGACCGCGTCGGCGTTTTTCGCGAGCTCGACCGCCGCCGGATCGATCCACGCGCCGCGCGCGACGATGCCGGCGCGGAGCATCGGCTCGAAAAAGCCCGGCAGACCGTGCGATTCGATGACGATCTTGTGCGGGCCGGCCGTCAGATCGAGCGCGAAGTTTTCGAGCATCGCGCGCGTCTGCCGCCAGCGGTCGGCGACCAGCCGGTCGTCGACGAAAACCCGGTAGCCGGCCTCGTCGCTCCACGACACCTGAACGAAAAGATCGTGCTGGCCGGCCGTTTTCGCCGTGTAGTAGCCCGTCCAGCGGTTCGAAAACGGCTTCGTCGCGAAGCCGCCGACCGAGCCGGGATCGAACTCGCCGGTCGCCATCGCGCCGAGATCGAGCGGCGCGCCGATCCGGACGGCCCGCTCGGTCTTCGTCAGCGACGGCGCGCCTTCGAGATTCGGATTGTCGAACCGTTCGAACCTGATGCCCGGAGTCTTGCCGTCGGCGGCGAGCGTGAAGGCGGTCGCGGCGACGGCCTTCGCGACGGTCGGCAGGCCCTCGGCGTAGAGCGTGCTGCCCGAACCGCCGAATTTCGCGGCGATGCCGTCGAGAAAGCTGACCGAATCGAACGGGACGATCGTCGCGCTGCCGCCGCCGAGCTTCGCCGTCGGGTAGGCATTCGGCCCGATGACCGCGATCTTCCGGAGCTTCGTCCGGTCGAACGGCAGCAGATTGCCGTCGTTTTTAAGGAGCACCATTCCCTCGCGCGCGGCCTGCCGCGACGCTTCGCGGCCGGCCTGATTGTAGAGCGGCTGCGCGGCGTCTTTCTGCGGCCGGTCGAGCCAGCCCATCCGCGCCGCGAGCCGCAGAATCCGCCGCGCTTTCTCGTCGATCGTCGCCGCGGTCACTTTGCCCGAATCGAGCAGCGGCTTCAAAGCCCGGAGATTCAGAAACTTGCCGAACGGCATCTCGAGATCGAGCCCGCCGTTGGCCGCGCCGAGCGTGTCGTAGGTCGAGTCCCAGTCCGACATCACGACGCCCGTAAAGCCCCATTCGTTGCGGAGCAGATCGATATTGAAACGCCCGTTCTGGGTCGCGTGCGCGCCGTTGACGAGGTTGTAGGAATCCATAATCGCGCCGGTTTTCGCCTCTTTGACGGCCGCTTCGAAGGCCGGCAGATAGATCTCGCGCAATGTCCGCTCGTCGACGACCGAGTCCGAGTCGTGCCGGTCGAACTCGGAATTGTTCGCCAGAAAATGCTTGATCGTCGCCGACACGCCCTGACTCTGGAGGCCGTCGATATAGCCGACGGCCATTCGGGACGCGAGAAACGGGTCCTCGCCGAAATACTCGAAATTGCGGCCGTTGAGCGGCGAGCGGTAGATGTTGACGCCGGGGCCGAGATTGAAATGCACGCCGCGGGCGCGCGCGTCGCGGCCGAGCTGGAGGCCGATCTCGCGGGCGAGCCGCTCGTTGAAGGTCGCGGCGAGATTGATGCCGCCGGCGTAGAGCGTCGAGCGCGAATTGAAGCGGACGCCGAACGGGCTGTCGGCCGTCGTCAGCACCGGCAGGCCGACGCGCGGCGCGCCCGGCACCTGAAAGAAGTTGACGCCGCCGAGCAGCGTGATCTTCTCTTCGAGCGTCATCCGCTTCAAAAGCCCGTCGACGCGCGCTTCGATCGCCGGATCGAGCGTCTGCGCCCGGCCCGCGAAGGCCAACAGCAAAAGGGTCGTCGTTATCAAAAATAGTCTTTTCATCATCTCGTTTCTCCGAAACTTCCCCGTTCCCGTAAAACGGCCGGAATCCGTAATCCGGCCGCGACCG
Organism: Acidobacteriota bacterium; assembly: GCA_018269075.1. Classification (GTDB taxonomy): domain Bacteria; phylum Acidobacteriota; class Blastocatellia; order Pyrinomonadales; family Pyrinomonadaceae; genus JAFDVJ01. The sequence goes on from JAFDVJ010000084.1 coordinate 10,365, forward strand.
CCCCTTGTTCAGATTTCCGATTTATGCGCGAGCACGAACTCGAGCTGTGCGTGATGCCCGCGTCCGGCGATTCTCGACCGTCCGGTAATAAATAAACTGAGTTCGACATAAGGACGGAACGCCGGCATCTTGCCGGCAATGCGTTTGAAAAATGCAAACAGCGCTTCATTTTCAAAGATATTAAGGGATATGAAGCGGGTTGACGCCGCTCGCGCGGCGTTTGCCGGCCGAGATGCCGGCGCTCCGTCCGTCGCCGATTCTTACGTCGAATTCACGTTAAATAAAAAGCCCGGCGGCGATCTGCTGCCGGATGTGCCGCTCGGCTGTCGTCAAAATCGCGGGCTGCGGAACGATGCCGATTTCGCTCTTCAGACGATTCCCCATTCCGTTTTACTCGGTTAAATGCCTGTAACGATTGAATTATAGTGCAAGACGGCCGAAATCGGAAAACGGCCCGGACGGCGGCCGGCTCACTCGGCCGGCTTTTCGACCGAGGTCAGCAGGATCAGGTCCGACGAATACCGGCCGCGAACCGTCAGCAGCTGCTGTTTGTCGGGCGAGTAATCGGCCCAGAAGACGTCTTCCTGTTTGAAATCGACCAGCTCGCGGGCCGGCGCGCCGTCGAGCGGCTGAAACCAGATCGCCGAAGCGGGCGCTTTCTGGAGGTCGGAGTTTTTGAAGACGAGGCCCGCGCCGTCGCGCGTGAACCGCAGAAACCGCGTCGCCTCGACTTTGAAAACGCGCGCCTGCCCGCCGCCTTCGCGCGGCCGCACGACGATCCGGCCTTCCTGCGAATCTTTTTCGGTATATGAATAGGCGATATATCTGCCGTCCGGCGAAAGGTCGTAGAGATCGACCCAGACGTCGTCGACGACGTCCTCTATGACGTTGTCGGCGAGCCCGATTCTTTTGACCGTGCTGCCGCTGTCCCGGATCTCGTAATAAACCGACCGGCCGTCGGGCGCGAAGCGCGGCGCCCAGACGCCGAGGTTGCCGAACGTCAGCTGGCGCGGCCGGCTGCCGTCGATGTCGCTCGTCCAGAGCTCGTAGGTTCCGCCGCGGTTCGAGATGAAGACGATCGTCCGGCCGTCGGGCGAGACGTCCGGCATCAGATCGTTCCAGTCGTTCGGCGAGATCCGCTCGCGGTCGCCGCCGTCGGCGTTCATCAGCCAGAGATGGCGTTTGCCGGCGTCGGAAAAATCGAACAGCAGCCTTTTGTCGGGCGTCCAGACGACGTTGCTGAAAAACTGATCGGCGGCGATCTTTTTCGGCGGCGCTTTGAGGTTGTTCGTGTCCGACAGCCAGAGGCTCGCGATGATCTCGCTTTTCGTCGACAGGATCGAGCGCCCGCCGACGCTGAGCCCGGTGTAGTAGGTCAGGTCGTTGGTCAGCCGGCTGATCCGGCCGTCCGGGTAGGAAACCGCATACAGCTGCGCGAGCTTGGTCGCCGGGTCGGCCGCGTTCATAATGATGCCGCCCTCGCGCGTCCACGACAGAAACCAGATCCGCTGGCGGCTCGCGGCGATCACCGGCCGGATCGTCGCGTCGGCGACGGAGATCGTCGCGACCGAAAAGAAATTCCCCTCGGCGCGGCGCTCGATATCGAAATACAGGATCTCGGCGCCGTCGGGCGACCATTGCGGATCGAGAAACTGCGGTTTGGACGGGCTCTCGGCGAGCACGCGTTCGTCGCCGCCGTCGGCGGCATTCGCGATCACGAGCCGGCAGCCCTGCTCGCTGAAGCGGTCGAAAACCATTCTTTTATCGTCCGGCGAAAACGAAACGAACCCGTCGAGATTCTCGGTGATCTTCTGCGGTTTGCCGCCGAAGACCGAGACGCGGAAAAGCGTCGCCGCGCGGCCCCAGTCGCCTTTTTTCGCGAGCACGTAATAAACCCAGTTGTCGTCGTGCGTGATCGTAAAGGCGCCGATCCGGTCGGGCGACGGGACGGCGGCCAGCTTGACCGCATCGCGCCCCTCGATCTGTTTGATCCAGAGCGCCGATTCGCCGCCGCCGAGCGTCGTGTAGACGACAAAGCCGCCGTTCGACGAGAGCGCGCCGAGTTCGACGCCGCCGACGTCGGTCAGCTTTTTCGGAACGATGTTCTCGAACCCGAAAACCGGCGTCTTCGGAACGACCGCGCCTTTCTGCCGCCAGAACAGCCAGACCGGCACGATCAAAAAAAGCAGAACGACCGCCGCGACCGCGGCCCGGCGAAACGGTCGGCGGGCGGGCCGGACGGCGACTTTCTGCAAAGCGGTCGCGGCCGGTTCGAGCTCCTCTTCGAGCTCGACCTGCATCACGCTCCGGCGCTCGGCGACGAGCGCGATGCCCTCGTCCGGCAGCAGGCGGACCGGCGCGATGAAGCGGTAGCCGTATTTCGGGACGGTCTGGATAAACTCCGACTCCTCGCTGCCGTCGCCGAGCGCCTTGCGGATCAGCGCGATGTTCTGGCGGAGACTCGACTGGTCGACGGCCGTGTCCTGCCAGACGAGGCCCATCAGCTCGTCGTGGGTGAGCAGATGCCCGCGATTTTCGAGCAGCGTGAGCAGCAGATCGTAGCTTTTATGCGTCAGCGAAACGCGTTTTCCGTCACAGAGCAGAAGACGCTCGACCGTGTCGAGCCGGAAGCCGCCGAATTCGAAATAACGCGTCTGAAAATTGTTCATATCCAAAGGGCTGAACGCCGGGCCGGGGCAGGAATTGCGCGGATTTACAACAAAATCACAAACAATTCACGGATAAATTATCAACAAATTATCTTTTCTTCAAGACTTCCGGCCGTCTTTTCGCCGATTCTGTCAACGGGTCGAAAACGACCGCCGGTCCGCGAAAAAAACGCGGCCTGAATTAAATGGAAAACAGAGCCACGGAAATCAGTAATAAACGGCGCACCCGGATCCGGGTGACGACCACCGAGCGTTTGATCGTCTGGCAGGTCCCGAAAGGCGAATCCAGTCTGGCGCTCGCCTGCCCCCACTGCGGGGCCGAGGTTTTCTGGCTCGAGGTCGACCAGACCGAATGCGAGGTTCAGCACGAAACATATGAAAGCGAAGATTAACCGGATGTCCGGCATTATTTTGTATTCAATCGTCATTTTAATCATTTTCGGCGGCGCGGCGCGGGCGCAGCAGGTGCCGGCGGGCATCCTGCTCGGCGACGTCGAGCGCACCGCCAACCAGGTTTACCGGTATTCCCATAATTTCGCCGACCAGGAATTTACGCGGACCAATCAGCTGGGCAGCGAAAGCTACGTCAAGCTGCTGTTCGACGGTTCGAAAGACTGTCTGGCCGCCATCGACAAGGCGGTCGCCGCCGGCGTGCCCGAAACGCGGACCGTCAACGTCAAGCGGCAGGCCGACAACTCGAATCTGCCGATGTCGCTCGCCGAGATCCGCGAAATGTGCCGGCGCGTGCTGAAGATGACCGGCGGCGCGATGTGGAAGGGCCAGGCCGCCGAGGCCGCGCAGTATATCTCGATCTGGCTCAAGCCGCTGCAGGACGGCAGCATCGACAAGACGCAGGCCGCGGTCGCCGCCCAGAACGGCAAGGAAGCGCTCGCCAAACTCGACGAAGCGCGGTCGGGCGGGCTCGCCGACACGGATGAGCTCGAAGTTCTCGGCCAGACGATGACCGTCCGCGACGCGCGCGAGCAGATCGTCTACATCCAGACGGAAATCTCGAAGATCAACGACAAATTCGTCGCCGAGGAAGAGGCCAAATACGCGCCGTTCCGGGCGGCCCTGACCGGCGACAAGCTCGATCTTTACAACAGCCGGATGAAGCATTCGGGCGTCTACGGCGCAGGCGGGCGGATGCTGAAAACGCCGGCCGAGTACGCCGCGTCGCCGGTCTGGTGCGAATGGTCGGTCGACCGCAACAGCCTGATCACGACGTGGGAGCTCGGCTGCTGGCATTTCAAGGGGATGACGAAGGTCGGCGCGGTCGTCACGCGCTCGGGCGTCGGAGCGACGCCGCCGTCGTCGGCTTTCCGCTAAAAGGCCCGGATTTTTGGGTTGTGAGGACACCAGAATGAAACCGAAATATTTTTACTGCCGGCTCCCGCTGCTGATCCTGATTTTGGGCGGAACGCTGGCCGCGCAGACGACCGCGTTCACCTATCAGGGAAAACTGAACGATAACGGGCTCGCCGCCAACGGCAATTTCGATCTGCAGTTCGCGCTTTTCGACGCGGCGAACGGCGGCAATCAGATCGGCGCGACGCAGTTCGTCCCGAACGTCGCCGTCGCGAACGGCGTCTTCACCGTCCGGCTCGATTTCGGCGCGGTCTTCGACGGCGCGGACCGTCATCTCGAGATCGCGCTCAAACCGGCCGGCAGTCCGAACGCCTACACGACGCTCGCGCCGCGCGTCGCCGTCACGAGCACGCCCTACGCGATCCAGTCGAAAAACGCGCTGACGGCGACGTCCGCGCTTTCGGCCGCCGATTCGGCGCGACTCGGCGGCGTCCTCGCCGGCAGCTACGTGCTGACGAACGACGCGCGGATGTCCGACGCCCGCCCGCCGCTCGCCGGCAGCCCGGATTACATTCAAAACACCGCGACGCCGCAGTCGAATTCGAATTTTTCAATCTCGGGCGACGGGACGGCCGGCGGCACGCTCCAGGGCGGCGTCGTCAACGCCGCGACGCAGTTCAATCTCGGCGGCGCGCGGGTCTTCTCGGTCGCCGGCACGAACAACACGTTTCTCGGCCCCGGCTCGGGGCAGAACAACGCGACCGGTTTTTCGAACACCTACGCCGGCGCGAACGCCGGGCTGACCAACGCCGGCGGCTTTCAGAACTCGTTTTTCGGCGCCAACGCCGGCAAGCTCAACACCGGCAGCGGCAACTCGTTTTTCGGCAATTCGGCCGGCTTCGTCAATTCGACCGGCGCCGACAACGCGTTTTTCGGCAACAATTCCGGCGCGGGCAACACGACCGGCGCGGGCAACACGTTCGCCGGCGCGGCGGCCGGGCTCTCGAACCAGTCCGGCGACAGCAACTCGTTTTTCGGCAACGGCGCGGGCTTTCTGAACACGACCGGCGGCTTCAACACCTTTTTGGGCAACGCCGCCGGGCAGCGCAACACGACCGGCAGCGGCAACGTCTTCGCGGGGAATTTCGCGGGTCTTTCGAACACGGTCGAGGACAACAACACGTTTCTCGGCGGCAATTCGAACGGCGCGGCCGGAATCACCTACGGAACGGCGCTCGGCGCGGGCGCGCTGGTTTCGTCGAGCAACACGGTCGTCCTCGGCCGCGGCGCGGACAACGTGCGGATTCCCGGCACTTACAATTTCAGCGGCGACGGAACGGTCAACAACCTGACGGTGCTCGGCACGCTGACGGCGAACCTGCCGTCGGGCAGCAACACCTATATCCAGAACAGCAACCTCACCGGCGGCTCGCAGAACGCGAGCCTCGCGATCACCGGCGGCGGCGTCTTCGGATCGAACGTGAGCGTGGCCGGCGCGATGAGCGTGGCCGGCAACACGAGCTTTCTGAGCAACGTGCTCGTGACCGGCAGCGTCAGTTCCGCGACCAGCCTGCGGACTTCGCTCAACCAGGTCATCACCGATACGCAGGCGACCTTCAACGGCCCGGACGGAATCCTCGCGACCGGCACTTTCGGCGGCGGCGCGGTCCAGAACGTCGGCGAGGGCGCCCGCTTTTTCTGGTACCCGCGCAAGGCCGCCTTCCGCGCCGGCATCACTTCCTTTCTCAACGAATGGGACGACGCGAACGTCGGCAGCTATTCGGTCGCGCTCGGCGGCTACAACAAGGCTTCGAGCAGCGGCTCGATGGCTTTCGGCACCGAAAACTTTTCGACCGGCGATGCGTCTTTCGCCGCCGGCGCGCAGAATACCGCGTCGCAGACGGCCGCCGTCGCGATCGGTTACGGAAGCGTCGCGGCCGGCCCCTACGCGGTCGCCCTCGGACTGCAGGCGAACGCACTCGGCTCCTCTTCGATCGCGATCGGCTATAAAACCAGCGCCGACGCGCTCGAATCGATGGCCTTCGGCAACTGGGCCAGTACGAACCAGAAAAAAGGCGCGATCGTCTTCGGCGACGCCTCGACCGGCGCGTACGTCAACGCCGCCGCCGAAAACCAGTTCGTCGTCCGCGCCCAGAATTTCTGGTTCGGCACGAACAACACCGTCGCCGCGCCGGCCAACCAGTTCATCTCGACCTCGACCGGCGCGTATCTTTCGACCGGCGGGAGTTGGGTCAACAGCTCGAGCCGCGCGCTGAAGACGAATTTCGAAGCCGTCGATTCGCGCGACGTCCTCCGGCGCGTCGTCCGGCTGCCGGTGCTGAGCTGGAATTACAAGGCCGAGACGAACGTCCGCCACATCGGGCCGGTCGCGCAGGATTTTTATCGGGAATTCGGGCTCGGCAGCGACGACGAGCATATCGGGACGATCGACAGCGAGGGCGTCGCGCTCGCCGCGATCAAGGGATTATATGAGGAAATCGGCGACCGCGACGCGAAAATCGCCGCCCAGCAGACGCGGGCCGCGGAACAGCAGAAGATTATCTCCGCGCAGCAGGCCGAGATCAAAGAATTGAAAAACGGCGTCTCCGATCTGAAAACCGAGGTCGAAGCGCTGAAAAAGCTGCTCTGCGCGGATCATCCGGAGGCGGACGTCTGCCGGAAAGATTAACGGCAAAAAAACGCGAACCCGCCGGTTCGCGGACAGTTAAGGAAAATTAATCGGAAATCAATTTAACGAATTTTATATGGAAAGCAATCGAATCAAAACCGGCCGGCTGATCGTCGGAACGATAATTTTACTCCTTTTGGTTTCGACCGGATTACGGGCGCAGTCGACCGCGTTCACGTATCAGGGCAAGTTGAACGACAACGGGCTCGCCGCCAACGGGAATTTCGATCTCGAATTCCGGCTCTTCGACGGCGCGGCCGGCGGCGGGCAGGTCGGCGCGGCCGTTTCGCTGCCGAACGTCCAGGTCGCGAACGGCGTCTTCACGGTGCAGCTCGATTTCGGCGCGGTCTTCGACGGCGCGGGCCGCTATCTCGAGATCGCGCTCAAACCGGCCGGCAGCCCGAACGCCTTCACGGTGCTCGCGCCGCGCCAGCCGGTGACGAGCACGCCCTACGCGATCCGCTCGCTCGACGCGGCCAACGCGGCGAACGCGCAGACGGCGGCGAACGCGCAGAGCCTCGGCGGCGTCGCCGCGAACCAGTACGTCGTCACGACCGACGCCCGGATGACCGACGCGCGCGCGCCGCTCGCGGGCAGCCCGGACTACATTCAGAACACGACGACGGCGCAGGCCAACTCGAACTTCAACGTCTCGGGCAACGGCACCGTCGGCGGCACGCTTTCGGCCAACGTCGTCAACGCCGAGCAGCGCTACAACTACTTCGGCGTCCCGTTTCTCGTTCTCGACGAAAACAACAACTTCTTCGCCGGAACCGGCGCCGGCGCGAACAACACGACCGGTTCCTTTAACTCGTATTTCGGAATCAGCGCCGGTTCGCACAACACGACCGGCACTTTTAACTCGTATTTCGGCAACACCGCCGGTTTCCGCACGCAGGACGGGGCGGGAAACTCGTTTTTCGGCTATCAGACCGGCTTTTCGAACGTCTCCGGGGCTCAGAATTCGTTTTTCGGGACGCTCGCCGGAAAAAACAGCACCGCCGCCAACAACTCGTTTTTCGGCTACCAGAGCGGCTATTTGACCGTCAACGGCGGCGACAACTCGTTTTTCGGCTACCAGAGCGGGCGAAACAACACCGACGGGACGGGCAACGTCTTTATCGGCGCGACGGCCGGCAGCACGAACACGACCGGCTCGAACAACACGATCGTCGGCAAGGGCGCGAACGTGAGTTCGGCCAACCTGAGCTTTGCGACGGCATTGGGCGCGGGCGCGGCCGTCGGCAGCAGCAACACGGTCGTCCTCGGCCGGGCCGCCGACACGGTCCAGATTCCCGGCGTTCTGAACGTTCAGGGAAACCTCTTCGGCAGCGGCGCCAATCTGACCGGCCTCAACGCCGGCAGCATCACCGGCGGCGTCCTGCCGACGCCCTACGGCGGCACCGGCCTCACCAGCTCGGGTCCGCTCGGCAACTTTCTGCGGAGCAACGGCGCAAACTGGTCGAGCTCGCCGATTCAGGTCGCCGATCTGCCGGACCTCTCGGCGAAATACATCCAGAATTCGGTCAACCAGCAGGCCGGCAGCTTCAACGTCGCCGGCAGCGGCACGGTCGGCGGCACGCTCTCCGGCGGCGTCGTCAACGCGGCGACGCAGTACACCATCGGCGGCGCGGCGGCATTCAAGGCTGACAGCCTGTCATCGACGACGGTCGTCGGCCTCGACAGCGGGACGGCGCTCGCCGGCGGTCTCAAAAACACGTTCGTCGGCCGCTTCGCGGGCAGCGCGACGACCTCCGGCAGCGAAAATACGTTTACCGGCGCGGGCGCGGGCCAGAACAACCTCGACGGAGCGGGCAATTCCTACTACGGCAATCTGGCCGGCAGTCAGAACCAGAGCGGCACCGGCAATTCCTTTTTCGGCAATCAGACCGGCGGAAGCGGCGGCACCGGGAGCAACAATTCATTCTTCGGCACGAGCGCCGGCTACAACAGCGCGGGGAGCGGTAATTCATTCTTCGGCGCGAGCGCCGGCTACAACAACACGAACGGCTCCGGCAACAGTTTTTTCGGTTCCAACGCCGGCATCGGCACCACGACCGGCGCGAACAACAGCTTTTTCGGCGTCAATGCGGGCGCGGCCAATACGACCGGCTCGAACAACATCTTCATCGGCCAGTCGAGCGGCGGCTTCAATGCGGCCGGCTCGAACAACATCTTTATCGGCCGGCAGACCGGGCTGCTGGCCTCCGTCGAAGACAACAACACGCTGATCGGCAACAACGTCCAGATGTTTTTCGGCGTCACGAATTCGACGGCGATCGGCAATAACGCGACGGTCGACGTCAGCCACCAGATCGTGCTCGGCACGAATCAGGAAACCGTCCGCATTCCCGGCATTTCCGGTCTCGGCACGCAGGCGCTCTGCGCCGACGCGAACAACGTGATCCGGCTCTGCGCGGGCGGCGCGGCCGGCGGCGGCCGCAATGAGAGCCTTTCGACCGCACTCGCCGAGAAGGTCCGCGAGCAGCAGGCCGAGATCGAAAAACGGAAAACCGAAGCGGTGCGGCAGACCGAGCTGATCGAAACGCAGCAAAAACGGCTCGACGAGCAGCAGAAACAGCTCGACGAGCTCAAAAAACTCGTCTGCGCCGCCAACCCGCAGGCCGCGCTCTGCCAGGAGGTCAAATAATGAAACCGAACTATTTTCGCATCCTGTTCAAATTCGTCATCGCGACGCCCTTCTGCCTGTCGGTCGCCTTCGCCCAGTCCGGCGGAACCTACCAGATCACGCAGTCGGCCGTCGCCGGCGGCGGCGCCACCACGAGCGCCGCCGGTCAGTACTCGCTCGGCGGCACCGTCGGGCAGGCCCAGGCCGGAACATTAACGCCGAACGGCACTTACGCGCTCCAGCTCGGCTTCTGGACGTCGGCGGCGCTCGCCCCGACGGCCGCGCTCGTCTCGATCAGCGGGCGGGTCGTGACCGCGGACGGGAGCGGCATCCGCAGCGTCGTGCTGACGCTGACCGATTCGTCGGGCGCGGTTCGCGTGGTGCGGACGGGAACGTTCGGCAACTATCATTTCGACAACGTCGCGGCGGGCGAGAGCTACGTGCTGACGATCAAGTCGCGGAAATACGTGTTCAGCAGCGCGACACGGATCATCAGCGTCACGGACAATCTCGGCGACGTCGATTTTACGGCCGATAATCAGGCATTTTAGGGATTTCGGATTTCGGATTTCGGATTTCGGATTGCTCGCCATTCAGCGATCACGTTTTGACTGGCGGTTGAGCATTAAGAAGCTTTTACAAAACTGTTATGGAAAGCCGAGCCGTTTCCGGTGCGAGCAATCCGAAATCCGAAATCCGAAATCCGAAATCCGAAATCCGAAATCGACATAATCCGAAATCCGAAATCCAAAATATATGAAACGATTGATTTACTTGATGTTACTGACGATTACGACGGGTTTGGCGGCGACGGCCGCGCGGGCCGAGACGACTTTTTCATCGACGCTGGCCGGCTCGCCCGGTTCATCGGCAAAATGCTTCGGACGGCTGACGCTGGACGACTCGGAAACGCAGCTCAATGTCTATCTCGACTTTTCCGGGCTGGCCGGGAACGAGGTCGGAACGGTCATCCGAAACGCTCCGTTTCCGGGCGGCGTCGGCCCGGTCGTTTTCACGCTCGGCGCCACCGGCAGCACTTCGGGCAGTTTTATCAACCAGTTCGCCGTGACCGCCCAGCAGGTCGCCGATCTGAAGGCCGGAAAATGGTATTTCGATCTCAACACGACGAATTCGCTCGACAATCGTCGCGGGACGATCAAAATCTACGCGCCGTTCGTCGCCAATATCACGCCGGCGCAGGCGATTCCGCCGACCGTGACGACGGCGACCGCCTTCTGCAGGCTCATCATCAGCGACGCCAACAACCAGATTTCCTCGACGCTCACTTTCAGCGGCATCGACCCGAACGACGTGACCGCGTTTCTTTACGTCGGCGCGCGCGCCGGCCAGACCGGCGGCACCTTCGTCGGTCAGCTGACCCGGACCGCGAACCAGCTGATCGACATCACGCCCGCGCAGGCCGCGCTGATCAGATCCGGTCAGGCCTATGTCAATGTCTTTAACCAGAGCTTTCCGACCGGCCTGCTCCGCGGGCAGCTCGTCCGGAGCGGCAAAGACTGGCCGGATTTCGACGGCGACGGGCGCGCCGATTATTCGGTCTTCCGTTCGTCCGACACGGTCTGGTACAACCTGACGACGAGCGGCACGGCGAGCTTCCGGCAATGGGGGCTTTCGACCGACACGCCGGTGCCCGAGGATTACGACGGCGACGGCAAGACCGACATCGCCGTCTGGCGCTCCGGCCCGGCCGGGCAGGCCGCGTTCTACATCCTGAACAGCGCGGACAACAGCTTTCGCGCCGAGCTTTTCGGGCAGACGGGCGATCTGCCGCAGGTCGTCGGCGATTACGACGGCGACGGCAAGGCCGATCTCGCCGTTTACCGTTACGACGTCGTCGGCAGCCAGAGCTACTATTTCTATCGCGGCAGCGCCGGCAACCCGCAGGGCAGCATTACTTTCGTCCCGTGGGGCAACGATTTCGACATACCGCTGCCGGGCGATTTCAACGGCGACGGGCGGAAGGATTTCGCGGTTCTCCGGACGACCGATTCGACCTGGTACGTCCTCCCGAACGGCAATCCGAGCGGCTGGTTTGCCGAGCAGTTCGGCGATTTCAACTCGGACTTTTTCGTCCCGGCCGATTACGACGGCGACGGGCAGACCGACATCGCCGTCTTCCGGCCGCTGGCCCGTGTCTGGTACATCCAGCAGTCGTCGACCGGCACGATTCGCTATGCCTATTTCGGAATTGCGGGCGACAAGCCGGTCGTCGCCGATTACGACGGCGACGGCAAGGCGGACGTCGCGGTCTGGCGCTTTTCGGACGGCAATTTTTACTCGCTCGGCAGCGGCAACACGTTTTCGGCCGTCCATTGGGGAATGCAGGGCGATTATCCGGTCGCGCGGATTCAGTCTTTTCCCTTTTGATTCGAAGATGTTTATTTTGACGTCGATCTTAAACGAAGAACCGGAAGCCGAAACGGGGCTGAAATTTTCCGCGCCGGCGGCGGACGACTGGGTCGAGATCCGAAGGCTGATCGGGCTTTTCAGGCTCGACGCCGACGATCTGTCGAGCGATCAGTTCGTCGTCTGCAAAAACGGCGAAACGCTGCTCGGCTTCGGCCGGTTGAAAAGACATCCCGAATGCGACGAATTGAGCTCGCTGGCCGTTCTCCGGAATTTTCGGGGCCGGGGAATCGGCCGGCGGATCGTCGCCGAGCTGCTCGGCGCGGTCGACCGGCCGGTGTTTATCGTGACCGTGATTCCCGCTTATTTCGCCCGGCTCGGGTTCGTCGAAACGAAATCGTTTCCGCTCTCGATCAAAATTAAACTGGCGGGCTGCGAGACGGTTTGCGGCGGCGGGCCGACCGTGATGATCCCGGCCGCGAAGTTCGAAACCGGAGTTTAACCGATGAGTTCAGATAAATTCTTTTTATTATTCGTGATCGTTACGGCCCTCGCGGCGGGCGTTCCGGCGGCGCGCGAGACCGGGCCGGCCGGATCGGTTGTTTTCGCGTTTCCCGGCCGGATCGTCGTGCTGCGCCGGTCTTCGGCGCGGCGCGGCCGAATATTGTTTTCGGGCGACGACTTATGTTTCCAAAAGACGGTCGGGCCTCTGACGGTTTCCGGCACCCCTTCTCGCCGGAAACCGTCTTTTTTCAATCTGTTCCAACCGGCGGCAAATGAAGGGGCGGCCCGGTCAGTTCAACTATGAATCCGAGAGTTTTGCTGGTTATCGCCGTAATTCTGCTGATCGACGCGATCGTTCTGGGAGCTCTTTATTTCGGGCGCGTGATCGGTTTCGGCGGCCCGTGGCTGCCGGTCTACCTGCTCGGCACGGGGCTCGCGATCCTGCTCGTCCGGAGGCGTCTGAGCCGTTGACGGGAGATGACCGGGATATGCGACTGACAACGAAAATCGTTTACAAGAAAAAGCCGGCCCCGGCGTCCGGGCGGCAAAAAAAACCGTCGACGCGGCTTTTTTACTGCCGGCGCTGCCGGATCAAGATGCGCGGCTACCGCGTGCGCTGCCCGTTCTGCGGCGGCTGGTCGGTCAATCTCGGACGGCTCTGGCTGCCGGTTCTGCTGTTTGCCGGGCCGGTCGTCTATCTGATCGTCGAATTCGTCAGAAATCATTTTTAAGGAAAGAATATGAAAATCAAACGTTTTAATTCACTGCTGTTAGTTGCGTTCGCCATCGTCCTGCTGGCGGGGCTCGTCCAAACGGTCCCGGCGCAGTTCCCGATCAAGATCCCGAAGCTCCCGAAACCGACGCCGACGCCGGCCGTCACGGTGCCGACCGACAACGGCGGCGGCATTCCGAACAACGGAAAAGTTCCGACCGCTGCGGGGCAGACCGACGTCGCGCGGCTTCCCGGCTACCCGGACGCGTCGCTCGCGGCGCCGGTCGTCGACGCGACCTCGATCCGCTTTCTGCCGCGGACGATCCCGAACAGCTACCCGACGCCGAACGGCGAGAAGAATTACGACGTCTGGAGCTGGACGCCGCGCCTCCAGTTCATCGTCCGCGGGCCGCTCGAAGCGGGCTCGGTCGTGAGCTTCGAATTCACCAATCCGAACGGTTCGCCGTGGCTCGCCGAGGACTGTCCGAACGGCGAGGCCGAGAAATACGGCGGGACCGAATTCTACTGCGGCAACGACATCGACGAGCACAAAGGCCTTCTCCAAACCGGCGTTTTCGGCTTTAAGATCAAGCTCGTCAACGAGCTGCAGGGCAAAAACACGGTCCTTTACGCGGGCCGGGTGAAGATCGACAAATGGGTCTACAACCCGGCCAACAACCCGAAGGCCGCGAAAAATTTCGAGTATTACGCGGTCTCCGACTGGAAGCTGCCGACTGCTTATCTCTACGTCCCGAAAACGCCGTCCTACGACGATCACGGGCCGCTCGTCGTCCAGTTCTGGTTTCGCGGCGCGTCGCAGACGGTCGCCAACCTGACCGGTTATCTCTTTTATCAAGGGAAACAGGTCGCCTCGACGCTGACCGACGGCGGCGCGAACCGCGTCACCGAGCCATACTCGGAACAGGCGAGCCGCGATTCGGAAAACGAATACTACGCCCGCGACTTCTGGTTCGACGCGCTCGTGTTCGACAACAACCGCTCCGCGAACACCCAGAATCTCGGTTTCCCGATCTACAAAAACCCGGGCGAATACGAGGTTAAGGTCCTGCAGAACGGCAAGCTCGCGCGGGTCGCGAAATTCACCGTCGAGGGCGGCCGGATCGTCGACAGCCGGTTCGCCGCCGACAACCGGCTCGGCACGACGCGTTATCTGATTCCGGCGCAGATCGTCGGGACGCAGGACGGCCCGTGGAACAGGACGGGCTGGGCGAGCGAAGTTTTTTACGGCAACGCGCTGAACGGTTTTCCCGCTCCCTGATCCGCCGGGAAGAAGGAAGCCGTTAAGGGGGTAGGCGGCTTCCTTTTTTGACTTTCGAATGTTTATGAACGAGAATTTCAACCGCGATTACCGCGTCCCGATCAGCGAGTCGTTCTGCTGCGACGGCCATTGCTGCCTGCTGACGTCGAAAAGCCTCGGCGGCAGCAATTACACGGCCGTGCAGCTCTCCGACGTTATGCTCTCCGGCGACAACGCGCGGGTCGCCGCGCTGCTCGCGGCCGGCGTTTGTCTGCCGGTCTGCTTTCCGGGCGACTGCGCGCTCGACGAAAAAACGATCTTTCTCGTCGGCGAATTGAGCGAACCGGAAGAGAAAAACTGGATCGCGCGGCTCGCGTGGAAGCTGAAAATTCCCTGCGGCCGGCTGATTTTATGCTGCGGCTGCTTTGCCGAGGACCTCGAACCGGCGCTGTCGGACGATCCGGAAGCCGGAAATTACGGGCAGTTTCAGATCGTCGAGATTCCGCCGGGCGATTATCTGGTCGAGATCTACGCTTATCTCGAGAGCGTCACGGTCAAGCTCGGACTGCATCGCTATACCCGGACCGGCGATTACATCGAGGACGCCGAAAAGCGCCGCTGGTACGAGCGAAATCGGCCCGGCTTGCCGGATCTCGGCTACCTGATCCGCTTAAAACCGCTTGAAGCGCCGCCGCCGCTGCCCGAGCTCAACGAAGGCTGGTTCGAAAAGTTCGAGTTTCGCGATTGACCGTCGATATTTGGAGGAGATTATGAGCATTACCGGAGACCGCTACGTCGGCGCCTACGAAGGCCACACGATCGAGCTCGTCCGCAACAACTGGAACAAAACGCTGAAGCTGTTCATCGACGGCCGCGAGGCGGCGAGCGAATGGCAGATTATGCCCTACGATCTGACGCTGACCGCTGAATTCGAGCACGCGGGCGCGACGCACGTCGTGACGGCCCGCTCGACCGTCCATTTTCTGTCGTCCGACGACACCGTCGAGATCGACGGCGAACGGCTGTCGCTGACCAAGGTCAAATGAGCTTTCGGCCCGCGTCCCGAAATCGAAAGCGGCGGCGCGATCGTCGCGCCGCCGCTTTTTCGGTCCGGCGTTTCGTTACCGGTCGACCCGCGCCGTCTGCGTCGCCGGCGCTTCCGGTTTCGGCGGCGCGGCGTTCAGCGTCCGCAGATACTGGACGAGCGCCTCGATCTCGTCTTCCTTGCCGACGAGCGGCGGCATAAACGCGCGGTACGGCGAATCTTCCTTGTATTCGTGCAGCGTCTGGACGATGTTGCGGATCGATTTCTCGTCGCGGTCCCGAAGCAGACTGCCCAGCGCCCGGTAGCCGTCGCGGGTGTGGCACGACGCGCACTGGCCGCGAAACATCAGCTCGCCCTTGAGCAGCGTCCGGTCGGCTTCCGGCAGACCGCCGACCTTCCGATACGGCGAATCCGGCGTTTCCGGACTGAGCCACATCGTGTGCGTCAGATAGCCCTCGCGGTTGAATTTTTCGACCTCGCTCTTGCGAATCCCGTTCGAATACATAAACTGCCCGATGACGAACGGTTTACGAAGCATCTCGCGCGCCTGTTCGGTCGCCGCGGTCGCCGCGAACGCCAGAAACAGCACCGACAGCGCCCAGCCCGTCTTGAACGTGCGCGGGTTGCGGTAAGCCACGAAATAGGCGAGCGCGGCGATCGTCGCCGAGGCCATCACCGAGACGAGAATCGCCCGCGTGACGTGCGTGAAAGTGCCCGCGCCGATCGTCGAGATGCCGAGATTCATCAGCTGGCGGCCCGATTCGGGAACCATATAGAGATACCACGCAAACGCGACCGGCATCAGCAGAAACGACGGGATCAGCCATTTGACCGACCAGCGGACGATCGACGTCTTCAGCTTGCCCTGCGTAAACCCGTCGATCCGGCTCGTCGTGACGAGCGCCCAGACCGCCGCCAGGCTGACGGCGACGAGCGTCCGCAGGATCAGGCTCGGAAAATAGGTCGGGTTAAAGAACGCGTACCAGAAAACGCTCGCCTCGCTGCCGCTGCCGGCGACGCCGAGCCAGGTCGCGCCGGGCGTCAGCATAAAGGTCAGGATGCCGTTGATGATGACGAGCGTGAGCCACGACGTCGCGGCGTAGAGATAGCCGATCTTCAGATGCAGCCCCGGCGAGATCTTGTCCCAGGTGTAGTAGTAGATCGCGGCCGTCGTCAGCTCGACGAGGAAGAAGACGTATTCGATCGCCCAGCCGAAGACGAAGTTGTGGATCAGCGTGCTCGTCGCCTCCGGGTTCGCGAGCCCGATCGAAAACCAGATCGCGACGCCGGTGACCGCGCCGAAGACGCCGGTCAGGACGAGAAAGAATTTCGAGTGTTTCTTCAACACTTCGAGCCAGTCGTCGCGGCCCTCGAGCCGCGCCTTGCGCTCGGCGAGCGGCAGATACAGACCGCCGCCGACCGCGAAGTGCGAGACCATCACGTGAAAGATCGCGATCCCGCCGAGAACCCAGCCGCTGCCGATGATGGGAACGTCCCAAAACGGATAATTCATAATCTGTTAAACCTCCCAATAACCCCAGATGGTCGTAAAAATAAGCCCCAGAAGAAGACCGAGCCCGATGTAGGTGACGGTCCGCGCCCGCCGGCCGGATTTCGAGCCCGGATCGAGAAACGGGATCAGGACGAGCACGACGAGCGCCGCCGTAAAGAGCAGCATCCCGAGCGCCTCGCCCGCCGCGCCGGGAAACCAGCGGCCGAAAACCTTGAGAATCTGGAACTGGCTCATAAAATACCATTCCGGATGAATGCCTTCGGGCGCCGACGCGAGCGGGTCGGCCTGTTTGCCGAGCTGCCACGGGTAGAGCGACGCGAGAATCGCGAGAATGTTGAGCGCGATCAGCCACATTCCCATATCCTTGGCGAAGAAGTCCGGGAAAAAGCGGATGAAGCGGCGCTCGCTCATCGGCTTTGCTTCCTCGCTCGGCGGCAGCGCGTTGCCGTGTTTCTGGACGAGAAACAGGTGAAAGCCGAGAAACGGGATGTACATCAGCGGCAGGATGACGACGTGGAGCGCGAAAAAGCGCTGGATCGTCACTTCGGAAACGTCCTGCCCGCCGCGGACGATGTTCGTGATCAGATCGCCGACGAGCGGGATCGACGCCGGGATCTCGAGCCCGACCTTGGTCGCGAAATAGGCGAGATCGTCCATCGGCAGCAGATAGCCGCTGAAGCCGAAGACCATCGTCAGGCCGAGCAGGATCAGGCCCGACCACCAGCCGAACTCGCGCGGTTTGCGGTAGGCCTTCATAAAGAGCACCGAAAACAGATGCACGAAGACCGCCAGCACCATCAGGTTCGCCGACCACGAATGCGCCGAGCGGACGAGCCAGCCGAACTTGATGTCGTAGGTGATCTGCCGGACGGACTCGTAGGCGTCGGCGCCGGCGCGGTAGTAAACCAGCAGCAGGATCCCGGAAAAGACCTGCACGATAAAGAAAAACAGCGAGATCCCGCCCCAGTAGTACCAGAACGAATATTTGTGATCGGGGACGGTCTTGTGTCTGGCGAGATCGATGATCCCGGTCAGGCCGAGACGCTCGTCCGCCCAGTCGTAAACGGCCGCCAGCCGTTTTTTAGGCTCTTGAGATAATGACGCTTGCATCTTTCACCTCCACGTTGAATTTGGTCAGGGGCTTCGGCGGCGGGCCGGCGACGTTCGCGCCGGTCCGGGGATCGTAGGTGCCGCCGTGACAGGCGCAGAAAATCCGGCTCTGCTCGGGCTCGTACTTGACGGTGCAGCCGAGATGCGTGCAGACCGCGTTGAAGGCGCTCCACGAACCGTCCTCGTGATGGATCAGCATCGCCGGCCGGGCCCCGAACTTGAACATCATCGCCGAGCTTTTCGGGAGGTTCGCGGCGTTGTCGAGCGTGGTCTGCGTGACGGCCGCCGCTTCGGCCGAGCGCTGTGCCGGCGTCGAGAGATATTCGTAGACCGGATAGCCGATCGCGCCGAGATAGATCGCGCCGACGGCGGCCCCGCCGAGCCAGACGAACTCGCGGCGCGTGAGCACGTCGCGCTCGTCCTCGTCGGCCGAGTCGATGATATTTTTGACGACTTCTTCGTTAAGCATTTTGATTTTTCACCTCCTTCATCGAGCGGTTGACGGCGACCAGCAGCACCGCGATCAGGACGAGCGCGGCGACGAACAGCACGAGAAAGATGCCGACGACCGACCAGTTGGCGACGACCGTCCGGTTCCAGACGTCGAAGCCGACGGCGAGCAGCGAGAGGTCGCGGATCGCGTCGCGCGCGAGCACCGCGCCGGCCGTCATCAGCACGGCGGCGAGCCCGGCGACCGAGACGAGCAGCCGGCTCAGGCTTCCCTTGATCAGCCCGCCGGCGGCGATGCTCGCGAGCGCGGCGACCGAAAACACGGCCCACAAAATCGCGCCGTAATAACCGATCGGCGAATTCCAGAAACCTTCTTTGACGACCGCCGGCTGGGCCGCGTAAACCCAGTAGCCGCAGAGCATCTGGACGGCCAGAAAGACCGCGCCGAGCAGGCTGCCGGTGCGCGTCAGAAAGCGTTTGACGTCGTCCGTGTGCGTGAAATACTGGCCGAGCAGCGCGGCCGCGATTCCGCCGAAACCGAGCGCGCCGACGGTCATAAAGAGAAAGCGCGGCAGCGTCGTCGGGTCGACCTTCGGCATCACGCCGCCGAAGCCGCCGCTCTCGACGTAAAGGGCGAGCCAGCGTTCGGGATGCAGCATCAGGGTCATATTCGTCGCGTAGATCCGCGCGACGTAAGCCAGCAGGACGAGCGAGACGAGGCCCATCCACCACCAGCTCCGGCCGGCGTCGGCGCGGTCGCCGGCGCGGTACAGAAGATAATAGCCGGCGATCAGCAGGAAGATCACCAGAATCCAGTAAAAGCCGATGACGACGCTGCTCGTGTAGAGCGTCTGCCCGTACAGCACCTGCGAAAACAATAGCGGCGGAACGCCGAAATTGATGACGTAGGTCATCACCGTCGGCAGTTTTTTGACGACCGAATCGGACGCGCCCGCCATCGGCGAGCCGGATTTTCCGAAGAGATTCCAGACCGTCGCGAGCGTCAGGCCTCCGAGAATCAGCTGGACCGCCACGAAATGCAGCATCAGGGTCGCGATATGCAGGACCTTGAACAGCCACACCGGCGCCGGCAGCGGTATCGGATCGACATTAGGTAAATATAATAAAGACATTAAATCCCTCCTTTGAGAACAGAATCCCAAGTTCGAATTAACTGAAATTGCAAAATAACGCTTATTTTGTCGGGTCAAGGACTTCCCGTATGCCCCGGCCGCCTCGTTTCGGACCGGCCATATATATTACTGCATAAGCATATAGTATCCTCAATTAGATTGTACGAGAGTGAGTAATAAGAATCAATGTAAATGATGCTTTCACATCATAAAATAAACTAATTTGATTACTCAGAAGATCGAATATTCGGCCGTGGGAGAGCCGTCCGTCAGAGGTTTCCGGAACATTGTAAATGACAGAGTTTCCAGAGGTTTTCGTCGGCGATCGAATAAAAAACGAGGTTCTTTTCCGGGCGTCGGATGACGAAGCCGGCGGTGATCAGCAGACCGAGGTGTTTGCTGACGTTCGGCTGCGACGAACGCACCTCGTCGACGATTTCGTTCACGCTTTTTTCACCGTCGCTGAGCGACCGCAGGATCTTCAGCCGCAGCGGTTCGCCGAGGATCTTGAAATAGTCGGCGATCAGCGGCAGCAGCGCCGGGTTCGTCAGTCGGTCAATCTTTTTCCTCATCGGTCAAATCTCCGTTTCCGGGACGACGATCACCGGACAGCTCGCGCCGCGGACGACCGCCGCCGCCTGTTCGCCCGCCGGCCGGCCGGCGCCGGTCACGATCAGATCGACCGGCGCGCCGGCGGCTTCCTTCAACATTTCCTCGATCAGCTCCTTATCGCCGGCGATCTCGCGGTAATCCTTTTTCCCGGCCGGCGCGCCGGCTTCGCCTGTCCTTACGACGAGCTCGGCCTCGAAGCGCCGCGCCAGTTCCCGGGCGAATTCGAGCGCGTTTTCCGAATCCGGCCCGGTCACGCAGAAAATGCGTTCGACCGCGATTTTTTCGGGCGGCGCGACGTTCGGGCCGACGGTCAGCACGACGCGGCCGCTCTCTTCGAGCACGCTTTCGGCGACCGAGCCGAACCGCAGTTTTTCGAGCCCGCCGCGACCGTGCGTGCCGAGCGCGAGGATCAGCGTGTCGGCCTTCGCGGCCTCTTCCAGAATCGCCGAGACCGGCGACTCGTCGTAAGCGACCGCTTCGAATTCGCGTTCCGCTCCCAGATTTTCACGGGCGAACGCCTCGATCTGCCGGACGCTTTCATCCTCGACCGACTGCGCCTCGCGGCCGAGTTCGGCCATCTGCGCTTCGGTAAAATACGGCGGCAGATCGGCTTCGCGGGCGTTGAGAATCTTGAGCTTCGCGCCGAAAACGCGGGCGATTTCGGCGGCGTACTTCAGGGCGATCGCCGATTGCGAGCTGAAATCCGTCGCGCAGAGAATCGTTTTTTCGTCGGATTTCTGAGTCGTTTCCGGATGCTTGCGGCGTTCGCTGAGATAAAACAGGACCGGCACGGCCATCCGCGAGAGCAGCAGCGAGGCGACCTCGCCGGCCATCAGCGAGATCGCGAGGCCCTGAAAGATCGGATCGGCGAGCATCACGGCCGACCCGACGATGACCGCCGCCGCCGTCAGCAGCATCGGCCGGAACCGGACCGCGCCGGCATCGACGACCGCCTCGACGAGCGACATCCCGTGCTTCATCCGCAGTTCGACGAAATCGACCAGGATGATCGAGTTGCGGACGACGATGCCCGCGCCGGCGATAAAGCCGATCATCGAGGTCGCCGTGAAAAACGCGCCCATCAGCGCGTGCGCCGGCAGAATGCCGACGAGCGAGAACGGGATCGCCGCCATAATCGTCAATGGCGTCTTGAACGACTGGAACCAGCCGACGACGAGGATGTAGATCAGCACCATCACGGCCGCGAACGCGATCCCCATATCGCGGAAGACCTCGTATGTGATGTGCCATTCGCCGTCCCATTTCATCGCGTATTTATCGGTCAGAAACGGCTGCGAGGCGACGTAGCGCTCGAGCGCGTAGCCCTCGGGCAGCTTCATCTGCTCGATCTTGTCGTTGAGCCCGAGAATCGCGTAGACCGGGCTTTCGACGACGCCGGCGACGTCGGCCGTGACGTAGACGACCGGCATCAGATTTTTATGATAGATGCTCTTGTCGGTGCGCACTTCGCGGATCTCGACGAGCTCGCCGACCGGCACCAGATTTCCCTGCTGGCCGACGACCTTGAGCTGCTGCAGGTCGGCCAGACTCGACCGCGCCGCGCGCGGCAGCCGGAGGTTGATAAAGGTGTCTTCCTTTTCGTTCGGCAGATGCATCAGACCGACGTTCATCCCGTCGACCGCGACGCGCAGCGTCTGCGCGATCTGCTCGGCGGAAATGCCGTTCAAAGCGGCTTTTTCCTTGTCGATCCTGAGATTGTATTTCGGCTGATCGTCCTCGACGTACCAGTCGACGTCGACGACGCCGTCGGTCTGTTCGAGAATCTCGCGGACATTTTTGGCAACCTCGATCTGGCGGGCGTAATTGGGTCCGTAGACCTCGGCCACGATGGTCTGCAGAACGGGCGGGCCGGGCGGGACCTCGGCGACTTTTAGGCGGGCGCCGTATTTGGCGGCGATTTTCTGAAGCTCGGGACGGACGCGCTTGGCGATGTCGTGGCTTTGCGCCGAACGCTCGTCCTTCGGAAGCAGGTTGACCTGAATGTCCGCGACATTCGAACCGCGCCGGAGGAAGTAGTGGCGCACTAAACCGTTGAAATTATAGGGCGAAGCGGTGCCGACGTACATTTGATAATCGACCACTTCGGGCACCGTTTTGACATACGCGGCGAGCTCGCGCGTGACGGCCGCCGTCTGTTCGAGCGTCGTCCCCTCGGGCATATCGACGATCACCTGAAACTCGCTCTTGTTGTCGAACGGCAGCATCTTGACCTTGACGAATTTCAGGGCGACGAGCGAGGCCGAGGCGAGCAGCAAGAGGACGACGCCGGCGAGAAAACCGTAGCGCCAGAGCGGTTTGACGATGATCGAATGCATCACGCGCCGGTAGAGCCGCGTCGTGAAGCCCTCGGCGCCGTGCTCGTGTTTGGTGTCGCGCTTGAGCAGTTTGAGGCTCGCCCACGGCGTGACGACGAACGCGACGATCATCGAAAAGATCATCGCGGCGGACGCGCCGACCGGAATCGGCCGCATATACGGCCCCATCAGACCGCTGACGAAGGCCATCGGCAGAATCGCGGCGATCACCGCGAAGGTCGCGAGGATCGTCGGGTTGCCGACCTCGTCGACCGCGTCGACGGCGATCGCGACGAGCGACCGGCCCTTGTTTTCGGGCAGCCCGTAATGACGCGTCATATTCTCGACGACGACGATCGCGTCGTCGACGAGGATGCCGATCGAGAAGATCAGCGCAAAAAGCGTGATCCGGTTGAGCGTGTAGCCGTAAAAATAGAAGACGGCGAGCGTCAGCGCGAGCGTCACCGGAATCGCGATCGCGACGATGCCCGATTCGCGAAAGCCGAGCGCGAACATAATCAGCACCGAGACGGAGGCGATCGCGATCAGCATATGAAGAAGCAGCTCGTTCGATTTTTCGGCCGCCGTCTCGCCGTAGTTGCGGGTCGTCGTGACGCGCATCGAGGCCGGGATGAAGCTGCCCTTGAGCGCCTCCACTTTGTTTAAGACGCTGTGCGCGATCTCGATCGCGTTGGTGCCCTTGCGCTTCGAAACGGCGATCGTCACGGCCGGTTCGACGCCGGCCGGTTTTTCGGCCGCCGCCGTTTCCCCGTGCTCGCCCTGACCGTACATCACGTAATCGGCCGGCTCTTCCGGCCCGTCGGTGACGGTTGCGACGTCGCGCAGATAGACCGGACGGCCGCCGAAGACGCCGACGACGACGTTGCCGACATCGTCCGCCGACGTCAGAAAATTCCCGGTCTCGACGACCGCTTCCCGGTTCTGCGCGGAGATCGCGCCGCTCGTGAGCTGCTGGTTCGACTGTCCGAGCATCTGCGCGATCGAAGCCGGCGCGACGCCGCGCGAAGCCATCCGCGAATCGTCGAGCAGCACGCGGATCTGCCGGCGCTGGCCGCCGATAATCTTGACCTCGGAAACGTCGGGAATCGCCTTGATCTGATCGGCGACCTCGGCCGCCACGCGGCGCAGCGTGAAATGATCGTAGCCGCCGCCGGACAATGTGAGCGCGAGGATCGGCACGTCGTCGATCGAGCGCGGC
>JAFDVJ010000085.1 GCA_018269075.1 Acidobacteriota bacterium
CTCTTCTCCTCTTCTCCTCTTCCCGAAAAGGCGGCGAATAACTGTCGCCAAGCTCCTGCCCCGGGCCGAAAGTCTCGCGCATTTTGTCGAGAATGAAGCGGTTTCGGTCGAGCAGCAGCAGATTCGCCGAGCGGCCCGTGAGCTGTAGCGCCAAAAAGTATCTTTCCGCCTCGCCGAGCTCGGTGATGACGGAAAATTCGAAGACGAGGACGCGCTCGTTCGCGATTTTCTCGACCGATTCGACGACGGCGTTCGACAGACGCTTGCGCAGGAAAAGCAGAAACGGGCTGAGATTGACGGATTGCTTTTCGAGATCGCGCAGCCGCCGCTCGACGAGATAAACGCGCGGCGCGGCGGGCTCGACCGAGAGAAAAAGAAACCGTCCGTCCGCCAAACGAAAGTCGATCGCGAGCGCGACCCGCGAAAGCGGGAAGATGCGGCCGAATTTTCGGCCGCCGAGCAGCCGCGCGAGCTCGTCGCGCATTTTGTCGAGCGTAATTTCGTTCACGGGTTCGGAGTCTTGAGTCTTAAGTCTTGAGTCTTCGGTCAAAACGGAAAGATCAGCGGACGAAATTCCAAGTTTAAAATTAAAAGTCCTGAGTCACAAGTCGAAAACCGCCGACTCAGGACTCAAGACTTCGGACTCAAGACTTCGAAAAGCCTTATTCGCGGACGACGATCGTGCCGGAAAGCAGATCGGGCGCGGTGCGGCGTTCGGAGTTGAAGAGCGCGGGCAGGAAACCGATTCCGCCGAGCGCGAGCGAGACGAGATACACGGACGAGCTGACCGCGGCCTGGTGAAAGGTCGGGTAGTCGTTCTCCTCGATGTCGATCGTTTCGAGCGAAAAGAGCTTCATTCCGAGCGATTTGCCGAACATTCCGACGGCCGTCGTCAAATACACGAACATCACGATCGCGGTCGTCACGAGAAAGGCGAACAGCCCGGCGATGCTCCGCCACTGACCGGCCGAGAGCATAAACGGCGCGAGCAGGATGAGCGCGACGAACGCGCCGATGATGAGGTCGAAAAGACCGGCGTTAAAGCGCATCGCGAACGGCGCGAGGTCTTCGTTTTCCGGATCTTCCTCGTCGACCGCATCGTGCTCGTCGATTTCGAGCAGCTCGTCCTCGTCGACCGTCACGCGCGAGATCCTGATCCGCGGCGCGTCCTTGATTTCGACGGCGGGCGCAATCAATTCGCCCGAAACCTTGTCGAGATTCGTCGCGATGATCGAGGAATTCGGCAGCGGCTTCAGTTTGTTGGTGTCGTACTCGCGTTTTTCGATCACCGGCAGCTCTTCGAGGATCGGCGACGGCGGCGCGACCGGAACGGTTTTCGGCAAAACCGGAACGGTTTTCGGTTCGACCGGTTTCGGCTCGGCCGGTTTCGGCAAAACCTCGGCGTTTTTCGTCGCGAGATAAAACGGATAGCTTTTGGCGGCCGCGGGCGGCGCTTTGGGCGGCTCGGGCGTCGCTTCTTCGGCGAGGAAACGCCGGCGCGATTCCTCGATCCGCCGGAGCGCGCTCGCGAGTTTCGGATTGGCGTTCGTGACGGGCACGGCTTCCTCGACGATCTCGGCCTTCAAAGCGTTCGCGCCGCTCGTCGGCAGCGCGATGCGGCTGACGGCGACGGCGGGTTTCGATTCGGCGGGCGGCGGCGCGTGACCGTGTTCGGCGCGTTTGCGGACGGCGTTCTGCAATTGCAGACGCCAGTCGGGCAGGGTCGCGTTTTTATTCTGGAATTCGACCAACGTCGGGCTCGTCGGCTTGGCGGCGATTTCCGTCGTGTTCGTCTTCACCGGCGCCGGCGGAACCGGCTTCTGAATCGGCGGAGCTTGTTTACTCATAATCGGCTGATTCGGGGGTGAATTGACGATTGTCGGATTAGGTTTGGCAACGATCGGGGGATTCGCTTTGACTTCTGTCCGGACAATTTTGGAAGGGGTGGAGATTTTGTCCTTAAGTTCTTCGCGAACCGAATCGTTCATCATCGCTCCGCAGCTCGGGCAGATTGATAATGTCGGCGCTAGATTTCGATTGCAAACTGGACAATTCATATTAATCAGATTAGAAAAAATCGGGTTGCTATTCAGCGAGATTAGGGAAACCTAATGATATGAACAATACTGAGGGCATACTATCAGAAACTACTTTAACTAGTCAATAGTAAAGTTAAGAAAAATTTAAACTTTTTCCAAATTTATTTTATGGCTTTAAGAACCCGTTTAAAATGAACTGCTTAAGATTTCCGACAAGTTCTTTAAATTCAGGTTTTTAGAGGCGCTGGCGGCCGGCGAAGCCGTCTTCGACCTCGTGCCACCATTCGATTTCCTCGCCCTCGCCCAATTGCCAGCAGAGCAGGACGACGCGGCCGTCGCGGATCGTCGGAAAATCGATCAGGCCGCGCGTGTAATCCTTGAGCTGGACGCCGAGGCCGTGAAGCTCGGTCGTCAATTTCCCGAGATCGTAAAGCACGCGCACGTATTTCGTGCCGCCTTCCATCCCGCCGCCGCCGAGCTCGGCCGAGCTCGCCGCCGCCTGCGAAGCCTCGCGGTGCGCGGCGATCATCGCGTAATGATCCTTGATGCGCGCCAGCATCGGGCGCACTTCGGCAAGCATCGCGTTGGCTTCGTCAAGCGTGAAAATCTTCATCTTTCGTCGGTGACGCGGACGAGATCGGCGACATCGTCCGGTTCCTCGTCGGCGAAACTCTGCTGATAATTGATCTCGTTGTTGATGCGCGAAAAACCGGGCCCGCTGGTGCGCGGCATCATTCCGGCCGGCGGCATTTCCTCGGGCGGGATGAACGACGGAATGTCGTATTGGCCGGACTGCGACGCGTCCTTGCGGACGAGCTCGGCGATGTCGCCGAGGTCGATGAAAAAATCGGCGACGTCGATCAGCCGCGGCGCGGTGTTCGAGCGAAAGCCGGCGACCTCGACGCGGCAGCCCTTGTACGCGACCGCGTTGAGCGCGTAAACGAAATCCTCGTCGCCGGAGACGAGCACGGCCGTGTCGTAGCGGCCGGCGAGCGAGAGCATATCGACGGCGATCTCGACGTCGAGATTGGCCTTGCGGGTGCCGTCGTAAAATGTCTTGAGCTCTTTCTGGACGACGCGGAAACCGTTGCGCCGCATCCACAGCAGGAAACCCTGCTGGCGTTCCGCGCCGGCGTCGACGCCAGTGTAGAAAAACGCCCGCAAAAGCCGGCCGTCGCCCAAAAGAACGCGTAAAAGCTTATTGTAATCGATGTCGATATTGTGAAACCGCGCCGCGTGAAAAAGATTGTTGCCGTCGATAAAAACGGCCACGCGTCCGCGATGTCCAAACTGCCAAGATGAACTTGTCGCCGTGTCAAACTGCATTGTTTTAGCCCCTTGTATTTATTTCGGGCCCGTTTGTGCGGCGGTTATCAGCGAAAAGCGAAACGAAACTTTCTAAAATGATGATTAAATACTATGCTGATTTACTGGTTTACTAAGTGATAATTGCACCGGCAAAATATCAATTTTATTTCAAAAGAATTTTGTTAAACTATTAATCGTTTTCGATTTTTCGGAAAATAACCGCAGACAAATAAGCCGTTTATAGTTTGCCCTTTGCATCAAGCATCGGTCAAGTAATTCGTTTATAAAATGATAACATTTCGGTTATCATCCTAAAAGTATGCACGACGACAAAGAACCGCCAATCGACGAAGAATTTTTGAAAACGCTGCCCGTCCAGTCGGAAACGATCGGTTTCGGGCCGGACGAGCTGGTTTCCTGCACGACCTGCGCCCGCGCCAATCCGCCGACGCGGCTGCGCTGCGTCTACTGCGGGGCCGAGCTTCCGCTGACGCCGGAGCAGGCCGCCGCGGTCGCGCCGCAGCTGCGGCGGCTCGAAAGCTTCGAAAACGGCTTCAACGTGATTTACCGGCCGTCGGACGACACGAAAACCGAAGCCGCGAACGTCGCCGAGCTCGCGAAATTCGTCGGG
The DNA here is from genome assembly GCA_018269075.1 of Acidobacteriota bacterium. Classification (GTDB taxonomy): domain Bacteria; phylum Acidobacteriota; class Blastocatellia; order Pyrinomonadales; family Pyrinomonadaceae; genus JAFDVJ01. The sequence goes on from JAFDVJ010000085.1 coordinate 3,979, forward strand.
ATCGAGGAGGAAGACCTGAAAAACATCCTGGAATCGGGCAAACCGCTCCCGCTCGCGCGGACGGAAACCGCAAAAGAGGCCGAAATTCTCGGTAATCGTCTCCGCAAAGACGGTTTCGAAACGTGCATCGTCGCCGACGAAGCGCTCGCCGCCGACGATCTCCCGAAACGCCTGCGCGGGCTCGAGTTTCGGGGCGACGATCTGCTGCTGATCCTTTTTAACAACGACGAGGTGACTCAGCTTCCGGCCGCCGATCTGAGCGTGATCGTGACCGGCGCGATCTTCGAAAAATCGGTCGAATCGATGGAGAAACGCAAGAAGGGCGAAACCAAGATCCTCGAAACGACCGAGACCGCTTCGGACGAACTGCTGATCGATTTTTATTCGAAAAACGATCCGGCCGGCTACCGGATTTTGACGAAGGGCTTCGATTTTTCGTGTCTCGGCGCGGAAAAGGGAATCATCGCCCGCGACAATCTCAAACGGCTCGTCGAAAAGCTGCACGAAGCCGCGCCGGACGCGCGGCTCGTCGAAGATTACACCACGATCCGCGGTCTGCTGGGCGGCGTCTGGGAAGTCGAGCAGCGTAGGGATTCGCGCGGCCTGACGCGCCAGCGGTTCGGGAAATTCGATCTGAGCAGCGTCTCGTCGAGCAGCAACCGGCAGCAGTTCACGAAATATTCGCGGCTGCAGTGGCGGCTTTGGGAAGTCTTGAGTCTTGAGTCTTGAGTCTTGAGTCTTAAGTCTGAGAAATAATTATGAAAGATTTTAAGGGTAGAGGAAAAAAACAGAAACCGAAATTCGAAGCCGGCGGCCGCGACCGCGAACGGCCGCCGAAAAAATTCGACCGCCGCAGCGAAGACTCAAGACTCAAGACTCAAGACTCAAGACTCAAGACCGAGGACTCAAGACTGATCTACGGTCTGCTGCCGGTGCTCGAAGCGCTCCGGGCGAACGCGCGGCGGATCGAGAAAATCCTTATCGCCGAGGGCGCGCGCGAACACCGGATCGCCGAGATCTTCGAGCTTGCGCGCGCGCATCACATCCCGTTTCAAAAGGTTACGCGCGAGGCGCTGGCGCGGCTCGTCGAGCCGGGCGCGAATCATCAGGGCGTCGTCGCCCACGCGGCGGCCGCCGATTACCGCGATCCGGACGAGCTGCTCGAAGAGATTTTCGCGGCGGAAAATCCGCTCGTGCTCGTGCTCGACGGCGTCGAGGACCCGCGCAATCTCGGCGCGATCCTGCGGGTCGCCGAATGCGCGGGCGTCGCCGGCACGTTCATTCCCGAACACCGCGCCGCCTCGCTGACCGAGACGGTCGTCAAAACGAGCGCCGGCGCGACCGAATACACGCCGCTCGCAAAGGTAAAAAACCTGAATCGGTTGATTGAAGAACTGAAAAAGAATAATATTTGGGTGGTCGGAACGAGCGGCGCGGCGGATCTGGATTACGCCGACTGGGACTGGACGCGGAAATGCGCGCTCGTTCTCGGCGGCGAGGGCCGCGGGCTCCATCGGCTGGTCGCCGAAAACTGTGATGCGCTCGTCAAAATCCCGATGCGCGGCCGGATCGAATCTTTGAACGTTTCGGTCGCCGCCGGCGTTATTCTCTTCGAAGCCGGACGCCAGCGCGACGCCCTGGAGAAAGAAAGAAGGGGAGAAAGGGAGAAAGGGAAAAAGGGAGACGGGGAAGTCTGAGTTTCGTTTCCCCGAGCAACGAACGACGAACTGCCGACAACCAACGAATATTATGTTTTGTCCGAAATGTGGAACGCAAAATCCTGATGACGGCCGGTTTTGCCGGAGCTGCGGCGCCGATCTCGGCAATGTCTCGGCGGCGCTGACCGGAAAACTGCCGAAACAGCACGCGCTGACGGATCGCAAGGGCCGCGCGATCAGCTGGGAAAGCGCCGTCACGAAAATATTTACGGGAATCGCTTTTCTGGTCGTGACCGGCTTTCTCGCCAATTCGCCGATCGGCACCGGCTGGTGGTTCTGGATGCTGATCCCCGGATTTTCGGCGCTCGGCGCGGGCATCGCGCAGTTTGTTCAGCTGAAAAAAGCCGAGCAGCAGGTGATGTTCGCCCCGCCGGCGGAAAACGCGCTGCCGAAAAGCGCGCCGAACGCCGCGCTGCCGCCGACCTCGACCGATTACGTCGCGCCGCCGAAAGGCTCGATCTACGACACCGGCGAATTCGCCGAAAGACCGGGCAGCGTGACCGAGGGCACGACGCGTCATCTCGAAATCAATTCCGACGGCGAAACGATGACGCTGCCGAAGAAATAGACGGCCGGCTTGCCGGAGAATCAGAAGACATCAAAACCGTCCGGGGTGCGCCCGGGCGGTTTGTTTTATTGGTCGTAGAGATGGAATTTATGACCCGACAGCCGTTCGAGAACGCGTAAATATTTTTTGGGGAAAAGCCGTGAGACGAGGCTGATGCCGATCGCGTCGCGGCCGATCAGGATCCGCGGGTTTTCGGTTTTGATGCCGCGGAGGATCGTCTCGGCGGCCTGTTCGGGCGTCGTCATCGCGACTTTGTCGAAGAAATCGACGCCGAGCGTTTTGTAGTTGTCGGGCGTGTTCTCGCCGACCCGCGCATTGCGGGCGATGTGGGTTTTGATGCCGCCCGGATGAACCGCCGAAATGCGGACGTTCGAGCCGGCGAGTTCGTGGCGCAGCGACTCGGTAAAGCCGCGAACCGCGAATTTCGAGGCGCAGTAAGCCGACTGCTCGGGCGGCGCGACAAAGCCGAAAACGCTCGAAATATTGACGATATGCGCCGCTTCCTGCGCCTTTAAGACCGGCAGAAAGACCTTGCAGCCGTAGACGACGCCCCAGAAATTGATGCTCATCAGCCATTCGAAATCTTCGATCGAGATCTGCTCGAACGTGCCGCAGAGCGCGACGCCGGCGTTGTTGACGAGATGCGTGACGCGGCCGTGACGCGCGAGAACCTCGGTTTTCAGCCGCTCGATCGCGTCGAGCTGCGACGTGTCGACGACGTGTTTCGACACGCGCCCGCCGGCCGCTTCGGCCAATTTGACGGTTTCATCCAGACCGGTTTCGTTGACGTCGGCGACGGCGATCCCGGCGATCTTTTCCGAAGCCAGCCGGACGGCGAGCGCGCGGCCGATGCCCGAGGCCGCACCCGTCACGACGGCGACGCTGTTTTTCGATAAAGACATAAGCAATTGTTGGCAGACGGCAGCGGCCGGCGGCGAAAGTCAAGCTAACTGCCGCCGGCCGCTGCCGTCTGCTTTCGGGACTCAAGACTCAAGACTCAAGACTCAGGGCTCCTACTTCCGGACGATGACGCGCGCGTTGCCGGAATTGCCGTCGGCGTCGAAGACGCGCAGCGTGACCGAATATTCGCCGGGCGTTTTGACCGGGATCTCGACCGTGTAGCGTTCCTTCTGGCTGTCCGAAATTCCGTCGTCGGCGTAGACCTCCTGCCACTCGCCGCCGTTGACGCTGAATTCGGCGCGGATCAGATAACCCGAGCCCTCGGAAGCGTCGAAGACGACGCGCGCCCGCTCGGCCGCGATCTGCGGCGCGCCGGCGGCCGTGACGACCGGCGCGGCGTTGTCGATCTCGAACGGCTCGCTCAGTCTTTCGCCCGCGAGCGCGAGACCGGCCGGGTTCGAGATGGTGTCCTTGGCGACGACCCTGAACACGTAATGACCGTCGGCGAGCGACTGCCCGTCGAGCGTGAAAAACGTGTCGGTCAGATTTTCCTTGAGCAGCTTGAAACCGGTTTCGGTCGCTTCCCGGTAATAAATGTCGTAGACGAGCTTATCGCCGTTGCGGTCTTCGGCCGTCCACTGCAGCGCCCGCGCGCCGCGCTGGTAGACGCGCCGCGCGCCGGCCGGCGGAACGGCGACGCCGAAGAGCGCCGGATCCATTCCCGACAGCTCGATGTTCGGGTCGATCTGGACGGGCGGATTCGGGGCGAGCGCGATGTTGGTCGGCAGAACCTGGATCGAGAGGACTTCGGGCGCGATGTTGCGGCCGAGGAACGAGACGCTGACCTCGCGCAGGCTGGCTGCGCCGCGCAAGGTCACGCGCCATTGAAAATAACGCGCTTTCGGGCTCGCGATCTGCGCGCCTTTGGCGTCGGCGGCCGGCGCGCTCCACGCGCTCCACGTTTCGTTGGGCCGTTCGGTGTTGCCGCTTCGCGTCTGAAACTGCACGCCGCCGGCCGCCGACCACCAGATGCGGCCCCACGACGCGACGACCTTCGCGTCGAGCACGGCCGATTCGTATGCGCCCTCGGCGTTCGGTTCCGCGCCGAAAGCGAAGAGCTTGCCGGAATTGCTCGTCGTCGCGAACATTTTCTGTCCGCCCGCGAGGATCGTCGATACCTGGCCTTCGTCGGTCTGGAGGACGAGCGTTTCGCGGCCGTCGTTGGTGACGCCGTAGATCCGGCCCTTGTCGGACGTCCCGACGAGCACGCCGTTCTGGTTGGCGGCGACCGAAAATGCGGCGACGGCCGCCGAATTCCAGACGACGTCGCTGCCGCCGTCGGGATAGATATGGTAAACGGCCGATTTCGCGCTCGAAAGATCGTAGCGGCTCTTCGGCGCGGTTTCGGTCGTCGTCGCGGACGGCTTTTCGACCGTCACGGCCTTGCTTTCGGTCGTCGCGGTGGTCGTCGTCGCGTCGGTTTTCGGCGCGGAGACCGATTCACCGAGCGCGAGCGCGTAGACCGAGCCGTCCGGCGCGACCGACAGCTCGTGGATTTCGCGGAGCGGCGAATCGAGGACGCCGAACGGCTTGCCGTCGGGCGAGAATTTCAGGACGAGGCCGTTCGAATCGGTGCCGGCGTATAAATTCCCCTGTTTGTCGGCGGCGAGCGCGATGATGTGCGTCTCGCTCGTGTCGAAAAGCAGCGATGCGTCGGGCGCGGCGTTGGCCGCCTTGACCTTGTAGATCTTGCCGTTTTCGCCGGTTCCGACCGCGAGGCTGCCGTCCGGCAGAACGGCCAGCGACCAGATGTATTTTTCCTTCGGATCGAAATAGACGGTCGCCGCGCCGTTCGCGTCGAGCCGGTAGACCTTGCCGTCGGGCAGCGTCGCGGCGAAGATCTCGCCCGCTTTGCCGACCGCGAGCGCCGAGACGTTCAATTCGGCGAGATCGGCGAAAAGCGCACCTTTGCCGTTCGCATCGACCTTGAAGACCTTGCCGTCGCCGCCGGTGCCGAGATAGACGCTGCCGTTCGCGTCGACCGCGCTCGACCAGACGTAGGGCTGATCGGTGCGGAAGGTTTCCGTGAGCTTCGGCGCGAGCGTGATGACGCCGTTGTCGTCGATCGAGACGCCGCGCGCGTCGCCCTTGAGCACGTCGGCGCGCGAATTGACCGACCAGATTTCCGGTTCGCTCGCGTTTGAAATGATTGATAGATTGAAGACGAGAACTGCGAAAAGAAGATATTTTTTCATCAATTTGAACTGTTAATTTTATTGCTTCCAAAAACAAAAATACACGAAAAACGGGCAAAAAGAAAATTACACCGTTTTTCGTGTTCTTTTTATCGAAACGCCGCTCAGCGTGCCGTTTTCTTCCGTTTCAGCGCCGGTTCGGGGAGCGCCGCCGGTTTCGTCGTTCCGATCATCTTCGGCGTTTCGCGCATCTCGGCCGCGTCGCCGGTGATCAGCCGGGCGCTCCGTTCGCGCGTCAGGTACGCCCAGAACCATTCGCTGACGACGTAGAGCCGGTTGCGGAAGCCGATCAGCGAGATCAGATGGACGAACAGCCAGACGCACCACGCGAAAAAGCCGTTGAACTTCCAGCGGCCGATCTCGACGATCGCCTTGTTGCGGCCGATCGTCGCCATCGAGCCCTTGTCGTTGTATTCGAAATCGCGGCGCGGCTCTTTTTTGAGATCGCGCAGGATGTTCGCGGCGGCGTTGTCGGCCATCTGCATCGCGGCCGGCGCGACGCCCGGCACGGGCTTGCCGTCGGCCTGTTTGAGGCTCGCCATATCGCCGATCACGAAGACGTTTTCGCGGCCGGGGATCGTCAGGTCGTTGTTGACCGGCACCCGGCCCGCCCGGTCCGTTTCGACGCCGAGCTGTTTCCCGAGCGGCGAGGCGGCGACGCCGGTCGCCCAGACGGCGACGTCGTAGGCGATCCATTTGTCGTTGACCTTGACGCGGTCGGGCTCGACCTCGGTGACGAAGCTGTTCAGATAGACCTCGACGCCGAGATCCTCGAGGTCCTTTTTCGCCTTGGCGGAAAGATCGGGCGAAAAGGCGTTCAGGATGCGGTCGCCGCCCTCGAAAAGCTGGACGAGCGCGCGGCGCGTGTCGATCAGGTTGAAGTCGCGGGCGAGCGCCTCGCGGGCGATGCCGGCGATCGCGCCGGCGACCTCGACGCCGGTCGCGCCGCCGCCGATGACGACGAAATTCAGATGCTTGCGGACGCCGGTCAGATAGGCTTCGCGCTCGGCGAGCTCGAACGCGAGCAGCACGCGGCGGCGAATCTCGACCGCGTCCTCGATCGTCTTGAGACCGGGCGCGTCCTGTTCCCATTCGTCGTGGCCGAAATAAGAATGCCGCGCGCCGGCCGCGACGATCAGATAATCGAACGGAATCTCCGAGCCGTCGTGCAGATGAACGAGATTTTTCTCGAGATCGAAGCCGACGGCTTCGCCGAGCACGACCTCGACGTTTTTGTATTTATGCAGAATCCGGCGGATCGGCTGCGCGATCTCGCCCGGCGACAGCACGGCCGTCGCCACCTGATAAAGCAGCGGTTGAAACGTATGATGATTCTTCCTGTCGATCAGCGCGACCTCGACCGGCCCGTTGGCGAGCGCCTTCGCCGCCTGGAGGCCGCCGAAACCGCCGCCGATGATCACAACTTTCGGTTTGTTTGCCATAAAACCCTCCCTTTTTCAACGCGATAACTGTTTGTGAAAAGTATCTCATACCGACCGCCGGTTTGCACGAAAAATTTTCGCGCCGGCCTTTTTCCAAAACAGTCTTCATTGATACAGACGGGTGAAAATCAGTTTTGTGACAGGTTTCGGAACTGAAGACGAAAGGCGGGCAATTTCCGAAGGCGGGAAGATAATTTGATCTTTGATCCCGGGCCCTGGATCTTTGATTGTCCTTCAAAGGTTAAAGATCAAAGACCAAAGACCACATAAAAACGCAGTAATTACGCGGATCCATCGACTTTCTCCCGAAAAAAGACTTCCAATCCGGAACTGTTCGGCACGATCATTGCTCAAACACACTTTTTTAATTTTTAAGACCAAACGCCGCGAAACTTAACGATAAATGAATATCTCGGCCAGCGAGCGGTTGTTTTTCGGTCCACGAGAGACACCAAAAACACTAAAAAGACACGAAAGATATTTAGTATTTGGATCGGGCGCTCACCCGATAATGTGCCGGCATCGCTTCAGACTGCCCAAATACAGCACAAGATCGCAAAAAAAACAGCGCAAGATCGCAAAAATACAGCACAAGATTGGAAAAATACAGCGCAAGGATGCGAAAACACAGCCGCGCAAAATTTTACGTGTGTTTTGTGTGTAGTTTAACAAACCGGCCGCGTTATTTTTTCCACCATTGGAAGTAATTTTTCCTCTTTAGGAGGGCGATTTTACATCATTGGTGGAAACTTTGCTTCATTTGGTGGATAAACTCCCACCTTAAATGTAAGATCGACCACCAATGGTGNNCACCATTGGTGGTCGATCTTACATCATTGGTGGAAAATTTTCCCGGCTCCCGGAATGTTTTGCCAAATCGATAACCCTTTCGATCTCGACGATGTTTTGCCACATTTTGATCGGCGAACAGCCCGCGTATCCGCTTTCCTGGCCGTCGTTGCATTCGATGACGATCCATTCGCCGGTCTGTTTTTGCGCGACGTCGACCGCGACGAACGGCAAACGCAGTTTTTCGGCGGCTTTCCGGGCCAGCTCGACGGCTGCCGTTCTTTCGCCGGCGGCCCAGTCGTACGCGCGTAATCCAGTAAAGGCCTTCGAACGATCATTGATCAAACACACTTTTATGATTGTTCAGACAAAACGTCGCGAAACTTAACGGTAAATGAAAAGCCCGGCCGGCGATCGGTTTTTTCTTATCCACCAAAAACACTAAAAACACTAAAAAGACAAGAAATTTAGTGTTTTTGGTGTTTTTGGTGGATAAAAACCGGCCGTACGCCGTGCTGCCGATTCCGATTCAATCGAAAACGCGGTTCACGAGCGAGTCGCAAACCCGGTCAACTTCCGTGCCGAACAACTCTGGCCGGGAAGTGAAGACGGGCCGCGCAGGAGATTATCCGGCGGCCGGACCCGGGCCGATCATTATGAGGGACTTCGGCGAACGCGGCCGGAGCGGAAATTTGCGGCGGCGGCGAGCGGACGGTTTCAGATGCCGACGAACCGCGCGTAGAGCGTCCGCGCCGTCGACACGTCGTCGGTGCCGCGGACGATCGCGCGGGCGTCGGCGAAGACCGTCAATTCGTGGCCGCCGGCCGCGAAACGCACCAGATATTCGTTCTGTTTGACGTCGCCTAAGGGGCGAAGACGCGCGGCGAGGGCGGCGAGATCGAGCTCGGTTTTGCGCGGCGGCGCGATCTGGACGGCGTCGCGGCCGCAGAGGACGGCCGCGAATTCGCTCGCTTCGGCGTCGAGAAACTCGAAATGGCGGCGCGCGCAGGTCTCGCAGTCGTCGTTCGGCGCGCCGAGCCGGATCCTGCGCCAGTCATTGTTCCAGACGTCGATCTGGACGAGCGAACGGTGCAGCTTGTCTTCATTGCCCGTCAGAATCTTGAGCGCCTCGGTCGTCTGGACGGCGGCGACGCTCGCGATGATCGGCTGGATGACGCCGGCCGTGTCGCAGGTCGGCGCGCTGCCGGCGGCCGGCATTTCCTCGAAGACGCAGCGCAGGCACGGCGTTTTTTCGGGAAAGATCGTCATCGTCGTCCCGTAGGCCGAGACGGCCGCGCCGTAGATCCACGTTTTTCGATGCTTGACGCAGGCGTCGTTCAAAAGATACCGCACCTGAAAATTATCGGTTCCGTCGAGAACGAGATCGACGCCGTCAAGCAGGCTCTCGACGTTCGAGCGGTTGACGTCGGCGACGACCGGTTCGACGGCGATTTCGGAATTGATCTGCCCGAGCCGGTTTGCGGCGGCGACGGCTTTCGGCAGCCGCTCGCGGGCGTCCGCTTCGGAGAAAAGCGTCTGTCTCTGCAGGTTCGAGAATTCGACGAAGTCGCGGTCGACGATCCGCAGCCGCCCGACGCCCGCGCGGCCGAGCGTTTCGGCGTGAGCCGCGCCGAGCGCGCCGCAGCCGACGAGCAAAACGCTCGAATTCGCCAGTTTTTCCTGCCCGTCGCGGCCGATCCCGCGAAAAAGAACCTGCCGGCTGTATCTTTCGTTCATCGAGATTATTTTAACACGGAGCGCCGAGAAAGGTTTTGAGTCCCGCCTGAAGGCCAATGGCATTAAGTTAGATTTAAGTCGAAATTTTGGTTGATTAAGGCTGAAAGAAATAGGCCGCGGATGACGCCGATGACACGGATTAGCGCGGATTCTTTCTTTTAAGACAAATAAATCCGTGTAAATCCGCGTCATCCGCGTCATCCGCGGCCCATTAAATCTATCAATTCACTCGACTTATCATTTAACTTAAGGCAATTGCCTGCAGGCGGCCGCGCATTTCAAGTGAAAAATATGACGGTGAATCGAAAAGCCGTCTGAGGGCGGAACTCAAAACTATTTATCGAACAGAAAGCGGACGAACTGGCGGACGAGGATCGTCGACGGGCTTTGCGTCGCGGGAAACGTCTGGCCGAACCGCGCGTTTTCGCGTTCGAGCTGCCGCTGCTGCTCGATGAGCGCGCGTTTTTGCTCCTGAAGCTGCAGTTTTTCCTTTTCGCGGGCTTTGGCGAGGCCGCCGCGGCGGATGAATTCGATGATGCGGGGCAGTTCCTCGGCGTCGAACCAGATGCCGTGGCGTTTGCAGAGGTCGACGATGACGCCCGACGAACCGGCGAAGTTGTGGCGGTTCATCAGGTTTTGACAATCCGGACAGGGCACGTAGCGGACGACGTCGCCGCTTTTGTCGCGGGCCTCGCGCATTGCCAGCAGACCGAGGACGGCGGACTGTTTTTCGTTGTCGGCGCAGATGTTTTCAAAGGTTTCGGCGTCGGCCCAGACGCCGTCGCAGCGTGCGCATTCGCGCATCGCGACCGCGCCGACGATCAGCGCGTCGAGTCGTTTCCGGCAGCGCGGGCAGTCGCCGAGCCTGTCTTCGGGGATGATTTCGGGGACGACCGTCTTCGCGCCGCAGTGCGAGCAGTGCTGCGCGCCGATGAACAGCAGGCCGAAACAGGCCGGACAGGCCATCGTCTTGAGCCGCGAGTTGCAGTATTCGCACAACGTCCGGTCGCTCGCGACGCCGGCGCCGCAGTTGGGACAGTTCAAAGCTTCGATCTTCATAGGATTTTCGGGACGGGAGCCGCTTGACGGGACGCGAAACGTTCGCAAGTAAAGATTATAAATCAATTCGGCGGACAGTGAAATAATTTTTTCTCTCTGCGTCTCCGCGCCTCTGCGTTAGATTTATCGTGTCACATTGAACGGGTTTAATGGGAGGCTTGAGATTTAACGCAGAGGCGTAAAGACGCGGAGGGTTTGTTTTAACCGATTTCGAGCCGCCGGAGCGCGGCGCGGCTCATTTCTTTGACGGGCGGTTCGAGGCCGGTCCAGATTCTGTGCTGTTCGGCGGCCTGCGCGACGAGCATCGCGAGACCGCCGATCTTCGGCACTTCGGCCTCGTCGGCGGCCGTCATCAGCGCCGTCTGAAACGGCACGTAGACGAGATCGTAGACCAGATCGAGCCCGCGGAGCTGTTCGGCGGTCGCGGGCGACTGGTTTTCCGTTTTGCCCTTCATCCCGAGCGGCGTCGTGTTGACGAGAATGTCGAAATCGCGGTAGCCGGCGCGGCCGCCGATGACCAGTTCCGCGAGATCGACCCCAAAATCGGCGGCGAGCGGTTCCGCTTTCGGCAGATCGCGGGCGAAGACGGTGACGGCGGCTCCGTTCTGTTTGAGCGCGAAAACGCAGGCCCGCGCCGCGCCGCCCGCGCCGAGGACGGCGACGCGCGCGTTCTGCAGATCGCCGTAGGAATTCAAAAGCGGTTCGATAAAGCCCGGCGCGTCGGTGTTGAAGCCGGTCAGCCGGCCGTCCGGATCGATCCGGACGGTGTTGACCGCGCCGATCCTGCCGGCGGTTTCGTCGAGGCCGTCGAGATGATCGATAATCGTCTGCTTATGCGGGATCGTCACCGAAAAACCGCGAAAATTGAGCTCGATCTCGCGCGTCGCGGGCCTCACCATCCGTTGCATAAAGGCGTCGAGATCGCGGACCTGAAACGGCACGAAAACGGCGTTCAAATTGTGAAGATGAAAGGCCGCGTTATGCATATGCGGCGACAGCGAAACGCTGGTATTGCCGCCTAAAATGCCGTACACGGCGGTTTCCGCGTTGAGTTCGCGCACGCGGTAGACGTCGATCAGATCGGCCGCCGAAACCTGTCCGGGCGCGGTCTCGCGGCCCGCGCCGGGCGCGGCGTAGGTCAGCAGCGCGCCGTGCGCGAGGCCGAGAATCCGCGTCCATTTGCCGCTCTCGCCCATCGCGATCGGGATGAAGGGGCGGTTTTCGGCGCGTGCTTTTTCCAAAAGCTTCCAGACGGGAATCGGATCGGCGGCGTCGGCGGCGCTGACCGCGATCTTGACGACGTCCGCGCCGGTCGCCGCTAGCCGTTCGCCGATCTCGTCGAGGTTATCCGGAACGCCCGTAAAATCGTGGTGCGAGCAGATTTTTACGGCGGGCGCGGCGAGCTCGACGAGATCCTCTTCGAGATCGGCCCAGCCCCGGTAATCGACGGCGTTCCAGAAGGCCTTCCGTTCGGCGACGGAAATCGCGCGGTTTCCGCCCTGTTCAGGCGCGCGAAAGGTACTGAGGACGATCCGGCCGGAAGCGGCGGCGGCGATCGTTTTTAACAGGGAAGCGACGCCCGCGCGGTCGAAAACGTCGAGCTCGCCCTCGTTGAGACTGTCGAAGCGGACCTCGACGACGTCGGCCGTCCGGGCGGCGCGTCCGACTTCCCCGATCAGTTCGGCGACGGTCGCGGCGGCGACCGAAACGCAGATTTTTCCGTCGTTCATATATGCAAAACCGAATTATTCGGCCGCCGGTTCCTCGGTGTGCGGCATATTCATCACGAAGCTCAGCGCGGCGATCAGACAGGCGATGACGCCGACCGCGGCGGCCGCGACGATCAATGTGTGGCGGCTTTGTTTGACGGCGATCGCGGTCAGCGCCCAGGCGATCGCGAGCGGGTAGAAATAATTCGTCAGCCGGAGCCGGACGATCACGCCGAGCGCGGCGGCGACGAAGATCAGCACCGCGCCGATCGCGTTGGCCGTCGGATCGGGAAACTGCACGCCGTTCGCGGCGAGCGCGATCGTCACGTTGAGGATCGTCGCCGCCGTCACCCAGCCGAAATAGATGCCGAACGGGAATTTGACGAACCAGTATTCGCCGTTCGACGCGGTTTTGACGAGCCGGATGTTGATGTAGGCGAGCGTCGCGAGCAGGACGACGATCACGCCGACGCAGGCGACGAGCAGCTCGCGGCTCCAGAGATAAAGCCAGACGCAGTTGGCGACGCAGCTGACGATGTATGTCCGCCGGAGCGCCCGAAAAGCGTCGAGCTGCGCCGGCAGCGCCTGGTAAATGCTGAAGGCGATCAGGCCGAGATAGATCAGGCTCCAGATCGCGAAGGCGTAGCCGGCGGGCGTCAGATTGGTCGGAGTTTTGTCGGAAACGACGTTCGTCGCGACCCCGCCCGCGAAGCCCGTCGCCGCGAAATAATTGAAAACAATCGTTCCGATCGTCGCCGCGACGACGAGAAACTGTTTTATTTTCTCGGAAGAGTTATCAGTAATTTTCATTATTTTTACTTTATAACATTAGGAGAAAATTTACTAAAAAAAAACTAGCCACATTTTAATCATTGGGATTATACTGTCTGTGAATTCGCTTTTCGGTATCGAATGCCGAGGACAATCAAACCACAATGCTTTATCAATAAAACTACACGAGGATATTTTAAACATATGAAAGCCATCCAAACCGAAACTGCCAAGAACTGGACTTATCTTTTTGAAGAATGCGAAACGCCGAATTCGAAGGCCGGCAAATATCTGCTCGGCGGAAAAGGCGCCGCTCTCGCCGAAATGACGAAGCTCGGTCTGCCGGTTCCGCCCGGATTCATCATCACGACCGAATGCTGCAACGCCTACCACGCCAACGATAAAATGTTTCCCGACAATATGTGGGCGCAGGTCCGCGAAAAACTCACCGCCACCGAAGAAAAACTCGGCCGCAAATTCGGCGATCCGGAAAAACCTCTGCTCGTTTCGGTCCGCTCGGGCTCGCCCTTTTCGATGCCCGGAATGATGGACACGGTTCTCAACCTCGGCCTCAACGACACGACCGTCGAGGGCCTCGCCAAGATGACCGGCAACGACCGGTTCGCGTGGGACGCGTACCGGCGCTTCATCTCGCTCTTCAGCGAGATCGTCCTCGGCGTCGAACACGATAAGTTCGAGCGCGTGCTCGAACGCTTCAAGACCGGCGGCCGCGCCGACGCCGACCTGACCGTCGACGAGATCAAGGAAGTCGTCGCCGCCTACAAACGGATCGTCTTCAGCGAAGAATCGGGTCTGAATTTTCCGGAAAACCCGGAACTTCAGCTCAAGATGGCGATCGCCGCGGTTTTCGATTCGTGGATGGGCCGCCGCGCGATCGATTACCGGCGCGTCCACCGGATCCCGAACGATCTCGGCACGGCCGTCAACGTGCAGGTGATGGTTTTCGGCAATATGGGCGACACGAGCGGCACGGGCGTCTGCTTTACGCGCAACCCGTCGACCGGCGAAAAAGTCCTTTACGGCGAATATCTGCTGAAAGCGCAGGGCGAGGACGTCGTCGCCGGCATCCGGACGCCGAATTCGATCAGTAAACTGAAGGAGGAGATGCCCGAGGTTTACGCGCAGCTCGCCGATATCACGACACGGCTCGAAGAGCATTATCACGATATGCAGGACATCGAGTTCACGATCGAGAACGGCACGCTTTATATGCTCCAGACGCGCGCCGGCAAACGCACCGGCGCGGCGGCCGTCAAGGTCGCCGTCGCGATGTTCCGGGAAGGCCTGATCAGCCAGGAAACCGCGCTCAGCCGCGTTTCGCCGGAACAGCTCGATCAGCTGCTCCACCCGATGATCGACCCGTCGGCCAACGCCGAGCCGCTCGCGACCGGTCTGCCGGCGAGCC
>JAFDVJ010000086.1 GCA_018269075.1 Acidobacteriota bacterium
GTGTTTTTAGTGTGTTTAGTGGAAGATCAAATAAGCGAACGCGACCGGAACCGACACTTTTTTCAATTAGTTTTGTCACTGACTATAATAAAATGCGACCGCGTTTCCCGAGACCCGGATAAAAGCACCGGAAATTGATCCGTCGGACGAACGGAAGTAAAATAGGCTGCAGTACCGAATTCCTATGAATAAACGCACTCTCGTCAAATCTCTCGGGATCAGCCGCCGGCAGTTTCTGCGGGTTCTGGCCGGCGGGCCGCTGGCGCGGGCGGTAATGCGGGCCGCCCGAGGGGTTGGGGACCGGCTCGTCGCGCTCGGGCTCGCCGAGCTCGCCGGAGAAGAGCTCCGGCTGACGGCTTTCGGGCGCGCTTTTATCGATGCTTACCACGACGAGCTCTTCGCAGGCGTGCCGGACGACCGCGCGCGGCTGCTCGACGGTCTCGTCACGATGACGCCGGCCGGCTCGGGCGAACCGGGCAAGTTCGAGTTTCTGTTTCTCGATTTTCTCGCCGCCGGACCGCGTCCGGAATATGAGATCAGGAACGCGGCGCCGATCGTGCCCAACCTGATCGCGCGCGGCCTGATCCGGCGCGCCGCGGACGGGATATCGCTGACCAAAGCCGGCCGCGCCGCGCTCGCCGCCTGCCCGCCGGAGTTTCTCGACCGCGACCCGGCGGAGATTTTCCGGTCGCTCAGGCCGCCGCCCGGCGACGCGCGGAAGATCGCGCGGGCCGCCGTCTTTGTCGAGCAGTTCAACTCCGGGCTCGACTTCGCGCAGATCGCCGAAAAAAACGGCCTCAGCCCAAAAACGGTGATGGAAATAATCAGCCACCACCCGGATTACAGTCTCATTCTGGAGAGCCGGCGCAAGGAGCGCGAGAAGCGCGGTGTCGAACGGCGCGAACGGCGTGCGGCCGAACGACGCGAGGAGCGCGAGGCCGCCCGGCGCGAACGCACCGCGCTGCTCCGTGCGCAGTCGCTCGGCGGCCGCTTCCCGGAACGGATCGCCGAGCTCTGGGACGCCGGCCGGAACGCCGGGCGCGATCCGTTCGCGATGCGGCAGCAGATAACCTTCAAGATCTGGCTGAGATGCCCGCGCGACGGTTATTCGTGGTCGCGAACGGTGTTCGCCGTCCAACAAAACTGGGCCCAGGGAAAGTCGGGCTGTCCGGCCTGCCGGGGCCGCTTCGGCAAGGGCGAAAAGCCTAGTCTGAGCGGATCCTACCCGGAGATGATCGAGCGTTTCTGGGACTGGGAGGCGAACCCGGGTCTCGATCCGCAGCGGATCGGCCGCCGCGACACGGTCCGGCTGCGCTGCGACTGCCACGGCCACGAATGGTCGAGCAGCGTCTGGCTGCTCGTCGATAAATTCTGGAAGCGCGGACGGACGGGCTGTCCGGCCTGCGACGGCGAGCCGCGAGCCGGCTCCCGAAAGGCGGAAGCGAGCATCTTTCTGGAACGGGCCTATCCGGAGCTGGTCGCCGGATACTGGGACAGCGAGAAAAACAGTCTGAACGGCCTCGTGACGAGGACGATGAAATCCGACTCGGACAAGATCGCCTGGTTCAAATGCCCGGTCGACGGCTGCGAGTGGACCTACCGGATCCACCTCGCCGTGCGGCAGTGGGAAAACGGTGAAAATATCTGCCCGCGCTGCCGGGGCGCCCGCGAGCCGCAACCCAAAACCGTTATGCAGCTTTATCCGCGGCTCGTCAAGCGGCTCTGGGATCATTTGAAAAACAAGCCGCTCGGCCTCGACCCAGCGCTGCTGGTCACGACCTCGACCCGCGAAGTCTGCCTCAAATGCCCGCGCGACGGCGCCGTCTGGCAGGTGCCGCTGGAGTCCGTCGTCGGTAAGTTCTGGAGCCGCGGCCTGAGCGGCTGCCCGAAGTGCGGTTGATCGCGGCCTTCGGCGGGGTGACTCCTGAGTCGGTAAATCGTCCGTCCGGTCTCATTCCTTAATCTACCGGCATCGGGCTCAAGCCGCAGCCTTTCGCGAAAATCGAATGCGGGCTGCCGGTAGTTCGGAGTCCGGCCGCCGGGCCGTTTTACGATTCGGGGACTTTTTAACGATAAACGGATGACGCCGCTCGAGATCATCGCCAACTTCTTCAACCTCGGTTCGGTTTTTCTCGCCAACCGGAACAACGTCCATACGTGGTGGACCGGCATCGTCGGGACGATCCTTTACGGGGTGATGTTTTACGAGGTCAAGCTCTATGCCGACGTCATCCTGCAGGCGTTCTTTCTCGTCACGAACGTCTACGGCTGGTGGGCGTGGGCTTACGGCGGGAAGGATCACGACGAGCTGCCGATCACGCGGATTCATTGGCCGCAGCTGATGTTATTCACCGCGGCGGCGATCCTGATCACCGTCGGGCACGGTTATCTGCTTTATCGGCTGACCGACGCCAATTTCCCGTTCGTCGATTCGATCGTCCTCGTCTTCAGCATCATCGCGCAGTTTCTGCTGATGAAGCGCAAGCTCGAAAACTGGCTCTTCTGGATACTCGTCGACGCCGTCGCCTGCCCGCTCTACGCGGCGAAGGAGCTGTATCTGACGGCGGCGATCTATTTCCTGTTTCTGGCGCTCGCCGTCTCCGGTCTGCTCAACTGGCTCAAACTCTGGCGGGCCGCGCAGATCGAGTCGGTCGAAGGCGGCTGAAACGGCCTGCGCCGCCGCCGGAAAAAGCGGGCGAAGCACAATATTCGAAAGCAATTTTTATGAAAAGATTCCGCAACGGACTGATCGTCGGTAAATTCTCGCCGCTTCACCGGGGGCACGAGCTGATCGTCAATCGCGCACTCGACGAATGCGAAACGCTTTACATCTTCAGCTATTACACGCCGGAATTCGCGGGCTGCGAGGCGCACCGGCGCGAATACTGGCTGAAAACGCTCTTTCCGGCGGCCGAAATCTTCGTGCTCGACGAGGATTACGTGCAAAAACGCTTCAACGTCGGGCTGCCGCGCGACGGGGCCGGCGATCTCGCGGAGCGGCGCTTCGTCGGTTTTCTGTGGACGAACCTCGTCAACGAGCCGCTCGACGCGGTTTTCACGAGCGAGCATTACGGCGCCGGCTACGCCGACGAGATGAGCCGCTATTTCGCGCATTACACCGATTTTCCGCCGGTTCGCCACGTGCTCGTCGATCTCGACCGCCGCGAAATCCCGATCTCGGCGACGCGGATTCGCGCCGACGTTCACGGTCTGAAGGAATTTCTCGCGCCGGTCGTCTACGCGTCGTTCGTCGAGCGGATCTGTTTTCTCGGCGGCGAATCGAGCGGCAAGAGCACGCTGACCGCCCGGCTCGCGCGCGAGTTCGGCACCGAGTTCGTCCCCGAATACGGTCGGACGCTCTCGGAAGAGAAAAACAACGTCCTCGAATACGAAGATCTGCTGCGGATCGCGAAAACGCATATCGCCGACGAGGAACGGCTCGCGCAGACGGCCGACCGGTACTTGTTTATCGACACGACGCCGCTGACGACGCTTTATTATTCACATCACCTGTTCGGCAAGGCCGATCCGGAATTGTTCTGGCTCTCGCACCGCCGCTACGACCGGACGTTTCTCTGCGCGCCCGATTTCCCGTTCGTACAGGACGGCTGGCGCGAGGACGGCGGCTTTCGCGAGCGCCAGCACGAATGGTATCTCGAAACGCTCGCCGCGCGCGCCATTCCGTACACGCTGCTTGAAGGCGATCCGGCCGCGCGCGCCGCGACGGTCGCGAAGCTGCTCGGAACTGTAAAAGTAATTGTGTAATCCGTTCTCGACGAAACCTGAAAAAGCGGCGGCAGCCGCGCCCGAGGTCAGCAGCGTTGGCGGTAGCCGATGCACCGTCCGCCGGCCGGGCTCTTGCATCTCAAACCATTCAATACTCAAGGTTTTAGGTTTCCCGTCAAGTCACACCGGCGCGGCGGTGCATCGGCTCTCGCCGACGCTGCTGACCTCGCGCGGCTACGCCGCTTTTTCTCTTCGATTACACAATTTGTTTGACAGTCTCAGCTACTCGGCCGTCCCGCCTCGAAAACGGCCTGGCTCCCGAAATTGCCGCCGGCGCCCTGAGTGTTGACGCGATTGTCACGAGTGTTGACGCGACGGAAACGAGTGTTGGCGCGGCGGACGCGGCAGTTTTCCAGAAATAATCGCGAGCTGTGAGAGCGGCCTCGAATGTTGGGCCGTTTATTCAGCGTGCGATTCCGGCGGCATGGGCGATTGACGGCCCGGAACCGCTTGTTGAAACGAAGATTGCGCTTGTTTGACGAAAGGGCAGGCGGGCGAAACGGGTTAAATCGCTATTCTTCCTCTTCGACCAGCTCGTACGGGATCCGTTCGGCAAAGAGATTGAGGCTCGTCACGAGGCCCGTCCAGATGAGCAGCGAAACGCTCGAAACGGCCCAGCCGATGTTCGCGATCAGCTCGTCGGCGAAGACCATGCCGCCGAGGATCGCCGGAAAGCCGAGCAGGGCGAGCCGAAGGGTCGTCTTTTTCGAATTTTCGAGCGTCTCCAGCAGGTTCAGGCGGCCGATTTCCATCTCCATATATTCCTCGTCGTCGTTCAGATGCGAGAAGTAATCGGCCTCGGCCTGCGTCCAGCGGCGGAGCGCGGGCGTTTCGGCGAGCCGGTTGGCGGCGAGAAAGTTATGGATGACGTGCGCGATCTTGCCTTCGCGAAGCGCGATCTCGGCCATCCCGCGCAAAGAGCGGAAATTTTCGCTGACCTTCTCCATCGAATGCGCGAACGAACGCCGGGCGCGCTCCCATTCGCCGAATTGAAAGTAGCATTCGCCGAGCCGGGCGAGCAATTCGCGGTCGTCGCGGCCGCGCCGTTCGGCGAGCCGGAGCATCGCCAGCGATTTGCGCGTCAGATTCGCGTCGCGCTCGGCGCTCGCGTAGGAATGCAGGCAGCGGGCCGCTTCGAAGAGCAGCCACGCATCGTTCGGATCGATGACGAGCGCGCGGCGAAAGGCTTCGAGCGCCTGCAGCAGGTTGCCCGACAGGCGGAGCTCGTTGGCGAGCCGCCGGAGATAGCGGACGCGCTCGCGTTCGGCCGGCCCGGCCGCGCCGGCATTGCGGCGGCGGCGCTCGGTCTTCTCGAAAAAGCGGACGGAATCCTCCAAAACCTCGGTCGCCGGAATATGGACGAATTCGGCCTTCATCAGCGCTTCTTTGGGTTCGCCGAGATAATCGCGGAGCTCGAGCGAGCGGTTGTCGAGCGCGTTTTCCGAGAGCCGGGGCAGCATTTGACGGATCATTTGCCGGTATTCCTCGCCGCCGGACGCGAAGACGAACTTCAGGTCGCGGCCGCTGACCGACGTCCGGTAGCGGTAAAAGACGCTGCCGCCGCGTTTGAGCGCGCGCAGCGCCTGCGTTTCGATCTGCTCGACGTCGGAGAGCTTGAGATAGTAGTAATAGCCGTTGAACCACGCCCACAAACGCGGCAAAATGCCGGTGCGGCGCAGTCGTTTACCGTCGAAAGAGATGCGGTCGGTGTAGGCGAGCAGCGGCAGCCCGAGCAGGCTCAGGACGAGCAGCGGCAGCGCGACGTAATCCATTTCGAGATAGATGAAGAAGGCGGCGAAAAAGGCTCCGAGCAGCAGCGCGATCAGATAACTGTTCGGCGCGACGCGGATGCTGACGGTCTGATCCGGATAAACCGCCGAAACGGTCTTTCCGCCGGCCGGAACGTCCGCTGTCTTTAAATGTGCAAGATCGCTCAAAACAAAAACCTCTTAGCGTTAATTTTTATATTACTACAAATAACGAATCGGAGGCGATTTTCTCTAATTCGGGGACAAAATACCGAATTTTTTTCGCGTTCGGCGGCTTTGCGGGCCGCGCGGCCGGCCGTGCGCGCGCCGTTTTTCCGCGAACGGCCGGATGCGCGGTCGACGTTTTTCGAATCGACGCCCGAAAAATAACCGCGGCGGCGAGTTTTTTTACCGGAGAAGCCGGAAGCCGATAAAAAAGCGGGCCGCTCGCACGGCCCGCTTTTCGGTGAATGTTAAAGTCAGTTTATTGAATGCCGAGCGGCAGGTTGCCGCCGCCGAGCGGCGATTCCGGTTTCGGCTCCTGAATTTCCTTGGCCTTGTCCGGCGCGAGCTCCTCGACCTTGGCCTTGGCGTCGCGGGCGGTCGTCGACATCGGGACCGGCTTGCCGTCGAGATCTTTGGCCTCGCTCGCGGTTTTCGCGATGTTGAAGTAAAGATTGACGGCCTCGTCCTTTTTGCCCTGTTTTTCGAGCAGCTTGGCGAGCTCGAAATTGATCGTGTCCTTGGCGATCACGGTGTTGTCGGTCGCGGCGAGCTGCTGGTAAAGCGCGATCGCTTCGTCGTTTTTGCCGTCGCCGGCCTTGACCTGCGCGAGCGCGAACTTCGAGAGCGTGCCGACTTCGTTCGATTTCGAAGCGAGACCTTCGAGCTCGGCGGTCGCGGCGGCGCGGTCGAGCGACAGTTTGTTGACGGCGACGAAATATTTGGCCTTTTCGCCGACCGCGCCGCCGAATTTATCGGCGACCGCCTGAAATTCGGCGACCGAGGCCTCGGCGCGTTCCTTTTCGGTCTTGAAGGTCTTGATCGTCGAGCCGGCCGGCATCGGTGAGTCGCTGACGACCGCTTGTGAAGTCTCGATTGCCTTGCCGAGCGCGGCCTGCGCCTTCGCGTCGGAGCTGCGGCTCCACATAAAGAAAATGCCGACCAGAACCAGCACGACCGCAACGGCGGCCACCGCGTAAAGAATCGTCCTGCCTTTGCCTTCGAACGTCTTTCCGACTTCCTCGACCTTTTTCGTCACGGTCGATTGAAAAGCGTCTTTGTATTGTACCTTTTCCTTCGGCTCGTTGGTCGGAAGCGGAACCTCTGGAATTCTTCTTTTTCTTGCCATCTGATTAAAATTGCAATCTTTTGAATGCGAAATCGTTATATAATTGACTGATTGATTTTTTTCAGGATTTTTTCCAAAAGAGTTAATTTAACGTAAAAATCGGGCAAGAGCAAGTAAGTCGGAAAAAAATGCCGAAAAGAACAAGCGGCGACGGGCCGGAAAACAATGAATCGAAGCGCTTTTTACGGGTTAGGAAAAAAATTTCGGATTTTCGGGAACAAAACAATTTTCCGGGTGTCTAAAAAAACAGTTCGCGGAAATTCGGCGGATGAGCAAGTTGAAATTCTCTTTTGAGGAGCTAAGCAAGAGGCGGGCAATGTTCTTCAGCAAGACCATCACCATCGATGACGAGGATTTGGGAAATGTCGCATTGGCGGCAAGCCCCGGCGTCGCCTACGCAACCGCCGAAACCGAGTTCATTGACAGATTGCGAGCGGGCGACGCCGACGCGTTCGACACGCTCGCCAACCGCTACGCCGGCGACATTTACGGTCTGCTTTACCGGCTGACGCAGGACCCGGAAGAAGCCCGCGATCTGACGCAGGAAACTTTTCTTTCGGCGCTCCGCGCGATCGACCGGTTTCGCGGCGAAGCGGATTTGAAAACCTGGCTTTTCCGGATCGCGATCAACGAATCGCGAAATCGCTTCCGGTGGTGGAAACGCCGCCGCCGCGACCTGACGATCTCGCTCGACGTGCCGGCCGGAAACGGCGAAACGCCGCTTTCGGAAACGTTTTCGAGCAAATCGCCGAGCCCGGAGGAAAACGCCCTCCGCGCCGAACGCGAAAAGCTCCTCCGCGAAGCGCTCGGCGAGCTGCCGGAGATCTTTCGCGAAGCGGTCGTCCTGTGCGACATCGAGGGGCTGACTTACGAGGAAATCGCGGCGACGCTCGAAGTCAACATCGGGACGGTCAAATCGCGGATCGCCCGCGGCCGCGACGAGCTTCGCCGCAAGCTGTACGGTATTTGAAAATTTGTTGACGGTTCGCCGCCGGTTGTTTCTTCAACAAACGGCGAGCCGCGAACAAAACGAGAGTGAATAATCGACTCGCCCCGGTTTTATACTAATGACGTAATCGGTGCCAACGTTAGGTCAAAGGATGACGAAGATTCGGAGCGGGCCGCGAAAAAAAGTTTTCGGCTTCGGTAATATTTGAAAGACCAGCAACAACGAAACGAATTTACCGGAAGAAAACGATTGTCACGAACCCGCGGAATCACCGTTGTTTTTCAAATTGGAAAACGCCGGGGTCAGTCGGTTATTCACTCCCGAAAGTTGATTGTTCACGATTCCCGCCCGCCGGACCGGCGGACGACGAACGACGAACGACGAACAAAAAGCAATGAAATGCGAAAATTTACAATTTAATTTATCGCTTTATATCGACGATGTCCTGACGAACGACGAGCGCGCGCTCGTCGACCGGCATCTCGCGCAGTGTCCGTTGTGCCGCCAGCGGCTCGACGATTTCGCGGCGCTTCGTCAAAGTCTCCGGCGCGTGACGCGGAGCGTGCCGCCGGCGAACCTGCTCGCCTCGGTCAAAACGGCGATGCGCGCCGAGCTCGCACCGGCCGAGCCGAAGAAAAAATCCTATTTCTCGCGCAGTTTTCTCGAATTCCTGCAGATGCAGGTGATGCCCTACACGGTCGGCACCGCCGCGTCGCTCTTTCTGGGCTTCTCGCTCTTGTGGATCCTGCTCTCGAACGCCAACTACGACCACCAGTTCGAGCTCGCCAAAAATCCGCCGGTCGAGATTCCGAAAACCGACGACACGCTGGCCGAATTCGTCGGCCAGCGCGGACTCGTCTCGAGCGAATCGCCGAGCGTCAACCCGCAGGGCGCGCTGATGGCCGTCACGCAGTCGCTGATCAACCGGAAAGTCAAGGACGACGAGGTCGTCATCGTCGCCGACGTCAACAGCGACGGCATCGCGAAGATCGAAGAAATCGTCGAACCGCTCGACGATCAGCAGACGGTTTACGAAATCGAAAACGCGATGCAGAAAAAATCGTCGGACGCGCCGTTCGTCCCGGCTTTTCTCGACCGTCGCGCCGATTCGGTCCGCGTCGTCCTGAAAATCCAGCGCGTCGAAATCCAGACTTCCCAGCCAAAAGTCAAACCCTGATAGAACGTCCTGTTTGCCACGGCCTCACTCTCCCCCCGGTTGCTCATCGGTTCCAAAATTGTTATAGCTAAATAAAGAGGTAACAATTGATGAGCGAACAAAACACTTTCGATTTCGACTTTCAGAAAACGATCAAAAATCTCGAAAAACAGGCCGCCGATTTCTTCGAAACGGTCGCCGAAACCTTCGTCGGCAAGGCCGACACGCTGCGCGACGGAACCGAATTCGACCCGGTCGAGCTGCCGCGCGATCTTTTCGCGCACAACAACGCGCAGACCGAATGGTGGTATTACACCGGCCACGGCGAAACCGTCTCCGGCAAGCGCTTCGGTTTCGAGCTCGTTTTCTTCAAACGCCGCACGGATCTTGACAAATTCTCGCTCGTGCCGCTGCGGCTTTTCGGCAACCCGCTGTATTTCGCGCATTTCGCGATCACCGAAACGGACGAGAAAAAATTCCGCTACGCGCACCGCAAATCGGCGAACGGATTTTTCGACTATCCGGCATCGGCGAGCGAAAAGCATTTTCACCTGCGGCTCGGCGACTGGTCGCTCCGCGAATCGCACGGGGCGCAGATCCTGCGCGCGACGGCCGCCAACGTCGTCTTCGAGGCCGATCTCAAACCGCTCAAGCCGCCGGTGCTCAACGGCCGGGGCGGCGACGGCGTTTCCTATAAGGACGAGGGCCAGGCGTCGCGGTATTTCAGCTACACGCGGATGGAGATGGAAGGCGATCTGATCTGGAACGGCGAAACCGAGCATTTTACGGGCTCGGCGTGGATGGACCGCGAATTCGGAACGTGGACGCCGACCGAAAATCAAAAGGGCTGGGACTGGTTTTCGATCCAGCTCGACAACGACTGCGAGCTGATGTGCTACCAGCTCCGCAACAGCGCAAACGGCGTCTCGCCCTTTTCGAGCGGCACGTTCGTCAACGAGCACGGGCAGTCCGAGTATCTGATGAACGAGGATTTTTCGATCGAGCCGACCGGCTACTGGAAATCGCCCCGGACGAACGCCGTCTATCCGAGCGGCTGGCGTTTGAAAGTGCCGAAAATGGGGCTCGATCTGACGGTCGCGCCGGTCATCGAAAACCAGGAGCTCGACACGCGCGGGACGACGATGATCGTTTACTGGGAAGGCGCCTGCGAAGTCGCCGGAAAAGCCGGCGAATCGGACGTCGCCGGCCGCGCCTACGTCGAACTCGTCGGTTACGACCGCTCGCACGATCAGCCGAATCTCGCCTATTTCCTGATGGGCAACCAGTTCGAATTCAGCGAAGACTAGAACGAGTGGAGAGCGGAGAGTGGAGAGTGGAGAGTGAAGAGTGGAGAGTGGAGTGAAAAAGTTTAGGAAGTTTGAAAAGTTAAGGAAATTGGGAAGCAAGAATTCCC
Source organism: Acidobacteriota bacterium (assembly GCA_018269075.1). GTDB lineage: Bacteria > Acidobacteriota > Blastocatellia > Pyrinomonadales > Pyrinomonadaceae > JAFDVJ01. The sequence goes on from JAFDVJ010000086.1 coordinate 10,405, forward strand.
TTCCTAAATTTCCCAAACTTCCCGAACTTCCTAAACTTACTCTCCACTCTCCACTCTCCACTCGCAACTATTTGGTGCTTTCGATCGCCTGGCGGAGTTTTTCGGCGAGATTGGCGTCGATCTGGCGCAGCAGATTGTACTGCTCCCGCGCTCTCACCTTGTCTTTGTTGATCAGATAGGTATAACCGAGACTGAACCGCGCCTTGGCGAAACGCGGCGCGAGCGTCAGGCATTGATTATAGGCGGCGATCGCCTCGTTGTCCTTCTGGATCGCGAAATAGGCGTTGCCGAGCAGATAGAAACCGTCCGAATAATCGGGATTGTCGCGCGTGAATTTGAGCAGGCCGTCGACCGCTTTCTTGTAGAGATCGAGCGCCTTGTCGGTCTGCTTCAGAAATTCGTAGGCGCGGGCCATATAGAGATATGTTTCGCCGTCGCCCGGATTCAGCCGGAGCGCGTTGTTGCAGGTCTGGATCGCGAGCTGGTAATCCTTGTTGTCGTTGTAGGCCCGGCACAGGTTGGTGTGGGCCATCGCCAGATCGGGCTGCAGATTGATCGCGCTCTTGCCGGCGATAATCGCGTCCTGCGGGCGGTCGGCGAGGCTGTAGTACCACGCGAGGCTCGTGTAGAGGTTCGCGTCCTGCGGGTAGAGCTTGAGCCCCTTGCGGGCGGTCTCGATCGCGCGGTCGAATTCGTTGCGGCTCCGGTAAATATCGGATAGCGCGTTGTAAGCGCCGTAGATTTCGGGCTTGAGCTGGATCGCTTTTTCGTAGGCCTGCGCGGCTTCGTCGTATTTCTTGCCCCGGTTGAGCGCGTCGGCGACGTAGAAATAGCTCTCGCCGACGTATTTCGTCTTTTTCTTCAGGGCTTCGAGCGCCGCGAAGCCCTGATCCTGCCATTGGCCGAGATTGGCATAGCAGACCGCCATATAATAATCGACATCCGAATTGTTGGGGTCCTGCGCGGCGGCCTTTTTATAATAATTCACGGCCTCGGCCCACGATTCCTTCATCCGGTAGATGTCGCCCGCCGCCAGATTGTAGGTCGCGTTGTTCGGGTCGAGCCGCGCCGCTTCGAGCGCGTCGGAGAGCGCGGCGTCGTAGTTTTTGGCCTCGTAATTGAGATACCAGCGCAGCTTGTAGATTTCGAGCGGTTTTTCGAAGCCCTGATCGAGCGACAGGTTGAGCTCGTTGAGCGCCTGTTCGCTCTCGTTAAGGTAATAATGCGCGTAGGCCTTCCAGAAATGCGCCGCCGGAAAACGCGGGACGATCATAATCGCCTCGGCGTACTTGTTGATCGCGCCGCGATAGTCCTTCTGATTGAAAAACTGGTCACCCTGCTTGGCGATCTTGCGGGCTTTTTCGATTTCTTTTTTACTCGGCTGCGCCTGCGTCTCGACGGCCAGCGAAAAGATCGAAAACAAAAGCGCTACGTAAACAAACAATTTCAAATACTTCGTCCTTTTCATATGTTTGCTCCTCGATTACTGGGGAATCAGGCCGCCCCGCGGCGTCGGTTTGACGTCGGGCTTGCCGGTCGGGCGCGGCGTCGGCGGACGCGGCGTGTTGACCGGAATCTGCGTCGTCGGGCGCGGCGTCGGCACGTTTTTCGTCGGCTGCGTGATCGGCGTTTCGACGACCACCGGCTTTGTCTTGTCGGGTGACGGCGCAGCGTTGACGGCCGTGTTGTCGACCGTGGTGTTGGCGGCGTTCGAGTTCGAGTTCGCGTTCGAACTGCCGTTCGCGACGCCGCCCGAATTCGTGTTCGACGATTCCGGCGTCGGCGTCGGCGAGACGGCCGGCGTCGGTGTCGGCGACGCGACGTTCGAATTCGAATCGGTCGACGGCTGATTCATCATATACCAGACGCCGATCCCGGCCGCGCCGGCGAGCACCGCCAGACCGAACAGCGCGCCGAGAATCCCGAAGATCAGGGCCTTCGATTTTTTCTTGACGGGCGCGACCGGCGGCGGTGCCGGCCGGTTGTCCGCAGGCGGCGGCGGTTCCTGAACGGGCCGGTGAAAAGAATCCGGAACGCCGTAATTTTCGGCCGGCAGACTCGTCTCGCCGGGCGTGATCAATTCCTGCATCTCGACCGCGCCGTCGGTGGCCATAAAATCGTTCTCCGCGGTCTTGTTTTCCGTTTGCGGCTGCGAGTCGAAGGCCGATACCGGCTGCGTCTGACCGGGATCGACAAAGCCGGCGGGCTGGTTATCGAGCTGGATGAACGGCACCGTCTTATCGCCCGTAAAACCGGTGTCGGGCGCGGACTCGCCGGCCGTCGGCGGCGCGTTGAAATTATCGGCCGGCGCGGTCTGATCGTTCCGCAGGTATTCGGCCGCCCCGAAACCGCCGCCGAAGACCTCGGTCTTGATGTTCGACTGCGGGGTGTCGGCCGCGACCGGCGGCGTTTCGATCGGCGCGACATAGGTCGGCGGCGTTTCGATCGGCGCGACATAGGTCGGCGGCGTTTCGACCGGCGCGACCGATTCGGGCGTCGGCTCGACCGGCGCGACCAGCGTGTCGGGCACGTTTTGGCGCGCCGTCGGATGCGGTTCGGAATCGATCCGGATGGTCGCATCGAAATCTTGGATCTGCTCGGTTTTATCGGTCAGCGACGGCGCTTCGACGACGTTCTGGCCGGCCGTGTCGATGACCATTCCGAACGGGATCGTCTGCGCGCCCATCGCTTCCTTGAGCGCCGACTGGTCGTCGGCCGGCGGCGCGGAAAACTGCCTGAGCTGTTCGGCGGAATACTGTTCGGTCTTGTCCTCGATCACCGCGACCGGCTCGACGACCGGTTCGATATGTTCGGATTCGACGTTGAAGGCGATCGTCTTGTCGTCCGCCTCGCTCTGAATCCGGGCGTAGGTCTCGCGCAGAATCCGCTGCATCTCGCGGGCGTCGGCGTAACGGTTGTCCTGGCTGATCGACATTCCCTTGAGGATGATGTCCGAGATCGATTTCGGAATCTCGCGGTTGATCTGTTCGATCGACGTGATCGGGTCGGTCTTCCCGCTCAGCAGAAAATCGGCCCGCGACAGCGCGTCGGGCGGCACGACGTTCGTTAGCAGCTGGTAAAGCGTCGCCGAGAGCGAGTAAATATCGCTGCGCGGGTTGGTTCCCGTGCCGCGGATCTGTTCCATCGGCGCGTAGTGCGGCGTGTAGCCGACGACGCTGCCGGTCGAGCCGCCGGTCGAGCCGCTGACGTTGGCCGGCCCGGTCGTGTTCTTCGAAAGGCCGAAATCGAGCAGCACGATGTTGTTTTCGTCGGTCAGCTTCAGGTTCTGCGGCTTGATGTCGCGATGGATGATCGGCGGCTCGTGCGAATGAAGATAGGCGAGCGCGTCGAGCAGCTGATCGGCCCAGTAAAGCACCCAACTAAGCGGAAACGGCTTGCCGGTCGCGGTCAGGCGTTTCGCGAGATCGTCGCCGGAGATATGCTCCATCACCAGATATTGGTTCTCGTTCTCGATGAAATGGTCGCTGACCTTCGGCAGAACCGGATGCCGGAGCCGCGCGAGCGTCCGCGCCTCGCGCTCGAAGGCCTCGCCGAGCGTCGCGTCGTCGCCGTGCAGCGTCCGCTTCAAAGCGACCGCGCTCCCGAGCCGCTGGTCGATCGCCAGATAAACTTCGCCCATTCCGCCCTTCCCGATCAGATGCACGATCAGATAACGGTTTTGCAGTAAAGTGTTCGGTGCTAATGGTTTCATTCGTCTCTGAAATTATTAAATTAAAAAAAAGCAATAGAATTATACTCAATTTTGCAAAAAAATGCCCGACGGCGCGGACAATATGCAATATGCCGCACCAAATTCGGATTTCGGATTTCGGAATTCGGATTTCGGATTGGTCGATGATCCTCGGCTTTTGATTCCAAAGAAGACTACGGGTTTCGTAAATAAACAAATCCGAAATCCGAAATCCGAAATCCGAAATCGCTATGTTGCGCGCAACTTTTCGGGCGGGAGCATCGCGTCCTGGCCCTTGTGCTGCCAGCAGCGGCCGCCGCCTTTGACGCGGCGCGAGCACGGCGTTCCCTTTTTCGTCATCGCGCCGCAGAAATAAACCGGCGCGTCCGGGGCGGCGGCCGTTTTTTCGGGTGCCGGAACCGGCGGATTCGCGGCGCGCGGCGCGGACGGAACGACGTTCGCGTTCGGGCGCGGGGCGGCGTTCGGCGCGGGCGGCGTTTGATTCGCCGGAGTTCGCGATTGATTCGACGAGACCGCGGCGATCGGCCGATTGGCGACGGCCGGCGTTTTTTCGCCGCCGCGCAGCAGACTGCCGAGGCCGAACAACCCGACGATCGCCATCAGCGCGGCGAACGCGGGCGGCGCGAACCGCTGCAGAACGAAATCGTGTTTGCAAACATCGCAAAACCGGCGGCTGTCGGTCGCCGACCACTCGGCGCGTTCGATCTTTTCGCCGCAATTACAGCAAAAATTCGGTTTATATAACATTGAGGTCTTCCTTCCTGAAAGTGAGTTTTGTTTTTAAGTCCTGAGTCTTAAGTCTTAAGTCCTGCTCCGGCGCGGCGGATCGCTTTGCCGTTCAAAATTGAAAACGTGACGTCGGCCGGAAATGACGGCTCTAATCGAGCCAATCCAAATCCGAAATCCGAAATCCGAAATTGCCTTGCATTATAAACCAACTTTCGCGGCTTGTTAAGAACTTTTTGAAACAATGCCCGATGCAACCGCGTTTCCAAAATCGGCGTCTGATTGATAATACGAGTCGAGAGTCTTGAGTCGGGAGTCGAGAGTCGGCTGATTTTCCGACCCGGGACTCAGGACTTAAGACTTAAGACTCAACACTTAAGACTCGAGTCTCTCGACTCAGGACTGCGGTTTGGTTATTATTCTGCTATGCGTTATCCACGGGTTATCATCTTATTTTCTTTACTGCTCGGCGGTTTTTTCGGAGTTTTCGCCCAAAACGACGACGAGCCGATCACCGTCGATTCGTCGATCGTCCGGCTCAACGTCGGCGTCGCCGACCGCAAGGGCCGTCCGATCACCGATCTGAACAAGGATAATTTCACGATCTACGAGGACGGCGTCAAACAGACCGTCGCCCGTTTCGAGCCGGTCGCCGCGCCGTTTTCGGTCGTGATGATCCTCGATATGTCGGGCTCGACGCTCGGTTTTCGCGAGACGATCCGCCAGTCGGCCTACCGCTTCGTCGACGCGCTCGCGCCCGAAGACCGCGTCGCGGTCATCGAATTTTACGATAAGGTCAACGTCCGCAACAATTTCACGACCGACCGCAAGACGATCGCCAATTCGATCAACGTCGCCAACGGCCAGGGCAAGACGCAGCTCTACAAGGCGCTCGACGTCGCGCTCACGAAGCTCGCCGGCGAGGGCAAGCGCCGCAAGGCGATCATCGTCCTGACCGACGGCGTCGACACCGCGCTCCGCGACAACGACCGCGATTTTCTCCAGAAGTTCAGCGACAAGGAGATGCCGACGGCGATCAAGCCCGAAACCAACGACAATCTCAACCGCGTGCTCAACAAGGCCGACGCGCAGGGCGTGACGATCTACCCGCTCGCGCTGCCGACCGGCGACCCGGCGAAGCTGGCCGACCCGACGCCGATTCAGGTGGCGATGTACAACGCCGCGCGCGACCGCCTGAAAATCCTCGCCGACCGGACCGGCGGCACGCTCAACGCGATCAACCGGCTCGAAGAAATGGGCCGGCTCTACGCGATGGTCGCCGCCGAGCTGCGGACGCTCTACACGATCGAATACCAATCGACCAACGACAAACGCGACGGCAAATGGCGCGCGATCAGGATCGAGGTCAACAGCCCCGACCTCATCTCGAAGACGCGGCAGGGATATTTTGCCAAATAATTTCGGATTATTTCGATTTCGGATTTCGGATTATTTCGATTTCGGATTTCGGATTTCGGATTTCGGATTGGTCTAATGGTGCAGAAATGTTCGGCACGATCATATAATGATTTTTGAGACAAAACGCCGCCAAATTTGCCGGTAATTGAAAAGACCGGCCGGCGAGCGGTGGTTTTTCGGTCCGCGAAACACACTAAAAACACTAAAAAGACACGAAGGAAATTTAGTGTTTTTGGTGTTTTTGGTGGATCAAAACCAGCTGTTCGCCAGGCTGACGAATCAAATTCAATCGAAAACGCGGTTCACGAACGAACCGCTGCGCCGGTCAATTACCGTGCCGAACAACTCTGCTATTGGTGAGGCTTTTTAGTTTCCGGCGAAAATTCTTTGCTTTGTGCTGCTAATTCCAGTAATAACAACGGCTTTTCGCCATAAACCAATCCGAAATCCGAAATCCGAAATCCGAAATCGAATAATCCGAAATCCGAAATCGCCCTGTTTGGCTTGACAGAAAAGCCACTTAGTTTGTAGTCTAAATATTCGCTTTTGCGCACCCGTAGCTCAGCTGGATAGAGTGTCTGGCTACGAACCAGAAGGTCGTAAGTTCGAATCTTGCCGGGTGTACTAAAAAAAAGACCGTCGAAAGACGGTCTTTTTTCTGTTTCGACAACTCCGGCCCCATTGCCGGACGGGGTCGCCGCGGTCATTCGCCCGCGCGACAAAATTTCGACGCCGCGGGTTGTCATCCGACGGTTCGATTTTCTACAATTGAACCGGCGTATTTAGAAAAGATTTTCCCCTTATTAGCTGCAGCGCCGAAGATCAATTCGGGTTTTCCAATAATTTTTATGACCAATGCTCTGCGACTGTTGGGTTTGTCGCTTCTAATCATCACGACGGGCTGTTTTTCCGCGAAACAGCAGGCCGAGGAAGTCAAACCGGTCGATCCGACCGCCGCGGACACGGCCGCCTTCGACGTCCCCGTTCCGAACATCAATCTGACCAACCCGCTCGTCGTCTCGACGCGCCCCGACGACGTCGCGATGTGCTCGGAGATCAACGATTTGATCGATAAAAGTCCTTACGCCAACGCGCACTGGGGCGTGATCGTCGTCAGTCTCAAAGACGGCCGCGTCGCCTGTTCGCGCGACGGCCGCAAATTGTTCAACCCGGCGTCGATCCAGAAAACGCTCGTCGCGATGGTCGCGCTCGACAAGCTCGGCCCGGATTATCGATGGAAAACGACCGTGTTGAGCGGCGGAAACATCGGCGCGGACGGGACGCTCGACGGCGATCTCGTCCTGCACGGCGAGGGCGCGCCGGATTTCGACAACGAGGCGCTCGAAAATCTCGCCGGCCAGCTGCAGGCCGCCGGTCTCAAGCGCGTCCGGGGCGCCGTCGTCGGCGACGCCGGCTATTTTCGCGGCGAAACGATCGGCGCGGGCTGGACGTGGAACGAATTGCAGTGGTATTACGGCGCCGAGGCGAGCGCGCTGACCTTTAACGACAATCAGGCCTTCGTCAACGTCGAGAACGGCGTCGGCAAGACCTCGACCGACTACATCCGCGCGACCGTCGGCACGCCGACGCCGATCCCGAACGCCAACAACCAAAATGTTTACGAGGAAGGCGGCGTCCGCCGCGGGCTTGCCGACAACGACTTTTACGTCTGGGGCAGCTCGAAGAATTTCGGGATGCGCGTCGCCGTCCACGATCCGGCGAAATGGGCGGCGAAATCGCTGCGCGAAAGCCTCGAACGCAAAGGCATCACAGTCGAGGGCGAAACGCGCTCGCGCGACTGGCGCACGGAAGACGGATTCCAGCCCGAAAAAGCGCGCGAGCTGGCGCGGGTCGAAAGCCAGCCGCTCGCCGAGATCGTCCGCCGGATGAACAAGCGTTCGATCAATCTTTACGCGGAGCTCCTGCTGCGGACGCTCGGCAAAAAATTCGGAACCGAGGTGCCGGCCAACATCCAGCTGCCGGAAAGCGTCCGCGGCGACGACACGGCCGGCGCGGCGCTCGTCAAGAAATGGCTGCTCGAACACCGGATCGCCGCCGACGAGATGCAGATCGCCGACGGCTCGGGTCTCTCGCGGCTCGACTTCGTGACGCCCGAATCGTTCGCCAGAGCCTTCATCGCCGCCGCCCGCGCGCCGTTCGCGCAGGTCTTTACCGATTCGCTGCCGGTCGCCGCGACCGACGGCACGCTCGGCGGACGGCTCGCGCTGGCGAAAGGCAAAGTGCTCGCGAAGACCGGCACCGTGACCTACGTCAACTCGCTCGCCGGCTACGCCCAGAACAAATCGGGCGAGGTCTTCACGTTCGCCGTGATCGCCAACAACGACACTCACCGCAACGGCGCGGTCGGGATGATCGACCGGATCGTCCTCCGGATCGCCGGCATCGCGCCCGACGAAAAACCGCCCGCCGACGCGAACGTCAACGCCAACACGAACGCCAACATTTCTACGAAAAACTTCGTCACCAACAGCGTCAACTGACCCGGCCGGAGCGCGGGCATCCCTGCCCGCCCGCGCGTCGCGCGCAGCGCCGAAGCGCGACGCGCCCGCGATTGAAACGAGACATTAAAACCAATATCCCGAACGATGTGCGAAACGCTCGCGATTGAAACGAGACATTAAAACCAATGCCTCGAACGATGTGCGAAACGCTCGCGATTGAAACGAGACATTAAAACCAATGCCTCGAACGATGTGCGAAACTCCCGCGATTGAAACTCCCGCGAAGGTTGCCTCCGTTTTCGCTGACGCTTAACGGACGGCGGGCAGGGATGCCCGCGCTCCAGTTAGAAGACGGTCACGAAATCGGTCCGGCTGCGGCCGAAGGTTTCGGGCGCGTACATTTCCTCGGCGCGGGCGGGCGGCGCGACGAAAATTCCGGGCGTCGTCGCGCGGGCGACAAACGAATAATCGTAAATTCCCGCGCCGAGCACCGATTTGAAGGCCTCGGCCCGCTCGTCGCGGAGATTCTGATGCTCGAACCAGTCCGTCCGGTAATAACTCGCCTGTTTTTCATCCGGCGGCAGCGATTCGGTGACGGCGAGCGACGAATTGAGGATCTCGAAACCGGCCGGCAGATAATCGACGAGCGCGACGTGGTAGCGCTGCGCGGTCGCGACCATCCGGACGCGGACGCGGACGCGCGCGCCGGCCCGGATCGCCCAGCTTCCGTCGTCGTTCTGCCGGACGTCGGCCGGATCGTCTAGCGGCTCGTACGCGCGCGTCACCGCGAAACCGGCGTCGGCCGCTTCCTGATCGAGATTTTGCGGCGCGTATTTCAGACCGATCCGGTAATAAAGCCGGCCCGCGCCCTGTTTTTCGAGAATCAGGTCGGTCAGCGATTTTTCCTGCTGCAAAAGCCGCATCGGAACGTCGATCCGTTTCGAATCGACCGACCGGCCGGCGAATTTCTGCTCGCCGGCGAACATTTTTCCGAGCCACGCGCGGGCCGTGAAATCCGGCGTTTCCTTTTCGTAAGTTTGAAAATAACGATCGAGCGCGAGCAGCACGAAGGCGTTGTCCTGCGTGTTGCGCCAGCGGCCGGCGGCGCGCCCGCCGAGCAGGCCGCGGACGAGTTTCGGGATCAGATCGCCGTTCGGATCGGTCGTGATCAGCGCGTCGAGAACGACCGCGTCGGCCCGCCGGTCCGAATCGAGCAGCACGTAAGGATCGCGATAGCCGGTCGCGAAATGCGCCGCGCCGGCCGTTTCGGTCACGCGGTTGAGCAGAACGCGTTTGATCTCGGCCGATTCCCGCCCGCCCGCCAGCACCGCGAGCAGCCAGCCGAGCGTTTCCGCCGGTTCCCGCCCGGCGTCCGTTTCCTTAAAAAGCCGGCGGGCTTTTTCCGCGTCGCGGTCGCCGAGCAGCGCGCGGACGTAAAGCGCGTAGGCCGAAACCGCGCGGCGCGTTTCGCCGTCGTCAAACGGCGAATATTTCGATTCGATCGACCCCAGATATTTCAGCAGACCGCTCGTCAGCGCCGGCGGCACGGCGTAGCCTTTCGACCGGGCGCGGGCGAGCGCGTGAGCGACGTGGACTGTCAGATACGGGAGGCTTTCGTCTTTGGCCGACCAGAAGCTGAAGCCGCCGTCACCGTGCTGGAGCTTTTGCAGACGCTCGATGTCGGCCTTCATCCGTTCGTCGATCCGCTCTTTCGGCGGCAGTCCCTTCGCGTCGAACGCCTGCAGGACGTCGCGCAGCGCGGCGACCGACAGAATCCGCGACGAGACCTGCTCCGAGCATTCGAACGGGTAGTTTTGCAGATAAATGAACGCGTCGGTGAGCTCCTGCAGCTGGGTCGAGGAAGTCGTGACTTCCAATCCGCCGTACTGCGGGAAAACGTCGGCCGGTGCGGAAACCGGCTGCGCGAACGCGCCGTTTTCGGCGGTCGTCCCGTAAACGGCGAACGCCTCGGTCGTCGCCGGCGTGTAGACCGGAAACGCGAATTCGGCCGCGTCCGCCAGGGTTCCGCTCGTCGCGCCGACCTGAAAACGCGCGACGCCGGCCGTCTCGGCCGTCACCGGAAAACGCAGCTCGGCGCGGTCGTTGGCGGCGACCGTCACCCGCCGACCGTCCCCGTCGGCGAGCCGCGCGGTCGTCGCGCGCAATGCGACGTCGACCGTCAGCGGTTGGTTCGTCTGGTTCTGGACGACGACCGGAATCTCGGCGCGGTCGCCGAAATTGAGAAAGCGCGGCGGCGACGGCCGGACCATCAGCGGCTGGCGCGCGGTGATCGCCGATTCCGTCTTGCCGAACTGCTTCGCGCGGGTCGCCGCGACCGCCGTGATCCGGTAGCGCGTCAGATTGTCGGGCAGATTGATCTGCACGGTCGCGCGGCCGGCGGCGTCGGTGCGCACGGACGGCGAAAAGATCGCGAGCGCGTTGAAATTGGTGCGAAGCCGAATCGATTGTTCTCCGTTTTGCCAGCTCGGGACGCTGAACGGGTCGCGCGGGCTCGGGTTATAAGCGCCTGTGTTTTTTTGCCCGACGTCATACAAGCCGAATGACAACTTATTTTCCGACAGGCCACCGCTGCCGTTTCCCATTCCGTATCCATTCATCATCGTTTTCTCGATCGCGGAGAATTTCTCGACCGTCGAGAGCAGATTTTCCGGTTCGGCGAGGACGACCGATTCGCGCGAGTAAAAATCGTTGACGTTCGCCTCGAGCTGCGGGTAAAAGGCGTCGAGCGGGTCGGCGACGCGGTAGTTCGTGAGCGCGAGCACGCTTTCGTCGACGGCGACGACGGCGACCTCGGCGTCGGGCGAATGCCGGCCGGCCGCATCGGCGACGGCGACGTCGATCGTCGTCGCGCCGCCCGGTTCGAGCGTCGCCTCGCGCGGTTCGGCGACGACCGTCAGACGCCGCGAAGCGACCGAAACGGGCAGGTTCAGCTCGCCGCCCGCGTAGGCCGGGCGCGGCGGCAGCTTGGCGTCGAGCTCGCTCTCGAAATAAACGCGCTTCGTCGCGCCGAACAGATCGACCTGCGCGTGAAAGTTCGGCAGATAGGCTTCTTCGACCGGGATTTTGAGGACGGTCGAAGCATCGGTCATCGAAAAACGCTCGGTTTTGACGATCCCGCCGCGCCGCAGCGTGAGCACGCCCTCGGCCGGAAAAAACGGCGCGTTGACGAGGATTTCGGCGGTCTCGCCGGGCGCGTATTCCTGTTTGTCGGGGATCAGTTCGACCGTTTCGCGCTCGATGTCGCGCGCCGGTTCGCGGGTGCCGCCCGCGACCCAGACGTCGAGCTCGCTTTCATTGCGCCGCTCGCGACGGTCGAGAACCTCGGCCGTGACCGTCACGCGGCCGCCGGCGGTCGCCGTGAATTCGCAGCCGCCGACGGTTTTCGTCGAGGTCAGCGCGCAGCTCTGCCGATCGATCGTGACCTCTTTCCATTCGCCCTTGACCTGCTGCCAGTCCTTCAATTCGGCGACGATCTTTTCGGGCGCGCCCTCGACCGCGCTGCCGTCGATGTCGGTCGCGATCGTTTCGACGCGATATTTTTCGCCCTTTTCGACGAAGTTTTTCGGCGTCCGGAGCCCGACGTAAACCTCGGACGGATGGACGAGCAGCGTCGTCGTCGAAGCGAAGGCCTGCCGGTTGACGTCCTCGACGCGGGCCTCGGCCGTGACCGAAAACGGCCGCGCGACGCCGGCCTTATCGAAGTCGATCGCGAGCCGCTGCCGGCCGTCCGGGCCGGTCGTGCCCACGAACGAATCGGAAGTCGTCCGGGCGTAATCGCTGTCGCCGTCGTCGCGCCACCACGGCGCGAATTTGCCGAACGTGAAATCGTCGCGGCCCGGCGGCGTGTAATTCGCCGGCGTCGCCTTTACGTTCCAGCGCGCCCGCGCGCCGGCGAGCCCGCCGCCCGCGTAGTATTTCGCCTCGACGCCGATCGTCGCCGAACCGCCGACGAAAAACGGCGCGGCCGAATCGGTCGTCGCCGTCACCTCGAATTCGGGCCGGCGAAATTCCTCGACCCGGAAACGATGCGCGAAATCGGCGTTTCCAAGCCGGCTCGCGGTTTCGAATGCCAGCGTCTGGTAGCCGAGATTGACCGTTTCCGGAATTTTGAGCTGCAGATCGAACGCGCCGAACAGGTTCGGCGTGACGGTTCCCCGCGACACCTCGCGGCCGAACGGATCTTTCAGCACGTAGTTCACGTTTCGAACGGCGTCGCCCAGCTCTTCGACGTCGCCGAGTTTGCCGCCCGCGAAGCGGCGCAGATAGCCCTTGACCGAAACGGTCTCGCCGGGCCGGTAGATCTGCCGGTCGTCGAAGACGAACCAGCGCAGGCTTTCGGGAGTTTTCGACGGGGCCCAGCTGATCCGATCCTCGTCGTCCGTGCCGCCGTTGAGGATGACCGAATCGCCGACCGACCGACCGACCAGCCAGCGGCGGTCGTTTTTCGAATCGAGCGGCAGCCGGGCGAGCCCGTCGGCGCCGGTCGCCGCGCCGGTTTCGTCCGCCATTTTGAGGCTCACGTCGTTCAAAGGCTTGCCGGTTTTGAGATCGCTCGCGTAAACGAGCAACTCGCCCGCGTCGGCAAAGGCGTCGAGCCCGATCCGCGTCGCCTGAATCCAGACGACGATCCTCCGATCTTTGTCGCCGTCGCCGCCGAGCGGTTCGACGATCAGAATCGCGTGGCCCGTGCCGCTCGGCAGCGCCCGTTTGAGATCGATCGAGGTTTCGAGCTGAGCGTCCGGCTTGACCTTTAATTTCAATGTCTGGTCGTAAACCAGCCGGCCGATGTTCGGCGCCGGCGCCGCCCGCTTTCGCGTAAAGTCGTAATAGGCCGCGTAATCAGCCGGCGTGACGGCGAAGAGCTTCACTTTGAGCCCCGAATAATTGGTCGTGTAAACCGCGAAAACCGGTTTCGCGAACGGATCGAGTGTGAGAAACTCCTTGTTTTCGGCGTCGGAATAAATCGACGATTCGGCTTTCGCGGTGACGAGTTCGGCGGTCGCGGTTCTTCCGAGCGACTGGCCGAACCGATCGCGGAGCGCGCCCGAAACGCTGATCCGGTAACGCGTTCGCGGCTTTCGGCCGCCGGAAATATCGATCGTCCCGCCGTTCACGGAAATCTCGGCGTCGGCGATCGGCGGTTCGATCGCGACGAGCGATTTGTCGAAATTTTCGGCGTCGAGCGGATTGTTGAATGTGAGCCTGAAATCCTCGTATGGCGCGCATTCCCGCCGTTTCTCGTCCCAGCCGCAATGCGCCTTCTCGAACCGCAGCGGCGCATATATCGAAAACGAAAACTTTTGCGCCGCGACGCTTGTCAGCGGCCCTTCGGCCGACGGCAGTCCGGCGTCGAAAACGACGTCGATCCGCGTGCCGAGCGGCGGCGGTTCGACCGGACGCAGGAAGATCCGGCGATCGGCCGGCGTTTTTTTCAGCTCGTCGGACGATTTCCAGTCGCGCTCGATCTCCGCGGGCGTCGCCGGCCGGAGCGCGAGCGGTTTTCCTTCGGCGACCGCGCCGATCTTCGGCAGGACGGCGGCCGCGTCGATTTTCTGGTCGAAGCTCGCGAGCCAGACCGCGTCCGGCCGGACGCTGTCGCCCTGCGGCAGAAAGCTCAGTACTTTCGGCGGCGGCGTCTCGAACGTCCACGAAAAATCCTTTGCCAGCGCCCGTCCGTTCGCCGACCGCGTGCCGGCCGGGACGGTCGCCGTAAACCGCGTCGCCATCGGGAAACGATCCTTCGCGGCGAAAATCAGCGTTTTCGTGCCGAGCCAGCGCCATTCGCCGGCGACTTCGGGCGCGAGTTTGACCGGCACGTTTTCGGCCGCTTTGGTCCGGGTCGTGACGGCGACCATCGGCTGCGAGAAGGTGACGCTCAGATCTTTGGCGAGCGGCGTCGCGCCCTCGGGCGTCGCGCGGAGCACTTCGAGAATGCCGGCGCTTGCGGCCGGCGGATTCGGCGAATCGCCGGCCGGAAATTCGACCGGGACGACCCTGCCCGTTTTCGGCGGTGGCAGGCTGTTTTCGCGGAGCGAGAATTCGGCGCGGTCGGCCGGTTCTTCGGCGAGCGGCGGCAGCCGCCGGAGGATCGCGTCCGCTTCGGCCGCGCCGAGCTTTTCGGCGGGCGGATTATCGTTGTTTCGGGCTTCGGGCTTTGATTCGCGGACCTCGCGCAGACGAAATTGCAGCCCGGTTTTTTCGGGCTCGTCTTTCGAATTTTCGATCTGGGCGGGCGCCGGTTTGACCAGCGAAGTGACGATGAAAATGTAAATCAGGATCAGGCAGATCAATTTGTTTCGCTTCATAAAGTCGGACGGCGGGAAAACGCCTTCGCGTGACGCGGGCGTTCCCTGAATGGATTCGTTTGTTTCTCGTAAAACCGCTTGACTAAAGGATTAGATGCCCGAAGCCGGAAAAGGTTCCGGCCGCCGGGAAATAAAATGCGGGACTGGCGGCCGAGGGTTTGAAAAACGCTCCCCGAGCAGCGTTGTTCGGCACGGTAATTGACCGGGCCGGCGATTCGTTCGTGAACCGCGTTTTCGATTGAATTTGATTCGTCAGCCTGGCGAACAGCCGGTTTTTATCCACCAAAAACACCAAAAACACTAAATTTCTTTAGTGTCTTTTTAGTGTTTTTAGTGTGTTTCGTGGACCGAAAAACAACCGTTCGCCGGCCGGGCTTTTCATTTACCGGCAGATTTCGCGGCGTTTTGTCTCAAAAATTATTTAAAGCGCTTTTGAGCAATGATCGTGCCGGACAGTTCTGCTAACCGAGTGTTCGTTTCGGCGAAGCCGGCGCGAAGATGAAGCGCTTTGACGCCGCTTGCGGCGATGTTTGCCGGCCGCGATGCCGGCGCTCCGGTTTGGTTAGAAGGGCGATTCGTCGTCGTCGAAGACGATCCGGCGTTTGATCTTCGGCGGGCGCGATTCCGCCGGTTCGTCCGGGTCGAGCTCTTTCAAAACCGGGTCGCCGCCCGATTCTTTGAGGAGAACCTCGATCCGGCGTTCGGCCTTGCCGAGCCGTTCCTGGCATTCGCGCGAAAGGCGGACGCCGTTTTCGAAGAGCTTGAGGCTTTCCTCGAGCGAAAGATCGCCGTCTTCGAGCTGACGGACGATTCGTTCGAGCTCGCCGAGAGAGGATTCGAATGTTTGGTTTTTCTGAGTCATAGTGTTTGAAAAGCAGTCTTGAGTCTTAAGTCTTGAGTCTTAAGTCGGTTGAATAATGACTAATAATCCGGTATTCAAGGACTCAAGACTCAAGACTCAAGACTCAGGACTTCAATCTCTTACTTGCTCCCGAAAATATCGTCGACCTTCTTTTTGAGATCCTCGAGATTCGGGACGTTCATCTTTTCGCCCGCTTTTTTGAGGGCTTCCTTGCTCGAGATCGCGATCAGCTCCTGACCGATGTTCTCGGCGATCCGTTTGGCGAGCGCCTCGTCCTTGATGCCGACGACGCGCCATTTGTCGTTGAAGCGCTTCATCGTCAGCTCGAACGGCCGCTCGGGAATCTTGCTCGTGACGGTCGCCTGTTCGCCGTTCTGCTTGACGTCGAGATAATAGCCCGCGCCGAGCGCGATCGCCCAGTAGGGGACGCTCGCGAAACTGCCGGTCTTGTCCTGGATGACGCGCGGCACTTCCTGGCGCGCGCGCTGCTTGATCGCCGGCAGGAGCGGCGACGAAACGTCCTTGATCTTCGCGATCTTGTCGGCCGGAATGTTTTTGCCGTAGAGCTCGGTCGCCTTGTCGGCGATCTGCGGCATAAAGCTGTCGACGACGGCGTCCGTGTCGACGAGCTCGTCGATCGCCTTCTGATCGTTGCGCCGGGCGGCGTCGACGAGCAGCGCGAGCGAATACTGCGGCGAATTCTTGACGCCCTGCCAGTAAAAATAACCGACGACCGCGCCGACCAGCAGAATCACCCCGAGCAGCGCGCCGCCGATTCCGAGAATCTTCCCGCAGCCGCCGCGTTTTTTTCCGTCAGGCGATTTCTCGCTTTTGACCGGCGTTTTCGTTTCCTTCGGCGTTTCAGGCTGCGGTTCGTCCTTTTCCGGCTCGCTTAAATTGACCACAAATTGCGACATCAGTCTTTCTCCGTTTCTAAAACCTCGGCTTTCAGTTTGCCATCGGCGAGCCGAATTTGCACGCGCTCGTTCGGCTTGATCTGCCCGACCGAACCGATTATTTTTCCGCTCTCGTTCTCGACGACCGCATAGCCGCGCCGGAGCACGGCGAGCGGCGAAAGCGCATCGAGCGAGGCCATTTCGATCTTCAGCCGCTCGTCGCTGGCGTCGATCAGCTTTCGGACGGCCGCCGCCTGCCGTTCCCGCAAAACGGCTAAACGCATTTTCCGGTCGTTTAGTTTCGACGACAATCTGACCGGCGACAGCCTCGACTGCAGCGCGTCGAGCCGCGCGTCGGCCCGTTGCAGCCGTTCGCGGAGCGTCTCAATGAGCCGCGCGCGCAGATCTTCGACCTCGTAACGCCAATCCCGGATTCGCTGCGGAAATTCCGTGAAGACCGGCGCGAGCGCGAGTTCCTGCAGGCGCGAGCGCGAATGCAGAAGCTTGTAATCGATCAATTGAAAAAGATCCTGCGTCCGCTGCTCGATAAAGGCTTCGATCCGGGATTCCGATTCGGCGACGATCTCGGCGGCGGCCGACGGCGTCGGTGCGCGCCGGTCGGCGACGAAATCGGCGATCGTCCAGTCGGTCTCGTGGCCGACGGCCGAGATGATCGGGATCTTCGACGCGCGGATCGCGCGGGCCAGACGTTCCTCGTTGAACGCCCATAAATCCTCGGCCGAACCGCCGCCGCGCCCGACGATCAAAACGTCGATCCGCTCGTTTTCGCCGGCTTTTTCGTTGAATTCGTTGGCCGTCAGGATCGCCTGCCGGATCTCCTCGCCGGCCGCTTCGCCCTGCACGCGCGTCGGGATCAGGACGATCGAGACCGACTGTGTCCGCCGCGACAAAACGTTTAAAATATCGTGAAAGGCCGCGCCGTTCGGGCTCGTCACGACGCCGACGCGGTGCGGAAAGAACGGCAGCGGGCGCTTCAGTTCTTCATCGAACAATCTTTCGCGGCCGAGCTTCAATTTGATCTGCTCGAACGCGACCTTGAGCGCGCCCTCGCCGACCGGTTCGAGCGATTCGACGAGGATCTGGTATTCGCCCTTCGGCTCGTAAACGCTCAAGCGCCCGCGCACGCGCACCTGCAGGCCGTCGAACGGCTGAAATCTAATTCGCCAGTTCGAGCCGCGGTAACAGGCCGCCTTCAATTGCGAATCGCCGTCGTGCAGCGTGAAATACCAGTGCCCCGAAGCGGCCGCGACGAAATTGACGATCTCGCCTTCGAGCCAAACGGACGCGAACGCGCGCTCGATCGCCGCTTTGACCTGCGCGTTGACTTCCGAGACGGTCAGCGGGCGGTTCGCTTCGCCGTCGAAAAGCGATTGGAGAAGCTGAGATTTCATTGTTTCTTCCGTTTTCCGACGATTTTCTTCGCCGGCTCCTCGACGAAATCGCCGTTCAGCGTCGGCGTCGGCCGCGGCGGCTCGACGCCGGTCGGAACGAGATAAACCTCGACCCACATCCGTTCGCGAAAGCCGCCGTCGACGATCGTCACGCGGCCCGGGTCGTATCTCCGAAAGGCGATATACTTTCGCAGGTTGTTCGAGACGAAGAAAAACTCTTTTTTCGATTTCAAGCCGTTGCGGCTGCCGTAAATTATTATGTTACTCCGGGCCGTCGGATCGCTGTTAAGCATCAAAAAAACGGCATCCATTCGGGCGGCGATTTCCGAGTAAGGAACCATCGGAAACTCGTCGATAATCCGCGGGAACAATCCGATCCCGGTCGTCGCGAAAGCGTGCGGGCCGCATTCGGGCGAGAGACCTTTGACGATCACCGACGCGGTGACCTTTTCGGCGTCGGTGTTCGACAAATCGACCGCGATCCGGTTCGTGCCCTGCCCGTCGACGATCCGGCCCGCCGAGACGCTCCATTCGAGCGAGTATTTAAGGTTTTCGGGCGCGCCTTTGACGACGACCGAAAAATTAAGCGACTCGGTGCGCGTCCTGCCGAAGCCGTCGCCGGCGACGTTGATCTCCGGGCAATAGACGAGGTCTGATGACTTGAACGACGGCGTCGGACGCGGCATTTCCGCGCCGGCCGGCACGATCCAGAATTCGAGCGTCCGGTATTCGCGATAGCCGCCGTCGACCGTCTCGATCTGCCGCTTCGGCTCGTCCCACGAGCTGCTTATCCAGCTCAGCGCGCTTTTTGCCCATTCTTTCCCGCCTTCCAGCGGATACTTGCCCTTCCGGGCGTTGTAATAAACGACGACGCCCCGGCTCGCCGCCGGTTCGCGGCGCAGCCGTTCGTCGAAACGCTTGGCGCGGTCGTACAGCGGCGACACGAGTTCGGCCGGATAATCGGCGAATTCGTCGAATTTCAGAGCCGTCGCTTTCTGGCCGAAAATCGGGAGCGCGACCGCCAGAATGATGAATAAAAGTATATATTTCATAGAATTTCGACTACATTTTGATCATCCAGTTTCATCGAAAAACCGGCCCGGGGCGAGTCCGAAAAACGCCGGCGGCCGTTCGTTATTTCCCGCCGAACATCTTCGTTTCGGCCGCCCAGACGATGTCGATGTTGAAATAGATCTTGACGGTCTGGCTGGTTTTCGGATCGGTGGCGGTGAGCACGTCGAACGTGTGACCGTCCTTGTTCAGAAGCCCCTGCGACCCGCGCTGGAGGCCGAGAAAACGGAGCATCGTGTATTCCTCGTCGATCGAGATCACGAGATACGGCGTCTTCTCGGAGAGCCCGTCGTTGCCGTCCTTGATCGAATTCAGGAGCCCGAGCAGGACGGCCTTGTGAAATTCGGCCTTTTTGTCGTCCTTCAGCTCTTTCGCCGAAGTGTAGGCGACGTAATGCGCGTTGGCGTCGACGTACATTTTTTCGAGATATTTCTCGGCCTCTTTGAGCGCGTCCTTGTAATTCTTGTCGTTGAACGGCTTGAAAAATTTCTCGCGCTCGGCTTTGTCGGGCCCGCTGTACGAATAGCCCTTCGTTTCGGTATAGGCGAGCCGCAGCCGCTTGTAATCGATGTTCGTGTCGCCCGCCTTCAGTTTCGCGACCAGCTCTTCGTAATCTTTGGCCGTCAGTTTGGCCGGCGGCGGCACCGGCGTTTCGGTCTTCGGGTTGTCCTGCGCGAAGCCCGCGAAAGTAAACAGAAAAACGGCGATCAATGCTAAAAGATGTTTCGATTTCATAAGATTTTTCGTTTGATATCGGGTTCGATGCCGCGCGCCCGCGGCGGGCTGTTTCCGGCCGAATAAAAAGCTGTCACTTCGTCTCGGAGACGCCCTGTTTGACCTCGACGACCGAGCCGAGCCTGACGAACGTGTTGTCGCGCCTGATCCTGATCTTGAGGCGCGGCGAGGCGGTCGTCCTGTCGCTCGTCTCGACGAGGTTCGATTTAAAGGTCACCGAGTAGGCCGTCCGCAGCTGCAAAACGATGTCGTCGTAGGCCTTCTGGATCTGGCTGAGCTGCGTGATCGGGTAGTAAACGCCGCCCGAAACCTGCGCGAGCCGCTCGCCCTCGCCCTCGGCTTTCGTCGTCAAACCCATATATTTGGCGCGCAGCGGGTCGATGTTCGCGTTGAGATCGGCGTTCGAAGCGGCGATCAGCGCCGACGGCACGTAAAGCGGATAGATCAGCGCGCCGCTTTCCTGGATCGAACCGAGCAGCGCGTCGAACGGCAGAAACGAATGATTGTCGTCGCCGTCGGTCAGGACGACGACCGCCGACCGCTCGCCGCGCAGCGGCTTGAGCGTTTCGGCCAGCACGTAGGCGAGCGCATCGTAATAGGCCGTCCCGCCGCCGGCGTCGAAGGTGTCGAGGCTCGCCGACAGTTTTCCCTTGTCGGTCGAGAAGGTCGAGATCTGCTTGACGTCCTCGTTGAAGATGATGATCGCGATCCGGTCGCGGCGGTCGGCCGTCTCGACGAACGCGCGGGCCGCCTTGCGGATGAAATCGACGTAGTTTTCGACGCTCCCGGAAACGTCGAGCAGGAGAACGAGATTGAACGGCGAGGTCGTCGGCTCGACCGACACGATCTCGCGCTCCTCGCCGCGCTCGAAAACCTGAAAGTCGTCTTTTTTGAGATCCGCGACCGCCCGGTTGTTGATGTCGGTGACGCGCGCGAGCACGGTTTTGACGTTGGCGTCGAAATAGATCTGGTTGTTCTTTTTCTGATTGAGCGACGGTTCGAACCGCGACGGCGGCAGCGTCGCCGCGTAATCGCCGAAATATTTCGGGCTCGCGCGGCGGATCGCTTCCATCAGAAGCGAATCGCCGCTCCGGATGATCGCTTTGGCGGCGTTCGTCAGCGGCCGTTCGCGCAGATCGGACGGCACTTCGTTCGGGTTGACGTTGAGCAGGACGATCCCGCGCGCAGTCGTGAACCGCAGCGCGACCGACGATTGCTTTTCGTTTTTGTCCTTCGATTTCTTCTCTTTTTTGTCGTCTTTATTCTCGTCCGGCGCGCCGTCGGAGTTCGCGGGCGTTTCCGTCGATTCGGCGGTTTCTTCGTCCGGAATGCGGGAATTGCTGAACTTCGACTTCGGCGTCTTCTTTGTGACCCGGCCGCCGACGACGAACCGGCCGGCCGATTTTTCGCGGGTCTTGTCGAGCTCGACGTCGCTGACGTAGCGCGGGCGCGAGGCCGTCCAGACGAAATTGTAATCGAGATTGTCGAGCGGCACGTCGGCCGCGATCGTCCCGGTTTCGGTCTCGACCTCGACGGCCGCGAAATCGCCCGAAACGCGGACTTCGCCGGCGCGGGTCAGAATCCGGAGGCTCGTCCGTTCGGGCACGACGAGCGTCAGATCGACGCGTTTTTTCGCGCCGGTCGGGACGACCGTGATCTGAGTTTTCCCTTTTTCGCCGCCGAGCCTGATCTCGCGTTCGGAGATCGATTTTTCGGAACTCGCGGTCAGCAGGCTCTTCGTTTCCGTCTTTTCGTCCGAATCAGAGCGGGGCGCCGTCACCTCGACACGGCCGTAATCGTTGACGATCTCGACGACCGCGCCCTTCGTCAGGTTCAATTCGCGTTTGTAATCCTGCGCCCCGACGCCGGCC
The DNA here is from genome assembly GCA_018269075.1 of Acidobacteriota bacterium. Classification (GTDB taxonomy): domain Bacteria; phylum Acidobacteriota; class Blastocatellia; order Pyrinomonadales; family Pyrinomonadaceae; genus JAFDVJ01. The sequence continues at coordinate 31,897 of JAFDVJ010000086.1, forward strand.
GCGGCCAGCAGCAGAACCGGTAAAATCGAACAGATCTTCAGGAAACGAATCTTCATCTTTTTCTATGTCTTGCCCGTCGTGATCCGGCCCGACTGGATCAGCCGTTCCTGCACGCGGAGCTGCCATTTCGATTTGGGCCCCTCGGATTCCTCGAACTGATCGAGCAGATCCTGTATCGTCTCGCCGCCGACCTGCCGCGTTTTCAGATAAAGCAGCGCAAGCACGATCGAGGTAAACGAAGCGACGAACAGATGCATCGGCAGCCACAGGATCTGGATCAGCGAGCCCAAAAACGTTTCGATGACGCGTTTTCGCATATCTTTGCCTTCGTCGTTGATCTGAATCTGCTGGTCTGTGCCCAAATTGATGGTGATGCCGCCCTTTTTTTCTTTTTTAGTGTTCGCGCCCTGCTCGGCGGCGGCGGCCGATTCCGTTTCGGAAGATTCCGCCGCATCGACTTTCCGTTCCTTGATCGAGTCCGGCGCAAAGGCCCGGGCCGACACGAAAACGACATACGAGATCGACCCGGAAATGAACATCGGAACGCTCAGCAGAATCAGAATGGAGGCGATCGTCGTCAGCGCCGAGCGCCGAAAAAGCGCCGTCGTACGTTTCAACGACTTCCAGCCACTCAGCTTTTCCATCATCACGACTGACGGGAAAAGCGACCAGATGAATTCGCCAATCAGAAATCCGAGCCCGCAGGTTCCGATACCGATCAGGGTCTTCAGAATTCCCGTCCACGCGAGCTGCTTCCATCTTCGCCCGACCGCTCTCAACGCCGGCCGAACCCTTACCGGCCGCAGCGGCACCGCCAGATACTGCGCGACGATCCAGGTCGTCGCGCCGACCGTCAGGTTCGTGCAGAAAGCCGCCGTCATCCACATCGCGAAGCTCGCCAAACCATACAGCGATTCCGCCAGATTTTTGTTGATGACATCGCTCAGTCTCAAAAAATTCATGACGATCATCGTGACCGTCAGCACAAACACCGGCAGCGTGAAAATAGTCGTAACGCCGAGAAACTTCGGCAGGTGCTCGCTGTAGATGACGAGCGAGCGCCGGAGCAGCGTGGCGATGCCTTCGGACTGGGCGCGAAGCTGCGTGGCGAAAGCTTCGGCGCTCGGCGGCCGCTCGTCCGGATTTTTGGCGAGCGCCGCGCCAATCACTTTTTTGATCTTGCGCGGGACTTTTTTGGCGACGAGCGGCGGCGGCGGAATTTCCTTGTGCGCCTGCATCACGCTCGTGAAATCGCCCTCGAACGGCGTTTTTCCGCCGAGCATCTGGTAGGCGATGACGCCGAGACTGTAAATGTCCGAGCGCGGCGACAGCTTTTCGCCGCGACACTGTTCGGGCGACATATAAAGCGGCGTCCCGAGCACCGCGCCGACCCGCGTCAATTCGCTCGTCGAGCTGACGACGCGCGCCGGCTTGTCGGTTTCGACGGCGGCCGAAAGCATCCGCGTGCCGTCTTCCTTTTCGATGATCCCGGTTTGCTTCGACGGGAGAATGGCCGTCCCGCCTTCGAGATCGACGTCGCCGGTTTCGAGAATCGCCGTCCCTTTTTCCGAGGGCTCGGGGTCGCTGACCGGCTGGATCAGGGTTTCGCCCTCGACCATCATTACGGCCGTGCCCGCCTCGGAAACGAGCGTCGAACCGTTTCCGCCGGCGAGAGTTCCGGCGTGCGGGTTGTCGGGGACGGTCTCGGCGAGATGGAACGCCTGCGTCGGCAGCGCCGAGATATGGAGGGCTTCGTCCGCCTGCTCGGCGGCGCCCGGTTCTTCGAGCTTGGCGATCCCGAAATCGAGCACCTTGACCGTATAGCCGCCGCGCTGGTTCGGTTCGAGCCAGATGTTGTCGGGCTTTAAGTCGCGGTGAATGATGCCCTGTTCGTGAGCGGCGTGGACGGCCGAGCAGACCTGTTCGAGAATGTCGAGCGACCACAACAGCGGAAGCTGTTTTTCCTCTTCGAGAATCTCGCCCAGCGTGCAGCCGTCGAGATATTCCATCACCAGGTAGGCGACCTTGCCGGTCGCCATCTCGGCGACGCCGAAATCGGTCACGTCGACGACGTTCGGATGGCGCAGCCGCCCGGCGGCCCGCGCCTCGCGGCGGAAACGCTCGACGAATTCCGCGCGGGCCATAAACTGCTGGACGATCACCTTGAGCGCGACGGGCCGTTCGGTGCCGAGGTGCGTGGCCAGATATACGGTGCCCATCCCGCCTTTGCCGAGCTGGCGCTCGATGCGGTATTTGCCGTCGATAACTTGTCCGATTAAATTGGCGAAATTCATTTGGCTTTCCTGCAAACTCTACTCGTTTTTCTGTCTTTTTTGCAAGTATTCACGCCGGAATACGATTTCGAACGTAAAAAAGCGTCGATTAAACCAAAAACGAAAAGCACGGAGTCCGGGTTCGAGATCTCGTGCTTTTATTCTATGATTTTTTCGGAAATTTAACTATTGACGCTTTTTAAGCCGGATCACGCCGCTTCCGGTCGTCAGGTAGAGATTGCAGGATTTGTCTTCCGTGCCGAGCTGGCCGGTCAGGCTCTGCTCCTTTTTGAGCGTGTTCTGGAGCGGAATGTCCGAGGAAAACGCGCCGAAGCCGAAGAGCGCGACGATCTTGCAGAGCGAATTGGCGGGAATGTTCAGGAGAATCGAGCCGTTGGTCGCCGCGAACCGGTACTGTCCGCCGCTCAGCAGCTCGCCGTCGAAGACGATTGAGCCGGTCCCGGAATTTGTTTCGATCTGGCGGTGCCCGACGTCCTTGAGCGTGATCCGCCCGCTGTTCGATTTCGCCTTGAAGATGTCGCCGATCTCGTCCGGGTTGACGCCGAACGCGAGCACGTTGCCCGCGCCGTTGTTGTTCAGGACGAACTGGCCGCTCGAATTCTCGACCGTCACGTCGCCGTCGTAAGTCGTCGCGTCGACGCCGCCCGTGATGTCGTTCAGATGGATGTCGCCGTTGAGGCTTTCGACGAAGACCTTGCCGACAGATTCGATCCGCGTGTCGCTCTCCATACTTTTCAGCTTGACGGTCGCCGCGCGCGGCACGTCGAGTTCGATCGCGCGGCCGCTCAGACATTCTTCGGGCTTGACCTCGCGGTTCGTCCGCGGGTCGAAGCCGAGCACGTAGACGAGCACCGGCTTTTTGGTTTTCGGGCTGTCCTGCCCGATCTTGAAGCCGACCGCGCTCCCTTCGTCGACAAAGGCCCGGATCTCGTCGCGGTCCCAGCCGTTGATCCGCACCGAGTCGGCCCTTTTGACGCAGAGCGAGACGTAGACCTTCGATTCGACGGCGAGGAATTTTTCGGCCGGCGTGTCGCCCTCGTTGACGACGACCGTCGTTTCCGGCGGACGCACCGGGACGGTCACGACGACTTTCGGCTTGGAGGTATTTTTCGGAACCGGCGCCGTTTTCGGAGTGGTTTTCGGAGCCTTGCACGGAACGCCCGGCGGGCACGGCAGCGGCGTCTGAGCGGGTTCGGGCGGTTCCTGCGCGCCGGCCGTCAGCACGGCGAGCGAGCCGAGCGCGAGCAGCAGCGCGAGCGAAAAAATTCTGCGGCCCGTGGAGGTCAAATTGAGAATCATCTTAAACTGTTTCATTCACTTGGCTTAGGAGTCCCGAATCCGAAGTCTTGAGTCTTAAGTCTTCAGGACTTCGACCGCGTCGGCGCGCGACTCTCACAATATCTTTATCAATATACTTCATCACCGACTCAAGACTTAAGACTCAAGACTCAAGACTCAAGACTCTAAATCACCGCATACTCGCCATCAGCTCGCTCCGCTGCGTGACGGAATTGAGCAGCTCGATCTTGTTCTGGTACGACGCGAACAGGATCTGTTTGGCGTCGTCGTTCTTCGGGTTCCTGCGGACTTCCCTTTTCATTTTCGAGATCGTGTCGTTGACGACCGCGAGATTTTTTTCATAGGAAAACCGCGCCGACGGCTTCATCACCTCGTCCTTGTTCGAATCGACCGTCTTTTCGAGCCGGGCGATCGTCCGGACATAGGTTTCCTCGCCGTCGAGAAACTGCGGCGCTCGCGGCTGAACACCAGGTTCTTTCTTTTCGATCACCCGCTGATTGCTCTCGCGGGGAACGTAGTTCGCGTTAACGGCGCGCGGCGCGGATTCGGACGCGATTTTCGGCGCGGCGGCCGGAACGGGCGTATCGACCGGCGGTTCGTCGACCGAAGGATTCGACTGCGAAACCGTAACGGCCGGGACCGACGACCGGATATTCGCCAGCTCGCCCGCCCGGTTTTCGGGCTTGATGACGATCAGCGCCGAGACGACGCCGACGATCAACAACAGGCTGCCGAAGGCGATGACCTGCGGGTGAAGCAGGCTGAGGCCTTTCACGAAAGCCGTCAGCCGATGCCAGAGGCTCCGCTGGCGGTTCTCGGTTTCGATCGTTTCGTTGATCTTCGTCCACAACCGCTGCGTCGGGACGAGGACGTTGATTTCCTGTTCGAGCGCTTCGAAGACGAGGGCGGTTTCCTCTTCGACCTCGGCGAGCAATTCGGCGCACGGGTCGCACGCGGCGACGTGCCGCGCCACGCGCTGCGACAATTCGGGGGTCAGCTCATTGTCCAAAAAGGCCTGCAATGTTCCTTCGTCAAAACATTTTTCCATCATTGTATCTCTCTCCCGATCTTGCCGTAGAGGCGGGCGAACTCCTTGCGCGCCCGCGCCACGTATTGTCCGATGCTCGTTTCGTTGAGCGACAGACTCTCGGCGATCTCCCGATACGACAACCCCTGTTGCTTCAAGATCAGACAGCTTCGTAAAGGTTCTTTTATCTTATTCAAAGCACGATTGATCTCGTTCGTCGATTCCCTTTGCTCGAAATCGGTTTCAACCGAATAAACGCTTACTTCCGCTGATTCTTTGACGTAGTTTTCTTCCCGCGTGTTTGCTCTTATATTACCGCGAATCGTATTTCGCGCAACATTTATCGCGACGCGAATGAGCCACGGCCGGAGCATTTCGGAATCGTTGATCGAATCAAGGTTGTTATAGAGGCGGAGGAAAACTTCCTGCGTGACGTCTTCGGCGAGTCCCGAATCCTGCACGACCGATCGTGCCGCCCGAAAGACGGTCCGGTGATGAAGCGTAAAGGCCTCGTCAAAACCTATTTTTTCTTTCTGAGCTGCTGCCGCCGTGTGCTCGGACATCGCGTCCACAAATATTTCCGCGCCTTCGTTCATTTTCAGCATCAAACGTGCCTGCTAATCTTAAAACACCGTAATCGGGTCGTTTGTGACAAAAAAGTTTCCGCGTTCAAACCTTTTCATTAACTATAGCGAAATTCACGCGCGAAAAGTTTCAGCTTAAATGGCGCGCCGGCATCTCCGGCCAACGGCGCGCAAGCGGCGTCAACCCTCCCGTTTGCAGCGACGTTGAAAGTCAAGAAAATTCCGTGCGTTTTGCAAACGCATTGCCGGCAGGATGCCGGCGCTCCGGCTAATACCCGAAAACGTTCAGTTTCTGGACGACTTCGGGCGAGAATTCGCTTTCCTGCCGCGTCGTCACGAAAAAAGTGTGGCTCTTGTCGCGCTCGTCGGCGAGTTCGTTCAAAACTTGCTCGAAATGCTTGTTCTCGAACGATTCCGTCGGTTTCGGCGCGACGACGGCGAGCCTTTTCAGACATTCGTAGAGATGTTCGCGGCCGATCCCGAACTCGCCCTTTTCGTCGTCGATGACGAGCCGGATCTCGGACTGCTCCTCGGTAAAATACGAAAGGAACGAAGCCGTTTTGCTGACGCCGGCCTCGAAGCGCAGTTCTGACGGCGAACGGTTCGCGCCCTTGCGTTCGTCGTCCATCCGCTCGCGCAAAGACTTTTTCTTTTCTTTCGGATCGACGAGCTTCGGCAGCCGCGTGTCGAAGACGACCGTGATCCGCTTGTCGTCCTCGGCCGAAAATTCGCGGACGATCAGGCGGTTGGTGCGCGCCGTCGCCTTCCAGTCGACGCGCCGGAGATCGTCCATCGGCTGGTATTCGCGGAGCGCCAGCAGATCCTGCCCCGCGCCGCGCTTGTTGGCGATCAGTTTGCCGACTTCGAGCGGAAAGTCTTCGAGCTCTTTTTCGATCGGAACCAGTTTCGGAAAGATCGAGATTTCCGCTTCCTGCGCCGACAGGCGGCGGCGGTGGCGGAAAAAGCCGAACGGAAAACGCGTCGAAAGCTCGAAATCGCGGATCACGAAACGCCCGCGCCGCCGGAAGATATGCTCGGCCCGGTTCTCGATCTCGCCGCGCCGGGGCACGTAGACGAAATAATCGAGCGTGTGCTTGACGAGCGGCGGCCGCGTCAGCTTTTCGGCCCATTTCGCGGGCAACAGCTCTTTGATTTCCTCGGCCAGCAGCGAGCGGTCGCGGTCGCGCCCGCGAACCTCGGCGATCACCGAAAAGGTCGGAAACAGAAACTTGCGGTTATGCAGACTGACGAGGATCGGCGTCGGCTCTTCGGCGAAGATCGTCTCCGGAAAGCGCATCTTGACGTCGAGTTTTTTGAGACAGGCGCTCCCGATGAAAAAGCTGACGACGAGCGCCGCCGAGAGCACCGAGAGAACCAGAAAAAGCAGGTTGTTGCCCGTGTTCCACGCCGAAAAACCGACGATCACGATCAGTCCGAGGATCACCGCGCCGCCGAGCGTCAGCTCGAACGGCAGATTCATCTGCGAGGCCTCGGCGCTCGCGTTGCGGGCGAGCGGCGGGACGACGAAGACGAGGATCACGAGCACGAAAAGCAGCGACAGGCCGGCGGCGATGCCGGCGAGACGGATGTTGCCCGACCGGTGAGCCCAGAGCGTGAAGACCGCGAGCCCGAGCCCGCCGAAGACGACCAGCGTCCCGAGCAGCGCATTGCGAAAATCGCGCAGGCTGAAAATTTGACGGAGCAGGCGAAGATTCATTCTTTTTAGTGGAGAGTGGAGAGTGGAGGGTGGAGAGTTGCCTGGAAAAACGAAATACACGTTTTCGACGAACGATTCAAAAGCTGTAACTCAAGGTTTTGAGATTGGTCTCACAATACCTGAAACTCCCACTCTCCACTCTCCACTCTCCACTCTCGACTCTCAAACGGGGACGCTCGTTTTCTGGAGAATTTCCTGTAAAAGCTGTTCGGCTTCGCGCGTCTTGTGTTTTAAGTTGGTCGCGCGCGAGTTGACGATGATGCGGTGCGCGAAGACGGGCAGCACCAGTTTTTTGATATCGTCGGCGATGCAGTAGTCGCGGCCCTCGACGAACGCGAGCGCCTGCGCCGAGCGAAAGAGCGCGAGCGTGCCGCGCGGGCTGATGCCGAGCTCGATCGTTTCGGTTTCGCGCGTCTGCTCGACGATGTTCAGCAGATAATCGACGAGCGCGTCAGCGACGCGCACTTCGGACGTCAGCCGCTGCAGCTCCAGCACGTCGCGCTCGCTCATCACGGCGCGGACGAAGTCGAGCGGGTTTTCGCGCTCGCGGTCGCGCAGGATGCTGCGCTCGTCGGCCTTGCCCGGATAGCCGACGTGGAGCCGGAGCATAAACCGGTCGAGCTGCGATTCGGGCAGCGGATAAGTGCCGTGATGCTCGGCCGGATTCTGCGTCGCGATCACCATAAACGGAACCGGCAGCGAGCGCGAGACGCCCTCGATCGTGACCTGTTCCTCGGCCATCGCCTCGAGCAGCGCCGACTGCGTTTTGGGCGTCGCGCGGTTGATTTCGTCGGCAAGGACGATGTTGGCGAACATCGGGCCGCGCTGGAACTCGAACGCCTTGCGGCCGTCGGCCCCTTCGAGCACGACGTTGGTGCCGATCAGGTCGGCGGGCATCAGGTCGNNTTGATCTCGTCGGCGAGCACGATGTTCGCGAAGATCGGTCCGGCCTTCCATTCGAAAGCGCCGTTCTGCTGGTTGTAGATCGAGAGCCCGACGACGTCCGACGGCAGCAGGTCCGAGGTGAACTGGACGCGCTGGAACGACAGGGCGAGCGCCCGCGAAAGCGCGTTGGCGAGCGTCGTCTTGCCGATGCCCGGGACGTCCTCGATCAGCAGATGTCCCTTCGCGAGCAGCGCGACGAGGGCCAGCTTGACGGTTTCCGACTTTCCCTTGATGACGCGCTCGATCGCGGCCTGCAGCCGGCGAATCTTCTCGGCCGCGTCGAAGGCGGGCGCGACCGCCGGCGCGGCGGTTTCCGGTTCCTTGATTATCCAATCTCTCATCTCGTTTGCTTGAAAAACAGACATGCCGAAATCTATTTTACAGGATTTGATGATGTTTCTGCACCAAAAAGTTCGACATCATTATGGTTAGACCGTTTTCGGCCCGAAAAGTTCCGGAATTTTTCTCCGGCGCGCCGTCGGCCGCGGCCGATTTCAAACCGCGAGCCGGCTCCTTCGGATAATTTCGGAAACAAAATTTTATTCGCCGTTTGATTTATGATATAAATTGGTTTATCAAAATAATTTGCAACCTTTCGCCCGGGTTTTCGTGAGAAGGTGCGGAGGATTCGAAAAAAGAAATATGAACAGTTTACGCCGTAATTATAAGAAACAAGCCGGTTTCAACCTGATCGAGCTGATGATCGTGATCGCGATCATCGCGCTCCTGATCGGTGTCGGCGTTCCCGCGTGGCAGGCGATGGTCCGGCGCGGCAACGAAACGACGGCCGCCCAGTCGATCCAGACGATCAAAACGCTGCAGACGACCTACGCGTCGAAGCACCAGGGCAAATTCGCCGCCAATTTCGACGAACTGATCCGCTCGGTGCAGCTCGACCCGAAATTCGCCGGCCAGGCCCCGGTCGTCAACGGCTACACGTTTACGATGAAGGTCGACGAGCCGTCGGCGACGAAACCCGCGTTTTATTCGATCAACGCCGACCCGCAGTCGGCCGAAGGCATCACGGCGACCGGCACGCAGCATTTTTACTTCGACTCGACGCTCAGCACGACCAAAGCGACCGAAGAAAATCGTCCCGCGAAGGCTGACGATCCGTCGATTTAATGTATAATAAAAAAGCCCGGTTCGAAAAAGCCGACTTAGCTCAGCGGTAGAGCATCCGCTTCACACGCGGGAGGTCACAAGTTCAAATCTTGTAGTCGGCACCAACATTTTCAATAGTTTAGAGGCGTTTTGAAACGCCTCTTTTCTTTGTCCCACCTAAATTCCCACCAAATATTTTCATTTCACCCGATTTTCATTCACTTTTTCGAGCTTTTGCCGAAACTTTAGCCAGAATGATTTCTCATTGTTTTTTGTTATAGTAAGAGAGAAATGCGGTTTTATGCGGGTATAAACAAGAGGTTGATTTTTAGTGAAGCCGTCGTAATCAAACCAAATACCTTCGTGTTTGGCGTATTTTTCAAGCGCCGACTCCGCGCGTTTGTTGTTTGCGATTTGTTCTAATCGGGTATTTTGGCTTCCCTTAGATGCTCCTCGATCTGTGCTCGCATTTGCTCCAGCGATAATGGATGCTTCGACATTTCGGCGATCGCCTTCAAGCCTTCCTCTTTCCTCTTCTCTTGTAAGGCGTGAAATTTCGAGAGTTCCGCTTGCAATTCTTCCGGCGACATCTTTGACTGTTTCATAATTAATTTCTCCATCCTTATTATACAAGGTTTTGGTTTGATTCCCCTTCTATTTTCCTTTGATAAAGAATAAAACTGCTTTCGGGAAGGCAATTCCATTGTAGTTTTGACCGCGTCCCTGCGATAACAAAAAGGGTTTTGATTCATAAATACATAAAATCTTGTGAGGTCGAATTATCAAAAAATAAAATGTTTATCGAAGAAAAAAAGGATGCCTTTCCGCATCCTTTACGTTTTTCAGATAGTATTTTACTTAATTTAGCATTTCGAGTTTCCGGCGAAACTTGAGCCAATATGTTTTCTCATCGCCTTTCGTGACTGGCAGGAATGCATCTATCTGCCTTATAATCGCCGATCGTTCCGTTTTGTCGGCCTTTTCATATCTCGCTATCAATTGCGCCTGTTGGTCGTTGAGGATCGCTTGTTTCGCGTCCCGTTGGTTCTGTGTTAAATTGTTCATAGTTGCTCCAGTTGATTTTTATTGATTGGAAAGAGAGGCTTAGAAAAGACCGGCAAGTATTTTCTAAGCCTTTCGTGTTTATGCGGCCTGACGTTTCAAACCCTGCCGATAGATGTTGACCGTTGCCCCGGCGACGATGTGATAACAGACAAGCCCCTTCTCAGCGGCCTTGCATTCGCATTGCCCGAACTTGTCGCCGTTCATCACCTCAAAGCGAACGTGATAGACGTTTGAGTTATTGGCCGAATAAACCACAAAAAGGCGATCTTTGATAAATCGCACTTTCGGTTTAAGTTGCTTGCAGCGTTCGATTGCCCGCTGCGTGTTTTCCGTCGTTAATCTAATCATAGTAGTTACTCCAGTTTGGTTGATTTAAGTTGTTTCCAACTATCATAATTATACATACAGGCGTATAGTTTAGCAAGTCTAAAAATACATATTGACGAATAGTTTTTGATGGTTTATTATTTTCACGGATGAAAGATTTAATTAGTTCAAAAGTAGCAGCAAACAAATTAGGTGTAAGCCTTCGACGGGTTCAAGCGTTAATCACTTCAGGAAAACTTCCTGCTCAGAAAATCGGCAATTCCTATGTCATAAAAGAGAAAGACCTTGAGTTAGTAAGGGTGAGAATTGCTGGCCGCCCATCAAAAAATTAGATTCAAATAAATTCCTACACATTTGAGTTATAAAAATCTTTGGGCATTATAATAGAATTTCAAGTCATCATTTTTGTTAATTTATGAAAAAAGAGCAATCAAACATTTGGACTCCTGGTATTCCGGTTGAAGAAAACATTTATAATTGGAAAGGAAAAGCTTTTTTACAAGAATCAATCGAAAATGTTTCAACTGAAAATCTTACTTTGGTTGATCTTTTTTGTGGGTGTGGCGGTTTTTCTACGGGATTTGAAATGGTTGGATTTAATACGATTTTGGGATTAGATATTCACCCACCCTCAATTGAAACTTTTAAAATCAATCATAAATATGCAAGCACAATTGTAGGCGATATTAGATCGGTTCCAGATGAACTTATTTTGGAAGCTCTTGATGGGAAAAATGTAGATGTAGTTACAGCCGGGGTACCATGCCAAGGGTTTTCAATTTCAAATCGAAAACGATGGAAAGATGATAAAAGAAACCTATTATTCCGAGAATTTATTAGAGTCGTTCGACTGTTAAAACCAAAGGTTGTTTTACTAGAAAATGTGACGGGGTTACAAAGTACAGCCAATGGTGAGTTTAAACGCGCAATTTCTGATGCGATAGAAGAAACCGGGTATTATGATGATTTTAATGTTCTTAATGCCGCAGATTTCGGCGTTCCACAAAAACGCCAGCGAGTGTTTTTTATGGGCGTAAGAAAGGATCTAAATATTAAACCGAGATGGCCAAAAGCTACCCACGGTAATACTCTCCCTCAAAAGCATATTACAGTTTGGGAAGCCATTGGGGATTTGCCTCAAATTGAATCAAATCAAGAATCTGATTCCTATGACAAACCTCCTTTTAGCGAATATCAAAAGCTAATGAGAAATGATTGCAAAATTTTGTTGAATCATATTGCTCCTAAACATCCATTAGATGTAATAGAAAAAATTGGCCAAACAATTCCCGGACAACCTATGTATCCTAAGTTCAAGCAAAGAATCAGGTTACATCCAAATAAGCCAAGTCCCACCCAAATTTGCGGAGGAATAAGGCCACAATTCCAATTTGGTCATCCCACATTAGCAAGGGGACTGACAATTCGGGAACGCTGTAGAATCCAGAGTTTTCCTGATCACTATTTTATTGCAGGCGGTACAGTCCAAGGAAGGGTACAAACAGGAAATGCTGTTCCTCCCCTGTTGGCAAAAGCCATTGCTCAGGCTATTCAATCTATTTTATTAAATGAACATAATTATGAATCAGAGGTATCGCAGCAAACAATCCAATTAGCTTTATTTGCCAAATACTGAAGTTATATGATTGTGCCACAGAGAGATTAACAAGAGAGAGTTATAAGGAATCGCGGCTATCTAGATGGTTGAATTATTGATCCATCCCCATATATGTTTGACACTTTTATTGTGAAAAGATCTTTTTGAAAATAATCAATCCCAGAATACGCCAAGGCCCCATTTAGTCCTGAAACAAAGGTATCTAGGTTTGTTACTATTTTATGCCGAAGGAATATTTTTCGTTGTTCCAGTTCATTAAATAGCATTAATTTACGTGATGGATCAGTCAGAATATCTCGTAATTTTAGAGCATCAGTCTCACAATATACTGGTTTACACTCAACCAAAAGAAAAATTCCAAATTTATGAGCAATTAAATCAGGTTTATAAGATAACTTACTACCCTTTTCTGTATTCGTTGCAGATTTAATTTCTACTACGGGGATATGATCACAACCATTTGGTGGTTGCCCAGCCAAAAGTTCCCAACCATTTTTTTGAAGTATTATCTTTGAGCCAATATAAATTTCATCTTCTTCAAGAGTCATATTTTGGTACCTCTTAAAAGGTCAACTGCATCGGAAAATATAAGTGCGGTTGCCGTCAAATACCAATTACAACTCTTTCTTGTTACATCGTTGGGGTTCGATTCATACCATTTTTGTTTGGTTATACTTGGAAAATGCAGAATGAGATTTCTATGTTTTTGTTCAACTTTTCTTCCATTGCGGCACCAAATATAATCATAGATAAATTGGGTACCTGTATACGGATCCTCGCGCCGGCATTTTGCCGGTTTCATATCCATCGTATAAACGACACTTTCTTTTAATAGATTCAGATTTTGAGCTACTAGCCGTGAAACCCTATTTTCCAAGGTTGCAATTAGTTGATCAGTTTGTAAAATCACAACCGAGTTTGGTGGTTTTGAATAGCTTTTCCGTCGGTCTAATCTCTGGTCATATTCTAATTTGTTAATCTCAATATTCTGAATCAATTCCCTGCAATTTGGATTAAATCCTGAATCAATATAACCGTTAACAATTTTTGATATTGATTCATTCTCCGAACCATCTCCAATTAACTCGCCGTGTTCATCCGTTAGCCAGTTTACAGCAATTATGGGTGTACCATGAATTTCATACATTTTTTCAAATGCTTTTAGAAGCCTGATATTCAAATTGCAAATTCCTGTATATTCGCCATGCTTTCTTGAATCAAACGGGAAGAAACAAATTGTAGGTACTCCCAATTCAACTGCACGTACTAAGCGTGCAGCGCGTTGGCCTACATTATGACCGGTAGGAACCTCTCTTGTTTTTTCAACCACCAAAACAGGAATATCATCCCTAGTTAGAATTATGTCAGGCCTATCATATTGGATAAGATTATCTACAAGTCGAGGGTTTTGACCCCTTCCACGAATTTTCTCAAAATTGGCATCTTTCAAACTCTTTGAAAGCGATCTAAACCAAGAGGCTTCAATGCGATTATCCCCAAAAATTCTTAAACTCATCTTTTTGTTCTAATTCTCTTAAAATTTCATAAATAGGAGTTTTCAAGGCATGCGATATTTTCAAAAGATTTAAGAGCGAGATATTTCTTTCACCTCGTTCAACCCCACCAATGTACGTTCTATCAAGATTTGCTTTATGGGCTAGTTCCTCTTGAGAAAGCCCATTTTCTTTTCTGGCATTTCTTAATGCAATTCCAAACATTACTAATAATTCGTTTTTAGACGTTTTTTTCATGCAATGTTTGACTTATACCAATTAGGGTTAAATTTACGAAAGATGTAGTAAATAAGTCTACGGACTATAAGTATCAATTTAACTTTGATTTGGGTATATAGTTGGCGAGATAATAATTTTTTACTGTTGTTTTTGGTCTTTGTCGCAACAAATTTGAGAAAGAAATTCCAATGAGCAACTAAGAGCATATTATGCTCTTCTGATTGAAAAAACGCGATTTTCAGGCATTTTATTATACCCGAAAGGAGAGTTTTGGCTCAGCTATCTCTATGTGAGGAGCATATCAAAAAATGGTGGTTAAAGTTGTTGTCAGCACAATATCTTGAAATAGTGGTTCATAACAGGCTCTAAGATGACCAAGTTTTACCTTTTCCAGATAATGAAACTCAAAACCCCTATGTTGTGAGACTAATTGAAATCACCGAAAGAGTAGTTAATAGTTAAAAGGTGTCGGATCAATTTAACTGGTTCTTTTTTGCTTTTTAGCAAGGCAATCTTCGTTTTTGTGATTTACCCAAACTTCCGCTGTTCCGTCACGGTTTATTCGGGCAATAAACGGACGATTTTCATTCATTACAATTTTAGCAATTTGTTTAAGTGCTAATCTGAAAAATTCGATTTTCTCCTTATTTGATATTTCCCCGCTTGTAAAAAAAAATGTGCCCGTGCGGGCTCGGATTAAGGCTTCACGTTCAAAGGGATTTTTTTTGATTTTCTTGTCGCTACTTATAACTATCCAATTCATTTCACCGCATTTACAAAGCCAAACAACGTCTTTCTCATTTGACTCAAAATGATCGTCGTGAATTTCAATATTTAATCCAAGTAGTTTTAAGCCTTCGACAAAACTTCCTTTGCCCGAAGACCTGTCAATAAAAAAGGTGGAATTTTTAAGCAACTCGGCGGGTGCTTCCTTCGTAATCGATAGCTTCTTCGACCTGCGCTTCCGTGATGTCATAATCTTTGGCCAACTCTTCCCTAGATTCCCCAGCATTAAAACGTCCAGCTATAACATTGGTTGAAATGCCTGTTCCAGCCAATGTCGGGCGACCGAAAGAAACAAGCGGATCAATTGAGATATTTCTAGGAATATCTTCTAATTTTTTCACTTTTGCGCTTTCGTCTGAAGTGTCAAAGTTGATCGGTTTTGAAAAGGGATAAATCTTTATTGGAATGTTCTTCTCGTCACGGTCAATTCGTCTTAAATATTGAGCAACAACTTCTCTTATAACAATTTGACCGTGACGAGAAGTGCAAATTAGACTTCCTGCTTTATCTACATAAAGATCGAACCTATCTACCCAAAATTGATTGTCGGCAAAAGGATGTGGAGATGGGAAATTAATCTCAAGGAAATTTAGCGAAGTACGAACTTTATCAAAGCGCACATTTTCAATACGTCTTATGGAACTCAAAACGTAAGCTTCGACCAAATTCATAAAAGAAAGCATTGGACGGTCTGAGTTGGGTAACTGAATAACTGGTTCTGATGGACGGCGTGTTTTGCTTTCGGCATTATCTCCGCAAACCCATCGGCGAAGGGTTCGAGCGGGCATTTTTAGATACCCTGCCGCTTCAGGAATAGTATAGAGAGGCAATTCACGCGGATTTCCGCCATAGAATTTTTCGAGTTTTTCATCAATATTCTGATAATTTACCATTTAAGCCTCTATGATTTTGTAATTTCAGGGAAACTAATTTTCCAAACGCTTTATTATAATTTGATTATTTTCAAAAATCTAATTTCTTGATTTTATTCGCAAATATATTATTTGGTCAGATCTTTCAATATTTTTGTCGCTAAAATCGCGCTTTGGCTTCGTTTGTTCCGGGCCTGTTGTTCCTTCAGTTCCGCTTCGGCCAAAAGTTTCCGCACTTTTGCCAAAGCCTCGCACGCTCTTGTAAATCTTCTTTGCGCCGAGCTTAATCTTTTATCCCAATACAAGCCGCTGGCGTGTGTATGACTGCCGACTGCCTCAAGCCGCGCCGTATGTGTCAATTCGATGTTGTTTAGCCGAATATGGCATAAAATTACCTGATCGATTAACATCTGCTCGAAAATCGTGGCTGTTTTATATCCGAAGGCTTCGCGCTTTTCCTCTACCTGCCGGTTTAATAATTCTCGCATAAGCGCCGAATTGGTAAAGTTTTCGATCACCCTTTTGAATGCCTGTTCGGAAAGCTCGTTTAATTGCACGAGTGCCGAATTATTATTCAGATGTGCCCGGAGTTGCTTCAAATCGTCGGGGTTCGGATTTTCCTTGTCCGTCCGCTCAATCAGAGCCATCAATTCTTCGTGTTCGTTTTTCTTGTCTTGTTCTTCCATCGCGTTTCTTAATTCGTCTAAAAGATTCTAAACTGAGATTAATCAATCTTAATTTTCGCCGTTCGTTTTTTCCGCCATTGCCGTTTGTGCTGATGATACCCGTTCACCAGCATCAAGCCGTCAGTCAGGAGGCGCGCCGTTTCGCAGACCGTTTCAACTAGCGAATCAAGTTCGGCCTCTCCTTGCGTTTCCAGCCGTTTCTGGCGGCTTTTAGCCTCTTTTTCGGCTTCCTCTTCGCGTTTCTTCCAAATGCCCAACTGGTGACGAAGCAGCGCCGTTTCGCCCTTTCCCGCATAAACCGATCTGACTTTTTCGCCGTCTCGCTCTTTCTCGTAATAATAATGACCGTTTCCGCGTCGTTCCAATCCCATAACCCTCAAAAAAACTCGCTTTTTCCTGTATTTTGTTGAATTATGCTTGCCTAAATCCCACAAAATAAAGAGTTGCGGGTAAAATCATTTGTGCTACACATTTTCTTTTGCCCCGCTTTTCTGAAATGTTCCTTTTTTGCCCAATTTCAACTATTTCTGAAATACGATTTTCAGCCATAACTAGCGGGCCGGTGCGGTCCTGCGTCACCCTTGTTACACGGATGTCGCCGGAAGTACCTTGCTATCTCTATTCAATCCCCGGCGTTTGCAAGGTGGGCCTCAACCTGTTCCGTCAATTGCTCACGATCAACAGCGGGATACTCTTCCATCAAAACGTCAATGATTAGCTTAATCGGAAGGTTATGTTGAAGCATCTCAATCGCCAGGTCGAAAGCCCTCTGCTCCGCCGTTCTTTCCGGCCAATGGTGGCTTTCAATACGAAGGTAGCGCGCTACCTCTTTTCTCGCGTCCTGACTGGTCAGCATCTCGATCTTGTAGGTTATCTCCCGGTTGCCGGTTTCGGCGTCGAGGCTGACCTTTGTTTCAATCTTCCTGATAAGATCGATAGCTCCCGTTTGCCGGGCCTTCTCGATGCTCGGCAAACCGTAGTCGTCCAGAACATCGTCGATGCTCGACCGCATCTGGAAGACGGCAGAGCCCAAGACCTCCTGCCGCGTCACGTATTGCTGTTCCAGAGCACGTTTCCGGCGGGCGTCGATGGCGTCGCGGATGTTATATTTTGTTAGCCACTTCGACGCCGTGACGCGCGCGCTGGCGGGCGGGCATCCGGCCTTGATCGCCGCTTCTGTCTGGTTTTTCGTATTCGGATCGGACATCGCTTCGATGAATCGTGATTGCTGTTGTGTAGGTTTTGTTCTTCGCATATCTTTGTTTCCCGCCTCTCGCGTGCGACATATCCCGGTCGTTCGGCGTCACCCACGCGCCGACCGTCTGCGTATGCGAGCGGGCAGCCAATTTCATATCCAGCAGCCGACCGTCTATCGCCTCCTTCGCGCGGTCGAGAACGTCCTGATACGGCATATCGCTCTGCGAGGGGCGGCCTAGCAGAGCGTATGCGCCGGTGATTATGTCGCGTTGTTTCTTAGTATTACTCTAAGGACAAAACGCCCAATTCTTTGCATAATTTCCAATATCTCTGACACGTTCGTTTTGTTATCCCGAACAAAGCGAACTTCTCGTAGTCGTTGCCGAGCTTTGCCTTCAGGAAAAGAAAAGAAAGCAATTTTGACCCTTCGTTAAATCCTTTGGTTTGGAATAGAGTGTTGTAATCCGAAATTTGGCCTTTCAGTATCTTTTCGAACTCCAAAACCTTCATAGCTCGCTCGATGACCTTATCAGATACATCTTTAGTCAAAACGTGTTCTGCACAATGGCTTTGCAATCCGAGAGACTCAGCCAAACGATTAACTCCACTTTTTCGAAACGAAACCTCCAGCCTAACAATTCCTTTGGCTCGTTCCTGCTCGTCAATGTCCTTACTGTTTGCTAACCGTTCGTGATATTTGCTGTAAATCTTATATTGCTTTGTAAGTTCCTTACCGGCATTTCGAAAATATACCGAAGTATTATCGAAACAGATTTTTTTATATTTCTGTAAATCCAGTATTGAAACTTGGGCAATGAACGGAATGACGTTGTTTTCCCCAACATCAAAATCCCGCGTAAAATCGACCCTCGTTACTCTTGCCGAGTGAGCATCGAAGGGCACTCCGGTTTTTTCTTCGACATATTCTGAAAGTAAATGTAAACCGCGATCAAGTTCGGCTTCATTGACAAGATGAAGATTCGAATTGAAAAGCCAGCTTCCGGGCGAAACTTCGGCGCGGATTATCCAAAATTCATTAGGATTTTTGGTTATCGTCAAACGCGGTTTATGCTCACCCTTTGGCGAATTAAAGCACAGAGCATAAGGCTCGCCGGTTTTGTTGTCACGCAAAGGCTGCCAGTTGTCGAGCTTTTCCGGGACCGGCGCGCGCGCCTGAGTCCTCGAAACTTGAAAAGTATCGATCATAATCAAAACCTCCGTATTTGTGCTTTTATTTCACATCAAAAGCATTACGCTTGTTTCGATTGAGATAATTTTCAAGGTCTTCCTGAAGGTAGATGATCTTAGACGCAACCCGGCGGAAAGTGATTTTTCCGGCCTTGCGTTCGCGCCAAAGGGTTACTTCCGAAATCCGAAGAAACTCGCTCGCTTCTTTGTTTGTATAGAGTTTTATATCTTGCATATCAGCTCCCTAATCAACTCTTAAGAGTGGAGATAGCAGACACACTTAAGGGTTGATTGCAATATGCAATTCGGTAAGCAGGTCGGACAGAATCCGAGTGTTCAGCTAATAATGCTATCTCTTTAATTATTTAATTAAAATTTGGAGATTCCTCTCTTAGTCTTGAACGCTTCGTTTTTGTTATTTAGGTGATTGTTAATCTCTTTTAGGTGATTGTTAATCACCTTCAGTTTACACTTTTTTCATTCCTTGTCAAAACATTTTTTTATCGATCATACAACTTCAGGATATGTCAATTTGCAAATTTACGAAGTAAAGAAACTTATCTTCAGTTGATAAACTCTTTTTGGTTCGTGGCCGCTTGATAAATTTGCGAGTGAAAATCATTCATTCTGTCCGTAATTTCTTTAACAATTTCCGTGTCCGTCGCCGTGTAATGCTTCATCGTGGTTTGCAGTTGGGTATGACCGGCGAATTTTCCTGCAAAGGCTAATGAAGTTCCCTGTTGAATCCAGCGGGTTACAGCGGTTCGGCGCAGGTCGTGAAAATGCAGATCGTCGATTCCCGCTAATCTCTTCGCCGTCGCAAAACTCCGCTTTATGTCCATAGCCGGAAATGGGTTTTCACTCTTACTAAACGTCTTGATGTTTTCCAGTTCGTCTTTTGCCCTCTGTGAAAGCGGGGCGATGCGTTCCCGTTCGGTTTTGGTATGCGTTCCTAAAATCCGTATAAGGTTATTATCAAAATCAATGTCCTGCCAGCGAAGTTTGAAGATTTCGCCCCGGCGCATCCCGCTATCGATCGCCAAGATAATCATACCTTTCAAAAGCGGGTTATCGACATTGTGAACGGCTTTAATCTCTTCCAGTTCGTTCGGATTGCCTCGCTTTTTCCGTTTGTAGGTTACTTCGCGCTCTCCCTGACAAGCCGCCAGCAGCCGCATTTCTTCGTCTAACGTTAAAAGCCGCGTGCGTTCGATCTCCGCCGACATCTCGATTACTTTGGCGTTAAAGAAAATGTCCCGCACGATCCAGCCCTTACCAAAGGCAAAGCGCATCATTCGACGCATTGTCGAGAGCTCGCGGTTAATCGTCGATAGTTTGACCGGCACGATGTCTTCTTTGTTTTTTTTGACGCTCGGATTAAGCGAACCGTTTTTGATTCTCCAAAGTTTGTAATCGGTCAGGCTTTCAGTAGTGATCTGGCGAATCAAACGATTTCCGAAAAACTTCTTAAGAACGGTCAATTGAGTTTGGACGGTCTGAATGGAACGGACACCGGCAATCTTGCGGCCTTCGACGATGACGGCGGGTTTATAGAAATTCTTTTCACAGATGCTGACAAGGTCGTCAAACGTCATTCTCTCGCCGGTCAATACCTGTCCGTGTGTTTTTTGCAGGTCTTCGATTTGTTTATCTCGTTCGTCAACGGCATCATTTCGCTTGTCGGCGGCCCGTTCGATAAATCGTTTCTTGCCTAAGATTTCGTCGAAATACTCGATCCTGACAATCCATTTCCCTTCACTCTTGCCGCTTTTTCTCTTGAAAATCTTACTTTTTATGTTCATTTCCCACCTACTTTGTTAAAAACTCGCCGTTTAAGCCCGTATTTATTGATGTCTAGCCGATATTGTTCCCACCTAATTTCCCACCAAATACGCCTTAATTGATCTTAATCCTACTTAATATTTTGAAATACCTTGAAAGGAAAGTCAAAGTGATTTCCCTGTAAAATCAGGGTTTTATTGGAATATTGAAGGGTTGATAAATGGGCTGAAATGTTAGCCCTTGCGTTTCACACGCGGGAGGTCACAAGTTCAAATCTTGTAGTCGGCACCAATATTTTGTTGAAAAGAGATGCGTTTCGCGTCTCTTTTCTTTTTGGCGCTTGATTTTGGGTCTTTGATCTTGGGTCTTTGATCTTGGGTCTTTGCAGGAATATTCGAAGATCAAAGATCAATGAAAGAGAACCAAAGATCAAAGATCAAAGATCAGAGGATCAAAGATCGATATTTACAGAAAAAAAGAAGAGGCATTTGAGCGATGCCTCTTCTCTTTGTTTCGGTTTAGTTTTTGAAATTAGCAAGGTAATTAAGTTCTAACGTGTGGCAAGATGTTTGGAATCGAAGATTGCGCCATTTTGTTTGGCAGTTTGGACATTAGTTTCCGGCTCGGCGGGAGCGGCGTGGTGACCGACGCTGAGCGGCAGTACGCACATCATTCCCATAAAAACCAACCCGAAGGCAGCGAAGCCCAGAGCAATCAGCGTGATCATTGTAAAGTTACCTGTAATAAGAAGTATTGCAGCAATAACCACAACCGTCGCCCAAAGCATTGAATATATTTTTGTCAACATATCTCGTTGTCTCCTGACCGGTGTTTATTTGATCCGTAAACTAACTTCCGTTTTTCTCTACTGCAAAGTCCATACCATTGAAAACAGGCCGGTTTTACGGGCTTTTTCGATTTTCGATCGCGAAAATTTCCCCAAACCGCGCATTTTTACCGCGAAATTTTTCGCAAAAAAAAATCCGTTGGTTGAAAATTTAATTTTCAACCAACGGCAGCAAAGAGGATGAAAAGTCGTGGGTAAATTCGGTTGCAGAATTCGGCGGCGGGCTGGCTGTAGGCTCGAAATCGGGCAGGAACAACGTGTAGTCCGCAAATTGACGAGTGCCGCGATTTTTGATACCCACGGGCGCGGCATTGTTGCGAAACGGCAAGTCAGAACAGTTGGCGGTACGCCGGCCGGATTTGCTGAATTCCGTCGACGTCCCGCAATTTCAAAGATCCTTTTCTCAAACAACTCTTTTTCCAAGTTTTTCGAACCGGGCCGAAAGCGGCCGGCGGCGTTTGAATATTTTCGGGCCCGCCGCCGGCGCTGCGGTCGGTCGGGCGTTTTAGTTTTTTGTCGGCTGAGTTTACTTTCGCAAATAAACTCAGCCGACCTAGCCGATTCAACGAGCTTAGAGTTCCCAATACCCCCATATTGTCACTACTTTAAGCGCGGCAAAGCGGCTAATCTCCGGTTGCCGGTGCGAGCGATGCGTTCACCCCCGTTTCCGCATCGTTCGCGCCGGTTAACAAGCACGGAAAAAAGTTATTTTCCCGGCTCGATAGATCGGCGCTGCCGGAATGAAATTTTCGGTCGGACCGCGCGGGCGGGCGGCGTTTTTGACTTCGCCGGACTGCCGTTCAAACTTTTTTGCGCCGGTCGCGATAATTGACGGGCGGGGTCTTTCGATTTCTCCGGCTTCGTTTTTTTTCGCCTGCCGTGTATTTCATTCGTTTCGATTCTCAAACTGTTTCGAGTTGTCAAAGACCGTTTTCACGGTTCCGGCGATCGGTCGATTTCGAATTTCCCTCAACGCCGGATTCGTTACGGCGGTTTTATGCAACTGTCGTTCCGTTCGCCGGCGGCGGCCGTTTCCGCGGCCGAAAAGCTCTTTCAAAACCGCTCCGGGCGACGTTTTTTCAGGTATCTTCGGCCGGCCCGAAATCGACCGCCGCGCCGGCCGAAGTTACGAAAATACCGGTAAATGCGGCTTTCCCCCGCTCGAAAACAACGGGCTTCGGGCTTCCGGCGGCGATCTTCGCAAAACGAAACCGGGCATCGAATTCACGAATTCGATGCCCGGTTCAATTTTTTTTCGGGCCCGGCGTCCCGGCGGCGGAGGCTTCGGTCGGTCTTTCCTGTCAACCTCCCGTCTGCGCGAAATTTCTCACATCAAATTATTTTAGATTGCGGAAAAATTCGCGCCTCCGATTGAAGAAAACAGCCGGTTTTCTCGAAACCGGAAGCTGCCCGTCGATCAATAAATCGTCGCCTTGCGCTTTTTTTCGAGCTCGCTGTATTCCGAGTGCGGATGATTGTGCTCGATGGTCGCGCGGCCGGTCATCATCCGCGGCGTGATCCGGTAGACGGCCTCGACATTGTCGCGGACCCAGCTGTCCATCCAGCGGATGCTGATCGCCGGCGTGAGGGTCGGGTTCGCGGCCAGAATGAATTCGAGCGCCCGTTCCCGGTCCGCTTTTTTCCGCAGTTTGACCGCCTCGCCGGTGACGAGGATGCTCGCCCAGTCGGTGTCGCTTCTGACTTCCTCGACCTGCAGACAGACCTCCGGATTGGCCTTCAGGATCTCGGTCTTTTTGCCCTCCGTGGTGTAAATGTAAACGTTCGGGTCGTCAAAGGCATAATGGATCGGCACGATGTAAGGATGAACGCCGCGGGCCATTCCGAGATGGCCGTATCCGATTCGTTTGAGTAGATCCTTAATTTCCCCGCTGCTCATTTCTTCAATTGCAATCATAAAATGATTTCTCCTTGGATATTTTTTGACAATCGGGCGTATAATCAGCCTCGTTATAATAAATTACGTTCGCAAAGAACGTGCCGGAAAAAATCTTTTCCGGAAAGGCATAGTAATTGCGGTTGATAATTCAAAATCATTTGAGCCGTGGAGAAACGATGATGACGACGGCGAAGCAAAATCGGGTGGCGATTATCGGTTGCGGCCACGTCGGCGCGACCAGTGCTTTCGCATTGGTGCTGGCCGGCACGGCCGGCGAGCTGATCCTGATCGATACCGCCCGCGAACGGCTGCTCGGCGAGATCAAGGACCTCCAGCACGCCGTTCCGCTCGCCCATCCGGTGTTTATCCATCAGGGGAATTACGAAGAGGCCGCGCGGGCCGACATCGTCGTCATCGCCGCCGGCCTCTGCACGCTGCCGGACGAATCGCGGCTCGACCTGCTCGGCCGCAACGTCGGCACGATCCGCGAGATCGTCGGGCGTCTGAAAGCGGCCGGTTTCGACGGGATCATTCTGATGATCACCAACCCGGTCGACATCCTGACGCAGATCGCGCAGGAGGAATCGGGTCTGCCGGCGCATCGCGTGATCGGGACGGGCACCGTGCTCGACACCGCGCGGCTGCGGGCGATGCTCAGCGAAAAGCTGAACGTCGAGGGGCGTTCGATTCACGCCTACATCATCGGCGAGCACGGCGAATCGGAAGTCGCGACCTGGTGCGCGGCCCGGATCGGCGGCGCGCCGCTGACGGATTTCTGCGCGCCCAACTGTCCGGATTTCGACAAGATGCTGGCGGCGCTCAAAAAGACCGCCCCGGACATTCTTCGTCATAAGGGCTACACTTCGTTTGCTATCGGCACCTGCGTGAGCCGGATCTGCGAAGCGATTCTGCGCGACGAGATGGCGATTTTTCCGGTTTCCGTGCGGACCACCGGCCAGTACGGAATTTCCGACGTTTATCTGAGCCTGCCGTCGGTGATCGGCCGCAACGGCGTCGAAAAAATCATCGAGCTGCCGCTCGATCCGCAGGAGAAAAAGGATTTGCTGATTTCGGCCGGAATCTTGAAAAAGACTTACGAATTCCTGAGAATCCGTGAAGAAAAGGCCGCCGCCGAAGCGGCCTGAAAGAGGGGGAACAAGAAATTTGAAATGAAAATTCTGATCGGAACCGACGGTTCCACTTACAGCCGGAAGGCCATCGGAGAATGCTGCCGGATGTTTGCCGAAAAAGATGATCTCCAATTTAAAATCGTCTCGAACTACGAGGCCGCGGTTCCGCTCGATGCCTTCGCGACGACCGCCCAGTTTGCCGATCAGCGCAATCAGGCCGCCCAGGAAACCGCCGAAAACAACGTCGCCGAGGCCGTCGAGCTGATCCGGGAAAAAATCCCCGGGGTTTCCATCGAAACGGTCGTGGCGATGGATTTTCCCGAGCGCTTTATCGTCGAGGAAGCCCGCAGCTGGGGAGCCGATCTGATCGTGATGGGCTCGCACGGGCGCGGTTTCTGGGGCCGGCTGACGATCGGTTCGGTCTCCAATGCCGTCCTGCATCACGCGCCCTGCTCGGTGCTGATCATCCACGGCGACCCGCAATAAACGATGAAGTCCGATCTCTTCAGACTCGCCCTCCGCGGATCGATCGGCTGGCTCGTCCTCATTTTCGCGGAAATCGTCCACGGCACTCTGCGGGTCATCTTTCTCCAGCCGCTCGTCGGCGATTTTCGGTCCCGCCAGATCGCCGTTTTTTCGGGCGCGCCGATCATTCTCGCGATCAATTATTTTCTCGTCCGGTTTCTGCGCGCGGAAACTCTCCGGCAGCGGCTCGGCGTCGGTTTCGGCTGGGTGCTTCTGACACTGGTTTTCGAAATCTCGTTCGGCAGGCTTCTCGGGTTTTCGTGGGAGCGGATCGGGGCCGACTACGACGTCGCGCACGGCGGACTGCTCCCGTTCGGTCTCGTCGTGATGCTGTTCGCGCCGCTGATCGCGGCGAAAATCAAGACTTCGACATAATTTCGGCGAGCGTCTTCAAAAGCGTCTCGGCCGTGTAGGGCTTCGACAGGAAGCCGTTGATGTTGAGGCTGTGGAGCTCGGCTGTCTGGTCGGAGTTCATCAGGCCGCTCATCGCGATGATCCGTTCCTGCGGGTTGATCCGGCGGATCGAGCGGATCAGCGCCGTGCCGTCCATATAGGGCATCGCGATGTCGGTCAGAACGAGCGAGATCTCGGCCTTGATCTGGGCGTAAATCGCCATCGCGTCGGTGCCGTCGGTCGCGGTGATCACGCGGTAGCCGAATTTCTCGAGCGTCGCGCGCGCGATTTCGCGGATGTTTTCCTCATCGTCGACGACCAGCACGAGCTCGCCCGAGCCGCGCGGGAACGAGACGGATTCGCCGGCCCGCTTCGAGCTTTCCTTGATCTCCATCGCCGGGATGTAGACGGAAAACTTCGTGCCGCGGCCGGGATCGCTGTAAACGTTGATAAAGCCGCCGTGGCTCTTGACGATCGTGATCGCCGTCGCGAGCCCGAGGCCGGTTCCCTTGCCGACTTCCTTGGTCGTGAAGAACGGATCGAAAATCCGGTCCTGAATCTCGGCCGGAATGCCCGCGCCGGTATCCGAGACGCTGAGCAGCACGTATTCGCCGGCGACCGCGTCCAGATGGAGCCGCGCGTAATTCTCGTCGAGACTGACGTTTTCGGCCTTCAGCGTGAGCGTCCCGCCGAGCGGCATCGCGTCACGGGCGTTGATGCAGAGATTCATCAGAACCTGGTGGATCTGCGTCGGATCGGCCTGAATGATCCATAAATCCGTTTCGAGCTCGTGTTTGACCGAGATCGATTTCGGCAGCGTCTGTTTGAGAATCTTGACCAGATCCTTGATGATGTGCTTGACCTGCACGACGACCCGTTCGCCCTCCATTCCGCGGGCGAAGGTCAGCACCTGTTTGACGAGATCGGCGCCGCGCTCGGCGTTTTCGCGGATGATGCCGAGCCAGCGCTTCGTTTCCTTGTCGAAATCGTTGAGCTGGAGCATCTCGGTCGCCATCAGCACCGGCGCCAGAATATTGTTGAAATCGTGCGCGATGCCGCCGGCCAGCGTGCCGATCGATTCCATCCGCTGCGCCCGCAGCAGCTGGTTCTCGATGCGTTTCTGTTCGGTGATGTCGTAGCGGATCGCGACGTATTGATAGGGTTTGCCGCGTTCGTTGAGAAACGGGACGATCGTCGTATCGACCCAGTAGAGCGCGCCGTCCTTGGCGCGGTTGCGGATTTCGCCGCGCCAGACGTCGCCGCCGGCGATCGTCGTCCAGAGATTCCGGATAAATTCCTTCGGATGATACCGCGAATTGACGAGCCGGTGATCCTGCCCGATCAGCTCCTCGCGGGTGTATTTCGAAATCTCGCAGAACTTGTCGTTGACGTAGGTGATTTTCCCGGTCTGGTCGGTGATCGCGACGATCGCCGATTCGTCGAGGGCGAATTTGATATCGGAAAGCTCCTTCAATAACCCGCGAGTCTCTTCCGTTAATTTTTTCTCATTTTTCCTGACGGTTCTGGCCTGAGTCATTTAATCCGTTAAATTGTCTTTGTAATCGCCTGATTTTTTCAACTTGTATCGCAATTGATCACGTGAGATATGCAATAGCTGTGCCGCGCGGGTCAGATTTCCGCCAGTCCTTTCTATTGCTTGCTTTGCAAGTTCGAGCTCGACGGTTTCGAGCGCGATGCCCTCGGGCGGCAGCGAAAAGCTCGCGAAATTTTTCGCACTCGTCTGCCCGACACTCCGCAGCAGGTCCTGCGGGAGGTAGTTGGTCGTGATCCATTCGCTGTCCTCGAGGATCGAAGCGCGCTCGATGACGTTGCGAAGCTCGCGGACGTTGCCCGTCCAGTTGTAGTTCTTGAAAATCTGTGCCGTGTCCTTGGCGAGTCCCTTGAGCGTCTTGCCGCGCCGCTTCTGGTTCGCCCGTTCGATGTAATACTGGGCCAGCAGCAGCACGTCCTCGTCGCGCTCGTTGAGCGGCGGAATGTCGATCTGGATGACCGACAGACGATAGTAAAGATCGAGCCGGAACGCGCCGGCCTCGCTTTCCTTTTTAAGGTCGCGGTTCGACGCCGCGACGATCCGCGCATCGAAATGGATGTCGCGCAGCCCGCCGACGCGGCGGAACATTCCCTCTTCGAGCACGCGCAGGAGCTTGGCC
>JAFDVJ010000087.1 GCA_018269075.1 Acidobacteriota bacterium
ATATCTTTTTGGCGAAGGTATTGTAAAGAAAAAAGGAAGCACGAAAAACTTGTGCTTCCTTTCCCAAACAATCCGAAATCCGAAATCCGAAATCCGAAATCCAAATGGTCCGAAATCCGAAATCGCTATGGTTTCGTGACGACCGTGATGATGTCCGAATAGTGGCCGACCGGTTTGTTGCCTTTCAGATAGCGGGCGCGGTAGCGACGGACTTCGGGGCGGTTGACGGCGGCCGGCGGCGTCGAATGGAGCGCCGGCATCCTGCCGGCCAACGCCGCGCATGCGGCGTAACAACGATTCATTTCTCTTAATCTTCGGGGAAATGAAAGGCTGTTTGCGTTTTGTAATGTCGTACAGCGATTAGAAAAAACCTGTTTCGGCGGGCAGCGGCGGACTGGAGTGCCGGCCGTCCCGGCTGCCAGCGCCGCGCCGGCGGTGTCGAACGTTTCGCTGGCTTTTAATATCGTCGACAGCGCGGCGTTGGTTCGCGCTGTCGCATTCATTGCAACCGGGACAACCAGCGCTCCAGTCCGCTTTCGCGCTCTGAAATAAAGCCCCGTGAAATCGTCTTTTTCCCAGCCCGTGTATTGGTAACGAGTCGTAAGATTATTGGTCGAATTGCCGAAACTATCGCAGCTTGCCGAACTCGAAAGACGGCCGCTCGCGTCCGTCAGGCCGATTGTCGAGCCGGGATGATCCTGCAGGAAATAGTTCCGACCCTGACCGATTAACTTTATTTTAATTTATCCAGCGTTTCCCGGTCGCGCTCCTGCTGGCGGCGTTCGGATTCTTTTTTCTCGTTCAGGCGGATTTCGCTCTCGGTCGGCGGTTTCGGGCGGGGCGGTTCGCTGCTGTGCATTCGGTAATTGTAAAGCAAAGCCGTGCTGAGCATCGCGACGGCGATGCCGACGATCCGCGACGGCCGGTTGGTCGGCTTTCGCGGCTCTAAAACCGGCCCCGTCGCCGATTGCGGCGGCGCGTTTTCGGGCGAGCCGAGATTGACCCCGCAGCGGCGGCAGAGCCGGTCGGCATTCGAATTGATAAGACCGCAGCGGAAGCATTTGTTTCTGCTCATAAGGATTCGTGATCTGGAATTGATTGGGAAATAAGCGTTTGTCAGGGTATCGAGACTCCGGAAAGTCAAGTAAATATTGTTCCAAAAAAGAGCGGACGGTGTCAAGAATTTTCAGCCGGCGGCAATTGGCGTTTTTCTCCGGGTTTGAGCGGCCCGGCCGGGCGTGATCGCTGTTTAGCGGCCTTCGGCGTTTTTCCGGGGAATCATTTATAAATTTCATTACCCGGCAATCGGATGTATTTAGCCGATTCAAACCGCTCGCGCGCGGTTTTTGGGGCTTGCATCGGATCGATCTTCGGCTATTATTTTACTTGGAACTTTTCTTTTTTACGGGTCGTAGAAACTTTTTGACAAGGCGTGGTGGTTTGAGCTTTGTTGCTTTTAGCTAAAGGGATTTGCTGGTTGGAGAAAGAGCGTTGGAAGCATTAAAAGCAGCTTCGGAAAATAATGGGGCCGAACTCGTCAGGCGCTGCCGCGCCGGCGACGGGGCCGCGTGGGAAGAGATCGTGTCGCTGTATTCGCGGCGGATTTTCAATCTCGCCTATCGTTTCACGTCGAGCGTCGAGGCGGCCGAAGACCTGACGCAGGAAGTCTTTATCAGGATTTACCGGACGCTCGAACAGTATGACGCGAAACAGGGCGATCTCGCGAACTGGCTGATGCGGCTGGCGCGCAACCTGATCATCGACGATTACCGCCACCGGCAGCGCAACCCGCAGGATTCGATGGCCGACGATGTCGAGGATCACACGTTTCACCTGCGGTCGGTCGGCGGCTCGGCGCAGAAGGAGATCGAGCGGAAGGAGCTCGCCGCGCAGGTCCAGGAAGGCATCGACAAGCTGCCGACCGATCTGCGGACCTGCGTGATCCTGCGCGACATCGAGGAGCTCAGCTATCAGGAGATCGTCGATGTTTTGAAAATCCCCGAGGGCACGGTCAAATCGCGGATCAACCGCGGCCGGATCGAGCTCGCGAAGATCCTGCGGCGGATGCGCGTGGTGACGATTTGAGGCGTTTTTTGGAGGAATTTTGTCCGAATGGAACAAAGGGCGGGAAGATAAGGCAAAAAGTTATGAATATTAACGCCATAGTAGAGAAGGATTTTGAAAAGTTTTGATTCAGGGGTTTTAAGTTTTTATGAATTACACGGACGAAAGAATTATCGACTGCGCGGAGTTTGAGGAACGGCTGACGGATTATCTCGACGGCACGCTCGAACGTCCCCTGCACAAGGCGGTGGCGGCGCACGCGCTGCGCTGCCCGCTGTGCCACTCGCTGCTCAACGAAGTCCGGGATGCGCTCGAAGCCTGTCACGAGATCAGCGCGCCGAAACATTCGATGACGCATCTCGAAGCGCGGATTCTTTCAATGACGATGCCGGAAACGGCGATGACCTGCGAACAGTTCGAAGAACATCTGACCGATTATCTCGACGGTTTTCTGCCGGCGACGCTTTTCCACCGCTGGGAGCGCCACGCCGTTTTGTGCGATCAATGCACGGATCTGCCGGGCGCGGTCGTCCGCTCGATCGCGGCCTGCTACACCTATAAGACCGACGAGCTGATGGTGCCGGCCGGTCTTCACGAACGAATTCTGCAGGCGACGATCGGCACGACCGAAGCCAAAACCGTCAAAGCGTCGTGGACGGCGCAGCTCACGGAATGGGTGCGGAGTCTGAGCTTCCCGATCGCCGTCCCGCAGTTCGCATCGGTCGTGATGATGCTGGTCTTCGCGGCCTTTATCTTCAGCCAGACGGTTTCGGCCGGCGGCCCGGAAAAGATCGTCGAGCTCGCCGAGCAGACCTACCAGCAAAGCGCCGACGTCGTTTTGGGAAAGGAAAAGAACGGGACATCGAACCAGGGCAGTCCGAACCAGCAGCCGGTTCAGGGAACCTACGTCAATCAAAAAGAGGAAAGTAAATAATGAATTGTGCTTATCACAGCCACAATGGGGCGACGGTCAGCTGTAACGGCTGCGGAAAGCCGCTGTGCCCGGCCTGCGATCACCGCATAAAAGGATTTCCCTACTGCCAGGACTGCATCGTGCTCGGCGTCGATCTGCTCCGCAATCATTATCAATCGTCGGGTTCCTCGCAGCTCAAGGCCCAGACCTCGCCGTTCGCGGCGCTGATCCTGTCGTTCATCTGTCCCGGACTCGGGGCCGCCTACAACGGCCAGACGCACAAAGCGCTGATTCATTTCGCGATCTCGGTCGGCCTTTTCCAGATGGCGATCAACCTCCATATGCCGCTGCTCGCCTTCGCGGTGCTCGGGATGTGGCTTTATTCGGCCGTCGACGCGTGGAAGACGGCCCGGCTGATCCGCTCGGGCGCGAAACCCGATCTCGCCGAAGATCTGCTGGTCCAGAGATTTTCGGGCAATCCGAAGCTCTGGGGCATCCTGCTGACGATTCTCGGCGGAACGTTTCTGCTGAGAATGCTGCTCGGCGACCGCTTCTCGAACCTGATGGGCGTGCTGCTGCCGTTCTTCCTGATCGGCCTCGGGCTCTACATTCTGCGAAATTATATTTTCAAGCCGAAAGCGGCGGCCGGAGATTTCGACGATTTTTCGCGCCGGCCGGGCGCGCCGAGCTTTATCAGCGCGATGAGCGACGCGCAGTATCGAAGCGAAAACCGCGACGCGGACAACGAGTTTCCGACCCGCGTCCGGGCGAAGAGTTGGAAAAACCGCTAGGTTGCGGTTATTATGGAATAGGGACGGTTTTAGTCATTTCTAAAAAACGAACTGTCCTGTGGTCGATTCGGAAGTTTTGAAGGAGTTTATCATATGCCGTTTGCATTAAAGGCCGCCGCAGGAATTGGTGGAAGTTTGTTAGCCATTATCGCTTTAGTGATCGCCGTCCTGAAAGGAGTTTTAGCGCTGATCGCGTTTATTACGACGGCCATCAAGATCTTGATCGTCTTGCTTTTCATCGTCGTGTTCGTCGGAATCGCGATCGCGATTTTCCGGACCTGGAAGTCGAACCGGCATCCGAAAGAGTAAGCTAAATTTTGAAATCAAAGGATTTGAAACAGCGCGGTCGCGTTTATCGCCGCTTTCGGCTTGATTTACGCGGCCGCCTGTGCTAATTTCTAACTTCCGTTACTATAACAGAAACACAGATTTACTAATTTAACCCCTTAAAAAGAGTTTTCATATACAAAAAACTCTCAAACAGGATTCGCGTTAGTCGCTCGCGGCTATTCTTGCGTGATTCCGTGTGCTGAAAAGCTGGATTTTCGGCGCGTAATCATAAAAAGGAGCTTTCAAAGCGTAATGCAAAAAAACAAAAATAGTTACAGGTTTTTATTATCGCATTCTACAAAATCAACAATCTATATCAGAAGATTTGAAGTTTCCAAGAAACTTCTTCATTCGAGTATCGCAGTTTTCATACTTTCCTTCGGTATAATTTCACTCGGCGTCGCGGGTCTCGTCAAGAACAACGTTTTGGCCAAGACCGACAATCTCGCCGCGACCGAGACCGCCGCCATCGTTTCATCGACCACGCAGACGATTTCCGAACCGAAAACCATCGATTACAGCCGTCCGGCACAGACCGAAAACTTCGCCGCGAACAGCGGCGGCCCGGTCCTCGACGTCCAGTCGACCGAGGAAGAGGCCGCCGAAAGCGAAAACGGCGACATCGCGGATCAGATCCGCGCGATCCAGTCGAAGGCGAACCCCGAGTTTCTGCCGACGATGTGGGCGCACCTCGGCAAGATCAACAACGAGTTCGGCTTTCGCCGCAACCCGTTCGGCGGCCGCAGCTATGAGTTTCATCCCGGAATGGACATCGACGGCGAAAAGGGCGACACGGTCATCGCGCCGGCCAACGGCACGGTCATCAAGGCCGGCTGGACGGGCGGCTACGGCAATATGATCGAGATCGATCACGGCAACGGCATCTCGACGCGCTACGGTCATCTTTCGAAGATCGAAGTCCAGGTCGGCGATTCGATCCAGCGCGGTCAGTTGATCGGGCTGATCGGCTCGACCGGCCGCTCGACCGGCCCGCACCTTCACTACGAGCTGCGGCTGAACGAAAAATCGATCAACCCGCGCTTCCTCCTCCCGCAGGAACCGGCCGATCTCAAGCAGTAATCGGACAAAAAATAAGGTTAAATTATCAACTTATAAAGCGAGCCATCCAGCGGCTCGCTTTTTTTTCAATTTTTTCATATCCTTGCGATAGAAACTTTTCCGAAATTTCATCCGCTATGTTTTACACATTTATCAAAAAAGGAAATCAAAAAATGCGTTCAAGAATCAATTTAATAACATCGACCGTTTTGACGATCGCCGTCGTGCTGTCGTCGTTTTCTTTTGTCGCGGCATTTCCCGACGAGGGAATGTACGTTCCCGAACAAATCGCCAAGCTTCCGTTAAAACAAAAAGGCCTGAAAATCAGCCCGCTCGACATCTACAATCCGAAGGGCGGCGGCATCTCCAACGCGATCATCAGCCTGAGCATCGGCTGCACGGCCGAGTTCGTCTCGCCGCAGGGTTTGATCCTGACCAATCACCACTGCGGGTTCGACGCGCTCGTCGCCGCTTCGACCGCCGATAAGGATTACGGCAAGGACGGCTACAAGGCCGATTCGATGGCGCAGGAGCTGCCGGCCAAGGGCTACAGCCTGACGCTCACGCAGCGCATCGAGGACGTCACCGCGAAGATCACCAAAGGCACCGAAAAACTGTCGGGCGACGAGCTCGCACAGGCGCTCAAGGCCAACGTCGACAAGCTGCAGGAAGCCGAACAGGCCAAAGCGCCGGAAGGCACGACGATCCGCATCCAGGCGCTGAACAACGGTTTCTTTTATTATCTTTACGAGACCTCGCAGATCAAGGACATCCGCGTCGTCTACGCGCCGCCGCAGATGATCGGCTTTTACGGCGGCGACCCGGACAACTTCGAATGGACGCGCCACACGGGCGACTTCACGTTTCTGCGCGCCTACGTCGGCGCGGACGGCAAACCCGCCGAATATTCGCCGAACAACGTGCCCTACAAGCCGAAAAAATTCCTGACCGTCTCGCTCAACGGCATCAAGGAAAACGACTTCGTGTTCGTGATGGGCTTTCCGGGCGGCACGACGCGCTATCGCGAAAGCCAGTTCGTCCAGTATTCGCAGGACGTCAACTTCCCGTTCCTCGCCGGGCTGCTGACCGCGTGGGGCGACGCGCTCCGGATGGTCGGGGCCGAGGATGAATCGAAACGCGTCGCGCTCCAGGGCGAGGTCGCCAATCTCGACAACAGCCGCAAGGCCTACGAGGGCGCGGTCGTTTCGCTCAAACGCTCGGACTTCGTCGATCAGCGCCGCGCCGAAGAGGCGAAATTCGCGGCGTGGGTCAACCAGAACGCGCAGCGCAAGGCGAAATACGGCGACGTGCTCGCGAATCTCGACAGCCTTTCGAAAGACTACTACGCCGTCGGCGCGCGCGACCGCCTGCTCCGGACCTTCCCGATTCCGGGAGCGGCGCCGGTTTACAAACAGATTCTCGACGCCGTGACGGCCGTCCGCGCGGGCAGAAAGCTCGACGACAAGAAACGCGCCGAGATCGACGCCGCCTACAAGGAACGCGAGCCGCTGCTCGAATTCCAGATGATCAAATACTTCCTCAAGGCCGCGGCCGACCTGCCGAACAACCAGAAATTCCAGGCCGCCGAGAATCTTTTCGGCCGCTATCAGGGCAAGGCCCGCCGCGACGCCGAGGAAAAATTCGCGCGCTCGATCGCCTACGACAAGGACTTCAATTCGGCCGAGGACATCTACAAGCTCTACGACAAATCGTTTAACGATCTGAAGGACAAATATCCGGACATCGTCGCGCTCGCGGCCGCGCAGGCCGACGAACGCGCCGCCTTCGGAGGCCGTTTCGCCAAATTCAACGCCGGCATCGACCACAACCGCCTGCTCTACCAGCAGGGGATGGCCGAGATGAAGAAGCTCGTGATGTACCCGGACGCGAATTTCACGATGCGCTTTACCTACGGCAGCGTCAAGGGCTACAAACCGCGCGAGGCCGTCACCTACTCGCCGTTCACGACCCTCAAGGGCGTGATCGAAAAGGACACCGGCGTCTTCCCGTTCGACGTTCCCGCGAAACTCAAGCAGCTGCAGAAGAATAAGGACTTCGGCCGCTACGGCGTCGGCGATTCGGTGCCGGTCAACTTTATGGCGACGACCGACATCATCGGCGGCAACTCCGGCAGCCCGATTATGAACGGCAACGGCGAGCAGGTCGGGATCGTCTTCGACGGCAACTTCGAGGGACTCGGCAACGACATCTTCTTCGACGGCGACTACAACCGGACGATCGCGGTCGACATCCGCTACGTCCTCTTCGTCACCGACAAATTCGCCAACGCCGGCTGGATTCTCAAAGAAATGAATCTCAAGCAGGGCGCGGCGAAGGCGGCCGGAGTGAAGTAGTTACGAGAAGAGGAGAAGAGGAGAAGAGGAGATAAAATGGTTTATCTCCTCATTTCTTTTGGCCGGTGGGGAGAACCCATTTTTGGGGGTTGGCGATTATTGAAATCAGGATCGAGATAATTTCGTCGTATTCCTTGAACAGTTCGCGGCCGGTCTCTTTGGGCAAATACTCGCATTTGACGGCAAATTCGAGCCAGGTTTGAGTTTCGGCGGCTTCCCCTTCAGAATCGTTCAGCTTCGAAACGAAAGCCCTTCATAACGACGTTTCCGCCACGCTTCGGCGAGGTTTGCACAAACCGAACGCGAACAGCGCCGAATCTGATCGGTCAGGGAAAAAGTTTCTTCTTTCGGAAAAGATTTGCTGATCTCAAAAATTCGCATCGCCGCCGCAAAGGCTTTCTTATACACTTCCAAATCCTGATGGCGCGTAATCTTCCCCATCTCCTCTTCTCCTCTTCTCCTTTTCTCCTCTTCTCAAACTAATCCGCCCGCCGGCTTAAACCAAATCAGTACGCCAGCTTGATCGCATTCATCCCGCGCAGGATGATCTTCTGCCGGCGGGCGAGGCGTTTCGGGTTTTTGGTCGGGTTGAAGACGTTGAGCGGCGACGGGATCATCGCCGAGAGATAGGCGGCTTCCTGCGGCGTCAGCTGCGAAGCGCTTTTTTTGAAGTAGACGCGTGAGGCGGCTTCCGCGCCGTAGATGCCGTCGCCCCATTCGATGACGTTGAGATAGAGTTCGAGGATCCGTTTTTTGCCGAGCTCGCGTTCGAGAAAATAGGTGTAGACCGCCTCGCGGCCTTTTCTGAGGAACGAGCGTTCCTCGGACAGAAAAAGGTTTTTGGCGAGCTGCTGCGAGATCGTCGAGGCGCCGCGCTTGAACGACGGAAGCGACGGGATCCAGTCGTTCTCGTCGTTGTCGCCCTCGGACTTAGCCTCTTTTTCGGCTTCCTTCTGCGCTTCGTCCCACGCTTTTTGAATCGCGTCCCAGTCGAAGCCGTGATGCTCGAAGAAATGCGAGTCCTCGCCGGCGAGGACGGCCTTCTGAAGATTCGGCGAGATCTGCTCGATCGGCTGCCAGATCATATATTTGTGCGGCTCCTTGCCGTCCTTCTGCTGTTCGGCGAGCCGGTATTCGATCAGCGAGCTCGTCGTCGGATTCTCCGTCCTGAGCTTCGAGATGTTCGGAAACGTGATCGCCTCATACGCCAGCCAGACGACGACCGCGCCGACCAATATCAGGAATAAAACTTTTGTCCAGTACCACATAGCGATTTCGGATTTCGGATTTCGGATTTCGGATTTCGCGTTTTGAAGAGTTTTCGCCCGCGATTCCGCGCATCCGTACACTAAACGCCGAATTTGATAATTATGTTCTACTCGCCTGAAAAACCCAAATTCAGACGATCGGTTTTGAGTCCGCGCTTCCGTGCATCGCCGGTAAAAACTCCGCCGCGCACAGGAGTTTCGCATCGCTTCGCTCGCGAAACGGCACGCTGAAGCGTGGATTCAAAACGCCGCTCGCCAATCCCAAATCCGAAATCCGAAATCCGAAATCCGAAATCCGATCAGGCTTTGCCGATCATATTGCCGACGATCTTGCCGCTTGAGAGGACGCCGGGGAGGCCCGCGCCGGGATGCGTGCCGGCGCCGACGAAATAGAGATTCGGAATGTCCTCGCTCTGGTTGTGCGGCCGGAAATAGGCCGACTGCGTGAGGATCGGCGCGACCGAGAAGGCGCTGCCGAGATAGCTGTTCAGCGTGCCCTCGAAATGGAGCGGGTCGATGTGCGTCTCGGTGATGATGTGTTTGCGCAGATCGGGCATAAAATGCGTTTCGAGATACTCGTAAATCTTTTGTTTATAAGGTTCGGCCGCCGTCCGCCAGTCGATGTCGCCGCCGAGGTGCGGGACCGGCGAGAGCACGTACCAGCAGTCGCAGCCGGCGGGCGCGAGCGATTGATCGGTCGCCGTCGGCCGGTGCAGGTAAAGCGAAAAATCGTCGGCGAGGATTTTGCGGTCGAAGATGTCCTCGAGCAGGCCGCGATAGCGCGGGCCCATTATGATCTCGTGGTGCGCCATATTCTCGTATTTGCGGTCGGTCCCGAAATAGACGACGAAGAGCGACATCGAGTATTCGAGCTTTTTGACCTTTTCGTCCGTGTATTTGCGACGATTTTGCGGCGCGACGAGATTGAGATACGTAAAGGCGACGTCGCCGTTCGAGACGACCGCGTCGGCCTCCAGCTGCTCGCCGCCCTTCATCCGGACGCCGGTCGCGCGGCCGTCTGCGACCAGAATCTCGGCGACTTCGGCCTCGGTAAAAATCTCGCCGCCGAGATCGATGAAGAGATCGCCGAGCGCCCGCACGAGCGCGCCCGTCCCGCCCATTGCGAACCAGACGCCGAAATTCTGTTCGAGCTCGTGGATCATCGCGTAGATCGAGGTCGAGGTGAACGGGTTGCCGCCGATCAGCAGCGGGTGAAACGAAAAGGCTTCGCGGAGCTTCTCGTTTTTGAAAAACCGCGCGGCGAATTTGTAGACCGACCGGTCCGACCGCAGCTTGATCATCTCGGGAATCACCCGGACCATATCCCAGACGGTCGAAAACGGCTTGTCGATGAGCTCGAAGCCGACGTGATAGATCTTGTCGAGCGACTGCGCGAACCGTTTATAATTGTCGATCTCTTCGGGCGCGATCCGGGCGATCTCGGCGTAGAGATGCTGCTTGTCGTCGTTGTAGTTGAAGACCGTGCCGTCTTCCCAGCGGATGTTGTAAAAGGTGTCGAGCTTGACGAGTTTGATATATTCCTTCGAATCGCGGCCGGCGAGCGAAAAAAGCTCGTCGATCAGCCACGGCGCGGTGATGATCGTCGGGCCGCCGTCGAATTTGAAGCCGTCCTGCTCGTAAACATAGGCGCGCCCGCCGAGTTTGTCGCGCTTTTCGACGATCGTCACCTGATGCCCCTGCGCCTGAAGCCGGATCGCACACGACAACCCGCCGAACCCACTGCCGATAACTACAATTTTCATTTGGTTGAATTATTTACCTTTTTGCGAAATGTTCCTTAATTACAGATTAAAAAAGGCGCGCGTAAAATTCAACCCGGCCGGTCGGATCGGGAGGCCGGCGCTCCGACATCGGGCATCGCCGTCAGTAACCGATTTGACCTCTGAGCTCGTGAAATTTGAAAAATTTTGGATCCGTCTACATTGTAAATCGTCTGTCAAGCTTTTTTCGAGTAGAGCGACGCTCGACCTCGTTCATTTCCGGCTGACAAAACAAGTCGATGTGTCGTAATGACACCAATTTTGATCGAGCCGTTTCTGTTGGGCACCGTCGCCGGTTGTCTGACGCCTGACCGTGGCATTTTTCGCCGTCTTTGAACTTAGGCTCACGCGTCGAAGGCGCGCGCTTTCCCGTTATTTTCGCCGAAAAACACCTTTTTGACCGCGCGGATCGTGTTGGCGTGGATCTCGACGGTGTCGTTGATGTCGGCCGCGTAGCCGCCGGACATCGTCGTCACGAGCGGGACGTGGTTGTCGCGGGCGAACCGCAGGACGAGCTCGTCGCGGCGGCGCAGACCGTCGATCGTCAGACCGAGCCGCCCGAGTTTGTCGTTTTCGTACGGGTCGGCCCCGCCGAGATAGAAGATGATGTCCGGGTCGTGCAGCCGAATGCGCGGCAGCGCCTCGCCGAGAACGTCGAGAAACTCGGCGTCGCCGGTTCGGTCGGCGAGCTCGATGTCGAGCGTCGAGCGTTCCTTGAAAAGCGGGTAGTTTTTCGCGCCGTGCATCGAAAAGGTAAAGACTTCGGGGGAATTTTCGAAGATATGGGCGGTGCCGTTGCCCTGATGAACGTCGCAGTCGATGATCAGAAAGCGTTCGGCGAGCCGTTCGCGCTGGAGCACGCGGACGGCGACGGCGACGTCGTTGAGCACGCAGAAACCCTCGCCGCGATCCGGGTAGGCGTGATGCGTGCCGCCCGCGAGATTCGAGGAAACGCCGTCGACGAGCGCCCGCCGGGCGGCGTTGATCGTCCCGGAAATGGCGTGAAACGACCGCCGCACCAGCGATTTCGACCACGGCAGGCCGAGCTTGCGAATTTCTTTCGCGGTCAGCTCGCCGGCGACGAGCCGCGAAATGTAATCCGCGGTGTGAACGAGCAGCAGATCGTCGACCGGCGCCGGTTTCGGCTCGAAGATCTCGTCCGGCGCGAGCGTGCCCTCGGCGACCAGCCGATCGCGGACGAGCTCGAACTTGCGGATCGGAAAAACGTGTTCCTCGCCGATGTCGGCGTAATAATAAGGCGAATAAAAGAGCCGGTAATTCGTCATCCGACTTAAATGGTAGCGAAATGCGCCGTAAATTTGAAACTTCGACGACTCCGAAAAATCGGATTGGCGGAATCGGAAATTTGAAATCGGGCGTTTAAAAGGGAAGTGCGGCTTCAAGTCTCGGGTTTCTCGAAGCCGCGATTTTAGGCGGATGGTATAGCTGTAGGCAAAGCGGAGCGGACAGGCAAAAGGCGGATTGTCAATTGGGCAGGGCTATCTGTGTTGGCGAATCGAATTTCTCCGCAGTCAATTCAGTTCGCCGGCACAAGAATCTTTTCATTCGGACGACCCATTCCGATCTTGCGAGCTTCGCGCTCGATCGTCTTCGAGTCGTTCTTCAGGTTGTGAACCTCTTCCTGCAGGGAAAGGTTCTCACCCGATAATTTTTCAAACTCAGTATTCAACTGATTGTTCTGAACGGCCTCGGCGCTCATTTCCGAGTAAGCGCGCATATTGATGGCCAGACAGAGCATAAACGTGATCGAGACAACCACCACAAATAAAAACCAGTGCGGTGTCGAAGTTTCCGTGCGCCTCGCCGCCTTCAAACGATTTCTCGACGGTCTTGAGGTAGTTTGTGAATTATTCCAGTAAGTAGCGACGACCTTGCTCAAGCAGCACCTCCAGTTCGTTTCTGTCTTCGGATTCGGCGTAAATTCTGACCAGCGGTTCGGTTCCCGACGGCCGCATCAACATCCAGCTGCCGTCCGTGAAGATAAATTTCACGCCGTCCATACGATTAATTTTTTCAATTTTCCGGCCGCCGATTTCCGACGGCTCCTGTAAAAGCTTCTCTTTCAGCTTATCGGCAACTTCGGGACTCAACTTGACCCCGATTCTTCCCGATTCGAGCTTTCCGACCCGCGCGTAGAGTTCGTCGAGCTGCGCGGTCAGGCTCTTTCCCCTCACAGTGACGGCTTCGACCGCCAAAAGACAGGCCAGGATTCCGTCTTTTTCGGGATAGTGTCCGCGGATCGAAAGGCCCGCGGATTCCTCGCCGCCGAGGATGATCTCGTCTTTATTTATCAATTCGCCGATGAATTTGAAGCCGACCGGCGTTTCGTATAATTTCAGGCCTCTCGCTTCGGCGACCCGGTCGACCAGGTGCGAGGTCGCGACGCTGCGCGCGACGCCGAGCGTCCATCCTCTCGATTCGGCCAGATAATCGGTTAAAATCGCGATTAAATGATTCGGCTGGATAAAATCGCCGTTCGCATCGATCACTCCGAACCGGTCGCCGTCGCCGTCGGTCGCGAGTCCGAGCGTCAAACCTTTGGATTTGACCGTCTCGACCAGCTCGCCGACCTGTTTTTCGCTCGGCTCGGGCGATTTTCCGCCGAAGGTCACGTCGCGCCAGTCGTGTATCGTTTCGACATTCAGACCGTATTCGCGAAGCACTTTATCGAGATAGCCGCGGCCGGTTCCCCAGAGCGCGTCGTACGCGAACGAGCCGTTGGCGGCGGCGATGGCCTCGAAATTGATTTTAGTTTTCAAATCGTCCAGATAATCCGGACGCGCGTCGAATTCTTCGATCGAACCGCCGCCGGCATCGGCGACGCTCGCTTTTTCCTCGATCAGCTTTTCGATCTCTTTCGTGATCTCCGGCAGGGCCGGCGCGCCGTCGGCGGTCGAAAACTTGATGCCCTGATATTCCGGCGGATTATGCGAAGCCGTGAAATTGATGCCGCCGGCCGCTTTCTGATGGCGGATCGCGTGCGAGATCGTCGGCGTCGGCGTCGGATGATTGCAGAGCAAAACCCGGAAACCCTTGCGACAGGCGATGGCGGCCGCGACCTGCGCGAACTTTTCGCCCATAAACCGCGAATCGTGGCCGACGATCAAAGTTCGTTCGTTTTCGCCGAAACTGTTTTTCAAATAGCTGCATATTGCTTCGGTGACCAGCTCGACGTTTCGATAGGTGAAATCATCGGCGATAATGGCTCTCCAGCCCGATGTCCCAAAGCGTATCTGCATAAATCGTTAATACTAAAGAATTCGTCTTCTGAAATCTTTACGTTCGTACTTTAGTTTGATTATTAATCAACAAGACTGCTGTTGAAGCGGCTTCTATTTCGTTCTTTTTCTAATGACCCTACTTTTTGACCCTTTTCTTCGTTTGAAGGTGAAAAAAATTTAGCATATTAAAATTTTCATGTAAAGAAATGATTATATGCTTCAACCCCTTTAATAACAGTAAGTTATGATTTTTTCTTCAAGTAAGGGTTAAATCACCTGCTTAAATACGAACAAAAGGTGAACAAAATTCCGCAAATAAGGCTTTTCTTTGCGAATCGTCGAATATACAGGCATTTTTCAATTAAAACGACCGTTATTTTTTCAACAGCTGTGAAAAACCGTTAAGCAAAGGCTTAATATTCTCAAAAATCCGCTGCCCCGTTTCGAATAAATTCCATTCTATTAATTTTCCACCATTGTGTCAAAATCGCTAATTAAATTGTCGACAAATTGTTTTGTGACATTCTGACACAAAGACGCCAATCTCCCCGAACCCGGCAAAACACTCGTATATTCGGCAAATAAACCACTTAATAAATATCTGCCGCAAGGCACGGTATTTGCAGTATTTCGCGTAGTATTTTTATAAGGGAAAGCGCCACCTGTAATTTCA
This sequence comes from Acidobacteriota bacterium, assembly GCA_018269075.1. Lineage (GTDB taxonomy): Bacteria > Acidobacteriota > Blastocatellia > Pyrinomonadales > Pyrinomonadaceae > JAFDVJ01. The sequence continues at coordinate 14,476 of JAFDVJ010000087.1, forward strand.
TTGCTTAAAATTAGACAGATATCTAATCGAGAACGAAAGTTTTTATAATTTGGAGAGTATATTTATGAGACCCGTAAAACATTTTGAAAAGGGATTGACCTATATCGCCAGCGGATTGTTCAACGCCGTCCGGGCGGTCAATAAGTACAAACCGAACCCGTCGTTTACACCGAAATGGGCCGACAAACCGATCCTCAAGTCGTGGGAAAAATCGAAGCCGACGCTCGGTTTCCCGCGGATGACCGATTCGCTCTGCCCGAACTGCGTGATCGAAGCCCGCGAAGAGATCTTAAGCGGCAAACGCGACGTTTCGACCCTGATCAACGACAAGGTCGGCGAAATCAAGGCCCAGATCATCGAACGCGACGGTCAGATCTGGATGATCAAGGATTGTCCCGAACACGGGCATTTCGAAGATCTGATGGCGATCGACGCCAAGTTCCTGCAGCATATCGAATCGCTCTTCCCGGGCCGCGATATGCAGGCGCACAACGACGAAAAGCTGCATAATCACGGATCTTCGACGATCAAATACGGCCGCGGCGCGGTTTTGACGGTCGATCTGACGAACCGCTGCAATATGATGTGCGATCCGTGCTTTATGGACGCCAACCAGGTCGGCTTCGTCCACGAGCTCTCGATGGAAGACGTCAAGGAGATTCTCGACAACGCGATCTCGATCAAACCGCGCCGCCAGATGTCGGTCCAGTATTCGGGCGGCGAGCCGACGCTTTCGCCGCACTTTATCGAGGCCGTTCGCTACGCGCGCAAGGTCGGCTACAACTCGGTTCAGGCCGCGACCAACGGCATCGAGTTCGCGAAATCGAAGGAATTCTGCCGCGAAGCCGCCGAAGCCGGTCTCCGCTTCGTCTACCTGCAGTTCGACGGCATCGGCAACGACGCCAACTCGCACCGCCAGATCGGCAACCTCTTCGACGTCAAGCTCCGCGCGATCAACAACCTGCACGAAGCCGGCGTCGACATCATTCTCGTGACGACGCTCGTCAACGGCATCAACAACGACCAGGTCGGCTCGATCGTCCGGTTCGCGCTCGAAAATCCGAAAAAGATCTCGTTCATCGCCTTCCAGCCGGTTTCGTTCACCGGCCGCGACGAACATATCACCGAACAGCGCCGGCTGCAGCAGCGCTACACGCTCTCGCACCTCGCGCAGGACGTCCAGAAACAGGTCGGCATCACCGAACCGACGCGTGACTGGTTCCCGCTCAGCTTGATGGGCGCGTTCGCCGATTTCGCCGACGTCGTCCACGGGCCCGACGCCGAATGGGGTCAGGTTTCCTGCGGCTGCCACCCGAACTGCGGCGTCGGCACCGCCGTGATGGTCAACAAGGAAACGAAGGAGATGGCGCCCGTTCCGCAGTTCCTCGATATTCAGGGACTCGTTACGGATATGAAGCACATCACCGACACGAACCGCGGCAAATGGTTCTCGAACATTATGATGGGCCTCGCGCTTCTCAAGAACTACAACCCGTACGGCGCGCCGGAAAGCCTGACGCTCGGCGGAATTCTGAAGAAGTTCGACAAATCCTTCGGCCTTTCGGGCAAGGATTACGGCAAGGTCGGCCCCGACCGCACGATGGAGGACATCGAAAAACGCCGTCAGGACCCGTGGAACTTCCTCTTTATCGCGGGTATGTGGTTCCAGGATCTCTTTAACTACGATTTCCGCCGCACCGAGATGTGCATCATCCCCTACGGCACGCAGGAAGGCGAAATTTCGTTCTGCGCCTACAACACCGGCATCGGCTGGCGCAACATCATCGAACATATGCACCAGAACGCGACCGTCGCTCAGTGGTATAAGGACTACGGTCGTCACGAAGTCTTCGCCAAGGGCAAACACGTCGGCCTCGAGAGCACCGAGCACAAGCTCGTTCTCAACGAAGTCGATCTGACCCGCCCGAACAAACCGTCGATGGAAGGCCCGAAGACGGCGGCCGAGGAAATGCAGATGATGAAGAAGCTCTACCAGCAGATGGTCCTCGAAAAGAACCAGATCAAGGGCGAAAAGCTCGTCCAGATCGGCGGCGTCAAACGCAGCCGCAAGGAAACCGAAGACGCGACCGCCTAACAAACGGAAAGCTCCTTTCAAACGCGAAAAAGCCCCGCTCAGCCATTGCGGGGCTTTTTCGATTTCGGATTTCGGATTTCGGATTTCGGATTGTCCGTTGCTTTGACTTGTGCGTCCGTCCTCGAATACCACGTCCGCGAAACAAATTCCGCGGGCCGTTTGTCGAGTTCGGGCATCCGCCGATCGAATCTCGCCGTCCGCGCACGAATTCGCGCGTCCGCTGAACGAATGCGCCCATACGCTCGAAAATTTCCACGTCCGCTAACGAAATCGCCCGTTCGCTGATCGAATTGCATCGTCCGCTGACCGATTTACATAATCCGCCGGTTAATACCAAATGGACTACAAATTATCCAACGAGGTGTCCGACCCACTCATAACAATTTGCAATAAAGCCTGTGACGAAACTGGTTGGAAAAAGACGCGGTTTCGGGATGCGTTCGCCGGTTTGACTGTCCGCCAAAAGCACTAAAAACACGAAATGATTTCGTGTTTTTAGTGCTTTTAGTGGATCGTTTAAAAAGCGTTCGCGGCCTCAAACCCTAAATTTAAACAGACTTAAGACTCAAGACTCAAGACTCAAGACTCAAGACTCCGACCGCCCGAGGTATTAAAGAACGACCTTGACTTCGGGGAGGTCGTCGAACTGAATGCCGATCGGTTCTGCGCCGGCGGTCCGGACGGCTTCGACCAGCTTGACGAAGTCGCCGTATTTACACTCTCCGGCAGGCTTTAGAAAGACCGTCTTTTCGATTTCGTTGGTGCCCTCGCGAAAGATTCCGTTGTTTTCGCGATATTTGAAAATCTCGGCCAGCTTGGCCGTTAATTTTCCCGGATCGGAGATCGTGCCCATCCCGTCCTGATTGAGCGCGAGCTTGCCGTCGGGTTTGAGAAAGGCGATCAGCGTGTTCGGGTTGGGTTTGGGCGGAGTGGCTGCCGGATCCGGTTTTTCGGGCAGCTTGACCTCGAACCGTTTCGGGTAAAGCTGCGACGGGTCGTTCGGCGTCGTCGGGCCGTAGACGACGAGGCCGACCTTGTCGACGTCGACGTCGCGGATAGTTTGAAACAGCTTGAGAACGGCGTCGGCGGATGCGTCGGCGTCGGCCTTGAGATAGACGATCCGCTTGTCGGGCGGCTTGTCCTGGATCAGCATTTTCAGCCGGCCGGGCAGCTCTTCCTTCGAAACCGGCGTCTCGGTCGGCGCGGTGTCGTCGGGCGAGCTCTTTTTCCGTTCGAGATAATATTTCCCGTCGGCCGCGAGGATCAGGATCGCCGAGGTCTCCTTCTGAAGATCGGCGTCGCTGTCGGCGCTCTTGAGATTTTCGGGCAGCCGGACGAGTTCTTGTTTGCGGGTCGGCTCGCCGATCAGCAGCGGCGCGGCGACCGCCGCCGCGACCAGCACCAGCCCGCCGCCGGCCGCGCCCGCGAGCGCGCCCCAGCCGGATTTCGACCGCCGCGAAAAAGGCACCGCGCCGGCGGCAACCAGCACGAGAAAGACGACCGGCGCCGAGATGATGCTGACGATGAGCAGATTGGCGATCTGCGCGCCGACGGCCGCGACTCCGCCCGCCCCGACCGCGCCGCCCGGACTGATCGCCTGGACGGTCAGCCATTCGGCCCGCCAGAAAATGCCGGCCGGCACCAGACAGAGCAGCCCGCCGAGCGCGAAGAACCAGAGCGGCGGCGACGCCGTCCGGGTTTCGACGATCATCCTGACGATCAGCCAGACGATCACCAAAAACACGACCGCCGCCGCCAGGTAAAGCGAAACGGTCACCGGCAGCGCGGCTTCTTTGACGGCCGCCGTCACCGCCGCCAGTCCGGCCGTCTGCGAATTCCGCATCGCCTGAAAGGCCCGCATCAAAAGAAACGAGCTCGCCGCGCCGCCGATGAGCGGCAGCGTGAAACCGATCACGGCCGCCAGCCGCGTCAGATACGAAACCCGCCAGCGAACCGGCGCGCCGTCGTTGGGCGTCGAAAAGTCCATAAAGAAAAACCCCTCCCGATTTCGGATTTCGGATTTCGGATTTCGGATTGCTCGATGTGAAGCCGTTTTTTTATAAAGCGGCAGTTCGCGGTTTTGTAATTAAAGCCGAGATCCGAAATCCGAAATCCGAAATCAAAAATCGAATTTTATTGAATTATTTGCGAACGAACTCATTATAAGCCGACGACGGGGCGAAACGAAAACTTTTTTTTTCGAAAGCTGCCTTTATTATAGTTAATGACAAAACTTATTGGAAAAAGCGTCGTTTTCGGTCGCGTTCGCTTTTTTGTTCTTCCACTAAACACACTAAATTTCTTTCGTGTTTTTTCGTGTTTTTAGTGGATCGTTTAAGAACCGACTGCGGGTTTAACGCTCATTATTCCAACAAGTTGGGTCACACACTATAATATCCGCGCGCCGGCCGGTTGCGATCTGAACGGCCCGTTCTTCGGTCTTTGGTCTTTGATCTTCTTTCAAAGACCAATAATCATCAAACCATTCTAAAACCTTAATTTACACCCGCTCAACGGCCGCGATAAAGCTAGGCGTTGAAAATTACGAGCAATCCGAAATCCGAAATCCGAAATCCGAAATCCCCTTATGTTTTTCTGTTTTTGAGGATCAGCATCCGGTAGAATTCGAGCAGAGTCTGGCCGTCGGCGCGGTGTTTTTCGGGGATCAGGACGAAAAATTCCTCGACGTTGCCGGGATGATCGAGAGCGATCTCGCCCTTTTCGTTCGGGTCGAGGTCGCGGGTTCTCACCCGGAAGACGATGAATTCGTCTTTGAGCGCGACCTCGCGCAGGCGCGGCGAGTTGCGGAACGGCCCGAAAAGCTCGATGAAGACTTCTTCCGTATCGTCCTTCAGATAGACGTTCTTATCGCCGAACGACGCCGTCCCGACGGCCCCGCGAAAGGCTAGATCGCGGGTGTAATATTCCCATTCCCCGGGCGCGTAATCGAACGTCAGAAAAACGCCCCGCCCGTGCCGGATGCCTTCCCGCTGGTAGGCCGCAGCCCGCACCCTCATCCACGCGACGAACACCAGAAACCCGATGACCGCCACCCAGAAACCCATAAAAATAAACGCGTACTTCGACATTCTCCGTCCTCCGTCAACCCTCGATTTTTCGAATACCAGCCATTTATAACATAATCGCGCAATTAGCGGAAAAGGGCGCGGCCGGATCGGACGATTTCAAATACTCTGAAAATCCGAAAGCCGTCGCCGCGTCGATGCAACCAATCCGCCGGCGTCGCGCAACCAATATAGGTGAATCAAACTCGCCTCGACGTCTTTTTTTTTCGGGCGATAAAAGTGTATTATCGCGCAGGAGTCGTTCCGTATGCCGAAAATCGTCTGCCGCCTGATCCTGATCCTGATTCTTGCCGCCTCCGCCGCCGCGCAGGAGCCGGGCACGGCACGGCTCCTGCGCGCGCTGCTCGATCTGCCGGCGCCGGCGCCGAAAACGGCGGCGGACGAAATCAAACGTCCCGAAAGTTTCTACGACGATCGAAATCCGCCGCCCGACGACGCGCCGCTCGAAGACCTGCTCGATTACTGGAACATAAAAGCGTCCGCTTTTTATTCCGGTGCCGGAAAACCGCCGACGGCCTCCGTCAGGACGGCCCTGCGAATCGTCGAAGCGGTTCGGGAAGAGCCCGCCAAATTCGACGGTTTTCTCAAAATCCTGCCCGTTGACAAGGAAGTCGCCGAGAGCGTCAAACTGCTCTTCGATCTCAAGCAGTCGAGCGACGACGTCAGCGATTCGTGGCGCGAAAAGGTCCGGGACTGGCTCAAATTCAACAGCGATTTCTACGTCGACGAACTGCTCGCCGACGCCGAAAAAGCGCGCGATCACAAGGAATATGCGAGCGTCGTCAAATCGGCGGAGCTGACGGCGCTCGCCCGTCTCGACTGGGAAAAGGCGGCGCCCGTGCTGGCGCGGCTCGAAAACGACCGCGCCAACCTGCGGACGGCCGTGTTCGCCAAAACGCTCATTTACGAACACGCGCTCCGCGAAAAAGACGCCGGTCTGCTCGACCGCCTCCGCGACGAATTGGAAGCGATCGTCGAGAACAAAAACGCGTCGGGCAGCGAACGCGATCTCGCCTTCGACGCCCTCACTGCCCTGCCCGACTGGCCGGGCTTCGACGACTGGTACCTGTCGCTCTTTGCCGACGAAACGTTGTTGGAATTAAGACTTTCCGGATCATCCACGACCGCGCCGTTAAACGGTATCGTCCAGAAAAATCCCGATAAATGGATTCCGGTGCTGACGAAGCTTGTCGGCAGCCGGACCCGGGCAGTGCATAACGCGGCCGTCAACGCGCTGGTACAGTTTTACAACCGTGACGCCCGGAAAGACGCGCTCGAACCGCTGCTGCCGTGGATCACCGATCCCGGCTGGGCCAAAGACACCGGCGATTACCGGCTGCGGCTGATTCAAAGTATGGAAGACGTCGACCTGCCGGACAGCGTTCCCGCCCTGATCTGGGTGGTTCAAAACGACAAAGACCAGTATAATCGCGCCTATGCCGCGCAATCTTTGGGAAAATACAAAGACCTGCGGGCGGTTGCGGTCCTGCAAAGCGCCCTCGCAAACGAACCCGAAGAGTATTTCAGAGAATTTTTCATTCGAAGTCTGATCGCCTGCGGCGGGTTGGGCGAGGCCGGGCAAATCGCGGCTTTGGAGAGTTATGCGACGGCGATCTTAACGCCCGAAGGCTTCAAAAAAATAGACGAAAAATACGAGCACGAAGAAGAAAATCCCCTGCCCGTCACGATCAGCATCGGCAAATATTTAGCCAAACAAAAAACCGGGCCCGAAACTTATGTCCGCGCGGTTTTCGAGCGGATCGGCGAGCTTGAAAAAACGAACCCGGCGGTCGCTCGAAAACTATCCGAAATCGCGAACAAATGGCAGGGGAAAGCCGTCGACGCCGAAATCATCAAACGCGTCGCCGACGGCCGCGCCGATCTCGACACGATCGTGACGGTGCTCGTGCGCCGTCACGCGCTGCGTGAAAGCGTGCCGGTCGAGCTGTCGTGGCTGACGGCGAAAAGCGGCCTCGCGCAGGCGGTCGGCGTCGGCGTTTTCGAGGACGAAGCGCAGCTGACGAGCCTCGTCAATCAAACGAACCCGGAAACGCAGACCGCCGCGCTCGCCGTCGCGCGCCTGCTCCGTCTCAAACTGCCGGTCCGCGACGTCGGCGCGCTGCTCGATTCGACCGACAAGCTGCTCGCGCTCGCCGCCGAACGCTATCTCGAATCGGAAGACGGTCGCGAGGCCCGCGAGCTGGTGCTGGCCCGCCATCCCGGCGAATTTCTGATCCTTGGCGCGCGCGATTGTTTTTACCCGCCGAAGACGGCCGGCGAGGAATTCGGAAAAGAGCTTTTGACGAAGCTCGGATGCTCGTTAAGCTTTTATTATCAGCGGCAGATGGCCGACCTCGACAAAGAAGAGGAAAGCCTCCGCCGCGAGATGCGGGAAAACAAGGATCTGCTCGAAATTTACGCCGCCGGCGGGACGGTTTTGCGGGTATTCGGCGACCGCGCCGTTCTCCGGTGGAAAAACGATTCGGCTTACTTCTTCGAAAAAGCGCTGACCAGCGAAGAGCTCGCCGCTTTTCATAATTCGATCGCCGCCAACAAGATCGACGAAATGCCGCCCCGGTTCGGAGACTTTGGCATTGCAATGGGAATCTCGCAATTCGTGATGATCGACCGGCAGGGCGGGCGGCGCGTCTTCGCCTACGGCGGAATCGGGGTCGTTTTGTGGATGTGGACTTTGTTTTCACCTTACGAGCAGGGCGACGTCAAACCGCAGTTCAAATTCGCCAAAAACATCAGGGGTCTGGAAATCCTGCTGGCCGACAACCGCTATTCGCCGAAAGCCGTCTGGAAAGACGGCGGCGATTTCCGTGTGCTGGTCGAGGATACGGAAAGAAAACGCGAGATCGAGGACGAGCTCGACCGGCTCGATAAGATCGACGACGAAAACGAGGATCTAGGTTATGAAACACGCGGGATCAACGCCCGGCGGCGGCGCGCCGAAAGAGAGTTCGCGGCTTACGAATGGCGCAGGCTCGAAAACGGAAAGCTCGGCGGGCCGGCGGGCGAGCCGGCCGACATTCCGTTTCTGCGCGACCATCTGGAATTTCCTTCGATGGAAAATCTTGCCGAAGACGACGACATTCCGCTCACGCGGAGCGGGAGTTTCGTGATTCGGGCCGGCGACAATCTGGACAATTACGGTTTATGGAAAGCGAACCGCGCCGGCCGCACCAGAATCGCCGAGGGCTGGCTGAAAAATCCGGTCACGACCGCCGACGGCAAATGGGTCGTCGCGTCGCAGACCGACACGAACTGGGACGATCCGAACTATCTCGTCCGCATCGACCTCCGGACCGGCCGGGTGTCGAAAATCAAAATGCCGGCGGCGAAAAATCTGGCGGCCGTCGGGCGCGTCCCCGCAGACGGCAAAATTCTGCTGCGGAGCGCCGACGATTACACGGACAAGGTCAACCCGAAATATTACCTGCTCGACGCCGAAACCGGCGCGGTCCGCGAAGTCAAAGGCGTTTTCGCGCCGCTCCGCGGGCAGACCTTCCGGCAGTTACAGCCGGCCGGCAAGCCCGACGAATTCTGGGCGGCCGTTTACGACGGCGAAGCGACCGAGATCGGGATTTACGACGACCGGCTCTTCAGCTTTAAGCCGCGCCTCAGACTGCCCGAAATCGCGCTCGACAGTATGCAGATCTGGGTCGACGAAGCGGCGAAAAAAGTTTATTTCGTTTACGGCGACGACTTTGGACAGGCCGGTTTTCTGCTCGCGGTTCCGCTGCCGGATGAAAAATAACCGCGAAGCCGGCCGCGACGCGTCGGGCATTTTTCAAATTTCCAGGACGTTTGCCGACCCATTTATCACGGTTTTCGCCGAAATCAATTCCCGTCGCCTTTTCGGCCGAAAAATAATCCGCCATCCTTACGCAAAAAATTCATTGCTTTTTCGTTATAAATACGTTATCTATTCTCTTAGATTTCAGAGGTCAATTCATTTATGAGAAGATTCATTTCCGCCGTCGTTCTGTGCATCGCCTTGCTGGTTTTGGGGCTGTTTTTCTTCCGGCCGGCGACGCGGGCCGAAGGCAATCCCCTCGCCAACCTGCTCGAGATGCCGGCCCCGCCGCCGCCGAACCCGGGCTTTAGGATCACGGCGGGCGAGCGCGACGAAAAGTTTTTCGACAAGAAAAATCCGCCGAATGACGACGCGCCGACCGACGATCTGCTGACCTACTGGAAATACCAGAATCAATTCGACCCGAAATTCGCCTACGCCATCAAACCGTCCGAAAAAACCGTCGGCCGGCTGATGGACGAGATCGAGAAAAAGCCCGAAATGCTGTCGGAGCTGCTCGGCGTGATGCCCGAGGGCAAGGACACGGCCGAATTCGTCAAACGGCTCTACGACGACGAGGTCAGCAAACGCAGTTTCGATCCGTCGTGGCGCTCCGAGACGAAAAAATGGCTGACCTATCACAGCCCGTATTTCTCGGACGAGCTCGCGCAGATGGCCGAGCAGGCGGCCGACACGAAGGAATACGTGACGAACCAGGACGAGGTGCTGGCGCTCGCGCGCGTCGACTGGGAACGGGCCCGGCCGCTGCTCGACCGGATGCTCGGCAATTCGGATCAGCCGATCGCGCAGACGCTCGCCCGCTGGGCCTATTACCAGCACGCGCTCGCCGTTAACGATTCGCTCGACATCGACAAATACCGCAAAGAGCTGCAGGAAACGGTCGAGAACAAAAACCTCCAGCCCGGCAACCGCGATCTGGCGATGGACGCACTCGTCGAATCGGGCGATTTTCCGGGCCGCGACGACTGGTATTACTCGCTGCTCGAAGACGAAACGCTGTACGAGCTGAAGGTCAACGGTCAGGTCTACACCGGGCTGACGACGATGCTCAATCACTCGCCGCCCGATAAATACGTCGAAAAGATGATCGAGCTCGCCGGCAGTTCGAACCCGACGGTGCGCAACGCCGCCGTCAAGAACCTTTCGGCGCTCATCGACAACATCAAGACGCCGGAGATCGTCACCGCGCTGCTGCCGTGGCTCGAAGACCCGAAATGGGCCAAAGACACCTCCGGCACGCGCTCGAAGCTGGTCTACGCGCTGCGCAATTTCGCGATTCCCGAAAGCGTGCCGGGGCTGATCGCGATGCTCAACGAAAAGGAATACGTCGAGGTCGAAACGACCGCCAACGCCAACGTCGCGGTCAACCGGCCGCCGACCAACACCGGCGGCACGGTGAATCCGGTCAGCAAGACGCAGATCACCTACCCGTACCGCAGCGCCGCGATCATGGCGCTCGAAAAACAGCGCAGTCCGCTCGCCGTCGGGCCGCTGCGCCAGCTTCTGTCGGTCGTCGAGGAATGGGAGCGGCCCGGTCTCGTGCGGACGCTGCTCGTCTCGAACGGTTTTTCGATCCCCGAACAGATCGACGGGCTCGAAGAGGCCGCGAAGGCGATGGCGCAGACCGAGCAGAACGCCAATTCCGCGAATGCCGTCAGCGAGACCTCGGTCGACGTCGCGAGCAATCCGCAGCTCTCGCTCCGGATGCTGATCGGGACGCAGCTGACGACGATCGAGGACGTCAGCGAAGAGCTCGTCGCGGCGACGATCAACCGCATCAGCCTGCTCGACAAGCGGAATCCGGCGGCGGCGGCCGCGCTCCGGCAGATCGTCCAGAACTGGAAAGGCGCGGCAATCAATTCCCTGCTCCTGCGCGACCTGAAAAACGGCAAAGGAACGGCCGAGGGCATCGTCAAGCTGCTCATCATCCGGAAAGAGCTGCGCGAAAAGCAGTTTAACGAGATCACCGACGCGAGCGGCGGCAGCCCGCTCGGGCTCGGCATCACCGCCTGCCTGCTCGAAGACGTCAACGGCTACGACGCGCTGCTCGACGGCGACAACGTCGAGGCGAAAACCGCGCTGCTCGGCTGCGCGCGGCTGATCCGGGCGCCGCTTCCGCTCCAGAAGGTCGCCGTCAATCTGCAAAGCCCGAACAAGCTGCTCGCGCTCGCCGCCGAACGCTATCTCGAGACCGAGGATTCGGCCGAAGCGCGCCGGCTGGTGCTCGCGCGGCATCCGAACGAGGCCCGGATCCTCGGCGCGCGCGTCTCCTTTATGAGCGACGAGAACGTGACGACGGATTTTTCGACCCTCGCCCGCGACCTCTTCACGAGCGTCAACGAGGCCTTTCTGGCGCTGCCGGCCTATTATTTTTACAGCTATTCGGCCAATGATTTTCTGGCGGCCGAGCGCAAGCTGCAAAAGGAAGTCAAAGAAAATCAGGACCTGATCGGCATCTACGCCTACAACAACAATTTCGTCCGGATCTACCGCGACCGGACGGTCTTCAGCTGGCAGGACGATCCGGCCCGCTACCGCGAGCGCGTGCTCGACCCGGCCGAATTCGAGGGCTTCAAGAATTTTCTGATCGCGCAGCGCGTCGACGAGCTGCCGCCGTTTCTGTCGGGCTGTCAAAGCTGCGAGGAGAAGGAGCTCGTGATGGTCGGCCGGAACGGCGGCCGCCGCGTCTTTCTGAAGGCCGACGCGCCGCCGCCGTTTTTCGTCGAGCTCGAAAACATCTTCGCCGAGTTTCGCCGCCAGCCGGCCCAGATTCATTATTATCTCGAAAAGGACGTGCCCGGCCTCGAAGTGCTTTTCGCCGACGAGAATTACAAGGCCGCGACGGTCTGGAAAAACGGCGACGATTTCCGGCTCCTGATCGACGACGCCTCGCTTCGCAAAAAGGCCGAAAAAGAGGCCGAGGAAAAACAGGTCGAACCGACCGACAACGTCGACGAGACCGAGCTGACCGAAGCAAAAAAAGCCGAGATGGAAAAGCTCGCCCGCGAAAACGAAAAGCTCGCCCGGCAGCAGGAATACGCGAGCTACGTCTGGTACCGGTTCGACCGGACGCGGCTGCTCGAGACGACCGCGCAGCCGCCGGGCATCGAGTTCGTGCCGACGTTCGACGGTCTCGCCGTCCAGCCGGGCGAACAGCCGTGGAAGGCGCGCGCCGCCAATCTCGAGGTCCGCGCCGACAGCGACGGCCTCTACAAGATCACCGGCGGACGGCTCGCAAAGATTCGCGCCGGCTATTACACCGATCCGCTCGTCACCGCGAACGGCCGCTGGGCGATCGCCGTCAAATACACGGAAAGCGAGGAAGACTACGGCGGCACGCTCGTCCGCGTCAACCTGCTGACGAACAAGGAGTTCAAGGTCAAGATCGAGTCCGAATACCAGGTCCCGGAACCAGTCGCCTTTCTGCCCGCGCTCAATAAAGTGCTGATCTTCAACAGTTACGGCGAGGGCGAGGGCGAGGGCGAGCTCCAGCCCGACCAGCGCGACGGCCAGTTTTATCTGCTCGACGCCGACACCGGAATCGTCCAGCCCGCGCCGGGCGAGTCGCGCCCGCTGCTCCAGCAGACGTTCCGCCCGCTTCAGCCGCGCGGAGGCGTGCCGGACGAATTCTGGGCCGTGCTGCCCGACCGCGAAAAGGAGCTGACGAGGTTCGGCGTTTACAACGCCCGGACGCTCGTCTTCAAACCGCTGATCGTCGTACCGCGGATCGTCTTCACGAGTATGGATGTCTGGGTCGACGAGCCGGAGAACAAATTCTATTTCGTCTACGAGGGCCAGCTGCTCGCGCTGCCGCTGCCGAAGGCCAAATAGCCGGAAACGGTCGGATTTTCCCGGGGCGATGCAACTATTTCATCGCCCCGGCGCACCAAAGCCTGTGAGCATCCGGCTTTACCGCCGCCCCCCGGCGATTTCGACAAGGAGAATCTCAAATGCGTCCGATCCGGCTTCCGGCCTGGCTGATAATTTTTGTTTTGACCGCGGCCGTCGCCGGTCAGACCGGCAAAGCGAACAGCCTCGTCAAACGGCTGCTCGAGCTGCCCGCGCCGCCGCCCGCGACCGTTTCGGAGACGGATTCGAAAACGGTCCGCCCGCCGGAATTTTACGATCCGAAAAACGTGCCGCCCGACGACGCGCCGCTCGCCGACCTGCTCGATTACTGGTCGCGGCAAAACAGTTCCTTCGACGAGTTTCGCTATAATCATCAGCCGAACCGCGAATCGCTCCAACGGATCCTTGCCGCGATCGAGGAAAATCACGCGCTCCTGACTTCCTACCTGAAGCTGCTGCCCGACGATTCCGAAACCGTCGAAATGGTCAGGCGGATCTACACGGAGGATCGGGAAGCCCTGTCCTACGTCGGGTTTTCGCCGGTCAGGGACTGGCTACTGAACCACAGCGATGTCTTTATCGACGAATTGATCGAAAGTGTCCGCTCGATCAAGGCCGAAAACGGGCGGATCAATAACCAGAAGGCGCTGATCTCGCTCGCGCGGGTCGACTGGAGCCGCGCCAAACCCTTCATCGACGTTTTCGAAAACGATCCGGAACGGTCCGAAAGCTACGCGCTGGCCAAATACGTGCTCTATCATCACGCGCTCAAAACGGGCAGCGAAAGCGACGCCGAGCGTTACCGGAACGAGCTCGAAAAACTCGTCGAGGACAAAAAAGGCTCGTACAAATCGCGTGATCTGGCGATGGACGCGCTCGTGCTCGGCAGCGATTTTCCGGGCCGCGACGACTGGTATCTTTCGCTGCTCGAAGACGAAACGCTGCTCGAGCTGCAGGAAAACGGCTACACGGGTCTGACCACGCTGGTTCGTTTTATGCCGAACCAGCGCGAAAAATGGCTCGATTCTATGCTCCGCCTGCTCGACGCCGGAAAGCCCGCCCCGCGCTCGGTCGCCGTTCGCAATCTTTACCAGATCAACGCTTTCGGCCAAAAGGAAATCCTCGTCAAAATGCTGCCGTGGCTCACCGACCCGAACTGGGCGCGGGAATCTTCCCAGCGCGAAAGGAAGGGGCTGATCGGGTCCTTCGGCGAAATCGACGTGCCGGAAAGCGTTCCCGGCCTGATCTCGATCGTCCTCAACGAAGACGATCGAGATCGCGAGGAAGCCGTCACGTCGCTCGTCAGATACCGGCGGCCCGAAACCGTCCCGATCTTCCGGCGGCTGCTGTTCGACAACCGGAACGTCGAGCTGCGCGACACGCTGATCGAAGCGCTCGTCGCCACCGACGGTTTTTCGGTCGGGGAAGAGATCGACGCCCTCGAAGGCTTCGCCGATTCGATGCTGGCCGCGCGAAAAGCGGAAAATTCCGACGCCGAGCCCGACGAATCGGAAAAAACCCCGTCGATCGAATACAGCCTCGGACATTTTCTGGCGAATAATCCGAAACTGGGCGACGCGCTGGTCCGGGCGACGATCGCGCGGATCGGGGCGCTCGAAAAAAGCCGTCCAGAAATCGCCGCCCTCCTGCTGGAATTCCTCCAGAGCTGGGAGAACCCGCTGGCCGATCTGGAAATGCTCGGGCGGATGAACGCCGGCCGCGTCGACGACGCCCAGCTCATCAAAATGCTGACGAATCGTCGTGAAATCAGGGAACGGCTGGCGAACGAGCTGCCGCTCTGGCGCGGAAAAAGCCCCGTTCTGCGGGCGTTCTGCACGGTCATTTCGGAAGATAAAGCTGAGGCCGCGGCGATCCTGCGCGAGGCGCGGCCGGAAACCGCCGCCGCGCTCTTCGCCTTCGCGCGGCTCGTCCGAATGCCGCTGCCGGTCGGGGAGGCGGCCGCGCTGATGAAAAATCCCGATAAGCTGACGGCGCTCGCCGCCGAGCGTTATCTCGAATCGGAAGACGGCGTCGCGGCCCGCAGCCGGCTGCTCGCCGAACATCGGGGCGAAGCCCGGATGCTCGGCGCGCGGATCGGGTTCGTGCCGGACGAAAAGGCCGATTTCAAACCGCTCGAACTGATGCTGAACAGTCTGTTTATGAGCGTCAGCTCGAGTTATTACGCATCTCCCGACATCAAACCGCTGATCGACGCCGAAAACGGCATCCGGCGGGAGTTCACCGACAACAAGGATCTGACGGCGGTCTACGGGTTTCTCAAAAACGAGCCGGCCGGCCACTCGGTTCTGCGCGTTTACACGGACCGGATCGTCTTCACCTTTTACGAAGACGAGGCCCGCTACTGGACGAAAACCGTTTCCGGCAAAGAATACGAGGCCCTGCTCGGCTTTATCGTCGCCGGCGGGATCGACGCTTTGGGCTCTTCCTACAGCCGGGAGGAAGAGGAGATCGAGGAATTCGTGATGCTCGGGCGCGACGGCGGCCGGCGCATCCTTTTCAGCCCCGGCCGCCGGGAGCCGAAGCTGGCGGAGCTGGCGAACTTTTTCGAGGCTTTCCGGAACGACCGGCTCGATCTGCATTACCGGCTGTCGGAAAAAATCGACGGCCTCCGCGTGCTGCTCGCCGACAAGTCGCTGCTCGCCCAAACGGTCTGGAAAAACGGCGGCGATCTGCGCGTCCTGATCGCCGACCAAACGGAGCGGGAGAAAATCGATAAAGAACTGGAGGAACAGGAAAATTCCGAGCGCGCGGTTCTGAACCGACCGGATCGGGAAAATCTTTACGAACTACAGCGCCGGCGCCGCGCTCTGGCGGCCTACCGGCATCTGTCGTGGCGCGGCTTCGCGAACGGCAAACTCGGACCTGAACGGGTCGAGCAGCCGGCGGCGATCGATTATCTGGCCGACTTCCGGCACGGCGTGATAATCGGCCTCACCTCCTACGCGTTCACGCCCGAGACGCTTTGGCGGCGGCTCGGCGATTCCGAAATCCGCACCGAGCCGTTTTACGGCGGCCGGCTGGTCAAAATCGGTCCCGGCGGCCAGACGGTCGTCAAACCGGGGATATACAGGAAACCGCTCGTCACGCCCGACGGCAAATGGATCGTCGCCGCCGAAGCCGACGAAGAAGGATTTTATCTGCCCAACAAAGTTGTCCGGATCGAGCTCGCGACCGGCCGCGAAATTCCCGTCGACATCGCCCCGGCCGACGAATTTTATCCGGTCGCCTATCTTTCCGCGCAGAACCGGGTGCTGCTCTATCGCGGCCGTGACCAAAACCGGCTAATAATCAGTCCCAACCGCGATTTCGACCGGCCGACGGCCAAAAACCCGAGTCCGGCGACGCCCGAATACTATCTGCTCGACCCGGCGACCGGCGCGGCGCGGCTCGTGAGGGGCGAGTTTCGGCCGCTCGAAGACCAGACTTTTCGCGCTTTGCAGCCGGCCGGCCGGCCGAATCTTTACTGGGCGGCGATCTATGACGAAAAGCTCGCCGCGACGACGCTCGGCTACTACGACCCGGTCGCTTTCGCGTTTACGCCGGTGATGAAGATTCCGACGATCGCGCTCGACAGTATGGACGTCTGGGTCGACGAAAAGGGAGCAGAGGTCTACTTCGTTTACGGCGGCCAGCTGCTCGCGCTGCCGCTCCGGCCGGACGGGCAAAAATAATTTGCGCGGTTGCCATTCGGCCGGAAAAAGTGTTTAATGGTTGTTTGCTCTCCGTAGCGGATCTTATGCCGAAAAGGAGGTGAGAAAGATATGGCTTATGTAAGCGTCAACAACAACGAATCGATCGAAAGCGCGCTGCGTCGCTTCAAACGCAAAGTGATGACCGAAGAGATCATCAAGGACCTGAAGAAACACGCGCATTTCGTTCCGCCGGGTCAGAAGGCGAAGCTCAAATCGCAGAACGCCCGCAAGCGCAACCGCAAGCGGATGCGTCCGATGCGTCCGATGAACGCCGGACCGGGACAGGGTTCGAATCCGAATCCGAATCCGAACTTCAACCGATAACTTTGGATATTTATTTTGTCAGGCGTGATGTAAATCCGGTTTCGCTCGAAACGATTTGCATCACGCCTATCTTCTTTTAAACTATCTGGATTGAATCCGAAACAATGACACGTATTCTGATCACCAACGACGACGGCTACCACTCGGAGGGCATCACCGCGCTCGAAAACGCATTGTCGGAGCTCGGCGACGTCTACGTCGTCGCGCCGGCCTCGGAAATGTCGGGCGCGTCGCACAGCCTGACGCTCGCGCGGCCGCTCCGGATCCGGCAGATCGACGCCCGCCACTGGACGGTCGACGGGACGCCGACCGACTGCGTGACGCTCGCCTTAAACCGCATCCTGCCGCCCGAGGAACGGCCGCACATCTGCGCGTCGGGCATCAATCACGGCCCGAATCTCGGCGACGACGCGACCTATTCCGGGACGGTCGCCGGCGCGCTCGAAGCGACGATCCTCGGCGTTCCGGGGATCGCCTTCAGCCTCGCCGCGAGCCGCAGTCTCGATTTCGCCGAAGCGATCCGCGTCGCCCGCGAAATCACGCAAAAAGCGCTCGCCGAAGGGCTGCCGGAAAACACGCTGCTCAACGTCAACGTGCCGAAGGGCGTGCCGAAAGGACTCCGGATCACGAAACAGGGCTTCAAAAACGCGCGGCCGGTCATCTCCGAGCAGATCGACCCGCGCGGCAAGCCGTATTACTGGATCGGCGAGCTCCGCGAGGGCTTTCACGCCGAGGGCGGCACCGATTTCGAAGCGATCGACGAGGGCTTTGTCTCGGTCACGCCGATGCGCAGCGATCTGACGAATCACCGGGCGATCGAGCTGCTCAAAAAATGGGAGCAAAGCTGATGGCCGACGGTTACGAAATCCTGCGCGAAAATATGGTCAAACGGCTGCGCGACCATTACGGGATTCGCGATCTGCGCGTGCTCGAAGTGATGAACCGGCTGCCGCGCCATATTTTCGTGCCCGAGGCGATCAAGCATCAGGCCTACAAGGACAACGCGCTGCCGATCGCCTCGAACCAGACGATCTCGCAGCCCTACATCGTCGCGCGGATGACCGAGCTGCTCGAGCTCGCGCCGGCGGCGCGGATCCTCGAGATCGGCGCCGGTTCGGGCTACCAGACCGCCGTGCTGGCGAGCATCGCCGGCCAGATCTTCGCGATCGAACGGATCCCGAATCTCGCCGCCGACGCGCAGGACCGGATCCAGCGGCTCGGCTTTCACAACGTCAAGCTGCGCTGCGCCGACGGCACCAACGGCTGGGACGTCTACGCGCCGTTTGACGGGATTCTGGTCGCCGCCGGCAGCCCCGAGATCCCGCAGCCGCTGCTCCGGCAGTTAAAGCCCGGCGGGCGGCTCGTGATCCCGATCGGGCCGGATCATAAAACCCAGAACCTGATCCGCGTGACGCGTGCCCCGAACGGCTATCAGACCGAAGATTTCGGGCCCTGCTCGTTCGTCCCGCTGATCGGCGAGCACGGGTGGAAATGAAGCGATTGCGGATTTCGGATTGCGGATTTCGGATTGGTTTTGTGATGGGGAGGGAACGTTTTTTTCGGAGCGGCGCTGATTTGAGGCGGTTTCTCAAAACATATTTCGGGCGGGTTGTAGTAGAATTTACTTTTTATGAAATTTATCGCGCTGTTTTTGGGGATTTTCGAGGACCTTAAAAAGACTTTCTGGTTTCTCGATCCGAATTTACTGATCAACACAATGCTCGACTGGCTCGGCGCGTACGCGTATCTCGGGCTGTTCTTTATCGTTTTCGCCGAAACCGGGCTCGCCGTCGGCTTTTTTCTGCCGGGCGATTCGCTGCTCGTCGTCGCCGGATTGTTCGCCCGCACATACCCGGAAAAGCTCAACGTGGTGCTCGTGATGCTGTCGTTCTTTCTCGGCTCGGTGATCGGCGATTCGACCGGCTACTGGACGGGCCGGCTGATGGGCAAACGGCTTTTCAACCGCGAAAACTCGCGCATCTTCAAACCGTCGCGCGTCGCCAAAGCGCACGCCTTTTTCGAGAAATACGGGCCGAAAACCGTCCTGCTCGCGCGGTTCGTGCCGATCGTCCGGACGTTCGCGCCGCTCGTCATCGGCGCCGCCGAGATGCCCTACAAAACGTTTCTGCCCTACAGCGTCGCCGGCGGTCTTCTGTGGATCTCGACGATGGTGCTGGCCGGCTATTTCTTCGGCACGATGATCGAAAACGCGCTCGGCATCAAATTGCAGGACCATATCGAAAAAGTCGTCATCGTCGTCGTCTTCCTGTCGCTGCTGCCGCCGATCATCGAATATCTGAAGCACAAATTCGGGAAAAAGCCCGAATCGACGGAAGGCGCGGCCTGATTCTTTTCGATTTTCGGTCTTCGGTCTTTGATCTTCGATTTTCAGGGCTCGAAAATCAAAGATCGAACGGTCATTTGACTTAATCGAAAGCCTGTCGTAGAATCTAAAACTTGGCTTGACGGGGCGTGGCTCAGCCTGGTAGAGCGCACGGTTCGGGACCGTGAGGTCGGATGTTCAAATCATCTCGCCCCGACCATTTTATACCCGGAAGAAAAGGACTTACAGGATTTTCCTGTGAGTCCTTTTCCTTTGTTTCAAGAGTTGGTGGAAAAATGGTGGAATGATTAATGGGTTGTTTTTCACCTAACTCGTTTAATTGCTGGCGCAAAACTTCATCTTTAATGTGAGTATAACCACGCGTTGTTTTAATTTCAGAGTGCCCGAGAGCAGTCTGGACAGTAAATTCCCTGGCGCCGATATTGAAAAGGTCGGTAGCGAAGGTATGCCTAATATCGTGAAAACGAAAATCTTTAATACCTGCCTTCTCTAAAGCCGTCCACCAAGCCCGCTTGAAATTGAGATGGTCAAGAAAAAATAGACAAAAAACTGTCAATCTTTCCTCCATTTTTAATTTTCCATTCGGCTTCAAATTCCATCGGGCTTTTG
>JAFDVJ010000088.1 GCA_018269075.1 Acidobacteriota bacterium
GCGCGATGCGCGAGCTGCTCGCCGGGCTGCCGAACATTCCGGCCGAAGACGTTCCGGTCGGCGCTGACGAGACGGCCAACGTCGAGATCCGCAAATGGGGCGAGCCGAAAAAATTCGATTTCGAGCCGAAGGATCACGTCGATCTCGGCGAAACGCTCGGCATTCTCGATCAGGAGCGNNGCCATCCTGAACGGCGCGGGCGCGCGGCTCGAACGGGCGCTCGTCAGCTTTATGCTCGACGTGCACACGACCGAGCACGGCTACACCGAAACGCTGCCGCCGTTCATCGTCAACAACCGGGCGCTTTACGGAACCGGGCAGCTGCCGAAATTCGAACAGGATCTGTTCAAACTGACCGACGAACGAAATTTCTATCTGATTCCGACGGCCGAAGTTCCGGTCACGAATTACTACGGCGACGAGATTCTCGACGCCAAAGACCTGCCGAAGCATTTCACGGCCTACACGCCCTGTTTTCGCTCGGAAGCCGGTTCGCACGGACGCGACACGCGCGGGATGATTCGCCAGCACCAGTTCGAAAAGGTCGAGCTCGTCAAGCTGACGCTTCCGGAAAACTCCGAGGAGGAACACGAAAAGCTGACGGCCGACGCCGAGCGGATCCTGCAGCTGCTCGGGCTGCCTTACCGGACGATCGTGCTTTCGACCGGCGATATGGGCTTCGGTTCGCGAAAGACCTACGACATCGAGGTCTGGCTGCCGTCGCAGAACACCTACCGCGAGATTTCGAGCTGTTCGAACTGCGGCGATTTTCAGGCGCGCCGGATGAATCTCCGGTTTCGCCGGGCGGGCGGCGCGAAGCCGGAATTCGTCCACACGCTCAACGGCTCGGGCCTCGCCGTCGGCCGCACGTGGCTCGCCGTGATCGAGAATTATCAGCAGGAAGACGGCTCGGTGGTGATCCCCGAAGTGCTTCACCGCTATATGAACGGCATCGAAAAGATCAGCAAAGCGTGAATGTAATTACTGTGTAAATTAATCTTCTTTAGGTAGTTTCGAGAACCGTTGATCTCTGGTCTTTGGCCTTTGAACAAGAATCTAAGATCAAAGGCCAAAGATCATCGAACTAGTCCAAAGAAACTTAATTCATATAACGGTAATTACAATGTGATTACTTTTGCTTTGTTGACAGAGCGTTAGAATGTAATTACATTGTAATTATGAAAGCCGCAATCGTTACCATCGGAAACTCGCAGGGCGTTCGAATCCCGAAAATCCTGCTCGACCAGAGCGGTCTGAGCGGCGACGTCGAGCTCGAGCTCTGCGACGCCGGCATCATCATCCGCAAAGCCCGTAAAACGCGCGAAAACTGGGCCGAGAGCTTCCGGCAGATGGCCGACAACAACGACGACGAGCTGGTCACCGACCCGACGCCGTCGAATTACGCGAGGGAAAAATGGCGCTGGTGAAAAGATTCGACGTTTTTCTGCTGAACCTCGACGAAACGCCGTCGGACGACGCGAAAAACACGCGCCCGTGCGTCGTCGTCTCGCCCGACGAGATGAACGATTTCATCGATTCCGTGATCGTCGCACCGGTCTCCGCGGTCAATCACCGCTACCCGACCCGCGTTTTGTTCGATTTTCTCGGCGCCGAACGAGCGGTCGTCCTCGACCAGCTCCAGACGGTCGAAAAACGCCGGCTGACGAAAAAGATCGGCGAGCTCGAACCCGAAACCCGAAAACGAATTCTCGACACACTGCAGGAATTGTTCGCCGAATGATACGGATTCGCCGGATCATCGCGGGCGGTCAGACCGGCGCGGACCGCGCCGCCTTCGATTTCGCGCTCGAACACGGGTTCGGGATCGGCGGTTACATTCCGCGCGGCCGCCGCGCCGAAGACGGGCCGCTGCCCGAAACTTACCCGAATCTGACCGAAACGCCCGAAAAAAGCTACGCCGTCCGGACGGAATTGAACGTCCGTCATTCCGACGCGACCCTGATCCTCTCGCACGGCCCGCTGACGGGCGGCTCGCGGCTGACCGCAAAACTCGCCCGCCGGCACCGGAAACCGGCTCTGCATCTCGATTTCGCGGCCGCCGCGACCGACGAGCTGATCGAGAAAGCGCGCCGCTGGCTCGCGGCGATAAACTGCGAAAGCCTCAACGTCGCCGGCCCGCGCGCCTCGACCGACCCGGAAATATACGCGAAGACGAAAAGCTTTCTGGAGCGGCTCTTCGCCGGTCAGTAAAAAAGGCGAGGCCGTTAAGCCCCGCCTCTCATTCAGCATAAACAATTATATCGAAACTAAGGAGTTACGCTGAAAGTCGAATAAATGCGGCTGGTCGGAACCGAAACGTCCGAGTCTTCGACCGTCACGAACAGGCCGAAATCGGCGAGCGCGGTTTCGCTGCGGATCTCGGATTCTTCGCGCCGGCCGTTGTTGACGACCTGACCGAGCTTGGTGTATTTGCCGTCCGGCGACGAGGCCCAGAGCACGAAACGCTTTTCCTTCGGCGCCATCTTCATCTCGTCGAAACGCATCTTGATCTGCGTCACGCCGTCTTTCGTCGGGCTCAGATAAGCTTTTCCTTTGAGGCCCTGCAGCTCGCCCGTGAAATTGATCCGGATCTCCGAATCCTTGTTTTTATCGAACCGCGCGACGTTCAGCATCGGAACGTCGTAGGTCGAGCCGACTTCGGTCGTCGTCGCGACTTTTTTGCCGCCGCCCGAGCTCGTCACGGCCGTCGGCACGATCGCGTAGCCGGACGGAACCGCGCTGCGGAAACTGACCGGAATGTCGCTGTTGAAGCTCGTCACGCCCTCGTTCGGCGAAAGCACGATCATAAACCGGTTCAGCGGCGTCGTGAATTCGCTTTTGGCCATACCGTTTTCGATCATCACCGGTCCGAGCAGCGTCGGGACGCCGCTCGGGTCGACCGCATAGGCGTAATAGCTTTTCGTTTCCGCCGGAACGCCCGACAGATCCATAAAAATCTTCGTCCCGTCGGCGGTCCGCATCACGCGGGCCGAGCCGTTCGCGCCGGCGAGATTGTTGGGCGTCATCTGGACGGTCACTTCCTTGCCGACCGGATACTCGATGACCGTGTAGGTGCCGTCAGGATTCTGGACGACGGCCGTCTGTGTGGTGGTCGTCGTGGTCGTCGTTTTCGTCGTCTCCTGGGCCAAAGCCAGCGACGAAGCGGCCGCCAAAATCAGCGCGCCGCCGCTCAGCTTCAAAAAATTGTTGATACTCATAAAAAATCCCCCTTGATAATCGTCAACTCAAAAAAAATTCCGAACGGATCGTTCGTTTTATGCGATGACGTTTCGCAAGCCCCGTGCCGGAGCGCGGCAAATCGTGTGGATCGTTTTATTTACGATGGTTTGAAAAAGAGGACGGGTCGAAAAAGGCTGTATCGAAGCTGAACGAAATTGTATCAAAACGATCGCGCGGAAGGCGTTTTTCGTTCGTCGAGAGCGGCTTCGGCGATGTTCGCGATCCACCAGAAAGCGCCCTTCAGACCGAGATGGTCGAACATTTTTTTGAAGACCTGCGGGTGCAGGCGGGCGGTCTTGAGGAGCAGTTTTCGAAACGCCGCGAACGAGATCCGGTCCTGAAACATCGCGCGGCCGATTTCCGGGTCGAGACTGCCGAGCGCGGCCATCACCGCGTTCATCGTCTCGTTGACGGCCGCCGCCCGGCCGTTTCCGGCGGGCCGCATAAACTCGGCGAGGCTCGCCATCTGCGCGACGCGCGGCTCGTAGGCGTTGATCGTCGAAAGCGATTTTTCGTCGACCGCGTTTTCCCTGAGCGCGCTTTCCGTCAGATCGGTCAGCCGGCAGAGATTGCGGACGTGCGAGCCGAAGCCGCAGAAGGTCAGCGGGCTCGACAGACCGGCCGCGTCGCCGACCAGCAGCACGCGGTCGGCGGCCGTCCGCTTGCGGTTGCTCCAGCCGCGGTGATGAACGCTCGGAATATAGCCGTAAACCGGTTTGACGACCCGCCACGCGCCGTTGCGGGCCTTGTACTGCGGCAGTTTTTCGAAATATTCCTCGAACAAACGGAAGAGCGATTTATCGGCTTTCGACTCGACCGAATCGTAGAAAAAAAGATAGGTCGTGTATTCGTCGCGGCGCTCGCTGCCGGGAAAGCCTTCCCAGATGAGCTGGCGGCCGTCCGCCGAGTCCTCGGTCGAAACGAGGATCTCGCCGACCGCGAAATCGACCTCGTCGGCCTGATCGCCGCGCCGGAATCCGCGGGCGACGGTGCCGACCGTCGGGCAGACGTGCGTGATCGAGCGGCCGCCGTTGAGCTGGCGCGAGACGGCCGAATTCGTCCCGGTCGCGTCGACGAAAATCCGGGCGGCGAAAATCTTCCGGCGGCCGGTCTTTGCGTCCGCGCATTCGACCAGCGTCCGTTCCCGGTCGACGAAAACGCGCGTCAAACGCAGATGACCGATGATTTTCGATTCGGTCTTTTTGAGCTTTTTCGCGGCCAGCTCGAGCAGCCGGTCGGCGTCGAGCGCGACGTCGAGCACGTTGTCCATAAAAAGCGGCGGCGTTTTGACGCGCGAATGGCGGTCGTAGAATTTGATAAAGCCCGTCCGGTAGCGGTTGACGATCGCCGTTTCGAGCTCGTCGGCGGTAAAGAGGCCGGCGCGGACGAATTCCCCGAGCTCTGCGTCGGAGATGTTCCAGTCGCGATGCGTCCGCCCGACCGCGTGGGCGTCGAAAACCAGCACTTTGCGGCCGTATTTGAGCGCCATCACGGCGGCGTGCAGAAGGCCGAGCGTGCCGCCCGCGTAAACGAGATCGAACTCGCCGTCGATTTTCGAATCGTCGGGCGCGGCGTCGAAAAAGACGACTTCTTCGGATTTTTCGGGATTTTCGCGGAAGGCCTGCCAGCGGCTTTCGAGCTCGTGAATCCGCGCGAGATGCGCTTCGCGGTTCGGCAGCTTGGCGAGATTTTCGACGAGCAGCGGAAAACGGCGGCTGATCCGGGCGAGGTCGAATTGTTTTTCCCCTGTGCTCATTACCAAATCAAATACAACGGTAAATTACACAAATAGCAAAAACGGCCTCGATTGTGAAATCCGGATTCCGGATTTCCGCAAACCTCGGCCGGAAGTCGGAAAAAGCAAAGGCGCGTGATCCACTCACGCGCCTTTTCCGATTTGAATCCTGAAGATATCGCTATCTGACTGGACTGGCCACCGTGTCGTCGTCGTCGTTGGTCAGCGTGACGATCGCCGCTATCGTGATCAAACCGGCGAGAATGCCGACCGGGATCCAGATGTTGTATTTTTTGTTCGAATTCTGCGGCGCACCGGACGGCTGCGGAATGTTCGTTCCGCCGGCGTTCAGATAGACCGCTCCCTGTTCCGAAAAGGCTTCGGTTTTGCCGGACTGAACATCGACCGTGTAAACGCCGGCCTGTTTCGCGTCGTTGTTGACGAGGCCATCGAGCGTTTTGATGTTGACCGAAACGCCTTCACGGGTCATAACCCTGATTTGCCCCGAAGACAGCGTTCCCGAAATATCGTTGTCCGTGAAATTCAGACTGAGAACCGAGTTGGGCGCGAGACTGATCTGTCCGAGCCGGCGCAGATTGATCGTCGCCGAACCGGTTTCCGAAGTCGAAACGGTCCCCGAAGAGAAAAAGGTTTGTCCGCTTAAAACGCGTTCGCCGTTCAGCGTGACCGAGGGTTGGGCGCCGTTGTTCCCCGAAACGATGATTTCGCCGGTCGGAGCGGTTTTTTCAGCCGCCGCCAGCACGATCGCCGAGGAACTAATTAAAATAGCGAGCAGCAGGCCGAGCGACGTAAAATATCGCAGCCGGGCGCTATTGGAATCTTTCATTGATGACCTCCTGTATTTAAGTTTAGAGACTCACTGTAACCTTTTCGGGAAAGGAAAGTCAAAATTTTTTTCGGCGATATTTGCCGGGCGCGGCGGCGGGAGACCTCAAAGCCCTTCGCAGAAGAGGGTTTGTTGTCGAAAGCGGGAGCTCTCGACAACTACCGCAGATTCGTGCCGCATTCGGGGCAGAATTTGGTCGTCACCTCGACCTCGTGGCCGCAGCCCGTGCATTTCGGCTTGGCGACCTGCGCGGGCGTGCCGCATTCGGGACAGAATTTGGCGTTCCCGATCTCGAAGCCGCAGACGCAGATTCGAGCGGCTTTCGGTTCTTCGGACGGCTTGACGGCCTGGGGCGAGGCGGGCACCGCGCCGGCGCTCATATCGATGCCCGAGACGTAATCGGTTTCCTGCGCCTTTTGATAGAGCTGCTGCTTCATCGCGTCGGCCTTGGCCTGCGCGTGGGCGGCGGCGAGCTCTTCCTCGTAGCGCGGCGCACAGGCCTCGCATTGATTCGACGCTTCGTTCCAGCAGGCTTCGGGACAGACCCATTTGCCGCAGCGCGAGCATTGATGAAAATGCTGCTTGCCTTCCTCGATCGCCGCCTGCAGCGCCGTGTCGTGGGCCGAGCCGCCGACCGCGCGCTGGACTTCGTAGGCCGAATTGCCGGCCGAATGACCCCAGCCGAGCAGGTTGCTCGCGGCGTTCAGAAACGAGCCGGCCATTCCGATGTAGGAAGCCTGGTATTTCGACATATAGCCGTTGCCGCACTTGTCGCAGAAAAATTTGAACTGGTAGCCCTTGTCGGTCGATAAATCCTGATAATTGTTGACGAACTGAATCATTGACATTTTTGTCTGGTCTCCTTGAAAACGCCTTTAATTTTACCAGTAATTCGCGAAAACGAAAACGAATTTTTTCGCTTCCGGAAGACTTTTTTATTCGCCGCCGGCGGCCGTTTTCGCCGCGTTCCAGAGCGCGTCCATTTCGGCGAGGCTCGATTCTTTCAGGGTCCGGCCGTCGGCCTTCAGGCTCCGCTCGATAAAGCCGAACCTTTGCCGGAATTTACGGTTCGTCCGTTTGAGCGCGGTCTCGGCGTCGACGTCGAGCCGGCGCGCGAGATTAACGACGACGAAGAGCAGATCGCCGATCTCTTCCTCGATGTTCGCGCCGTCCGCGATCGCCGCCCGCAGCTCGCCCGTTTCCTCGGTCAGCTTGTCGAAGATCTGATCGGTGTTTTCCCAGTCGAACTTCACCTTCGCCGCCTTTTTCGTCAGCTTCTGGCCTTCGAGCAGCGCCGGGAAATGGACCGGCACGTCTTCGAGGATCGATTCCTTCGGCTTTTCGACCTTGCCCGACGCCTGCTGCTGCGCCTTTTTGAGCTCGTCCCAGTTGCTCAGAACGTCCTCGGCGGTCTTGAGCTCGGCCTCGCCGAAAACGTGCGGGTGCCGGAGGATCAGTTTTTCGGTGACGCTCTCGACGACCTCGTCGATCGTGAAATCGCCGCGCTCGGCGGCGATCGTCGAATGAAAGACGACCTGCAGCAGCACGTCGCCCAATTCCTCGCGGAGGTTCGTCGTGTCGCCGGTCGCGTCGGCTTCCTGAATCGCGTCGAACGTCTCGTAACATTCTTCCAGCAGATACTGCGCCAATGAGGCGTAGGTCTGTTCGCGGTCCCACGGACAGCCGCCCGGCGCTCTCAGCCGCGCCATCACCGAAATGAGTTCGTCAAAGGTTTTGGACATAATTTTGTCGAGCTTTGATCTTCGATCTTTAGTGTTTAGACCTCAAAAGACGCGGAAAAACGGGCAAAGATCGAAGATCGAAAATCAAAGGTCATTTATTTGATTTTGAATTCTTTTTCGCCAAAATGCTACTATCGAATTATAAATTTAAAAACCGTAACGGATAATGCAATGGTAGAAAGAGAAGAAGAACAACCCGTAATCAAAGTGACCGATCGCCGCAAGTTCAACCTCGACGGCAGCCTCCGCGAGGGCGTCGAGGTCGAGCCCCCGAAACCGGTCGCCGAACCGCCCGCCGCCGCGCCGCCCGCCGAGGAAAAAACGGAAGCCGCCGCGCCGCCGATGCCGGAAGAGATCGATCTGCCGCCGGTCGGCGACGACGAAGCCTTCGACGACGACATCCCGGGCGCCGAAGACCCGGCGAGCTTCGTCAATTTTCTTTCGACGCTCGCGACCAACGCGGCCGCCGCGCTCGGCGCGATGCCGCATCCGGTGACCGGCCAGCGGTCGCTCGATCTCGACAGCGGCAAATACTGGCTCGACGTCCTCGGGATGCTCCGCGACAAGACCAAAGGCAATCTTCACCCGCAGGAAGCGCGCCTGCTCGACGGCCTGCTCGCCGACCTCCGGATGCAGTACGTCCAGCTCGTCCGCGCGACCGAAGACCGCCTCAAAAAACAGGCCGCCCAGAAGTTTTCGGCAAGCGATATTCTGGGCAAAAAATAGTCGGGGAAAGTTAGGAAGTTTGGGAATAAGATAATTTCTCTTAAAATCTAGGATTATTCATTTTGAACAATCCGAAATCCGAAATCCGAAATCCGAAATCGGTATAACTTCCAAAACTAAAATATGAAGCTGACTTTTTTAGGAACGGGAACTTCGACCGGCGTGCCGTCGATCGGGTGCAGCTGCGAGACCTGTCTGTCGACGGATTTTCGCGACAAGCGGCTGCGCGTGTCGGTGCTCGTCGAACACGGCGGCAGGAAGATTCTCGTCGATACCTCGATCGATTTTCGCCAGCAGGCGCTCAGGGCGGGCTTGAATTTTCTCGACGCGGTCTTGATCACGCACTGCCACGTCGATCACGTTTTCGGGCTCGACGACATCCGTCCGTTCAATTTTCGCCACGGCGCGATGGGGGTTTACGCGAATGAGGTCGCGTGGGCCGATCTGCGGCGGATTTTCGAATACATCTTCAAGCCGACGCATATCGGCGGCGGCCTGCCGCAGCTCATCCCGCACACGGTCGCGCATAATTCGCCGTTCTGCTTCGGCGCGGATCTCGAGATCACGCCGCTCGAAGTGATCCACGGCCGGCTGCCGGTCGTCGCCTACCGGTTCAACGATTTCGCCTACGCGACGGATCTCAAGACGATTCCCGACGAATCGATGGACGGTCTGCGCGACCTCGACGTGCTCGTTCTCGACTGCGTGCGGATCAAGCCGCACACGACGCATCTCTGTCTCGAAGAAGCGCTCGCGCTGATCGCGGACTTAAAGCCGAAACGCGCCTTCCTGACGCATCTCAACCACGACATCATGCACGCGCGCGATACGCGCCTGCTGCCCGACAACGTCCGGTTCGCGTATGACGAATTGATCGTCGAGGGATGATTTGGAGAATTATGAAACCGAAATTCCGCCGCGCGACGCGCGAAGACGTGCCCCAGATCGTGCGGATGCTGGCCGACGATTTTCTCGGCGCGCAGCGCGAGCGCTTTGAAGACCCGCTGCCGGAAAGCTATTTCAGGGCGTTCGACGAGATCGACCAAGATCCGCACAACGAGCTCGTCGTCGCCGAGCTCGACGGCGCGGTCGTCGGGACTTTGCAGCTGACGTTTACGCCGTCGCTGAGCTATCAGGGCGGCCGCCGCGCGACGGTCGAATCGGTGCGCGTCGACGCGCCGTTTCGCGGCGCGGGCATCGGCAAAGAGCTGATGCGCTTTGCAATCGAGCGCGCAAAGGCCGAAAATTGTGTTTCGGTGTAGCTGACGACCAACGCCGATCGGACGGACGCGCACCGTTTTTACGAGAATCTGGGTTTCAAGGGAACTCATCTCGGAATGAAGCTGAGCTTGAAGTTTTGAGTTCCGCCTTCAGGCGGCTTTCGTCTCATTTCCGTGAAGGAACAAAAGCCGCCTGAAGGCGGAACTCAAAACCTGATTTATCTATGAAAATTTTTCACGGGACGGACAATGCGGATATCGCGCGGGGGACGGTTTTGACGCTCGGCGTGTTCGACGGGCTGCACCTCGGGCATCAGCGGATTATGAAGACGGTCGTCGAGAGCGCGGCCGTCAACGAGGCCGTGCCGACGGTCATCACCTTCGACCCGCACCCGCGCGCGGTGCTTCATCCGGACAACGCGCCGCCGCTTCTGCAGACGCTCGACCAGCGGCTCGCCAACTTCGAATATCTCGGCATCGAGCAGGCGATCGTCATCCGTTTCGACCGCGAATTCGCCTCGATCGACGCCGAAACCTTTCTCCGCGACATCATCCACGAACGCCTGCAGGCGCGCGAGGTCTATCTCGGCAAGGGCTTCGCGTTCGGCCGCAACCGCAGCGGCAACATCGCGCTGCTCAAGGAGATGAGCCGGCGGCTCGGCTTTTTCGCGGACGAGGTCGGCGAGGTCCGTCTGCGCGGCCGGCGCATCTCGTCGTCGGCGATCCGCCATCTGCTCGCCGAGGGCCGCGTCAATCTCGCCCGAAGAATGCTCGGCCGGCCCTACGGTGTCGAGGGCCAGATCGTTCACGGATTGGAGCGCGGCCGGACGATCGGTTTTCCGACCGCGAACCTTCACCCGCAGAACCGCGTGATCCCGAAATTCGGCGTTTACGCGACCGCCGCATTGATCGACGGGAAATGGCGGCGCTCGATCACCAACGTCGGCATCCGCCCGACCTTCGACGACGGCCAGACGCCGTCGATCGAAACCTTCGTCTTCGATTTCGACGGCGATCTCTACGGCGACGTCCTCCGCGTCCGCTTTCTCCATCGCCTGCGCGACGAGCGCAAATTCAACGGCATCGACGAGCTGCGCGCGCAGATCAGCCGCGACACCCGCCGCGCGCTCGATTTCTTCGACCACGAGGGCGTCAAGAGTATGCTCGATATATTATGAAAAATAACCGACTGCGCCCGCTGATTTCGGCGATAACATTTCTTTCGACATTTCTCGTCGGCGCGGCGGTATTCGTTTCCGGACAAATCATCAGTTCTTCCGTAGAGATCGTCACGGTTTATTCGCAGAGCCAAAAATTTTTTCTTAAAACGGTTCCTTACGACAACGAATCCCCGACTCTGCGCGGAAAAACCTCCGTCTACCGGGCGGGGAATCCGAAGCCTTTGTACGAATTCGAGCGCGGATTCGATTTTCTCGATTATGCCAACAACTTTCTTTTTCTGAGCGACGACGGCGAAACGGTCTTTTTCGTGATCGGCTTCGACGCCGACGAGAAAACCGAAGGCTTGAAAAGCGTCACGGTCTATAAAAAAGGCACGATCGTCAAAAGCTACACCGAACCGGAGATTACCGGCTGCGATCACGAAAAGGAACGCTGCCGGCTCGTGTATAACGACGAAAATCTTTCCGACGCCGCGAAAGCCGCGAACCGGCAGGAAAAATTTCTCGATGATTTTCCGGTCTTCGCGGCCGGCGGAATCGTTTACCTGACCGATTCGAAGAAAATCACCCACCTGTTCGATCTGAAAAGCGGTGAGCTCGTCAAATCCGCCCCTTTCGATCAACTATCCGCCGAATTAATGAGCCGGGCGCGGAAGACCCGCTACGTCGAGCAGCGCTATGATGCCCCGACTTACGCGGATTTTCCGAATCTTCGTGACGGAAAAAATACGGTTCGAGCGCTGGCCGCATTTCTCGGAATGAAGCCCTACGGCATTTACGATAAAAAGGACCAACAGTTTCGCCGGTACAGTTTCGAAATCAGCGCTTACGTGCGGCAGGACGGCGACGTCGAGATCGAATCGATCGATGCCGACGAGGGGCTTTCGAAAGAAAAGATCGCCGAGTTTTTCAAAACGCATAAATTCGCATCGGCTGCCATTCCAAAAGCTTTTCCGAAATGGTTCATCAGCCGCGAAGTGATTTTTCTGCGCAAGGCCGACGATACGGTCGCCCGGCGCGAGCGCAATGAACAACTCGTCAAAGAGCGCGAGGACCTGCAAAAACGTTTGGTCGCCGAAAAGATCGACGACGTTTACATTCCGAAAGACCTCGGCGAATGTTTCGTCGAGCTCGACAAGAGCCTGAAGGAAGTCGACAAAAACGAAATGCGGGCCTTGCCGAAGCGGGACGATATGATCAGGTATCATATGGGACTCGGAATGTGGATGCGCAACAACTGGGGGCTCTGGGGCGGTTCGCGGCTCCAGAAATATTTCACCGACCGGGGCATCCGGCATCCCGACGATATGTCTTCGGTCGTCCTTTTTTACTATTACGACTGGCTCAACGGCAAAACGGAAATCTGGAAGGACTGGGAAAAGAATCCCCGGTCGCCGTTCGACAAATAAGCCGGGTTTGTGAACTTTTTTGCAAACCGCGACGTTTTTTGTGATTCTAAGTGTGGATTATGCAGAAGGATTTGCCGATGGAAGAGAACAAGAGTTTAGCCGTGACGAGTCAGACGATCGTGCCGGTCATCGAGGAGAACGGACATGGCGCGCTCGTGCCGACGAAGACGCTGCCGGTCGCGAAACGCGTCACCAACGAGCAGCTGATCGCCGAGGAGCATTTTCTGATCGACAAGGAACACGAGGTCGAACGGAATTACGAAGGCTGGCGCGGCTACCGGCGGCTTTTTCAGGTCTCGCGCGTGATCGGGACGCTCTCGCTCTATCTTTATCTCGACCATTACGATATGCACCGCGCGCAGCAGCTCCGGCACGCCGACGGGCGTTTGGAGACGGCGCGGCGGCTGACGTGGCTGGCGGTGCTCGGCGAGCGCTTTCACCGGCTCAACCTCTGGTTCTTTCACGGGTTTATGCTGCTCGTCCGGCGGTTTATGCTCGGCCGCGAGGCGAACAAGGAGACGAATCACGAGAAACAGGCCGTCTGGCTTAAGGAAAAACTGATCGAGCTCGGCCCGACGTTCATCAAGATGGGCCAGTCTTTGGGGACGCGCGCCGATCTCTTGCCGCTCCCGTTCGTCAAGGCTCTGGGCGAATTGCAGGACTCGGTGCCGCCGTTCTCGAACGAGATCGCGTTCGCGCGGATCGAGAAAGAGCTCGGCAAGAAGATCAACGAGGTCTATCAGGAATTCGACGTCGAGCCGGTCGCCGCCGCCAGCCTGGGACAGGTCTACCGCGCCCGGCTCTTTACCGGCGAAGAGGTCGCCGTCAAGGTCCAGCGGCCGAATCTCGCCGGCATCATCAAGGGCGACGTCGAGATTCTGCGTAAAGTGGCGAAGTTTGCCGAGCGCTTTCCGTCTTTGAACGAGAACGCCGACTGGTCGGGAATGCTCCGCGAATTCGACGAGACGATCCACGAAGAGATGGACTACGCCGCCGAAGGGCACAACGCCGAACGCTTCGCCGCGAGCTTTAAAAGCTGGTCGAACGTCCACGTGCCGAAAATCTACTGGTCGGCGACGACCTCGAAGGTCATCACGATGGAGTTTATCCACGGCACGAAGGTGACCGCGCTCGACGATCTGCGCGCGCGCAACGTCTCGCCCGAAAAGGTCAACCGGCTATTGATCCGAACCTATCTCAAACAGCTGCTCGAAGACGGCTTTTTCCACGCCGACCCGCATCCTGGCAACCTTTTGGTGATGCCCGACGGGCGGCTCGCGTTCTTCGATTTCGGGATGGTCGGCCGGATCACGCCGAAATTGCAGTCGAAGATGATCGACGCGTTTTTCCACGTCGTCGCGAAGGACGCCGAGGGCATCGCGCAGGACCTGATCGATCTCGATTTCCTCAAACCCGGAGCCGACGAAACGAAGATCCGCGACGTCGTCGTCAAGATGTTCGCGCTCCATCTCGATCTGAAATTAAAGGACGTCAAGTTCAAGGAGCTGACCTACGATCTGGCCGACGTGATGTACGACTACCCGTTCCGGCTGCCGTCGAACTTCACCTACATTATGCGCGCGCTGATGACGCTCGAAGGCATCGGCATCATCACCGACCCGGAGTTCAATTTCTTCGAAACGGCGAAGCCCTACGCGAAGGAATTTATGCTCAAACGCGAAGGCAAGGATCTCCGCAAGCTGCTCGTCGACAAGCTCTTGGGCCGCGACGAAGAAGGCGGCAAGCTCGACCTCGAACGCACCTGGAAGCTCGCCAAAATGGCGTTCAAGACAGTCTTCAACACGGGGAAGTAACGATACCGGGAGCGCGGGCATCCCTGCCCGCCCGGCCGTTCAGCAAAGCGCCAACGGCCGCCGGTCGCGTTCGACCAAACCGCTCTGTGATAACGAAGCTCCGAACGGAAAATCCGTTTTCGATCGCGGAATCGTGACCGTTAAAAAGATCAGGAATAAGTCATCGGCTCGTTGAACAGGCCGCGGACAAACGCGGATAAATTTTAAGATAAATCCGTGTAAATCCGCCGAATCCGCGCATTTCCAGCGGCCTGTTTTTCGATCGCCGGACGCTTTAACGGTTGTAAAGTCGCGGTTCAATCGCGTACACAACGCGTCCGGCGCTTCGCGCGCACGCGGCGGGCAGAGATGCCCGCGCTCCAATTTGGAAAATCGACGGCGAACGGCGGTCGGTTTTTCTTTCGCGATGAAATAAGTTTATAATTCAGAAAATTTGCGGCTATGAGGATTCTTCCTTCTATTTGCTGGTAACAAAAAATAGAGTCTTCGCTTTCCGCGGATCGTCCGGCTATGGCGATGCTTCCTTCTAACAATTCCAAAAATTAGCGTCGCCGCTTTCCGGGCGGTTCTTCGATGGTCTTATGAACAATTCGATTTATCTCCGGCGTAAAAACAAAGTCGTCGTCGAGCGCGGAACGCAGAGCCTGCCCGATACTTATATCGCCGCGTTTTTGAAGAATATCGAAGCGCTCGGCTACACGTTCAGCGAAGATCTTTTGACGGCTCTGCGGACGCTGTCGCTCGACGAATTGACCGCGTTTTATCGCGCGACCGTCGAGACGCTGGCCGCGATGAAGGGCGCGGATTACCAGTTCAAGCCGTTTTATCCGAATTTCCCGAGCCAGGTGCAGGAGATGAGCGAGGCGCGGCTCTACATCAACGCGATTCTTCATTACCTGACCAACCGGCGGCTCGATTACGAGAAAAGGGAACGGACCCCGCTGCTCGAAGACGTCGAGTTGAAGGTCGTCGAAACGGGCGCGATCGAGGATTTCGAAAGCATTTTCACGCGCCTCGCGGGCGGCAGCGCGTCGCTGTCGGCGGCCGACAAAGCCGATCTCGGATGGTTCGTCGAAAATTACCGCGACGATGTCTACCGTTTGCTGCCCGAAGAGATCCCGCAGAAGGAAAATCTCGCCGTGATCGGCGCGCTGCTCGCCGCGCACACGACCGGCGCGGAAAATTTTCTGCGCGCGCGGGTGCGGACGGCGACCGACGTTTTGCGATTGGCGGTCGCCCTGAGCAACGGCGACGTCTCGCTCGCCGAAGCGGCGAAGTTCCGCTCGTTCAAACGAAGCGAGCGGCGGCTTCTGCTCGAATTATTGGAAAACTGCGGCAATGTCGCCGAGGATATGCTGCGCTGGAAGAAACGCTGGATCCGGCTCGGCGAACGGCTCCATCCGGGAGAGTTTCCGAAAAAATACCCGCACGCCTTCGTCGGGTTCGACGTCGTCCGCAACGACCGCCCGTTCAAAACTTTTAACTCGCGGATCGAAAGCGCGCTGCTCGAAAAGGACGCCGAAAAGGTCGTCGCGCTGCTCGCGGCGCGGCCCGGCGATTTCGCGCGGCGGCTCGATCATCTGCTCCGGCTCGACGAGACGAAACAGGTCGCGATCCTCGAAAAATTCGCCGCCCGCGCCGCGGAAGTCTCGACGCCGGTGCTGCTGCAGGTCAAAACGCATTTCGAGCATCGCGGCGCGGGGCGCGCGCTCCGCTCGTTCTTCCCGAAAGGCAACGTCGCCAAAGTGCAGGCGATCGAAAACCGGCTGCCGCCGCTCGGCGACGCGGTCTGCTCGGCGGCCGCCGATATTTGCCGGCGCGCGCTCGTCGAGCGATTCGCGAAGCTGCCCCGTTTGGGAAAATGCTATCTCGACGAACGGCTCAAAGACTATCTCGTCCCGTTCTCGCAGCGGTCGGCAAGCAAGGCTTTGCGGACGCTCGTGCGCGGCAGCCGGCTGCCGCTGCCGGCGGCCAACGTGATCCGGTTTTTCCTCTGGTGGAAAAACGGCGACGACCGCACCGACGTCGATCTCTCGGGCGTGCTCTACGACGAAAACTACGGCTATCAGAACGTCGTCGCCTATTACAACCTGAAGGATTACGGCGGCTGTCACAGCGGCGACATCGTCGACGCGCCCGACGGCGCGGCCGAGTTCATCGACATCGACATCGCGAAGACGATCGCGACCGGCGCGCGCTATCTGCTGATGTCGGTCAACAGCTACACGGAGCAGCCGTTCCGCGATCTGCCGGAATGCTTCGCCGGCTGGATGGCGCGCGTCGAGGCCGAGTCGGGCGAGATCTTCGAGCCGCGCACCGTCGAGGACCGGATCGATCTCGCGGCCGACACGACGATCGCGATCCCGCTGATCGTCGATCTCGTCGACCGCCGCGTCTTCTGGACCGATGTCGCGCTCAAAAAATGGCCGTCGTGGAACAACGTCCAGCAGAATCTCGCCGGCATCTCGCTGATGCTCAAGGCGCTGACGACGTTGACGAAGACGAATCTGTACGACCTTTTCGCGCTCCACGTCGAAGCGCGCGGCGAAGCCGTCAACGCGCCCGAAGAAGCCGAAACGGTCTTTTCGGTCGAAAAAGGCGTCACCCCGTTCGACCTCGACCGGATCGCGGCGGAATTTATGATTTAGAGTGGAGAGTGGAGAGTGGAGAGTAAAAGAAATAAAATTCCCCGAACTCGCCACTCGCCACTCTCCACTCTCCACTAAAAAAACTTATGAAAATTGCGATTTCGTTTTTAACGCTGCTGCTGGTTTCGGTATCATTTTGTTTTTCGCAGACAAAAATGAACTACAGGATCAATTACACGAAGGAAGATTTTCCCGTCGCCGAGCTCGAAAACAAGGCGTGGGACCGGGCGGCGGCGGTGACGGTCGACAAATACTGGTCGGGCGAAGCGGCGCCGAAAGGACGGCAGTTTAAGGCAAAGCTGCTGTGGTCGGAGACGGCGCTCTACGTGCGGTTCGAGGCGAACCAGAAAGAGCCGCTGATCGTCGCCGACAAACCGAATCTCGCGTCGAAGACGCGCGGGCTCTGGGACCGCGACGTCTGCGAGATCTTTCTCGCGCCGAACCGCGAGCATTTCCGCGAATATTTCGAATTCGAGATCGCGCCGACCGGCGAATGGATCGATCTCGGCATCCACCAGATGCCCGACAAACGCGACACCGACTGGGATTACGCGTCGGGGATGACGTCGAAATCGATCGTCGGGAAAAACAAGGTCTGGATGGCGATCAGGATCGAATGGAAGGCTTTCGGGAAAACGCCGAAAGCGGGCGAGATCTGGCCCGGCAACATTTTTCGCTGCATCGGCAAAGACCCGACGCGCGGCTATCTCGCGTGGTCGCCGACGCTGACGAA
Organism: Acidobacteriota bacterium; assembly: GCA_018269075.1. GTDB lineage: Bacteria > Acidobacteriota > Blastocatellia > Pyrinomonadales > Pyrinomonadaceae > JAFDVJ01. The sequence goes on from JAFDVJ010000088.1 coordinate 17,296, forward strand.
AGAGCCGAGCTTCCACGTTCCCGAAAAATTCGGCGAGTTCGAATTCGTCAAATAAACTGATCGGAGCGCCGCCGGAGCGCCGGCATCTTGCCGGCAATGCGTTTGCAAAACGCAAACAACGCATCGGTTCCCCGAAGATTATAGTGTGTGACAAAACTTGTTGGAATAATGAGCTTTAAACCCGTCGGCGGTTTTAAACTGTCCACTAAAAACACTAAAAACACTAAATTTCTTTCGTGTTTTTAGTGTTTTTAGTGAAAGACCAAAAAAGCGACCGCGATTGGAATCGACACTTTTTCCAATAAGTTCTGTCACCAACTATAAATAAGATGAAACGCTTGACGCCGCTTGCAGCGACGTTGGCCGGCCGCGATGCCGGCGCTCCGGCGGCGCTCACTCAGCGGCGGTCGGACGAGACGAGAATGTTTTCGTTCGAGAGAAAGACCGCCGATTTCGTCAGCCGGCGGCGGAGCTTGCGTTCCTGTTTGCGGCGGTACATTTCCTCGTCGGCCGTGTTGATCGCGGCTTCCATATTCGAGATGTCGGAAAAATCCTTGAAGCCGTACGAGACGCGGATCGTCAGCGGTTTTTCCGTGCCGTCGATCCGGACGTCGGTCAGCATCCGCTCGATGTTCTTCATCCGCTCGGCCGCCATTTCGGCCGTCATACTGACCATAATCACGAAAAACTCGTCGCCGCCCCAACGGTAGATCAGATCTTCGGCGCGCATCAGTTCGCGGATCGCGCCGACGACCGCGCGGATCGCCATATCGCCGACCGCGTGGCCGAGCTGATCGTTGATCGGTTTCAGATCGTCGATGTCGAAAAAGCCGACGCAGCCCGCGATCTGCGCCTGTTCGTCGCCGCGTTTGCGGAGATAGCCGTAAAAGGCGTGGCGGTTGAAAGCCATCGTCAGCGGGTCGATATGCGCGGTCTGTTCGAGCTTTTCGTGCGCTTCCTGCAGTTTTTGATGGACTTTCCGGAATTCCTGAAGGACGTTTTCGAGCGAGACGATGACCATTCCGAAGCCGAGCATCACTTCGAGCACGAAGTCGATCACCGGGTTGAAGGCGAGATAGCCGTTGGACATCGGAATTTTGATGTCGAATTCGAGCAGCGTGAAGAGCACGAAATAATGATAGAAATCGAGCGCCAGCAGCGCGAGCGCGATCCGCATCACGTGCGCGCCGAAGCCCTGCAGCTTCATCGACCGGAGCGTCAGAAAGGCGACGGCGAAGAACGAGCCGAGGATCAGCGCGTGAAAATTGAAGACGTAGTTGAAATCGGTCGCCGCGAACGGCAGGACGAAGGCGACGACGGCGAACGGCAGGATCAGCAATTGGCTCCGTCGGTCGAACTTGTAATCCTCGGAAAGCGCGCGGCAGCCGTAGATCAGCATCAGCCCGAAAATATACTCGCTGAGAAAATAAAGACAATAGAGCGGTTTGGCGATTTCCTCGTAGAGAAAGGCGAAGCTCAGGCAGAACAGCGCGAACGAGAGGCTCGTCCAGGCAAACGCCCAGAGCGTCGAAGCGGCGGTTTTCAGCGACCGCCGCAGAAACAAAGAGAGCACCGCAATCAGGAAAATACCCGTAAACTGAATGATTAAGCCGATCGTCGATTCCATAGTCAGGAAATTAATGCGGGATACGCTGGTGAAAATAATCAGTCGAGAGCAACACGCGAGCGGGATTGCACTTTTTTAAGTTTAATATAAACGCGGTTTACACGTCTATCTTTTTTTGCGGCCGGATCTTCGATCTTCGGTCTTTGATCTTTGGTCTTTGATTTTCGTCTTTATGCGGTCCTGAACGCTCGTCCCCTAAACCGCCCAAAGACCAAAGGTCAAAGACCAAAGGTCAAAGATCAAAGACCAAAGCTCAAAGCCCGCCTTTTAACAGCGCGTCGAGCTCCGGCCGGTCGGGCAGGGAAGTCCGCGCTCCGACGGCGCGGCATTTGAGGGCGGCGACGGCGTTGGCCATCCGCGCGGCTTCCTCGACGGTCGCGCCTTCGAGCACGCCGTGCAGCAGGCCGACGCGAAACGAATCGCCGGCGCCGGTCGTGTCCCGGCAGCCGCCCGGCACCTCGAAGCCGTCGGTCCGGACGAACTCGTCTTCGCAGAAGAGCAGCGAGCCGGTTTCGCCGAGCGTCATCCCGACGACCGCGCAGCCGTAGCGCGCCCTGATCTCGCGGAGCGCCGCTTTTCGATCTTTGATGCCGACGAGCCGTTCGGGAAACGCGGCCGACGAAACGAAGATGTCGACGAGCGGGAGCAGCTCGTCGAGACCGTCGAAGAGATTGTCGATGTCGATCGAGACGATCGTGCCGGCCGCTCTGGCGGCGCGCGCCATCGCGAGGCACGCGCGCGCGTCGTGCGGCGTGAAATGCAGGATGCGCCCGCGCGCGGCGATTTCCGCCGGCGCTTCCGGGGCCGTGTAGGCCAGTTTTCGGTCGCGCTTCCAGATGACCGTTCGTTCACCGGTGCGCTCGTCGATGATGATGAAGGCGATCTGCGTGCGCGCGTTTTCGATCTGTTCGGCGAAGGCGACGTCGACGCCCTCGTCGCGCAGCGTTTGAAGACCGAAATCGCCTTCGCGGTCGTCGCCGAAGCGCCCGACGTAGGCGGTTTTCGCGCCGAGCCGCCGGAGGCCGACCATCGTCGTCGCGATCTCGCCGCCGGCCGCCTGAACGTAGTCGGTCAGCTCGATCTTCGAATCGTAGGCCGGATATTCCGGCACGATGACCAGATAATCGACCGCGTTGGTGCCGAAGCCGACGACGTCGAAATCCCTGTTTTCGGGTAATTTGAAAGGAAAATACATTTTTTGCTTACGGATTTGAAATTTGAAAAATCTATCAATAATATCTAATAGTTGGTTGTTGAAAACAAATGAGATTCAGCAATTTTTTTAAATAATAGTCTTGCCAAATCGTCGAGAAAAAAGGTAGATTTGACTAGCGGATTGAATGTTTTGGTTTAGTGAAACGCGAATTTGATTTTTAATTTTTGGAGAGAATAAGATGCCGACAGCCGTTTGCCCCGAATGTGATGAAGATGTTTACGTAGATGCCGATTCCGAGCAGGGTGACGTCGTCACCTGCGATGAGTGCGGTGCGGATCTCGAAGTCGTCGGACTCGATCCGGTCGAGCTCGATCTTTACGAGGGCAGCGACGATTACGATGACGATTACGAGGAAGAAGACCGGTTTTGAGGCGCCGGCGCCCGACCGAACCCAAAACCGCCGGCCGCCGCTGCCGGTCGTCTGCTATTTTAATTGGTATCCGTTGCGGTTCTGCCTGATTTGCAGATTTTTCGAGGTCTCGATCCGGACCTCGTGAAATTTTCCGTCCTTTCGATTTTCCTCGCTCGGATAAAACGCCAGCACATAGGTCGAGGTAATTTCCTCTTCGAGGCTCTGAAAGAGCGGCTCGAAGTTGTTATCATTGACGTAAAACGACTTGCCGCCCGTCTTTTCGATCAGGCCGCTCGCTTCGAGGAGCGTCAAAAGCGGTTTTTTGGTTCCCTGCAAACGCGAAAAAGAAGGTAAAAGAATCGAATAAACGGTCGTTTCCGCGTCGTTGGCGCGCTCGATGACGGTTTTCGGCGAGACCGTGTCGCCGACCGGAAAGCCGTCGGTGATGAGGATCACGGCGCGGCGCGGAAGCTGATTTTTGAGCGTCGGCGGCGATTTTTTCCGGAGCATCCGGACGGCTTCGTCGACCGCGTCGTAGGCGTGCGTCGAGAGCCCGTCCTGATCGCGGAGGATCTTGTCGAAGGTCTTTTCGAGCTTATCCGGCTTGTTGGTAAACGACTGCACCGTTTTGACGTTCATCCCGAAGGTCATCACCGCGAAGTAGGAGTTGTAATCGGCCAGCCGCTTGACGAATTTCCGCATCGCCGCCTGCAGCTCGACGAGCTCTTCGCTGGTCATACTGCCCGAGACGTCGAGTGCGAAGACGATCGAGAGCGGGCGGTTCTCGTTTTTTTTACGGATCGGCTCGAAGAAATCGATCGGACGCTCGACGCCGTTTTCGTAGATTTTGAAATCCTTGGCGTCGAGCCCGCGGACGGGGCTGCCGTTCTTGTCGGTGACGGTCACTTCGAAAGCGGCGAGCTCCGTCTCGACGCGGATTGTGTCGTCCGGTTTCTGGGCACGGCCGGAACCGGGCAGGCCGGCGAGCATCAAAAGGGCGAACAACAGGCACCGGCCGGTGAGTTTTCGCGCGCCGTTTTTCGGTTTTCGAATGCGTTTTATGAAATCTAAAGCCATAATACAAATTTCAAATTTTCTGAAACTTCGCGAATTCAGCGAAATCTCCCGGGCGGGCCGATAAAAATATGTTGCTTTCTATGCCTATATGATTTAGAATGAACAATTAGGAATACAAGCCTCCCGCCGCTCCGAAATCACGATCCCGGCAAATCGAGCCGCTCTTTATTCTATCGCAAAATCCGGCGTAATTTATACAGAAAAATCCGTTCCGGATGTTTTTCGAACCGCGGCCGGAAGCCGTTGCCCGGATCCGAAAATTTTCAAAAATCCCTTTCGCCGGCTCCGGCCGGGTCGTTCAATCTGACCGAACGGCGTCAATCTGACCGTTCAAAATGACCGGATTTTTTCTCCGCCGCCCTGTCCGCGAGGCGGTTTCGGCAATAAAAAGCCGACTATTTGACAAATCGCGGTCTGGCACGAAAAATGATAAGTTTTTTTGCTTGCTTTCGATTGGATTCGAAGGCGGCGACAGCTCAAAACTGACCGGAAAAGTTCGCGGGTCGAGGAATTTTTTTTCGGGACGAACGTAAATGCAAGAAGTAAGCCTTTCCGATTACAATCTGAAAACGAAAGTTTATTTGGGCGTTCTGGTGTGCCTGAGTCTCGCCGTATTGGGATTCGCCTCATTTCAACTGACCGAATTTTCCGCCCGCCAGTTTCTGGTGCTCGGCGTCGCGCTCGCGGTCTCCGCCTTCGCCAACCAGCATCAGGTCAGAATTCCGAAAACCGCGTCCTCGTTTTCGGTTCAGGAAGTCATCGTTTTCTGGGGAATTCTCTGGCTCGGCGTGCCGGGCGGAATCGTGCTCGCCGCCAGCGCTTCGCTGGCGCGGTTCGCAATCGTTCAGCGAAACCGGGTGCAGTGGCTGTTCGGCGTCTTCGCCAATCTCTGCGCGACGTTTCTGGCGGGGAACGTTTTTTATCTGGCGATGCGGCAGTTTGCCGGGTATCAGATCAATTTTCTGGCGGACGAGGCGATGCCGTGGCAATGGGTGGTCGCGGCCGTCGGGCTGATGGCCGTCGCGCATTATTTTCTGACGGGCGTCCTGAATTTCGTTTTCTTCTATCTCGAAGACCAGTATTCGCCGGACGAGCTCTGGCGGGTCGCCTTTTCGCGGCCGGGTCTCGGCTATATCCTTTCGTTCGCCGGGATTTTTCTGATTCACGGATCGTTTCTCGAATTCGGGCTGCCGTTCGGTCTGGTCGTTCTGCCGATCGTCGTCGTCGGGCATCTGGCGCATCGTTTTCATATCAAGCGGCTCGAACAGAAAACCCGCGAGATCGGCGAAGCGAGCCGCATTCACCTGGCGACCGTCGAGGTGCTCGCGACGGCGATCGACGCGCGCGATCAGGTCGGCGTCGGCCACGTTCGCCGGACGCAGATCTACGCCGTCGGCGTCGGCAAGATTCTCGGGCTTTCGGACAACGAGATCCACGCCCTCAACACCGGCGCGCTGCTCCACGATATCGGCAAGCTCGCCGTGCCCGACCATATTCTCAACAAGCCCGGCCGGCTGACGCCCGCCGAGATGGAGAAAACCAAGATTCACGCGTCGGTCGGCGCGTCGATTCTCGAAAAGGTGAATTTCAGCTACCCGGTCGTCCCGACCGTCAAATATCATCACGAATGCTGGGACGGCAGCGGTTATCCGGAAGGGCTCAAAGGCCAGGAAATCCCGCTGACGGCGCGGATTCTGGCGGTCGCCGACGCCTACGACACGCTGCGCGGCGCGCGTCCGTACCGGGCCGCGATCTCGCGCGAAAACGCCCGTAAATTCCTGATCAACGGTGCCGGCACGCAGTTCGATCCGAAGATCGTCGACGTCTTTATGCGGAACCTGAAGAAGTTCGAGTCGGCCGTCGAGTCGGAAAATCTCGCCTACGCGAAGGACGACGACACGGACGTCATCTCGCTGATTCACAACAGCGGCGACGATTCGCGCTCTTACGTCGAGCAGATCAAGCGCGCCAACCGCGAAGTCTTCACGCTTTACGAGCTGGCGCGGATCTTCAGCTCGTCGCTCAATCTCGAAGAGACGTTTTCGCTCTTCACGGAAAAAATCGGCGAGCTCGTCCCGTTCGACACCTGCATCATCTACCTGCTCGACGAAACCGGCAGCGAAGCCAAAGCCGTCTACGCCGAGGGCAACAACGCGAACGCGCTGCTGCACCGCACGGTGCGGCCCGGCGAAGGCGCGACCGGCTACGTCCTGAAAAAACGCCAGCCCGTCTGCAACGTCAATCCCGGACTCGACTTTTCGTTCTGCCAGCTCGAATTCGTGCAGGAATATTCGGCGATGGCCTCGCTGCCGCTGATCGCCGACGAAAAACTGCTCGGCGCGGTTTCGCTTTACTCGTGCCATCTCGAAAACTACGAGGACGAGCATCTGCGGCTGCTCGAAACGGTTTCGCGAATCGCGTCCGACGCGATCTCGAAATCGATCTACCACGCCGAGACCGAAACGCGCGCGCTGACCGATCCGATGACCGGTCTGCCGAACGCGCGCAGCCTGCAGCTGCAGTTCGACAAGGAAATCGCCCGCGCCGATCGCAACGGCACGCGTTTTCAGGTGCTGATGCTCGACCTCGACGGCTTCAAGGCGGTCAACGACACGTTCGGGCACAAGGCCGGCGACAAACTGCTCCGCGAGCTCTCGAAGGTGATGCGCGGCCAGCTTCGCGATTACGATTTTCTGGCGCGTTACGCGGGCGACGAATTCGTCGCGATCATTCCCGAAACCGACGAGGTCTCGATCGAAGAGCTTTCCACGCGGATCGAAAAATCGGTCAAGGATTTCGTGCTGCCGATCGGCGACGGGCGATTCGCGCGCGTCGGCATCAGCATCGGCGCGGCCTCGTATCCGAGCAACGGCGGCTCGCTCGACCAGATCATCATCGCCGCCGACAAGGCGATGTACAACGTCAAGGCGCTCCGCAAGCGGCTGCAGGCGCAGGAATCGGAAAGGCTCGAAGAGCAGAAGCAGAAGCTCGCGCCGAAGCCCGTCGAGACTCCGAAACCGATTCCGGTGCGCCCGACCGAACCGGTGGCCGTCGGCAGCGAGGATCTGATCCCCGATCAGAACTCGGAAAACTTCGTCGTCGAGCTCGACGAAAGCCACATCATCTCGTCGGCGATCAACTGACGATAGAATCAAGGCAAAAGGCCGGCGCGGCGAGCGAATTCGCCGCGCCGGCCTTTTGCGTTTCGGGCGCGCGGCCGCGAAAACGGAAAAATAAAAACGGCGAAACGCTCTTTGACGTTGCAAGACCGATCTTAAAATTTATATCTTGGATTATTAAAACGATCCGCCGGGCAGGATAACCGAAAAGTCGATGAGCGAGCCGCCAGCCAACAATTTCAAAATGGTCGATGTCCACGACGTCCGCGACATCAATCAGACGATCTTTCTGCACCTGATCCGCGAGCGCCAGCCGATCTCGCGCGCCGACATCGCGAAATTCACGGGACTCCGCGCCGGCACGGTCTCGGCGATCGTCAACCGTCTGATCAAAAACAATTTCGTTTACGAGGGCACCGAAGGCCCGTCGAGCGGCGGCCGGCCGCCGAAGCATCTCTACATCAACGCCGAGAGCTTTTACGTGCTGGCGATCGACATCGGCGTTTCCGACACGGTTTTCGCGGTCAGCGATTTCAACGGCCGGATCATCCAGCAGAAATCGCTGCTGACCGAGGGCGCGCCCGAGCAGTTTCTCGAAAAGCTCGCCGACGAGATCGAAAAGATCGTCAGCACGCAGTATTCGCGCGCCAAATTCGGCGCGGTCGGCGTCAGCGTGCCCGGCCTGATCGACCGCGAGACCGGGACGGTCGAGACCTCGCCGAACCTCGAATGGAAAAACGTCCCGCTGCGGCGGATTCTGATGAACCGCCTGCACCTGCCGATCTACATCGAGAACGACGCCAACGCGGCCGCGTTTTCCGAGCTCTGGTACGGGCCGCTGAGCGAGGCCAACGTCCGGACGCTGCTCTTCGTGCTGGTCGTCGAAGGTTTGGGAACGGGCCTCATCATCAACGGCGAGCTGCACGTCGGCTCGCGGCTCGGGCTCGGCGGCTTCGGGCATATGAGCATCGATCCGAACGGCGAGCTCTGTTCGTGCGGCCGGCGCGGCTGCTGGGAAACGTTCGCGTCCGAGCGCGCGACGGTCGAGCGTTTTCAGCGCGTGACGGCCAAACCGGGCGGCCGCGCGGTGAGCCTCAACGAAGTGGTCTCGCTCGCCAACAAAAACGACGAGATGGCCGTCGAGTCGCTGAAAATCACCGCCGAATATCTCGGCGAGGGCATCAGCAATCTCGTTCACGGGCTCTATCCGGAGACGGTCGTCATCGGCGGCAACATCACGGCCGCGTGGAGCCTGATCGAGCCGATCATCAAGAAACGGATTCACAGCCGCTATATCGTCGCGCCCGAAAAGCTCGTCATCCGGCCGGCGAGCGTCCAGCGGCCGAGCCTTTTCGGCGCGATCCCGATCGCCCTGCAGAACTGTTTTCAAAAGCCGCTGCAACTCAGCAAGAACCCGTTCAAGACGCGCGTCAAGATCTGATTTCGAAAAATTTACTAAAATTTTTGTTGACAGGCTCAAATTAACTATGCTAAAAATACTTTATCTTTAGCGATGAGAAAGTCGGGTCGCCGCGATCCGAAGTTTAAGTAAATTCAAAAGTGACGAAAATAGTCAAAGAAACATTCGAGAGTTCTTTGATCGAGAGAGAACTTCCGTTTCGGGTAATCCTGCCGGAAAACTATGAAACGTCGAAGGCGGATTACCCGGTTCTCTATCTTCTCCACGGACTTTTCGGCGCTTGCGACAACTGGCTGGAACTGACCGCGATCGAAGATTATCTGGCCGGCCAAGAGCTCATCGTCGTGCTGCCGGACGGCGGCGACAAATGGTATTCCGACAGCGCGACGCGGCCGCGCGACAAATTTGAAAGTTCTTTTATAAACGAGTTTATGCCGGCGGTCGAAGCCCGCTGGCGGATCGTCCGGAAGCGCGCGGCGCGGGCTGTCGCCGGGCTTTCGATGGGCGGTTACGGCGCGCTCAAGTTCGCCCTGAAACGGCCGGATTTGTTCGCTTTCGCGGGTTCGATGAGCGGCGCTTTCCTGGCGCCGCGGCTGACCGCCGAAAACCGGCCGGCCGATCAGGAAGATCTGCTGCCGTCGATCGCCGAGGTTTTCGGCGCGGCCGGTCATCCGGCGCGGATCGAAAACGACCTGTTCGGGATCGTCGGAAAGATGTCGCCGGCCGCGCTCGCCGCCGCGCCGTCCATCTATCTCGACTGCGGGACGGACGACGGTTTTCTGGCCGTCAATCGCGAACTGGCCGCGCTGCTCGAAGAAAAGGGGCTCCGGTTCGAATATCACGAAATTCCCGGCGGTCACGACTGGAATTATTGGGACGCGCGGCTGCGGACGGTCCTGGAAAAGGTTTTTGAAACAATAAATCACACGGAAAAGTCAGAACCGAAACTGAAATTGCACCTCAAATAAATGATTTAATTGGTTTTACCAATTTAAGGCAGGAATTTTGCCGGATAATTTTTTGAAAACTTTGTCAACGCTAAAGAGAAAGTTTTCGTAGACCGAAATCGCCCGGAAACAAAGCGTTTCCGGGCGGCGTAAAAGCAGGGTAATTCAAAAAAACAGGCGTTTTAGAGAGCTGGAATAGTATGAACTTATCGATCCCGGATCAAATTATCGTCGTCGTCTATCTGGCGGCCATTATGAGCATCGGTTTTGCGATGAAGCGCCGCGCGGCGAGGGGAATGTCGTCGTATTTCCTCGGCGGCCGGCAATTGCCGTGGTGGGCGCTCGCGATGAGCGGTTCGAGCTCGTATTTCGACATCACCGGCACGATGTGGATCGTCTCGACCTTTATCGCGCTCGGCCTCAAGGGAATGTGGGTCCACTGGCTCTGGGGCTTTCCGATCACCGCGTTTTATCTCGCCTATATGGGCAAATGGATTCGCCGTTCGGACGCGATGACCGGCGCGGAATGGATGAAGACGCGGTTCGGCGCGAGCCGGGCCGGCGACATCGCGCGGCTTTCCTACACGCTTTTCGCGATCCTCACGATCTCGGCGCTGCTCGGCTATTCGGCGATCGGGATGGGCAAGTTCGGCGCGATCTTTCTGCCGTTCTCGCCGAACGTCTGCGCGCTTTTGATCCTCGGCGTGACCGGGCTTTACGTGATCCTCGGCGGCTTTCACGGGATCGTCCGGGTCGAGATCATCCAGACGGTCGTTTTGAGCGCCGGCGCGATCGTCTTCGCGATCATCGGCTACCGGCATTTCGACGCCGCCGCGTTCGCCGCGAAAGTGCCGGCGACGTGGCACGACATTATGCCGCAGATCCGCCCCGAAGCCTTTCAGGGACTCGTCACCGGCGGCACGGACTACTCGTTTTTCGGCGCGCTCGTCGCCGTCTGGGTCGCGAAGGGTTTGCTTTTGTGTCTCTCCGGCCCCGAACAGCTCTACGATTTTCAGCGTTTCCTGGCGGCCAAGGACGAGCGCGACGCGTCGAAGCTCGGCGCTTTGTGGGGCGCGATCCACACCGTCCGCTGGTGCTTCGCGATGGCGATCGCGGTGATGGCGATTATGGGCATCGGCAGCGCGGCGCTCGACGCCAAGCTCAAGGCCGACCCGGAAACCGCGCTGCCTTTGATCATCGGCTCGATGCTGCCGGTCGGACTCGTCGGATTTATGCTTGCCGCACTTCTTTCCGGCTTTCTCGCGACCTTCAGCTCGACCGTCAACGGCGGCGCGGCCTATCTCGTCAAGGACGTCTACCAGCGTTATATAAATCCCAGCGCGGACGCCAAAAAGCTCGTCCGGATCAGCTATTTTTCGTCGGCGCTGCTGATCGTCGTCGGGCTCATCATCTCGTATTTCGGGACCTCGATCAACACCGCGTTTCTGTGGATCTTCGGGACGCTCGCGGCCGGCATCCTGCCGCCGAACGTGCTCCGCTGGTACTGGTGGCGGCTCAACGGGCAGGGCTACGCGGCCGGCGTTTTCGGCGGGATGGCGCTCTCGCTCGGCGAGGTCTTTCTCGAACAGTTCGGCGTGATCCCGCCGCAGCCGCTCTACGTCGGCTTTCCGGTGATCGCGATCGCCTCGACCGTGATTACGGTCGTCGCCTCGCTGCTGACGTCGCCGACCGATCTCGAAACGCTCAAGAATTTCTACCGCAAGGTGCAGCCGGCCGGCGCGTGGCAGCCGGCGAAAGCGGCGGTGCTCGCGGAAACCCCGGATTTTAAGAAACAGTCGCCGTTCGCGCGCGACCTTTTCAACACGGTCGTCGCGCTCGTCGGCATCACGGCGCTTTACGTTTCGATGCTGTATCTGATCCTGCACCGGCTGACGATCGGTTTCGGACTGCTCGGCACGACGCTGCTGACGGTCGTCGTCCTTTATTTCACGTGGTACAAAAATCTTCCGCCGCCGTCCGCCGGGCCGTCGGAAGAGGCCGAAAATCTGGCGGAGGAAGGACATTGATTTCACTATTTATTTCACAGGAGTTGTTATGAGATTTGACGGAAAAACCGTGGTCGTGACGGGCGGCGCTCTGGGCATCGGACAGGCCGCCTGCGAGATCCTCGCGGAGCGCGGCGCGAGCGTCGCGATCCTCGACTGGGACGAAAAAGCGGGCGCCGAGACCTGCGAAAAGATCAAACAGGCGGGCGGCAAAGCCATTTTCGAACAGGTCAACGTCGCCGATTTCGAACAGGTCGGCAACGCCGTCGAGCGCGCGGCCCGGACGTTCGGCGCGATCCATTCGCTCGTTGTCAGCGCCGGCATCCAGCGTTACGGAACGGCCGTCACGACGAGCGAAAAACAGTGGAACGAGGTTTTGGACGTCAACCTCAAGGGCGCGTGGAATGCGGCCCGCGCGGTGATCCCGTTTCTGCGCGAGGCGGGCGGCGGCGCGATCGTCAACGTCTCGAGCGTGCAGGCGCTCGCCAGCCAGCAGAACGTCCTCGCCTATACGATCAGCAAACACGGTCTGCTCGGGCTGACGCGCTCGATCGCGATGGATTTCGCCCGCGAAAACATCCGCGCCAACGCGGTCTGCCCGGGGACGGTCGACACGCCGATGCTCAAATGGGCGGCGTCGCTCGATCCGAACCCGCAGTCGGTTTACGACGCCTGCCGCGCGATGCACCCTCTGGGCCGGATCGCCGCGCCGCGCGAGATCGCCGAGGTCGTCGTCTTTCTGGCGCACGAGAGCGCGTCGTTCGTGACGGGCTCGGTCTGGACGGCCGACGGCGGCCTTCTGACGCAGATCGGCGGCGTGCCGCAGACCGACGCGATTTAAAGATTTTTTGGAACAAGGAGAAATTTATGAGTCAGACAGCAGCAACCGAAAACAATCCGCCGGTCACGGAATACAATCCGCCGCCGCGGCTCGACGCCGCGATCCGTGCGGTCCCGCTCGTCCAGGCGGCGCGCAAACCGAAGAAAATCGGCTATTTAACGAATTACAGCTTTCACATTTGGTACCAGATCGTGATCGAGATCCTGAAACGGCGCGGCGCGCAGTACGGCGCGGAGATCGTCATCCGCGACGCCGATCTGAGCGTCGAAAACCAGCTCGCGCAGGCCCGCGAGCTGCTCGCGGAAACGGACGCATTGATCCTCACGCCGGTCGCGACCGAAGGGCTCGAAGAGATCGTCGCGCTGGCCGCCGAGGCCGGCAAACCGCTCGTCATCGAAGCGAACCCGGTCGAGGGAATGGCGACGCTCGTCGCGATCTGCGATTACGACGCCGGTTACGATCTCGGCGTCTGGGTCGGCGAAAACGTCAAAAAAGCGGACGGCGCGGCGCTTCGGATTCTCGACGTCGGGCTGCCGGGGCTGCGGCCGTGCCTGCTCCGGAGCGAGGGCTTTGTCGACGGCGTGCGGAGCCGCCAGCCGGAGGCGATCGTCGTCGCCTCGATCAACGGCGAGGCGACGCCCGCGATCGCCCGCGAAGTCGCGCTCGCGACGCTCACGGAAAAGGGCGACGTCGACGTGATCTTCGCGATGGATGACGAGACCGGGCAGGGCGCGTACGAGGGCTATCTCGCCGCCGGCTTCGATCCGGAAACGGTGACGGTCGCCGGTTTCGGGCTCGCCGGCGAACACGAAAAGGAATGGCTGATGAAGCGCGAAGCGCTCAAAGTGAGCGCGGCGATGTTTCCCGAATACGTCGGCCTGCGCTGCGTCGACGGCGTCGTCAGGCTGTACGACGGCCAGCCCGTCAGCACGCGCGACGTGATCCCGACCGTCCCGATGACGGCCGCGATGCTCGAAAAATACTACCCCCGTGAGGACGGGGTCTGGACACCGGATTTTGCCGCGATCGCGGCGCTTCCCGCAAAAGGTGACTGCACGAAGGTTTAAAAAATCGAAGAAGAATTTGGAGGCTTAATATGAACAATCAAATCAGCAGGACAATCAGACAAGCGGGTTTTCTTTTATGCGGATTGCTGGTCTTGACGCTCGGTGTCCGGGCGCAGTCGAACACCGGCACGATCACCGGGCAGGTGCTCGACTCCAACGGCGCGGTCGTGCCGAGCGCGACCGTCACCGTCACCAACGTCGGGACCAACGAGACGCGCACGGTGCAGACCAACGACGACGGCTTTTATGAAGTCCCGTCGCTCTCGACCGGCGTTTACAAGGTCGCGGCCAAGGCGAGCGGCTTTCAGGAAACGACCGTCAGCGACGCGCGGCTCGCCGTCGGCGACCGGCTTCGCGTCGACGTCAGGATGAGCGTCGGCGGCGTCAGCGCCGTCGTTCAGGTCGCGAGCCAGACGCCGACCGACACCGAAACGGCGACCGTCGGCGACTCGATCGGGCCGGCGCGGATTTCCGATAATCCGGTCAACGGCCGCGATTTCACGGGCCTGCTGGCGACGGTTCCCGGCTCGGTCCAGACGACAAATCAATTTCAGACGAGCATCAACGGCATTCCGTCGACGTTCGGCGGCGCGAGCGTGCTGGTCGACGGCATCGACGCCGGCCGCGTCGATCTGAACGGCACGTCGAACGTCCTCGGCCGCATCGAATCGCGCATCAACCGCGTTTCGATCGACAGCATCCAGGAAGTTCAGGTGCTCGAACAGAACTACTCGGCGCAGTACGGCGAGGCGCTGAGCGCGGTCATCAACCCGATCACGAAATCGGGCACGAACGATTTTCACGGCAGCATCTTCGACTACTTCCGCAACGAAGCGCTCGACGCGCGCGACTTTTTCGTCGGCAAGCAGCGCTTTCGCCTGAACCAGTTCGGCGGCAACGTCAGCGGCAAGATCATCAAGGACAAACTGTTCTTCTTCACCAATTACGAGGGCGTCCGGCAGACGCGCGGCGTCGGCTTCACGACGCTCGTCCCGACCGCCGCGTGGCGCGCCTCGGCCAACGCCAACATCCGCGCGGCCGTCAGCACGATCCCGCTGCCGACGCGCCCGTTCGTCCAGAACGGCACGACGAGCACGGACGTCGGCATCTATTCGGTGCAGCGCGACGGCAAGCTCCGCGAGGACACCGGTTCGTTCAAACTCGACTGGCTGCAGTCGGAGAAAAGCCAGTTTTCCGTGCGCTACAACCTGAACGATTCGAGCACGCGCGTGCCCTACGGCGTCGGCACGGACCAGGTCACCGGCGACGGCAAACTGCGTGTCCAGCTCTTCAAGGCGTCGCACAACTACACCTTTAACAGCAACACGGTCAACGATTTCGCGTTCGGCATCAACCGCAACTACACGAAGCCCGACGCCGGCCCGTCGACGCTGCCGCGCTTCGACCTGTCGTTCGTCGATCAGGCGATCGCGACGCCCGGCCCGGCGCAGTTCGATCAGGAACGGACCGGCACGGTCTACCAGTTCCTCGACACGGTGAGCTGGGTACGGGGCAACCATTCGATCAAGTTCGGCGGCGACATCCGGCTCAACCGCCGGTCGCAGTTCTCGCGTCAGCAGGACACGCTGCTCTTTTTCAGTCTCAACGATTTCCGGACCAACGCGCCGTTCATCATCTCGCGCAGCGGCAATCCCGAGCTCTTTTACGCGAACGAGAATTATTCGTTCTTCGTGCAGGACGACTGGAAGGCGCATCCGCGGCTGTCGATCAATCTCGGCCTGCGTTATCAGGTCAGCAGCGTGAGCCGCGAAAAAGACGGCCGCCTGCAGAATTTCGATCTGCGGACGCTGACCTTCACGCCGGTCGGCCAGAAGCTTTACAACGCCGACAAAAACAACTTCGGCCCGCGCGTCGGCTTCTCGTTCGACGTTTTCGGCAACCAGAAAACGGTCCTGCGCGGCGGCTACGGCATCTTCTACAACCGCGAGCTGCCGGCGAGCTTCGGCTCGCCGCAGGTCAATTCCTACCCGAATCTCTCGGTCGATGTTTTCTCGGGCGTCTTTTTCTGCCCGAACCCGCCGGCGACATTCGAGTATCCGGTCGTTCCGGCGGTCTTCAACTGCGCGGTCCGGTCGGCGATGTACATCGAGAAGGACCTGCAGACCGCGATGGCCCAGCATTGGAACCTGAACATTCAGCAGAACATCGGGATCGGCACTTTGCAGGTTTCCTACGTCGGCAACCACGTCACGCATCTGCTGACCGACGGCGTCGTCACGCCGCGCAACGTCAATCGCCGCGATCCGGTGACGCAGAACCGGCCGCTCTCGAACTCGTTCGCCGACATCTTCGTCGTCGGCGCCTACCCGCAGTCGAACTACAACGCGATGCAGATCACCTTCAAACGCAACATCTCGAAGGGCCTGCGCTTTAACGCCAACTACACGTGGGGCCACGCGATCGACGACGTCGTCGGGTTCTTCAAGGATTATCAGGACGAGAACAACGCCCGCGCCGAGCGCGCGAGCAGCGACGCCGACATCCGGCATAACTTCACGTTCGACGCCGGCTACGATCTCGATTTCCGGAAATGGTTCGGCGGCGGCGGCCCGGCGTGGCTCGTCGACGGCTGGCAGCTCAACACGATCACGCAGATCCGGAGCGGTTTCCCGGTCAACGTGACGCGGCAGGGCGGCGTCTTCGGCGGCTTCTCGTTCCGGCCGAGCCTCCGGCCGGGCGTCGACACGCGCTGCCCGCAGTATCGCGTGCCGGAATGCCAGTTCAACGCGGCCGCGTTCTTCAATCCGGGCGACGGCGTTTTCGGCAGCGCGGGCCGCAACATCCTGCGCGGGCCGGGCTTCGCGCAGGTCGATTTCTCGGTCTTCAAGAACACCAAGATCGGCGAAAATATGGCGCTGCAGCTGCGGATGGAGATCTTTAATCTCTTCAACCACACGAACTTTGCCGATCCGTCGGGCGGACTGGTCCGCGGCGACACCAACTCGCTCAACCCGAGCGCGTTCTTCGGGCAGAGCATCTCGACCGTCGGCAACCAGCAGGGCGGCCTGCTCGGTGCGGGCGGCCCGCGCCAGATCCAGTTTTCGGCGCGGTTCAACTTCTAAGCCTCCGGCGCGGCGGCGGGAATTTTTCGGGTTCTTCGGAAATTTATGTTCGGGGAAGCCGAATCTCCCGCCTCCGCGCCGGGCGAAAAGTTTTCCACACGGAAAGTCGCGGGTTTCGTCTTCACCCCCGTCGAAAACGATTCGGCGAAGCTCGCGACTTTTTCAGACCGGCAGGGTAGAATATTGAGCGGAAAAATGATGAATACAAGGATTAAATGGTTTTTGGCGGCGATCTTTCTCGCCTTTTCGCTCGACGGCTTCGCGCAGGTCAAACTTCCCGAAAGCCGTATCAAAACGGTTTACATCACGCCGACCTCGCACTACGATTTCGGCTTCGTCGAACCGCCCGACGCCGTCCGCGAGCGCGCCGCGCGGCACATCGACGAGGTCCTGCGCGTCGCCGAGACCGATCCGAACTTCAGATGGACGATCGAGAGCGTCTGGCAGGTCGACGAATGGCTCAAACGCCAGCGAAAAGCGACGTCCGTCCTGCCGAAAGACAAGGAAAAGATCAACCGGCTGATGAACCTCATCAAGTCCGGCCGGATTATGCTCTCGATGGCGTGGGGCAGTATGCACACCGATTTTATGGGCGCCGAAGAACTCAACCGGCTCGCCTACGACTACGCGAAGCTCGCCCGTACCTATGGCATCCGCTCCGAGACCGCACAGATGGACGACGTGCCCGGCCATCCGACGACGATCCCGAGCGTGCTCGCCGGCAGCGGCGCGAAATATCTCGTCACGGGCGCGAACATCTTTCTCAATCAGGCGACGACGCTCGCGCCGGGAAACGTCCCTTTTTACTGGGAATCGCCCGACGGGAGCAAGGTTTTGACGTGGGTCTCGCAAGGAAAGCGCGGCGGCTACGTCGAGGCGCTGACCGATTTTTATCTCGATCCGTTCTCGCTCGATCCGTACACCGACAAAACGCCGTTCGAGATGTTCAATCCCGAGCTTGCCGGCAAGAAAACGCCGCTCGAAATTATGGAGATCGGCGTCACGGAGCTGCTCAACCGCTACAACAAGGCCGGCTACAAATACGACGCCGTGATGGCGATCTACGCGCACGACTTCATCGAGCCGACCGACGTTCAGAACCTCGAAAAAGCCGTCAAAATGTGGAACCTCAAGCATAAAGAGGTCCAATTGAAGATCGCGACGCCGGCCGAGTTTTTCAAATACGTCGAAGGCAAATACGCCGCCCAGATTCCAACCTATCGCGGCGAATGGTCGGGGCTCTGGTCGGAGGCGAAAACGCAGTCGCCGCGCATCTCGGCGCTCGCGCGGTACGCGCACGACCGGACGCCCGCGGCCGAAACGCTCTGGAGCGCGCTCGCGATGACGCGGCGCGTGCCTTACCCGGTCGGCAATTTCACGGCGCTTTACGATCTGATGCTGACCTACGACGAGCACAGCGGCGCGGGCAACAACGGCTGGATCCAGCTCAACAGCCGCGAGCCGCTCGAAGAACAGAACCGGCAGTATGTCCGCGATATGAACCGCGCCGCCGACGAGGTCGATTATATGCTCCGGCAGGGGATCGGGTTCGCCGCGCAGGGCTCGCGCTACGACGCGGCGCCGGTTCAAAAATCGGCGAACACATACAATGTGCTGGTTTACAACGGCCTTTCGCACCCGCGCTCGGACGTCGTCCGGCTCAAAGCGCCGCGCGAAAACTTGAAAGTCACGGGCGTCCGCGATCTCGCCGCCGGTCGCAAGGTCGCGTTCGACGTCGACGATCAGGAACAAGTTATCTTCATCGCGTCCGAAGTGCCGTCGTGCGGCTACAAAACCTTCGAGATCGAGACCGAAGCGGGCGTCAATAATACGACGCTCAAAACCGACGAAAACGAGCTGACGGCGGAAAATAAAAACTTCAAGATCAAAATGCGCGCCGACGGCACGGTCGAGAGCATCCGGAATCTTACGACCGGCCGCGAACTCGTCAACGATAAGGGCGAGACGGCGTTCAACGATCTGATCCGCGTCGAAGGCTCCGAAGGCTCGAAGCTCGCCTATCCGCTCGCGCCGCGCGTGTCGGTCCGCAAAGGCGCGCAGATGACCGAGGTTCGCGTCAAGCGCGACCGTTCGGCCTACCCGCTTTCGGTCCTCACGATCTACGACGGCCTCGACCGCGTCGAGCTCCGCAACGAGCTCGATCCGGCGGCGATGCCGTTCATCGGCGGGAGCAATAACTGGAACGATTCCTATTATTTCGCGTTTCCGCTGAACGTTCCGGCGGCCGGTCTGAAGCTCAAGCGCGGCGGCCAGAAATGGTTCGACACATTGCCCGACGATTATCTGCCGGGCGCGCGGACCGACGCCGTCACGACGCAGCACGCGATCGCGCTGACCGACGGGTCGGCGAGCGCCGTCGTCGCGCACCGGCAGGCCTTTCACTGGCTCTACGCCGGCTACGTCGACGTCAAAATCCGGCCGAAAGACGCGCCGAAAGGCTTTCCGGCGATGTTCACCGGCAAGTTTCCGCTGCCCGAAGCGACGCTTTACTCGCGCGCCGTCCGCCGCAGCAATCAGGCCGACACGCACGATCTCGGCGTCATCAATATGCCGACGGTCGAGCCGGGAATGACCGGCAATTACGTTTTCGACTACGCGTTCCGGACGGACGGAAAGTTCGACGAAGTGGGTGCGTGGACGCTCGGCGCGGACTTCAATCTGCCGCTGCGGGCCGAATACGTCGGAAATCCGCCGGCCAATTCGACCGCCTCGTTCTTCGCCGTCGATCAGCCGAACGTCGAGATCGTCGCCGTCAAGAGCCTCTCGGATTCGGTCGTCCGCGGCGAGGTCAGCGCGACGCCGCTCGACCCGCAGCTCAACAAGGTTTTTGTGGTTCGCCTGCAGGAATTCGCCGGCCGCGCGACGACCGCGCGCGTCACGCTGCCGGTCCGGATCAAATCGGCCGCGGTCGTCAATCTGACCGAAACCGCCGAGCTGCAGAAGATCACGTCGCTCGCGCCTTTGAGCGTCGAGCTGAAACCGTTCGAGACGAAGACGATCCGTTTCGAGGTCGAATGAAAGTGAAAAAGTGAAAAAGTTGGTTTTCATCGGGAAAGATGACTTTTACACTTTTGCCCTTTTCGACTTTTACCCTTTAAAAATATGAGCAAATTCAAACGCAGAGATTTCCTGAAAACGACGGTCGCCGGCATCGCGGCCGCCGGAGTTTTAAATTCGAAGACGTTGGCGGGCGAAAGCCCGATTCCCGAAATTTCACGCAAAATTGCGTCGCTGCCCGATATTCCGACCGTTGATTCGATGCGCTCGATCACGATGACGCATAAGTTCGGCGATCTGTTCAACCCGCCGGGACTGACGAATCAATGGGGCTGCGCGCAGGCGGCGATCGATGCTGTGGCCGTCCGCAGCATCGCTTTCCCGCCTTACGCGCAGGGCGAGATGAACGTCGCGCCGCTCGGCGCGGGCGGTGAGCTTTTGACCGGCATCCTCTTCGTCGACGGCGAATATTTCGCGTCGACGAAGACGCCGATCGAATTCGTCTGGCAGCCGGACCGGATCGAGAGAAAAACGGTTTATAAGGATTTGGAAATAACTTCAACGACGATCGTGCCGTTCAAAACGATGGCCGTCGCCGTCCGGTTCAACGTCAAAAACATCTCGAAACAGCGCCGCCGGACCGAGATCAAGCTCGCCATCAACGGCGGCGCGGCCAAGCTCGTCGCGCCGTGGAACGCGGCCTACTCGCCCGGCGAATACGACAACGCGCGCACCGTCGACAAAGGCCGGAACGCCGTTTTGTGCAAAGCCGTCCACAGCGAGGCCTTTGTCCTGCAGGGCGCGAGCCCCGCGCCGAAACAGCTGCTGCCGTCGTGGATCGTCTACGAATTCGACCTCGCGCCGAACGAGAGCCGCTCGGTGACGTTCGTCAATTCGCTCGGCGCGACGCAGGCCGCCGTCGAAAAGCAGTACGACGCGCTCATCGACAGTTTCGACGCCGTCCAAAAACAGACGACCGACGAATGGAACGCCGAGTTCAGGGCCGCGTTCACGCCGAACAACGGCCGTTATTCGGGTTATCTGCCGGTCTTGAAAACCTCGGACGATTCCGTCAAACAGCTCTATCACACGGCCGTTCTCCACGCGCTTTATTTTCGGCGGACGACGCCGCATTCGGTTTACGGCACGACCTACGTCACGCTGCTCCCGCGCTACTGGGAAACCGCGACTTTCCTGTGGGACATCTCGCTGAGCGCGATGCTGCTCGCGATGCTCGACCCGGAAGTGCTGCGGCGGATGATGGAAACGTGGATGACGGTCGACGTTCACCAGCATTTCGGGACCGAGTTTCTGACCGGTCAGGGCATCGGCCCGTGGTATTCGGTCAACGACTACGCGATGTCGCGGATGGCGAAGGAATACCTGCGCTGGACCGGCGACCGCGCGTGGCTCGACAAGAAAGTCGGCGACAAGACGGTTTTCGATCATTTGATAAACTACGCCGAACACTGGCGCGCGCTCGACACGAACAAGCACGGCCTCGCCGATTACGGCGGCGTGACGAACCTGCTCGAAGCCGTTTCGAGCTACGTCCACGAAGTCGCCGGCCTCAACGCCGCGAACGTCTACAACCTGCGTTTCGCGGCCGAGTTGCTCGATTTCAAGGGCGATAAGAACAAGGCCGCGGCGATCCGCCGGGAAGCCGTCGAGCTCGGCAAACGCGTGCAGGAACTCTACGTTCCGGGCCGCGGCATCTGGAAATGCCGTTTGCCGGACGGCTCTTACAACGAGGTCCATCACTGCTACGATTTCGGGACGACGCTCGTCAATATCGGCGATCTGATGCCGCCGACGCAGAAGCGCGAGATGGTCGAGTTTTTCCGGCGCGAGCTGCAGACGCCGGTCTGGATGCGGGCGCTCTCGACGCGCGATCTCGACGTCACGTTCAGCATCCGGCCCGATCATCAATGGACCGGCGCCTACACGGCGTGGCCGGCGCTCGCGCTGAGCGGTCTGTTCATCGCCGGCGAGACCGACGCGGCCTTCGAATGGATCAAAGGCCTCGCGAAGACCGCGCGGCAGGGACTCATCGCGCAGGCGCATTTCGTCGAATCGTTCGTCGCGCCCGAATCGAACGGCGGCGCGATCAAGGCGCCGTCCGATCAGCCGTTCATCAACGACGGCGCGTGCGTTTCGGGCTGCAACTATCTCGAACCGATCGTCGATTCGATCTTCGGCGTCGAGGCCGGCCTGTTCGGCGAGATCACGGCCAAACCGAACTTCGGCAAATTCGATCCGAACGCGGAACTGCGCGGCATCAATTATCAGGGCAGGCTTTACAACGCCTCGAAAAACGGCATCAAAGCGGCTTGATTTCGGATTTCGGATTTCGGATTTCGGATTGGTCGATAGCGGAGCTGGAAAATTCCTTTGGAATGGATGATGGATAAAATTTCGATCGAATCTATCATCTTTCATCTATCAGTTATCATCTATTCCGAAAGTTCGGGTTTCAAAAAGATGACTTTTATGCGGCGACTATTATTGATTTTGATCGTACTGACGGTCGTTTGGGGCGGGCGGGCGCAGGATCGGCCGACGACGGTTTTCGCGGCCGAGGGCGGCGCGCGCTACTGGGTGCAGCCGGACATCGTTTACGGGACGGCGAACAACACGCCCTTGAAGCTCGACGTCTGGTATCCGAACGAGAGCAAAACGCCGACGCCGACGCTCGTCTACATCCACGGCGGCGGCTGGGTTTTCGGGACCAAGGAATCGAGCGTGCTGCAGTTTCTGCCGTTTCTCGAAAAAGGCTGGCGCGTCGTCAACGTCGAATACCGGATGGCCAGCAACTCGCTCGCGCCGGCGGCGGTCGAGGACACGCGCTGCGCGCTGCGCTGGGTTTACCGGAACGCCAAACAATGGAATTTCGACACGTCGAAGATCGTCCTGACCGGCCATTCGGCGGGCGGCCATCTCTCGCTGATCACCGGGATGCTGCCCGACGGGACGCCGCTCGACAACAACTGCTACGCCGACGAAAAATACGGCGACGTGAAAATGCGCGTCGCGGCGATCGTCAACTGGTTCGGCATCACCGACGTGAACGACCTCATCGCGGGCCCGAACCTGAAAAATTACGCCGTGATGTGGATGGGCAGCCAATCGAACGCGGCGGCGGTCGCCCGGCAGGTTTCGCCGCTGACTTACGTCCGCGAAGGCCTGCCGCCGATCATCACGATCCACGGCGACAAGGACGACGTCGTGCCGTATTCGCAGGCCGTCCGTTTGCACGAAGCGCTCGACAAAGTTAAGGTAAAAAACGAGCTTTTGACGATCAAAGACGGCGGGCACGGCCAGTTCAAACAGGCCGATTACGTCAACGCCTTCAACGAGATCTGGAAATTTTTAAAGGACAATAAGATCACGGAATGAAAATCACGGACATCAGAGCGACGACCGTCACGGTGCCGCTCGAAGCTCCGCTCCGGCACGCGGCCGGAGCGCATTGGGGACGATTCGTGCGGACGATCGTCGAGGTCGAAACCGACGAAGGCCTCGTCGGTCTCGGCGAAATGGGCGGCGGCGGCGAATCGGCCGAGGCGACGTTTCGCGCGATGAAGACGTATCTCGTCGGCCACAACCCGGCCAATCTCGAGGAGATGCGCTTCAAGATCGCCAACCCGACGGCCTCGCTCTACAACAACCGGACGCAGATTCTGGCGGCTTTGGAGTTCGCCTGTCTCGACATTCTCGGCCAGAAATGGAACGTCCCGGTCTATGAAATTCTCGGCGGCAGGCTGCAGTCGGAAGTGCCGTTCGCCTCGTATCTGTTCTTTCGCTATCCGGACGCGAAAACCGGCGCGGGCGAGGTCCGGACGATCGAGCAGCTCGTCGGCCACGCCCGCGAATTGAAGCAGCGCTACGGCTTTACGTCGCATAAATTAAAGGGCGGCGTTTTCGCGCCGGAATACGAGCTCGAATGTTTTCGGGCGCTCGCGGGCGAGCTCGGCATCGACCGGACGCGCGGCGATTCGTTTCGCTTCGACCCGAACGCGTCGTGGTCGACCGAACAGGCGATCTGGTTCGGCCAGGCCATCGAGGACATCCGCAACGATTATCTGGAAGACCCGGTTTTCGGCCTCCACGGAATGCGGCGCACGCGCGAAAAAGTGCGGATGCCGCTCGCGACCAACACGGTCGTCGTCAATTTCGAACAGCTCGCGGCGAACGTCCTCGACACGGCCGTCGACGTGATCCTGCTCGACACGACGTTCTGGGGCGGCATCCGGCCGTGCGTCAAAGCGGCCGGCATCTGCGAGACGTTTCAGCTCGGCGTCGCCGTCCATTCGTCGGGCGAATTGGGCATCCAGCTCGCGACGATGCTCCATCTCGGCGCGGTCATCCCGAACCTGACCTTCGCGGCCGACGCGCATTATCATCACCTCCGCGACGACGTCATCGAGGGCGGAAAATTCGAATATCGCGGCGGCAGGATCAGGGTTCCGGACGCGCCCGGTCTCGGCGTTAAATTGGACCGCGACAAGCTGGCCGAATACGCCGAGCTTTACAAATCGCTCGGCGGCTACAATTACGACAAAGACCCGCTCCGGCCCGACTGGACGCCGATCGTCCCGAACACGCGCTGGGCCGACCCGGACGACGCGCGGACGCCGTCGATGTAGGAAACGAAAAAAAATCGCCGCCGGATTTGCCGCTCGCGGATTTTGAAAGTTACCGTTGAATTATGAAATTTGTCGTTTTTAAGAATAACGAAACCGACGCGAATTACCGCTGCGGCGCGCTCGTGTCCGGGACTGAGATCGTCGATCTGACGGTGCTCGCGGCCGACGGCGAGCTGTCGCCGCTCGGGCTTTTGCGGTGCTTCGACCTCGACAACGATTTTCTCGCGAACGCGCGGCGCGAGCTGGCGAAACACGAGCTGCCGCGCATCGCGAAAGCGGACGTTCGATTGTGCGCGCCCGTGCCGCGGCCGGAAAAGATCATCTGCGTCGGCCTCAATTACCGCGACCACGCCCGCGAAAGCAAGATGGCGGTGCCCGAGTCGCCGGTCATCTTTTCGAAATTCGCCAACTGCATCGCCGGCCCGAACGAGCCGATCTTTTTGCCGCGAACGAGCGCGAAGGTCGATTACGAGGCCGAGATGGCGGTCGTCGTCGGCCGCCGCGCCAAACACGTCAGGGCCGCCGACGCGATGGATTACGTCTTCGGCTACACGAATTTCAACGACGTTTCGGCGCGCGATTTCCAGTTTGCCGACGGCCAGTGGGTGCGCGGCAAATCGTGCGACACGTTCGCGCCGATCGGCGAATACATCGCGACCGCCGACGAGCTTGCCGACCCGCACAAGCTGCGGATCCGGTTCCGGCTCAACGGCGCGACGCTCCAGGATTCGAACACCGACCAGCTGATCTTCCGGATTCCCGAGCTGATCGAATTCCTGTCGGCCTCGATGACGCTCGTCCCGGGCGACATCATCGCGACCGGCACGCCGCCGGGCGTCGGCTTCGCGCGAACGCCGCCGGTTTTTATGAAGGACGGCGACGTCGCCGAAGTCGAGATCGAGGGATTGGGGATTTTGTCGAATCCGGTAATAAACGGTTGATTTCGGATCATAACTGTTAAAAAGATTGGCGGTTATAAGGAAAACCGGAAAACGCGGACTGGAGCGCGGGCATCCTTGCCGGCCACGCCGCGCGAGCGGTGTCGAAACGTTTCAAATCCTCGGAGTTTCTCGATAGTGAAAGGCTCGTTCGCGCTCTCGCGCTCAGGCAGGCAAGGATGCCCGCGCTCCAGTCACGAGGTTTCAGATTTGACTTTGAGCGTGAAGTGCAATGGACCGGTTGTCGTCAAATTCCTTTTCACGGTAATGATTTCGGATTTCGGATTGTTTTTTGATGGGCGGTTATTTGTTTTTAGAAAAGTTATAGTTAGTGACGGAACTTATTGGAAAAAGTGTCGATTCCGGTCGCGGTCGCTTTTTTTTCTTCCACTAAACACACTAAACACACTAAATTTCTTTCGTGTTTTTAGTGCATCGTTTAAAAACCGACTGCGGGTTTAACGCTTATTATTCCGACAAGTTTTGTCACTCGCTATAATCGGCATCGAAAAGTTTTATGTTTGATCTGACAGGAAAAATCGCGCTCGTGACGGGGGCGGCTTCGGGGATCGGCGAGGCGATCGCGAAGACGCTGGCGGCGGCCGGCGCGTTCGTTTATGTCGCCGACGTCGACGAAGCGAACGGCGCGCGCGTCGCCAATGAAGCGGGCAACGCCGCATTCATCAAGGTCGATCTCGCCGCGCGGGCCGACTGCGAGCGCGCCGCCGCCGCCGTTCTGGAGGAAAAGGGAAGGCTCGACATTCTCGTCAACAACGCCGGCATCGGCCACGTCGGGACGCTGCTGGAAACGGCCGAAGAAGATCTCGACCGGCTGTACGCGGTCAACGTGCGCGGGATGTTCAGCCTGACGAAGGCCTTTCTGCCGTCGATGATCGCCCGCAAATACGGCGTCATCGTCAACACCGCGTCGATCGGCGGCGTCATCGCGATCAGGGACCGGCTCGCCTACTGCACGACGAAATTCGCGGTCGTCGGCTTTACGAAATGCGTCGCGCTCGACCACGCGCTCGACGGCATCCGCGCCAACGCGATCTGTCCGGGCCGCGTCGAGACGCCGTTCGTCAAAAAACGGCTTTCCGAGTACGCGGATCCGGCGAAAGCCTACGCCGAGATGTCCGCCACGCAGGCCGTCGGCCGGATGGGCACGCCCGACGAGATCGCCGCTTCGGTGCTCTATCTGGCGAGCGACGAAGCGGCCTTCGTGACCGGCACCGCCTTCGAGATCGACGGCGGCTTCGCCGTCGGAAAATGATGCCGATTTCGGATTTCGGATATGCCGATTTCGGATTTCGGATTTCGGATTTCGGATTGGTCTGTGATCTCTAGCTTTTGATTCCAAAGGAAATGCGGATTTCGTGAATAAATAAATCCGAAATCCGAAATCCGAAATCCGAAATCGCCTATGATGAACGATTCGGTCGAAAATCCGGATGAATTTCTGTATCGCACGCATCTTTTGAAGCGCGGCGAGACGGCTCAGTGGACGCCGCTCGCGGGCGGTGTGTCGAGCGACATCTGGCGCGTCCGGCTGCCGCGGGCGACGGTCTGCGTCAAACGCGCGCTCGCCAAGCTGAGGGTCGCGGCCGACTGGCGGGCGCCGGTCGAGCGCAATCTTTACGAGTGGGAATGGTTCAATTTCGTCCACGAAAATTTTCCGGGGCTCGTGCCGCGACCGGTCGCGCACGACGCCGAAATGCAGATGCTCGCGATGGAATTTCTCGCGCCGGAAGATTCACAGGTGTGGAAAACGGATTTATTGAAAGGGAAGGCCGACGCCGGCTTCGCCGCGAGAGTCGGCGCGGCGCTCGGAAAAATTCACGCCCGGAGCGCTTTCGACCCGAAAATCGCCGAAAAATTCGCGACCGACGAGCTTTTTTACGCATTGCGGATCGAGCCGTATCTGCTCGCGACGGCCGGCCGGCATCCCGATCTCGCGCCGTCGATCGAAACGCTTGCCCGCGAAACGCTGGCCGCGAAGATCGCGCTCGTCCACGGCGACGTGAGCCCGAAAAACATTCTCGTCGGGCGCCGCTCGCCGATCTTTCTCGACGCCGAAACCGCGTGGTTCGGCGATCCGGCCTTCGATCCGGCGTTCTGTCTCAATCATTTTCTCCTCAAAGCCGTCTACCGGCCGGCTTCGAAAGAAGATTATTTCGAATGTTTCCGGGCGTTTAGCGAAAGCTATTTGAACGAAGTCACGTGGGAGCCGCGGGCCGCGCTCGAAAAACGGATCGCGCGGCTGCTGCCGGTCCTGCATCTGGCCCGCGTCGACGGCAAATCGCCGGTCGAATACATCACCGACGAAGATTCGAAATCGCAGATCCGCGCCGCCGCCCGCCGCCTGATCCGCGAACCGGCGGAAAATCTCGCCTCGATTCTGTGTTAAAACGGAGCGCCGGCATCCTGCCGGCAATGCGTTTGAAAAACGCAAACAGCCTTTCATTTCCCTGAAAATTTAGAGAAATGAAGCGCTTGACGCCGCTTACGCGACGTTTGCCGGCAGGATGCCGGCGCTCCGGCGTCAGAAAGCCTGCGAGAACCTGAAATGCAGCTGTTCGCGGCGGACCTGATAGATCGCGTTCGGCGCGTTGCCGGGCTGCGGGATCAGGAAGCGCGGCGGGTTGAAAAGATACCCGTAATCGACGCCGAATTCGCCGCCGATCGGCGTTTTGAGCCGCAGGCCGAGGCCGACCGTGTGCGACCAGACGGACCGGAAATTCGATCCGAAAACGTCGTTCGGGTCGGCGGCCGTGGATTTGAAGATGTCGCCGACGCGCCGGAAGACGTTGCCGCCGTCGTAAAACGGGACGGCGCGGACCGATTTCGTGAGCGGGACGCGCGCTTCGAGATTGACGATCGCCAGCGCGTTGCCGCCGAACGGGACCGTAAACGGCTGGAGCGAAACGATCTGGCCCTGCGAATTGCGGAAAATTCCCTGCGGGACGATCACGACGCGCGGGCCGGCCGATTCGAAGTCGAAGCCGCGCAAGCTGGTCGAACCGCCCGCGAAGAACCGCTCGCTGATCGGCAGAATGCCTTCGAGGCCCGGAAACTGCGCCGGCGAGAAACGGTTGCCCTTCGCGAAGACGTTCGCCAGCCCGAGGACGGCGCGGCCGGCGAAGGTCGTGTTCTTCAAAAACGGCACGGTGTAAAAGCGGTAGTACGACGCCTGAAACTTCTGAAAGCCGATGTTCGCGCCGAGAAACGGCACCGAGACGTTGTATTCGGCCGTCAGGTATTCGCCTTTGGTCGGGTCGCCCGGATTGTAGCGGCACGGATCGCCGGGCTCGCCGCGCGAGATGATCTCGAGCAGCGTGTATTTGGTCGTGCAGTTTTCGCGCGTGTCGCGGACGAACGTCGCGCCGAAGCCGGAAGTCCGGATTCGCGCGTCGGGCACGAGCAGATCTTTGATCAGCAGGCTCTCGACATTGAACAGGCGAACGTCCTCGAACTTGTAGCGCGCGAAGAGGATGCTCCGGTTTTTGACGCTGATCGTGCGGCTCGTCTCGGCCGAGAGCGTCAGCCGGTTGATCGTCGGGCTGCCGGTGTTGTTGCCGAACTCGTCGATCGGGTTGCCGTTGGCGTCGATTCGCTGGACGATGCCGAACGTGCCCTTGTCGAAGACCGACCGGAAAAAACGCGTGACGGTCGAATCGCGCTGGTACTGCGCCGTGAACGTCAGCGGCGCGAATCGCTGCGTGCCGTCGGCGTTGCGGCCGTCGCGCAGGAATCGCGGATTGATGAAGTCGATCCCGGCGAGCTGCTGCAGGCGGCTGATCCGGACGCGCGCGCCGCCCTGCTGGAGATTGCCGAAAAGATTGTAGTGGCGGATGTCGAAAAAGCCGAACGGCCCGGCGTCGGTCGAAAAGCCGCCGCCGTAGGTCAGCAGGCGCGGCGCCTGTTCCTCGACGTTGATGATGACGTCGGTCAGACGGCTGCCGTCCGGGTTTTCGCCGGCCGGCTCGGGCTTGATCTCGACCCGCTTGAACGCGTCGGTCGCGTAGAGATTCTGCTCGCTCGAAAAGATGTCGGCGGCGCGCAGGGTCTGACCGGAGCGCAGGTTGATCGCCTTGAGGATCGATTCGCGCTTGGTGCGCTCGATGCCGTAGATCAGGATCCGGTTGATGAAGACCTTTTTGCCCTCGTTTTCGACCTTGTAGATCACCTTGACGCGGTCTTCGGTGTCGTCGGAGCCCGATTCCTCGATGTCGTAATTGATCTTCGCGTCGTAAAAGCCCTGATTCGAATAATATTCGGCGAGCTTGCGCTGGCCGTTGCGGATCTTGGCGCGCGAATAGTTTTGGCCGACGAGGTTCGGGAGCTCGGTCTTCAGCGTCGCGGCCGAAAAAGCGGTGTTGCCGGTGATCGCGACGTCGTCGATCCGCGTTGGCTTGCCCTCGTCGACGACGAACGTGATGATCAGATTGTCGCCGGTCGGCGAAACGCCCTGCCGGACGCGGACGTCGGCGCGGCGGTAGCC
Source organism: Acidobacteriota bacterium (assembly GCA_018269075.1). Classification (GTDB taxonomy): domain Bacteria; phylum Acidobacteriota; class Blastocatellia; order Pyrinomonadales; family Pyrinomonadaceae; genus JAFDVJ01. The sequence goes on from JAFDVJ010000088.1 coordinate 47,154, forward strand.
GAGCTCGCGCATCAGCGATTTGATCGTGTCGACGTCCTCCGCGAGCAGCTCCTGGCTGGTGTAGCCGCGCCCGTAGCCGAGAAACGGAATGATGCCGAGCAGGGATGCTTCCTGCGATTCGAGGACGGTCTTGATCTCCTCGATCGGCAGCCGGTTCGTGCCCTCGATGCGGATGTCGACGAGCTTGAGCTGGCGGTTGAGATCGGCCTGATATTTGACCTCGACCGTCCGGTTCGTCAGATCCGCGCCGCTCAGCGAGGCGCATAACAGATTGGTTTCGTTGACCGTGTAGCTCGCTTCCGCTTCGGTCAGCGCGGGCTGGACGGAGCAGACCGGCGTCACGTCGGCGAAAAAGTAGCCCTGTTCCTGAAAATAATTTTCGAGCCGGCGCTCGCCCTCGACGATCGCCGAAAAATCGAGCGTGCCCTCGCGCTTGATCGGCAGCAGCCGCGTCTGCGTGCCCTCGCCGACCTTCTCGTTTTTGGCCTCGACCGTGACCTTGATCGTCGGGCCGACCTTGCCGGTCAGTTCGAGATTGATCGTGTTCGTGTCGTTTTCGAAGACGACGCGCGGCTCGGACAGCTCGGGCGCGAAGAAATCCTCGTCGCGGAGCGCCTTGCGGATCCGCTCGACGTCCTGATTGAGCTTTTCGCGCGAGTAATATTCGCCCGGCCGGAGCTTGAGCTTCGACCGGACCTTGTCGACGTCGAAGCCCTGAATGTCGATCTTGAACGCGCCGACCTTGGCCTGCTCGTTCGGCGTCACGGTGAAGACGACGCCGACGCGCGTTTCGGCCGACGAGGTTTTCTGGCTCGGAACGACCTCGGATTTGTAAAAGCCGCGTTCGCGCAGGTATTCGAGGATCGCGCCGGCGTTGGCCTGCAGGATCTGGTCGGTGACGGGACTGCCCGGCGTGACGAGATTGAGGCGAAACAGCAGCTCGTCCTCGGTCACCTTGTCGCCGATCGTGTTGCCGACGACGACCGAAACCCGTTCGGCCTGCGTTTTGCGCTTGATGATGAAGCGCAGGCGGACGGCGCTGCCGCCGGTTTCGCTGGCTTCGACCGTCACGGAGACGACTTTTTTCGTGTCGTAGATGGCCTGGATCGTCTCGCGGATCTTGAGGCTCGAATAGGTCGTGCCGAGCGTGTTGCGGGCGATCAATCGAAACTGCTCGGCCGCCGAGAGGTCGCGGTCGTTGCCCTCGAAAGTGATGTCTACCGGTTCGGCGAGCGGCCGGTTCTCGTACCGGTTCTGCGCGCCGACGGATGAGACGCAAAGCAAAAAGGCAAAAATGAAAAGAAGAAAGCCCTTTCCCTGAATAGAGTTCCCGTCTTTTATTTTAAAATATTTCCTTCCTTGCATTCCTGCGCTGCTGTTTTTCAAATTTAACCCCTTACTCTTTTTTAGTTTAGGAAGTTTGGGAAGTCGGTTGTCTTCCCTACAAACTTTTTCAACTTTCCTGAACTTCCTGAACTTCCTGAACTTCCAAAACTTAACATTAGAATCGCTTTCGCAAGCGGATTTCAAAGCTGAAAACGTCTTTGTTCCGTGTGACGTTGTTGAGCGGCCGCTGCTCGTACTGCGCGACGAACGACAGCCGGTTCGAGACGCGGTATTCGAGCGCGAGCACCTGATTCTGGTCTTCCGACAGGTTCGTCGAATAGGTGACGAGCAGATTGCGGTTGATCTGCCGTCCGACGGTCAGCCGCGCCGTCGGGTTCAGACGCTGGCCCGAGATGATCGGGTCGAGCTGGAACTTGTTGAGCCCGAACAGCTTGTCGGTCGCCTTCGCGATCGGCTTGTTGATGATCTGATCGGTCAGAATCTCGGCCGCCGTGTTGATGCCCGACTGCGCGAGCGTCGAGATGCCGCCCTCGGTGTTGGTCAGACTGCCGGTCGTGATCAGCGAGATGACGTCGGGCTGCGGCAGCGCCGGGTTCGAACGGACGTTCGCCGCCAGGTTTTCGGTGTCGGTCAGCTTGCCGTTCAGACTGACGAAAATCTGGTAGCCGTTGATCTCGGACTCGGCCTGCAGGTTGACGACCGGCTCGATGCCGCCGGTGTTCGGCGGAAAGACGAGCTCGCCGCGCTGGACCTCGTAGCGGTCGTTGCGGTAGAACAGCGTGCCGCGGTCGGCCGTGATCCGGCCCTCGACCTGCGGCACGTCGAGATCGCCCGTCACGCGGAGGCTCAGCGACGCCGTCAGGTCGGCGAGATTGTTGCGGACGACGAGCGCGTTGCGGCCCTCGACGAGCAGATCGAGATTGATGTCGCCGAGCGACGACGAGCTGCCGCCGCTCTGCGAGATCGAGCCCTCGCGGCGGCCGCCGATGACGTCGGCGAGATCGATGTCGCGCGAGTAAAGACTGCGTTTCGCGTTGATCCGGCCGGCGATGAAGGTGCTCAGCTTCTGGCCCTCGCGGCGGCCGTTGATCTCGACCTCGGCGTCGCCGGTCGTCAGAAAGTTTTTCGGCAGCGGAACCGTCACGTTCTCGCCGCGCAGTCCGAGCCGGAAAGCCGAAAGCTGCAAATTGTCGTTCAGAAACGCGCCGCCCGAAGCGGTGAACTTGCCGCCGCCGAGAAAGCCGGTCAGCTCGTCGATCTGCGCCTGGTTCGACGTGAAGATGATGCGGCCCTTGAGCCGTTCGAACGAGATCCGCTCGGTGCCGATAAAGGCCGACGCCGACGCGTTCCGCATCTCGGCCGTGCCGTTGAGCCGCGCCGTCTGGTTCGGGCCGGTGACGCGGACGTTGACGTCGGCGAGGCCGGCGAAAAAGGCGTTCGGCGAGACGGCGTTGAGAATGCTCAGATTGATCTGGCCGTCGACGTTTAAATTATTGATGCCGTTGGCGGTCAGCGCTTTCGTGCCGCTGATCGTGAGATTCGAGCCGGCGCCGGCGAACTTGGCGTTGTCGACGACGACCTGCGTCGAGTCGAAGCGGATCGCGACCGGTTCGGTGGCGGCGATCGGCGTGTCGCCGATCTGGAGCGCGAGCTGGCTGAAATTGGCCGAGCCCTTCAGGTTGCCGGTCGTGAATTCGCGTTCGCCGGCCGCGTTCGGGCTCATCAGATCGCCTTCGAGAAAGATCCGGCCGGTCGCCTGGCCGGTGACGCCGACGTTGCCGGTCTGGCGCGGGATCAGCGCGATGAACGGCGCGAGCTCCGTGTTGTTGAAATTCGTTTCGGCGCGGAACGGCAGGTTCGGATCGGCGAAATTGATGTTCGCGGCGATCGTCTGCTGCTGACCTTCGAGATTGGCCGTCAGGTTCGCGTTGAGCTGCTGATTTTCGGTTTTGCCGCTGAAGACGACCTCGCCGAGCGGGTTGCCGTTGAGCGTGACGTCCGTGCCGCGGCCGTTGAAGTTGATCTCGTAGCTTCGCGAATCGGCCGTCCGGCCGGTCGCGCGCGCCGTCAGATCGACGCTGCCGCCGACGTCGGGAAACTTGTCGCTGGTCGTGATGAACGGCTGAATCCGCGCGAACGGGATGTTTTTGCCCTCGGCCGTGAAATCGAAGGCGGTCGTGTCGGTCCGGTAATTGCCGGTCGCCGTCAGGCGGCCCGCGCCGAACGTCGCGTCGAATTTTTCGACGTTGACCGAATTTCCGGCAAAGGTCACACGGGTGTCGAGATTGTCGAAGGTCTGGCCGCGCAGCGAGCCGCCGGTCGCTGTCAGATTGGCCGTGCCCTGCATCGCGTCGGGCAGGCCGCTGACGTCGATCGTCCCGGACGTGTTGGCCTGCAGGCCGCGCAGCGATTCGGGCAGGTTGACCGGCAGCGCGGCGAGCAGATTGCCGGTGTTGATGTTGGTCAGCGTCGCCTTGACCGCGATGTTGTTCGTGCCGCCGCGCGGAACGTCGACGTCGAAGGCGAGCGTGCCGCCGTCCGCTTCCCGCAGAAGCCCGTTTTTAAGCTGAGTGCCGGTCGGCGAGACGAGCAGGTCGGTCTGCACCGAGCCGAGCTCGCGCCCGCGCAGGATCAGCGAATCGAGCGCCGCCCGGCCGTCGATCGTCGGGTCGGAGACGTTGCCCGTCAGGCGGCCCTTAAAAGTCAGATTGCCGGCGAATTCGGCCTTGTATTCCTCGACTTTGCGGTCGAAATCGGGCGAGACGCCGAGCACTTTGACGATCCGTTCGATCTCTTTCGCGTCGGTCGAGTCGAGCGCCAGATCGAGATTCGAATTGTAGCCGTTGAGGTCGAAGCTGCCGGTCGCGGCAAACTCGCTTTTTTCGGTGTTGAGCCGCGCAACGTCGAGGCTGAAAAGCCCGTTCGTGGCGTTCGCCTCGATGCGGCCGGTGACCGGAATCAGACCGCGCTCGGCGGTTCCGGCGTTGGCCGCGATGTCGGCCGTTAAGCTGCCGGTCGCCGTTTTGAAATTCGTGCCGGCGAACGTCAGATTCGCATTGCCGGTCGTCTGGCCCTCGACGGGCACGACGCGGCCGCCCTGCAAAGCGAGCAGCTTGCCGAGATTGAGGCCCGCGAAATCGACGTTGATCTCCGAGCGGTTGCGCGATTCGAAGGCGATCGCCGCGTTGCCGCTGAGCTTGCCGTCCATCACGTCGGCGGTTAAGTTATTGAGCGCGACGCGGTCGTTGTCGACGACGACGGCCGCCCGCGCCGCGCCGAGATTGACGCTGCCGAGCGCGCCGCCGCCGAGGCTCATATCGGCGCTGACGCGATAGCCGCCCGCCGGTTCGAGGACGAAGACGGGCTTGTTGATCTTAACGTTTTCGAGCTTGCCGCCGTCGGGCAGAGTCGAGTTTTTGGCGAGCGTCACGGTGCCCGCGTCGATGTCGCCCGACGTGCCCTCGATGCGGCCCTCGCGCACCGTCAGCCGGACGCCGGCGATGTTCAGCGTGCCGAGCACGGCGGCGCTGCTCTCGACCTTCGCGACCTTTAAGTTATCGGCGGCGACGATCGTTTCGCTCGGCACGTCGCGAACGTTGAAGTTGTAGGCGAAGACCTCGCCGAGCCGGACGTCGTCGAGATCGACGGCGGCCGCCCGCATCGTGTCGGCGAGAAAGGTCGTCGTGCCGTTTTCGTAGCCGACGCGCGCCCGCTCGGCCGTCAGGTTTTTGAACTTCGTGTCCTTGATCGCGGCCGCGTCCGACGAGACCTTTTCGATCTCGATGTCGGTCCGCTTCGGCACGTCTTTGAGCTTTAAATTCTGTGTTTTGACGCCGTCGAGCTCGAACGCCTTGGTCTTAAATTTGCCGGCCTGCGCGCTCGGCACGGAGAGGTTCGTGACGCCGTCCTTGATGTCGAGCCGGCCGTTCGACGCGTCGAGGTTTTCGATGTCGAAGCCCTTCGACGAAAAGACGGGCGTCCGCGCGCGGCCGAACGCGGCCGTAAATTTATCTTCCTTGTATTCGGCGACGGCGTCGGCGATAAAGACGCGGCCGATCGTTCCGAACGGCGTTTTCGCGGCCGCCGCCTGCAGCTCGCCGAACCATTTGAAATCGGTGCCGGTGCCGCGGATCAGGCCGACGAGCTGCGGGTAGTCGATCTTGAAGTCCTCGAACGTCAGCAATTGCGCGATCGCCTTGCCGTTGGCCTCGTACATCGAGCCGCTGCCGTCGACGGTCGCGTTGACGTTCAGGGTTTTCAGATAAATGTTCGAGGCGGCCAGCGATTCGGACGAGATCTCGCCCGCGACCCGGTATTTTTCGCCCTCGCCCGAAACCGTGCCCTTGAAATTGCCGATCCCGCGGAGCGGCGTGCCGAGCGGAAAGACGCTCGAAGTCTGCGTCAGATCGACCGTCGATTCGAGCTCGAACTTGTATTTCGGCGATTCCCAGCCGTCGATGCGGCCTTTCAGGTTCGACTGGCCGATCGGCGTCGTCAGCTGCAGCCCGGTGATGTCCGCGCCCTTCGCATCGGTGATGCCCTGCACGCGCAGGTCGATGTTTTCGAGCCGGCTCCGGTCGTAGACGAAATTCGAATCCTTCGAGTTGAGATCGAATTTATAGCGCTTCTCGTCGTCGGGCACGGCGAGATCCTCGGGCCCGATCGCGAGGACGACGTTTTTCGCGTCGCCGCCGAGCCGGCGTTCGACGTCGCCGTAATGGACGAGCCCGTCCTTGAGATTGAAGCGGATCGACGAGTAATTGAAATTGATCCGGTTTTGTTCCTCGACGAACTGGAGGTTGGAGAAATTAGATTTGCCGTTCTCGTCGAATTTGACCCAGACTTCGGCGCCGTCGACATCGGTCGAATCGACGGTGATGTCGCGCGAAAGCTGCCACGAGTAAAGATTCTGAACGGTCAGGCCGATCTCGGCATTGCGGATGAAAAAGAGCTTTTCGCCGGTCAGCTTGTCGTTGAAGGTCGCGTTTTTGAGCTCGAGTTTGAGCGGCGCGACCGTCACGCGGAACGTGTCGGCCGTGAACGTGATGCCGATCCGGTCCATCTTCGCGACGAACTGCGCGCGGATGTAATTGTCGAAAACGCCGTAGCGATAGAAAACGGCGATCAGGATCGCGCCGACGACGACCGTCAGCGCAAGCAGCCCGGCCGCGAGACCGGCCCTGCGGCGCGTGAAAAACCGCCGCCGGCGCGGTGCGGCGGGCGCAGCTTCGCCGGCGCCGTTTTCCGGCGTCCCGTTTTCTTCCGTCTCGACGGCCTGATTATCGTTTTCTTCGGACATTTTTACCCCTTGATTTTGTTAGTCTGAAGTCCCGAGTCGGAAATACATTTTCGCTTTGAAACCGCTTTGAATCGACCGAAAAGCCGCCCGCTCTTCAACCGACTCAAGACTTATGACTCAAGACTTAAGACTTTTAATTATAAACCGACGGTTTCGACAATTTCCAGATTAAAACCCTCGATTGCCGTGATGCGCGGGGGATGGTTCGACAGCAGGCGGATTTTCCGGACGCCGAGATCGTTCAGGATCTGCGCGCCGATGCCGTAATCGCGAAAGCGCCCGTAACCGGTTTCGCGCCGGGCGGTCCGAAAATCCAGCCCTTTTTCCTGCATCAGCGCATAAGTCTGCAGCTGGTGGATCAGGTCCAGATTATGCTCGCGCTGGCGCAGATAAAGAATCACGCCGCATTCGGCGGCGGCGATTTTCCGGAGCGATTCGGTGATCGCCCGGGAGGCTTCGCCGAGCTGCGAGCCGAACATCGCGAACGTGACATTCTCGGTTTGGACGCGCACCAGAACGGGTTCGGTTGTCTGCGAAAAATCGCCCATCCGGAGCGCGATATGCGTCTCGCCGTTGATCACGTTCTCGTAGATCGCCGCCCGGAAAACGCCGTAATCGGTCGGCAGATCGGTTTCGACGACCTTTCGGACGAGCGTTTCCTTGCGGATCCGGTAGCGGACGAGATCGGCGACCGAGATGATCCGGAGCCCGTGTTTTTCGGCGAAGACTTCGAGCTCGGGCATCCGCGCCATCGTCCCGTCGTCATTCATGATCTCGCAGATCACGGCCGACGGGTCGAGCCCGGCGATCCGCGCCATATCGACGCTCGCCTCGGTCTGCCCGACGCGGACGAGCACGCCGCCCTGTTTCGCGCGGAGCGGAAAAACGTGGCCCGGCCGCGCCAGATCCGACGGTTTCGACGCCGGATCGACGGCCGTCAGGATCGTCTTCGCGCGGTCGGCCGCCGAAATCCCGGTCGTGACGCCCTCGCGCGCCTCGATCGAGACCGTGAAGGCGGTGCCGAAGCCCGACGTGTTTTCGGCGGTCTGCGGCTGGAGCTGCAGATAATCGCAGCGCTCCTCGGTCAGCGGCAGACAGATCAGGCCGCGCCCGTGGACGGCCATAAAATTGATGATTTCGGGCGTGATTTTCTCGGCCGCGCAGACGAGGTCGCCCTCGTTTTCACGGTCTTCGTCGTCGACGATGATGATCATTTTCCCGTCGCGAATGTCGGCGACGGCTTCCTCGATGGCGGCTAAAGGCATTTTCCCGATCTTCGATTCCGGATTTCCGGTCTTTTCCGGCAAATCTCTGTAATATAAAAATTAAATTTTAGCGAAATCCGCGGTCTTTTGCCATTTGCCGTTTACCATTTACCATTAAAAGGAATGTCGTTCGAACTGAGGCTCGCCTTCAAATATTTTCGCGCCCGGAAAAAATCGCTGGCGCGGTTTACGGCGGCGGTCGCCGTCGTCGGGCTCGCGGCCGGCGTCGCGAGCCTCGTCTTCGCGCAGGCGCTCGCGCAGGGCTTCGCCGACGAGATGCGCGACCGGATTCTCGCCAACACGGCGCAGATAGCCGTTTCCTTGAAAGACGGCGCCGAAATTCCGAACGCGCCGGAAATCGCCGGCCGGCTGAAAGCGATCGAAAACGTCCGCGAAGTCGTCCCGACGGCGCTCGAAAACGCGCTCCTCGCGAGCGACGGCGGGGCCGCCTACGCGATCCTTAAAGTCCGTTACCTGAATAATTTAACCGGCAACCAGATCTTCGTCGGCCGGCGGCTCGCCGAGAAGCTGAACCTGAAACCGGGCGACACGGCCGAACTCCTGACGCTCGAAAATCAGACGCCGTCGCGCGTCCGGGTCGCCGAAATCTTCGAGACCGGGCTTTACGATTACGACGCGGCGTGGGTCTACGTCGCACCCGAAAAATTCGCGCGGCTCGCAAACCGCGCCGAGTTTGCGCCGACCCTTTTGAACGTTTCGGTCGCCGACATTTACCGGGCCGACGCGACGGCCCGCGAAATCCGCGCCGCGCTGGACGAAAATTTCCGGGTCGTCGACTGGCAGGAAGCGAACCGGCCGCTCTTCGCCGCGCTCGGCCTCGAGCGGAAAATGACGTTTCTGATCATCTCGCTGATCATCCTCGTCGCCGCGCTCAACATCACGACGACGCTCGCGCTGCTCGTCAACGAGCGCCGGCTCGACATCGCCGTGCTCCGGACCTGCGGCGCGAAGACGCGCAACCTGACGGCGATTTTTTTAATCGAAGGAATGTTCTTGGGATTGACAGGGATTTTCGGCGGGCTGGTTCTGGGCCTGCTCGGCTGCTGGCTGGCGAATTATTTCCGGCTCGTCGGGCTGCCGGCGGATGTTTACACGCTCGAATATATTCCGCTGCACCCGTCGTTCGGAAGCCTTTCATCGATTGCGGCGAGCGCTTTCGGACTGTCTCTGGCGGCGACCTTTTACCCGGCATTTAAAGCCAGCCGTCTGAAACCTTTAGAAAATTTGCGGACGGCGTAAATTTTTGTGGATTTTTCGGGGCTTTGGAACTATATTTAGGCAAGTCTCGGAAAAATTCTGTCTTGAAAAATTTTTCATAAAAGTTCAGACTTAGGTTATTAGTCCAACGACCGGTCTTAACAGGTAGTTTTTTTATGTTCGAACGCTACACCGAAAAAGCGCGGCGAGTTATTTTTTTCGCCCGTTACGAAGCATTACAATACGGTTCACAAGTCATTTCGCCCGAACACATCCTGCTCGGCCTGATGCGCGAGGATAAAACGGTCTCGGCGCGGTTCTTCCCGTTTCGCAACAGCCTGACGGTCGAGGCCGTCCGGCGCGAAGTCGAGGAAAGGATCACGCTCCGCGACCGCATCCCGCAGTCGGCCGAGCTGCATCTGTCGCCGGAAACCAAACGGATTCTGGCCTACGCGGCCGAGGAGAGCCGCAAGCTGCAGAACCGGCACATCGGCCCCGAGCATCTCCTGCTCGGCATCATCCGCGAGGAAAAATCGATCGCCGCCGAAATTCTTTTTCAGTACGGCCTGCGCGTGCAGGACGCGCGCGAGGAGATCGCGCGGCAGAGCGGCTTTGCGGATCTTTACCCGGCGAACGCCCGCGAAAAGACGGACACGCCGCATTTGCAGGAATTCACGCGCGACCTGACGGCGGAAGCCGCCGACGGCAAGCTCGACCCGCTGATCGGCCGCGACGCCGAGATCGAGCGCCTGATCGAGATTCTCTGCCGCCGGACCAAAAACAATCCGGTCCTGATCGGCGAAGCGGGCGTCGGCAAGACGGCGATCATCGAGGGCCTCGCGCAGCGGATCGTCGACCGCAGCGTGCCGACGTTTCTCGAAAACAAGCGGATTCTCTCGCTCGATCTGTCGCTGATCGTCGCCGGCACGAAATACCGCGGTCAGTTTGAGGAACGGCTCAAAAAGATTATGACCGAGCTCAAGCAGAACGATCAGTTCATCATCTTTATCGACGAGCTCCACACGCTCGTCGGCGCCGGCTCGGCCGAGGGCACGCTCGACGCGGCGAACATCCTCAAACCGTCGCTCTCGCGCGGCGAAGTCCAGTGCATCGGCGCGACGACGCCCGCGGAATTCCGCAAGTCGATCGAGAAGGACAAGGCGCTCGAACGCCGTTTTCAGGCCGTCAAGATCGTCCCGCCGAACGAGGAGGAAGCCCTCAGGATCGTCGAGGGACTGGCCGAAAGATACGAATCCTTCCACCAGATCCGCTATTCGAAGGAAGCGCTCGAAGCGGCCGTCTACCAGACCAACCGCTATATTCCCGACCGTTTTCTGCCCGACAAGGCGATCGACGTTCTGGACGAAGCCGGCGCGCGCGCCAAGCTGCGCTACGAGAACGAGGGCAAGATCGCCGAGCCGTCGTGGAAGGAAACCGTCGAAAACTGGAAACGCGCGACCGCCAACGAGGAACAGCTTCTCGCCTACGAGCTGAAGAATCTCGAAAGCTCGTTCTTCGCCGTCGAGGTCAAAAAAGAGGACGTCGAGGAAGTGATCGCCCGCTGGACGGGCATTCCGATCCAGCGCGTCAAGCAGGAAGAGGCGAAAAAGCTTTTGCAGATCGAAACCGAGCTCCACAAGCGGATCATCTCGCAGCGGCCGGCGATCTCCGCGCTCGCCCGCGCCGTGCGCCGCTCGCGCGCCGGTCTGAAGCATCCGAACAAACCGGTCGGCTCGTTTCTGTTTCTCGGCCCGACCGGCGTCGGCAAAACGGAAGTCGCGCGCACGCTCGCCGAATTTCTGTTCGGCTCGGAACGCGCGCTGATCCGGTTCGATATGTCCGAGTATATGGAAAAGCACGCGGTCGCCAAATTCATCGGCTCGCCGCCGGGATACGTCGGCCACGAGGAAGGCGGCCAGTTGACCGAAAAACTGCGCCGCGCGCCGTATTCGGTCGTCCTCTTCGACGAGGTCGAAAAGGCGCATCCGGATCTGTTCAACGTGCTGCTGCAGGTTTTCGAGGACGGCATCCTGACCGACGCGCAGGGCAACACGGTCGACTGCAAGCACGCGATCTTCATAATGACGTCGAACATCGGCGCGCGGTTCATCCAGAAACGGGCGACGCTCGGTTTTCAGGCGAGCGCCGACGCCTCGCGCGAGAAGATGGAGGAACAGGTTCACAGCGAGGTCAAAAAGACGTTCGCGCCCGAATTCATCAACCGGCTCGACGAGATCATCCTGTTCGACGAGCTGACCGACAAGGATCTCGCCGAGATCGTCGACCTGCAGGTCGGACATCTCAACGAGATGCTCGAAAAACGCGCGCTGCAGCTTCGGCTGACGATTGAGGCCAAGCAGTGGCTGATCGATAAGACCTGCGCCGACCGCAGTTACGGCGCGCGGCCGCTCAAGCGCGCGCTCCAGAAATACGTCGAGGACGAGCTCAGCGAAGCGCTCATTCAGGGCGAGCTCAGCGAGGAAAGTCTGGTCGAGATCTTCTGCGAGAACGACAAGCTGACGTTTCGCGTGCTGCGGCTCGAGGAAACGCTCTTCGAGGGCATCGGCGAGCGCGCGCTGTGACGGCTTCGCGTTCCGGCCGCCGGCCCGCCGAGCGGTTTGAAAACGGGCCGAAAAACGCCCGATAATGAGGCTTAAGGCGATAATTTGCGTGAAAGATTCGTTTACGGCTTTCACGCTTTTTCTTTTTTGCGGTTTTATCTGTATAATTTGAAGATTTGTTGGACCAATAATGCGAAAGGGCAACCAAGCCTTTATTGAGTGAATCAAAGTTCGCGTATCAACCCAACGTGGTAAGGCCCTCTTTATTTACGAAAAATTATCTTGAAGTTGTTGAGTTAGTTTGATTTTCGGGGCAATTATCATTTTCGGCTACGGTTTAGCCGCAAATTAGCAATTATAAGGAAATTCGGTTTTATGCACATTTTTCGCGCTTTTGGGGTTACTTTGTTGATTTTGACGTTTTGTGCGTTTTCAACAATTGCCAAGACAGACGATAAAACGAACGACTCTCCAAAAACCGGAACGACTGCGCAGCAGCAACTGGTCGAATCCGTTGACATTCAAGGTAATCGCCGTTTGAAGGACGAGGACCTTCTTTACTACATCAAAACGCGGCCGGGCGACGTTTTCAACCGCGAACAGCTCGAGCGCGATCTTAAGGAGCTGCTCTCGCTCAACTTTTTCGACAAGGTCAAAACGCGCGTCCTGACCGAGGAAGGCGTGCGCGGCGGCGTCAACGTGATCTTCGAAGTCGCCGAGCTGCCGATCATCCGCGATCTCCAGTTCGACGGTCTCAAGGCCGTTCCCGAATCCGACATCCTGAAAGCCTTCCGCGAACAGCGCGTCGGCATCTCCAAGGAAGCGATCTACAACCCGGTCAACGCGCAGAAGGGCGTTCGCGTGATCCGCGAGCAGCTCGCGTCGAAGGGCTACCCGAACGCCAAGGTGACGATCAAGGAAGAGGAAGTTTCGGCGACCTCGACCGCGATCACGTTCGTCGTCGATCAGGGCTACCGCTCGCGGATCGTCAAGATCGAATTCGAAGGCAACCAGGTTTTCAAGGACGGCGAGCTGCGCGGCCAGCTCAAGCTCGTCCAGCCGACCGGCCTGATCTCGCGCGTCAAGGGAATGGACATTCTCGATCTGCGCAAGCTCCAGTACGATCTGCGCAAGAACGTCCAGTCGTATATGTTCTCGAAGGGCTATTTTCAGGCCCGGATCGGCGAGCCGGTCGTCGAGGGACTCGGCTACAAACGCACCGGCCTGCCGCTTTTGAGCAGCTTTCCGATCCCGCTCCTGACCAGCAAGGACGACACTTTGAAGATCACTGTGCCGGTCACCGAAGGCAAAATCTTCCGGGTCGGCGAGCTCAAGGTCGAGGGCAACTCGATCTTTACCGAGACCCAGATTCTGAACTACGTCGGTCTCAAGAAGGGCGAGATCGCCGACGGCAAGCGTCTTCAGGACGCGGTTTACGAAGATCTCAAAAAGGTCTACGGCTCGCAGGGCTTCGTGCTCTACAACGCCGAATTCGACCCGACTTTCAAGGACAATCCGGCCAACCCGAACGAGGGCATCGTCGACGTCACGATCACGATCGACGAAGGCAAGCAGTTTCGCCTGCGCCGTTTGGAATTTTCGGGCAACACCTTCACGCGCGACAAGATCCTGCGCCGCGAAGTGCTGATCAACGAGAGCGACATCTACAATCAGATCGCGCTCGAAACCTCGATCATCCGGCTTAACCAGACCGGTTATTTCGATCCGATCGACAAGGACCAGGACGTCGAGATCAAGACGGACGAGGAACAGGGCGACGTCGAACTCGTCATCAAGGTCAAGGAAAAAGGCCGCCAGCAGATTTCGTTGAACGGCGGCATCTCGGGCATCGGCGGCTCGTTCTTCGGGCTCGAATATTCGACCAACAATCTTTTGGGACGCGGCGAAACCGTTTCGTTCCAGTTCGGCGTCGGCAACCGCCAGCAAAACTTCCAGCTGACGTTTCAGGAGCCGTATTTCAAAGACCGTCCGATCTCGGTCGGCTTTTCGCTCTTCGCGACGCGCTACAAGTTTTTCGGCGAGGGCACGTATCTTTCGCAGAACACCGATCTGATCACGGATCTGATCACCAACCCGTACAGCACGATCACGGCCAGCGACCAGAATCTTTTCACGCAGTCGACCTACGGCGCTTCGCTGTTTGCGACCGCGCCGCTGTCGGAGCTGTTTTTCAAGAAACGCCGCTTCACGCAGTTTTCGCGGATCGGTCTGACGTACCAGTTTTCGGCGACGAGCATCACCGAGCCGCCGGTCAACTCGCAGGGCAACGTGGCGACCGCGATTCCGGTCATCTATTCGCAGCCGAACATCATCACGAGCCGCGTGACGGGCAGTTTCGTCTACGATTCGCGCGAGCCGGCGGCCAACGGCATCGACACGCTGCGCGGCACGCAGCTTTCGGCGCAGGTCGCTTTTTCGGGTCTCGGCGGCGATGTCCGGACGTATCAGCCGACGCTTTCCTACACGTCGTTCATCCCGATCCGGCATCGTAAATCGAAAAACGCCGAGGTCTTCGGTTTCCGGCTGATCGCCGGCACGATCGGCAGCTACGCGACGAGCCCGAAGATCCGCAACGCCAACTCGCTGTCCTTCGTCGGCGGCGTGCCGATCTACGAACGTTATTATCTCGGCAGCGAATACGACGTCCGCGGCTACAACACGCGTGCGATCGGCCCGATCGCGCCGTTCGACACCTATGTGACGGCGCGCAACGTCTCGGTCGCGAGAAACGCGAGCGGGACGGCGGAAGTGGTTCCGGGGCTCAATTCGACGACGGCGTCCGAAATCGCCGCGCTCGGTCTGCTGACCGGTTCGGGCGGCGCGAATCCGGCGCTCTACACGAATTCCTACCGTTTCATCGGCGGCGACACCCAGCTGCTGGGCAACTTCGAATACCGCATCCCGATCTTCGGTCCGGTCAGCCTTGCGGCGTTTGCCGACGTCGGTTCGGTCTTCAACCTGCGCAAGACCGGCACGCAGACGATCAACAGCAACTTCCTCGGCGACGATTCGTTTCTCGGCGCGGGCGTTCTGACGGCGCTCGCCGCCCGCAACGTGCCGAACATCAACAACAACGGCAGCCTGTATTTCTACCAGAACCAGTTTTTGACGCCGACCCAGTTCAGAAACCTGTGCCAGCTGTTTCAGGTGACCTGTCCGGATCAGCTTCCGAATCAGGTTCAGCAGCTCTTCCTGCGCGGCGAGGCGCAGACCAATTCGCTCGTCCGGATCGACGACAGCGCCTTCAACAAGATCGGCGATTTTCGCGCCAGCGTCGGGTTGGAGCTGCGCGTCCAGGTGCCGATCGTCAACGTGCCGTTCCGGCTGATCTATTATTACAACCCGAACGCGGTGCTCGGCCTGCGGACCGAGCTGCCGAATCTCTATCTGCCCGGTAAGAAAAGCGGGTTCCGCTTTACGGTCGGAAGAACATTCTAGACGATTGACAACGGTTGCCTGATAACATACCATTGCATTTTTCCGAAAAATCAAAGGTATCAGGCAACAATTTAAGGGTTTCAGGTTTCAAAGGACTATAAGTTAGATAACTAACGCCGGTCTTTTTGTAAGTTTTAAGGAGTAACAGTAAATAATAATGAAAGCATTTCGTTTAATCGCCGCCAGTGCGTTTTTCGCGGCAATTTTCGCGGTCTCGGCTTTTGCCCAGACCGCGTCGAACAAAATCGGCCTGATCGATACGGGCGTTTTCGGAGATGAAAAGGAAGGCATCACGAAATTCGTGCAGGCCCTGAAAAGCCTCGACGCCGAATTCACTCCGCTCAGCAACGAGCTGCAGACGATGGGCACCAAGATTCAGGCGCTCGAAAAGGAAATCAAGGATCTGCAGGCCAAAGCGTCGACCAACGTTCCGATTGACCAGAAAACGGTCAACGCCAAACTCGAAGAATACGACAAGCTGACGCGCGAGTATAAATTCAAGCAGGAAGACGCGAAAGCCCGCTACGAGCGCCGCGAGGCCGCCGTGCTCCAGCCGCTTCGGCAGGACATCGGCGCCGCCATTCAGGAGTTCACGAAAAAGAACGGCTACGTCGTGATCATCGACGTTTCCAAAGACAATACCGGGATGTTTATCGGGCTCGATGTCGCGGCGGACGTGACCAAGCAGTTTATCGCTTTCTACAACACGCGCCCGCCGACGACCGCGGCGGTCACCAAATAAGCTAGTTTAAGGACAAACTTTTTTGATTAATCAACGCCGGTTTTTTTGTAAGTTTTAAGGAGTAACAGTAAAAAATAATGAAAATGTTTCGTTTAATGGCCGCGAGTTTATTTGTGGCGGTAATTTTCGCGGTTTCGGCTTTTGCCCAGGCCCCGACGACAGGTAAGGTCGGCTGGATCGACACCGGCGCTTTTTCCGACGAGAAACTGGGCATCACGAAATTCGTGCAGGCCCTCAAGAGCCTCGACGCCGAGTTCGTTCCGATCACCACCGAGCTCCAGGGAATGGCGACCAAGATTCAGGCGCTTGAAAAGGAAATCAAGGATCTGCAGGCGAAGCTCAACGATCCGAACAACAAGGTTCCGATCCCGCAGACCACGATCAGCGCCAAGGGCGAAGAATACGACAAGCTGACGCGCGAATTCAAATTCAAACAGGAAGACGCGAAGGCCCGCTACGACCGCCGCGAAGCCGCGGTGCTCGGGCCGCTCCGGCAGGATATCGGCAACGCCATCCAGGAGTTCGTGAAAAAGAACGGCTATGTGTTGATCTTCGATATCTCCAAAGATCAGAACGGCGTCATCATCGGTCTCGATGAATCGGCGGACGTGACCAAGCAGTTTATCGCTTATTACAACACGCGTCCGGCGCCGGCGCCGACGCCCACTACTCCGACCAAATAAAACCAGAGCAGTTTGTCCGAACGGGCGGAAGTCGGAAACCGGTGTTCGAACCGGCTTCCGACTTCCTTGTCGTTCGGGCGATTTTTTCGTTTCATAATTTACAAATCCGGAAGTTTTCGTTAAGTTTGAAACTTGAAATTTGAAATCGCTTTCAGAGTTTATGAGTGTTTTGCTTGATTCACGCGCCATTCAGGAAATCCTGCCGCATCGCTACCCGTTCCTGCTCGTCGACAAGATCGTCGAGCTCGAGCCGAAGGTCCGCATCGTCGGGATCAAACAGGTCACCGTCAACGAGTATTTCTTTCAGGGCCATTTTCCGGACGCGCCCGTGATGCCCGGCGTCCTGCAGATCGAGGCGCTCGCGCAGGTCGGCGCGATTCTCGCGCTCCGCGAGTTCGAGGACCGTCACAGCAAGATCCCGTTTTTCAGCGGCATCGAGAACGCGCGCTTTCGGCGGCCGGTCGTGCCGGGCGATACGCTGACGCTCGAGGTGACGGCGATCCGCATCGGGAGCAAGGTTCAGAAAATGCGCGGCGAAGCGAAGGTCGACGGCCAGATCACGGCCGAGGCCGAGATTATGTGCATCATCGGCGACCGGCCGAAGGGATAATTATGCCAACACAAATTACGGTCAATCAATTATTAATCATCGGCGCGGTCGTCGGCGCGGTTTTCGGGCTGATTCCGCTGATTTTGGGATTTACGAAACAAAAGCTCAAGCTGGGCATTCTCGGGTTTTTTCTGACCCTGATCGTCGGCACGTTCTTTTCACTGCTCGGCGCGCTGCCGGTGACGGCCGTCTTTATCTGGCTGCTCTTGCGAAAACCGGCGGAAAAACCGTCCGCCGCAGAGGTTTCACCGGAAAACGAAATTTCGGGCGATTAGGCTTGTAATCTTTAATCTTTCTTCAATCGCCGACCTTTTATGACGTCTTTTATCCATCCGACCGCCATCGTCAGCCCGCGCGCCGTGATCGGCGACGACTGCTTCATCGGGCCGTTCTGCACGATCGGCGACGAGGTCACGCTCGGCTCGCAGGTCCATCTCGAATCGCACGTCGTCGTCGACGGGAAAACCTCGATCGGCGACGAAACCAGAATTTTTCCGTTCGTCTCGATCGGCCACGCGCCGCAGGACCTGAAATACAAGGGCGAGCCGACGGCGACCGAAATCGGCAAACGCAATCACCTGCGCGAATTCGTCACCGTTCATCGCGGGACGGTCGGCGGCGGCGGCCTGACGAAGATCGGCGACGACAATCTGCTGATGGCGCAGGCGCACGTCGCGCACGACTGTTTGATCGGCAACGAAGTCATTATGGCCAACGCCGCGACGCTCGCCGGTCACGTCGAGATCGCCGACCGGGCCAACGTCGGCGCGTATTCGGGCGTTCATCAATTCTGCCGCGTCGGCCGCGAAGCGTTCGTCGGCGGCTATTCGGTCGTCGTCAAGGACGCGCTCCCGTTCGCGATCTCGCAGGGCAATCACGCGAAATGCTACGGGCTCAACCGGATCGGGATGAAGCGGCGCGGCTATTCGAAGGAGACGATCGAAAAGCTCCATCACGCCTATCATCTGCTGCTCTTGTCGAAGCTCAACACGACGCAGGCCGTCGAACGCATTCGCGAAGACATCGCGGACTGCCCGGAAGTCGATTATCTCGTCGAATTCATCGAATCGTCGAAACGCGGCGTCGTCAAATAAAAATTTGAGTCCCGCGTTGACGCGGCCTGAGTTTCGCCGTCGAATCGTTTCGAAGGGCGGAAGACCGGCCGCGTAACCGCGGGACTCAACACCGCTTTAATCCAGAAACTCGCGCATCCAGATCTCGAAATTCAAAAGCTGAAAAACCTGTAAATTGAAATCCTCTCTGCCGGACTGATTGAGCCCGATGATCCGCCGGACTTCCCGCGGATCGAAAAGCCCGCGCCGGCGGACGGTTTCCTCCGACAGCAGCTCGTCGATCAGCGGCCGCAGGCTCGTCCTGACCCACGACCGGACGGGCGCGGAAAAACCGGCCTTTTTGCGCCAGACGATCTCTTTCGGCAGCAGGCTTTCGGCCGCTTTTTTGAGGATGTACTTGCGTTTGATGCCTTTGATCTTCAGCTCGGCGGGAATTTCTTCGGTCAGCGAAACCAGTTCGTGATTGAGAAACGGGACACGGACTTCGAGGTTGGCGGCCATCGACGTCTTGTCGGTCGTGTCGAGATTGAGCGCCGGCATAAAGGTCTTGAAATCGACGTACAGCAGCCGGTTCAAAGGCGCGGCGGCGCGGCAGTTTTCGAAATATCGTTTGTGGTGGCGATACGCGTCGAAGTCCTTCATCGACGGCCGCAGCTCGTCGGCGTAAAGCCGCGTTTTGCGCTCGTCGGTGAAATACGTGCCGAAGCCGAGATAGCGGCTTTCGAAGTCCATCGCCGCGCTCCGGGCGAATTTTTTCGCGTTTCGCAAAGGGGCGGTCAGTTTTCCGCGGACGCCGCCGTAGAGCATCGAATCGAGCGTCCGCATCAGCGGCCGCCGGACGGCCGACGGGATGAAATCCGTGACGCCGGCCAATTTCATCGCCATCTGGCGCGGGTAGCCGCCGAAAACCTCGTCGCCGCCCATTCCCGAGAGCATCACCTTCTGCGTCGCGCGCGACTGCTCGGAAATCAGATACGAGGGAATCGCCATATCGATGACCGGCGCGTCCATATGGTAGACGAGCTTCGGCAATAATTCGGTCAGATCGGGCGTCAGCAGCGTTTCGTGATAATCGACCGGCAGAATCTCGGCGACGCGGCGCGACCATTCGACGTCGTCGGGAATGATGTCGAATTCGAGATCCCGCGACGAAATGCCGGTCGTGTAGGTCGCGACTTTTTCCGCGCGGCGCGTCATCAGCGCGACGATCGACGACGAATCGACGCCGCCCGACAGAAAAGCGCCGAGCGGGACGTCGGCGATCATTTCCATCCCGACGCTCCGGTCGAGCGTTTCGAACACCCGCTCGCGCCAGAAATCTTCGGACATCTCGTGATTTTCGCGCGAAAAATCGAGGTCCCACCATTCTTTCGTCGTGATGCGGCCGTCCTTCCAGACGAGAAAATGCGCCGGCGGCAGCTGGTAAATCCCCTTGAAAAGCGTGTGCGGCGGCACCGGCCACAAAAAAGTCAGGAATTGATGCAGACCTTCGAGATCGAGCTCGGGACTGACCAGTTTCGACGCCAGAATCGCCTTGATTTCCGAGGCGAAAACTATTTTTTCGCCGACCTGCGCGTAATAGAGCGGTTTGATCCCGCTCCGGTCGCGGACCAGCGTCAGCGTTTTCTCGCGCTCGTCCCAGACGGCGAAGGCGAACATTCCGTTCAGTTTCGGCAGACAATCGGTGCCCCATTCCCGGAAGGCGTTGATCAGCACCTCGGTGTCGCTTTCGGTTCGGAATTCGCAGCCGTTCGCTGCGAGGCCGGCCTTGATCTCGAGATAATTGTAAAGCTCGCCGTTGTAGGTCATCGCGAAGCGCCCGTCGGCCGAAAAAAACGGCTGGTGGCCGGCGCTCGACGTGTCGATGATCGAAAGCCGCCGGTGGCCGAGACAGGCCTTCAGCCCGTCGCCGAATTTCTCGGAAACGAAGACGCCCTCGTCGTCAAAGCCGCGATGCTCGATCGATTTGAGCATCCGGCCGATCGGCTCTTCGGGCTTCTGGTGAATTAAACCGGCGATTCCGCACATTGTTAAATTTTAACGCAAAGACCCAAAAACAGGCGATTTCGGATTTCGGATTATGCCGATTTCGGATTTCGGATTTCGGATTTCGGATTGGTTTTGAATCGGAAACGATCGTTGAAATCGAATTTTTCGATTTCAGACAAATCCGAAATCCGAAATCCGAAATCCGAAATCCGATATCCCGTCAGACTTTTTTCTCCTTCCATTTGCCGCGGTTGAAAAGCACCGCCGAGACGACCGCGAGCAGCGAGAACGCGAGCGTGATCGCCCAGAAAACTCCGTGCACGCCGTAGCCGAAATAGTAGGAGAGCAGATAGGCGAGCGGAATTTCGAACAGCCAGAAGATAAAGAAGTTGAGAAACGTCGGCGTCCACGTGTCGCCGGCGCCGTTGAACGCGGTTTCGAGCACCATCCCGAAGCCGTAGAACACGAAGCCGTAAGCGACGATCCGGAGCGCGTCGGCGGCGATCGCCTGCACGTTCGGCTCGTTCGTGAAGAACCCGACGATCGCGTTCGCGAAGATCAGAAAGACGAGACTGATCGCGCCGAGAAACGCCGCGTTGATCCACGCCGCCTTCCAGACCGACTTTTCGGCGCGTTCGGGATTGCCCGCGCCGAGGTTCTGCCCGACGAGCGTCGCGGCCGCGTTGCTCAGACCGACAGCCGGCAGCAGCGCGAAGATGATGATCCGCAGCCCGACGCCGTAACCGGCGAGCGCCTCTTCGCCGAAACCGGCGACGACGCGCACGAGCACGCTCCAGCTCGCCGTCGCGATCGTGAACTGCAGCACCGCCGGCGCGGC
>JAFDVJ010000089.1 GCA_018269075.1 Acidobacteriota bacterium
GAACATGGTGATTTATTATAGACGGGCTTCAGGAAGGTAACAAAACTACAATTCGGAGAAAATTTTCAAATGAAAATAATGAGTTCATTAGTGTCGTTACTGATCGTTGCCTGCGCATTGCTGACGGTCGGGTTCGCGTGCGGCGGTTCCGATAAACCGGCCGATAACAAACCGGCCGACAATAAGCCGGCGGCTTCGCCGTCCGCCAGCTCTTCGGCCAAGACGGATTCGTCGGCGACGCCGCAGACTTCGAGCGCCCCGAAGGACATTGCCGGCAAATACAGCGCCACCGGCAAGAATTCCGACGGCGGCGGCAATTACGAAGCCGATCTTGAAGTCATCAGCCGCGATTCGGTCTACCAGTTCCGTTGGGATTCGGCGGGCCGCAAATACGACGGCGTCGGCGTGATGACCGGCGATAAGGTGGCGGTTTCCTTTACCGACGGGCCGGACGGAACCGGCTGCGGCGTCGAGCTTTTCAAGATCAACGCCGACGGCTCGCTCGACGGCAAGGCCGGCTACTGGGGCAACAACACGAGCGAAACCGAAAAAGCGACCCGCACGAGCGGGACCGATCTCGAGGGCAGCTACGAGATCAAGGGCAAAAATCCGAAGGGCGAAACCTACCAGGGCGAGATGACCGTTACGAAAAAAGGTCAGGGCTACGAATTTATCTGGAAGGGGACGAACGGCTTCAAAGGCTTCGGCGTCAAGGTCGGCGATTCGGTTTCGGTCGGCTTCGGCGGCGATAAATGCGGCTTTGTCGCCTATGAAGTCAAGTCGGACGGAACGCTCGAAGGCAAATGGGGTTCGGCCGGATCGAGCGAGCTCGGAACGGAAACCGCGAAAAAGAAATAAACAATACCGTTAGATTTCGGCCGGCAAACGGTCGTAATATTCGTCAAACGTCGCCAGATCCTTTCGGGGCTGGCGACGTTTCATTTTGCCGTTCTATTGATAACAAGATTGGCTTTCGGCAACGGGCTGAGGCAGCGAAAAGAGAATCGCAGAAAAAAAATGGAAAACCCACCTGATTACGAATATTTTTCCTGTATAAAGCACTAATAAGAATCAGGCGGTGAAAAAAAGGCATGGACAGGCAACACGTGTCTTCGCCTGAGGAAAGCAGGAACGGTTCATGACGTTCCTGCTTATTTATTAACGGCAAATGACTTGGGAAACCGAACCGGGCCCGGAATAACGCGCGGCTCGAAATTTCCCGGAAATTGCTTGTAATTGGGTTCGGTTTTTTCTAAACTGAATTCAACCACAATTTTTATTTTATCAACAAGGGTCGAACAGCCTTTGATGGGTTTTTTTTCAAGGAGGGAAAATTAAATGATTAACGAGAACCTTGAGTTCATCGGGAAAAATGCCGTACTCAGCGGCGGGGCGACGGTTCGGAAGCCATTCGGATTGTCGATTTTTTGTTTATTGGCCGTTGTCTTTATCGTCACCGGAGTCAACGCCCAGCTCAACCAAAACAATGCCACGCGGCTCGATCCGCCGGTCGAACCGGTGAAAACGGGCCGAAAAACGATCGAAACAGAACCGGCGGCGGTCGTCATGGCACCGGCGACGGCGGCTTTTACGGAGGGTTTCGACGGCGGAACGGTGCCGGCCGGATGGTCGATTCAGAATCTGAGCTCGCCGGTCGGCACGAATACCAACTGCTGGAATCCGTTTACCACGACCCCGTGGGCGCCGCAGGCCGGATCCGGTCATATCGGCGCGAATTTCAACTGCACGAGCGGGGCGAATACGATCAGCGGCTGGCTTTTCAGCCCGGTCATCATGTTCCAAAACGGCGATCAGATAAAATTCTGGACGCGAAAAGGTTCGCCCGACACCTTTCCCGACCGGCTCGAGCTGCGGCTTTCAACGAACGGGGCCAGCGTCAATGCCGGGGCGTCTTCGACTACGGTCGGCGATTTCTCGACGCTTTTGCTGTCGGTCAATCCGACGCTGGTAACGGGCGTTTATCCGACGACCTTCACGCAGTTTACGGCCACGATCACGGGTCTCGGCGGGCCGACCAGCGGACGGGTCGCTTTTCGGTATTTCGTGACGAACGGCGGACCGTCGGGGGCCAACTCCGACATTATTTCGATCGACACTTTCGATTACATTCCGGCGGTCACGACAGCCGCGGGCGTGACGGCGGCGGGCGTCNNGGGCGATCGTGCAGCTGATCGATCAGGCGGGCAATACCCGGACGGCGCGGACCAATTCGTTCGGCCGTTTTCAATTCGAAGATGTGCCGGCGGGCGAAAATTACGTGATCAACGTCTTTTCGAAGGGGCTGACGTTCAACTCGCAGATCGTCAATCTGACGGAAAACGCGCAGGATCTGAATTTTACGGCCAATGAATAAGCGGACCGGAAATTAATTCGAAGTTTGTTTTCGAAGCAAAACCAAAACGGGCTTCACGCGAAGCCCGTTTTGGTTTTTGAGAAGACATAAAATACAGAAATAGGAAACTATCAGTCAAACAATGTAGGAGAAGAACCCCTACAATTATTAGACGGCCGGCTTGAAAATATTTTGCCAAACTATTTGTGGGCGGCGATTCCGCGGGCAATCAGACCGATTCCGCCGGCCAGCAGAATCAGCATAATGATCGTGTTGAAGAGGCTCGTCGGCTCGAAATAGATATGCAGGTTCATCAAAACGCCGGAGCCGATGAAGATGATCCCGGCGAACAGCAGAATCCAGCCGAGAATCGATTTGCCGTTGAAAAAAAGGATCCCGATCCCGAAAATCAGCGGAACCAGCGATAATCCGAAAGTGTTGTAGCCCCAGAGCGTCCAGAAGCTGCTCGCGACCTTGACCTGATTGGTCAGCAGATAGCCGCCGGCGAGCGACATTCCGAGCCCGACGAAAAATTCGATGACGCCGCCCGGCGTCCCGCCGGCTCCGTTGAATCTGTATTCATCACTCATATTTTTGTCCTGAAATTCGATTGCAAACCCTTGAACGATCGGGGGCGCGGGAAAGTTTCAACCCGTATTATCGAACAAATCACCGGTTTTGCCTAATTCCCGAAGCCGCCGACGGCCGAAAATTTTTCACGAAACGAGCGGTCGTGACCGGCCGCGATTCCCCGGCGGCAGAAATAGGCGTGCGTCAGCTCGTGTTTCAGGATGTTGACGAGCTGTTTCGAATTGGTTGTTTCGTAAAATACGCGTTTGACGAAAATCGAAGGCTCCGCGTCGGGGCCGCAGATCGTAAAAGCAACGCCGCGTTCGACGTTGGTGCCGTTCGGAACGATCGGCCGATCGACCAGATAAACCGAAACTTTCGCCATCCCGTCGAACAGCGGCAGCAGCGCGTCGGCGGCCGACTGCAGCCGGTCTGAAGAAGAGACCGCCGAATCGGCCGGCCTTGACGGATTGTTTTTCGCCTCCGCCGGCTCGGATTCGGGCCGGTTCGGCGAATAAACGAAAACCCCGAACAGCGCCGCAAGCGCGACGGCGGCGAGAAAATACAGTTTGATCTCGGTCCAGAAATGGTCGTTCATCCTTCACCTCGCCGGTCAACGGACGGCGAGGGAATTAGATGAACGAAACGGCCGGAAGGATGAAATTATTTTTTAACGCAAAGACGCGAAAACGCAAAGGGTCAATTAAATTTTGGGGCCGAACGCCTTCGAAAGCCAAAGAAATTTCAAAAAAAAAACAAAAGCATTTTGCGCCTCTGCGCCTTCGCGTCTTCGCGTGAAAACCAACCCGCTAGGGCTTCAAACGATAAAGCATTCGCGGAAACGGGATCGTTTCGCGAACGTGTTCGATGCCGCACATCCAGGCCGTGCAGCGTTCGATGCCCATTCCGAAACCGGCGTGCGGAACCGCGCCGAACCGGCGGAGATCGAGATACCATTCGAAGGCCTCTTTCGGCAGTTTGTGATGCGCGATCTGCTCTTCGAGAAATTCGAGATCGAACGCGCGTTCGCCGCCGCCGATCACTTCGCCATAGCCTTCCGGCGCGAGCAGATCGGCCCCGAGCGCGAGCTCCGGCCGTTCCTTATCCCGTTCGAAATAAAAGGCTTTGATGACGGCCGGGAAATGATGGACGAAGACCGGCGCGTCGAACTGTTTGGAGATATATGTTTCGTCGGGCGCGCCGAAATCGCCGCCCCATTCGAAATTGTTTTCGAGTTCGCCCTTTTCGAAGCCCTCCTGCAGCATCCGGACGGCGTCGTCGTAATGGACGCGCGGAAAACCCGAGCTCAGGATCGCTTCGAGCTTCGTCACGTCGCGTTCGAGAACGGCGAGATCGTCGCGGCGTTCGGCGAGGACTCTTTCGACGATGAACTTGATCAGTCCCTCGCCGAGCGTCATCACGTCGTCGAGATGCGCGTAGGCCATCTCCGGCTCGACCATCCAGAA
>JAFDVJ010000008.1 GCA_018269075.1 Acidobacteriota bacterium
TCCGTCAATAAAATATTCCTTAAAAGCCCGTGAAACGGGCGATAGATAATAGCCACGGGGGCAGCCCGTGGTCAGGCCGCAATATCGAACCGAGCCCGTGAACCGGGCGACAGAGCGGCGCGGCGCATTCGTTTTCTGTCGCCCGCTTCGGGGCTTTAATTCATCGGTGCTTTCTACAGGCTCGCGCCTGTAGCTATACTCTGCCGCCTGTTCCACAGGCTCAATTCGGAATGATTGTCGGATTTATTTTTCAAAGACCATAAGCTAGTGGCAATTGATCGAAAATCTTCGATCCGGAATTACTTTTGGTTCACTTTCAAAGATTTTTCCCGACCTGCACAAACGAGCAGGCGACAGCCCGCGCCGATTCGCGGTAAATTATAAAAGCAGATGATTCAACCCCTTGAAATTTCGACTGAACCGGGCGTTTCGTTCCTGCGTGTCGTGATTATCGAAGACCTGCGGGAAATTCGCGAAGGCCTCGCGGCGCTGATCAGCGGCACGCGCGGCTACCGGTGCGTCGCGTCCTACGGGATGATGGAGACGGCGCTCGCGCGGATCGCCGGCGACCGGCCCGACATCATCCTGACCGATCTCGGCCTGCCCGGTATGTCGGGCATCGAAGGCATCGAGCATCTGCGGAAGATATTTCCCGAAACGCCGATCGTCGCGCTGACGATCTACGACAACGACCGGCAGATCTTCGACGCCCTCTGCAGCGGAGCAAACGGCTACCTCCTCAAAAACACGCCGCCGGCGCGGCTTCTCGAAGCTTTGCAGGAAGCCGCCGCCGGCGGCGCGCCGATGTCGCCCCAGATCGCCGCCCGCGTCGTCCGCCTGTTCCGCGAGTTCCGGCCGCCCGAGTCGTCCGACTACCGCCTGACGCCGCAGGAGACGGAGCTTCTTAAACTCCTCATCGAAGGCCATCACAAAAAGACCGCCGCGCGCGAGCTGGGAATTTCGTTTCATACCGTCTCGTTCCATCTCAAGAACATCTACGAAAAGCTTCAGGTCCATTCGAAAACCGAGGCCGTCGCCAAGGCCCTGCGCGAGAAATTAGTGTAAAACCCCTTCGAAAAATCGCGACCTGCACACGAGAGCGGTTACGCCTGCCTTTACCTTCGGTTAAAAAATAATCAATCGAAGATTTTTCAAAGGCAGGTGTCGCTATGTATTCGAAAAAAATTTTTTTTATGACGGTCTGCGCGATCTTTTTATTCGCCGGCCGCGCCGCATTGGCCGCGCCCGGCGATCTGGACCCGTCGTTCGGCGAAAACGGAACCGGATTGGTAATCACTCGGATCAATCATTCGGACGGCACCTACGGCGGGGCAGTCGCCTACGCTTCGGTCGTTCAGCCGGACGACAAGATCATTGCCGTCGGCAGCGTTGTTTCCTATCAATACACAAATCCGGCCAGCTTAAATTACGACATCGCGCTGGTGCGTTACAACCCGGACGGAACGCTCGACAGCGATTTCGGCAGCGGCGGGAAAGTAGTCGTGCGCGTCAACTCCACTTCGATAGAAGAAGCCTTCGCCGTCGCGCTTCAGCCGGACGACAAAATCGTTGTAGCCGGTTATGCCACCGTGAAATATTCTTATTCCGGAACGCGCCGGTTTTTCGCGCTCTTTCGTTTTAATCCCGACGGCACGCCCGACTATTCATTCGGCATCGGCGGCAAAACTCTGACCGAAGGCTTTATCAGCGATTATCAAAATTCGGGCGCAATGATCCGCGCGCTGGTGATTCAGCCGGACGAGAAAATTCTCGCCGCCGGCATCGCCAAATCCGGCAGCGGCGATTACGGCCACACGCTGATTCGTTACAATTCGAACGGCTCGATAGACACCTCGTTTAACGGCGGCGTAAACGGCGGCAGAAAATTTTTCTACGTCGGCGGCAGTCAGAGTTTCGCTTATGCGGCGGCACAGCAATCAACCGGCGAAATAATTGTCGGCGGATACGCTCGAACAGCTTCTTTTTTTCGCAATACCGATTTTTCGGCGATTCGCTTTAACTCACTCTATTCAGCGACGGGAATTATCGACTCGTCGGTTCTGACGCATTTCTTTGATGCCGCCGATGATCGCGCTTACGCTGTCGCCGTCCAGCCGGACGACAAGTTTATTCTCGCCGGAGAAACCGTCAACGCTTCTCCTGCCTACTCGGATTTCGCGCTTGCCCGCTACAACGCCGACGGAACGCGGGACAACAGTTTCGGCTATCTCGGCCGAACGACGGCGGACATCGGCGGCTATAGTAACACCGCGTTCAGCGCGATGGTTCAGTCAGACGGCAAAATCGTCGCCGCCGGAAACAGCTACAACAGCGGTTGGAATTACATTTCGCTCGCTCGCTTTAATCCGGACGGCAGTTTGGATTTGAGCTTCGGGTCGGTTGGCCGAGTCATTGTTCTCGGTCTGGACGGGAGGGCGTTTTCGGTCAAAACTCAATCGGACGGCAGGATCATCACCGCCGGCACGGCAAATTCTTACGAAGGATTCGCGCTCGCCCGCTATGAAAATTAGAAAGAATTATAAACCGGTGATTTCAGGTTCTCACAAACTTTAAGGTTTTCGAGGAAAAAGCAGGGCTCGCCAATACCGAAACACGGTTCCGGGCCACACATCCGAGCAGTTAAGTTCTTTATTTTCGACAATGAACAGGAGGGCGAAATGGCTGATTTCAGATTTTTTATTAAGCCGATGATTCAGGGCAAAAAGGGGATGGGGGAAATTATCTTCGGGGCAATGAATTTATTGACCGGCCCCGATTGGTTCGGAAAAGTGGTTAAACATCCGAGCTGTAAATTCAAGAGTGTGAGCGGGTATCTGTATCCGAGCGCCGGGGTCGTTCAAAACCATGAACTGCTTGTCTACATCGTCCCCGGCCCGACGAAGATGGAGGGCAGCGTAGTTGCGTTAAAGGGCGGAGGACCGGGCAGCCTCACGCATGGAGGAAGAACCCTGATCGGCCGTGCCGACGGCGTTATCTGCGAAGTTTACTGGGCGAGCCTCGGACAGGACCTCAGCACGGATGTTACCGCTCTTGATCTATGCGGACGGATTTTTCACGAATTTATGCACTGCAAAATCGATATTGATCCCCAGAAAGATCTACACCGCGACGGCGGCGGGGCGATTGCCGGACCTAATCCGCTCCGAAGCACCAAGCCGAATGATACAAACATCGCCCTGATGGCTGCCCGACTGGCAAAGGAAGTGCCGCAGTTTACCGCCTTTCTGCCGAATGAGCGTCAGGTTTGGGAAAGCGGGATGTAATTCCGGCGAAAAGCTTCTCCGATCGTCGCCGCGGGTTACAGCAGGGTGGGTTCCGGAAAGCGATTTTCACTCGCCCGTTTTAATGAGGACGGCTCAATGGATTTCGGCTTCGGCGTGTTCGGTCAAGTCATGACTTCATTCGGGAACGATGCGGAGATTTATTCGATCAACGCTCAATCGGACGGCAGGATCGTCGCGGTCGGCCAAGCGCAGTACGTTTTCGCGCTCGCCCGCTACGAGAACTAGAAAAATCGTCAAACGGCGATTCGGTATCACACAAACTTTAAGGTTTTCGAGGAAATCCGATTTTCCGCAAAACGGGAGAATATCTGTATGGCAGTTCTGGAAACAACACCCTGGAAACTCGAAACTTCCGAAGAAAGCAGCGTTTCGGTGCTGTTTTTCGGCTGGGGCGGCGGAAGTCTTTATTTAACGAACGATTCCACAAACGAGAAGCTCAAACTCAACTACGTTTTCGGCGGGGCCGGTCTAAGCAAAGGAACGATGATCAATCTCGCCGAATCGCTGACGACCGACCCGAGCGGCGGCTTTTCGAACGTCAAAGTGCTGCGGGGATTCGGCTTCGGCTCCTATCATTTTCCCTGCTTCGGCCGCATCCATGTGATCGGGGCGACGGCCGGCATCTTTCAGCCGAGCTTCGTTTCGCATTCCGGGCTCTCTTTGTGCGTCGCGTTGTTCGGCGTCGTTCCGTTCGGCGGACTGGCGTTCTGGGGACGCTTCAATTCCATACTGCCGAGCGCCGGCCCGTCGGTTCTCGGGTGTCGTTTTTATATTTGAAAGGGATCGGGCCGATCGGAAGAATGTCCGCCGAACGGGCCAAAAGAGTGAAGGCCGGAAAGATTGTCAGCAGTCGGAAGTCGTCGCCGATATTCTCGCGGCCGGTCCCGAAACCTCACCTGCACATCCGAGCAGTTATTTACAGGGCCGCGCCCTGCTATAAACGTTTCTGCGACTAAACAATCATCAGTAGATCACGAAATAGATATTTGAAAATAAAGACGCTGATTTCGTAGATAATCTTTAGTAGAGACTTTTATTTACAGGAGATTATCTATATGTGTCAGCGTCAATCTAAAGATATAACATCTCTTTTGAGTGAACAAGCGCATCGCTTTCTGCTCAAGGTTTTGAAACAATATCTGCCTTTGAATCTGGGCGGCTACAAACTCGGTGAGGATTTGTTCTGGAGCGTGCTGCTGCTGGCCAGTGTCACGCAGACGACCATTGAAGCCGTTTGTCAGCAGTTGAGCGGGACGATTTCCGGGAATCGGTTTCGTGAGCATCTGGCGGATCAACTGGCC
Organism: Acidobacteriota bacterium; assembly: GCA_018269075.1. Lineage (GTDB taxonomy): Bacteria > Acidobacteriota > Blastocatellia > Pyrinomonadales > Pyrinomonadaceae > JAFDVJ01. Next base: position 4,607 of record JAFDVJ010000008.1, read on the forward strand.
GCCGGCGTGATGCCGGTCGAGCGTCTCAAAGAGCGGCTGCAAAGGGCTTTGCAGGCCGGCTTGCCGAAGAAGGTCAAACAGCAGTTAAGCCGGCAGGCGTGGGAGGTGGCCGGCGATTGGGTCGAGATTCCCTATTACGGGAAAGCGGCCGCTGATGACCAGTGGGTGCGGCGTGGGGCGGCCAAAGCCGGGACGACGCATTTTTATTGTTATGCGAGTTTGACGATCATTTACCGGCGGCATCGCTATACGCTGGCGTTGACGCTGGTGAGAGGCCGCGAAGCACTGGTTGAAGTGGTCAAACGGTTGATCGGGCAGGTGCGCGCATTCGGACTGCGGTTGAAGTCGCTGCTGTTGGACAAAGCGTTCGGCGTGATTGAAGTGATGCGTTATCTGTTGCGGCGGCGGATTGCCTACATTATCGCTTTGGCGCAGCGCGGCGGCGCGGGCGGGATCAGGAAGTTGTGTCGCGGGCGGCGCTCTTACTGCACGACGCATCAGTTTGCAAGCGCCAAAGCGGGGCGGCTGAAAGTGCGGGTGGCGGTGGTTTGTAAATATTCGAAAAAGGGTTACCGGCATCCGGGAGTGCGTAATTTTTGTTATGCGGTCAACGGACTCGGAAAGATCAAGGCGAGCGCGGTCTATAAGTGGTATCGGCGGCGATTTGCGATTGAAAGCGGGTACCGGCAAATGCATCAGACGCGAGCGCGAACGGCGAGCAAACAGGTGCGGGTGAGATTGCTGCTGGTCGGACTGGCGATATTGATCGTCAATGTTTATGTGATGATACGACGGGTGGCGATCAAAATCAGCGGGAACGGCGAGCGTCAACGCCGGATCAAACTGACGCTCAAAGACATCTGCGAGGAACTGAAGGAATACATCGGTCAGAAACTGGGAGCAAAGCGCAAGATCTATTGCCGCGATGTAGTTTTGTATCGCAGTTTCGTGATCTACTGATCATTGAAAGAGGGATTAAAAAATGCGATTCGATAAGGTCTTTTTGCGCTGTTTTGCTTTGGGCTTCTGCCTGCTCGTCACGTTCGCCGCCGCGCGCGCGCAGACGTCGGCGTTCAACTTTCAGGGCAAGCTCAACGACGGCGGCAATGCGGCGAACGCCAACTACGATTTTCAGTTCAAGCTCTTCGACTCGCTGACCGGCGGCGGTCAGGTCAACTCGACGATCAGCCGCCCGAACCTGCAGGTCATTAACGGCGTCTTCTCGACGACGCTCGATTTCGGTCTGTCCGCGTTCGGGGAGAGCGGCCGTTTTCTCGAAATCTCCGTCCGGCCGGCGGGCAGTCCGAACGCTTACGTCGTTTTAGGCGCGCGCCAGCAGATCCTCGCCGTCCCGTTCGCGGTGCAGGCGTATGCCGCCAGCAGCGCACTGAGCGCGACCAATGCGGTCAGCGCGGCCATTGCGGACAATGCGACGAATGCGGCCAATTCGGCGGCGCTCGGCGGCGTCGCGGCCGGTAATTACGCGCGGCTCAATTTCGCCAATACGGGCGATCTGACGGCGACTAACATGACGGCGCTCGGCGGCGTCACGATCGGCGGAAACACGCTTCAGCCCGACTCTTCGAACGGTCTTGTCAAAGCGATGATCAGCGTTCGAGGAGCGGCTGGCACTTTATCCATTGTCCGCTGCTACAACGGCGTAACCGGTCAGGCAACCGGGAATTGCGGGTTCACACTAACCCGGCAATCGCCGGGCGTTTACAGCATCAATCTGGGATTCCCGGCCAATACCCGTTTTATATCGGTCACATGCAACAATGCGGTGTCCGCGCAGCTTTTTAATTTCGGCGCTAATTACAGATTTAACGGTAATAATCTTGAAGTCTTCACATTTATAACAAATTCTCCGAACGATACTACAGACAACGATTTTATGGTCATCGTGTTTTAGCATGCGGGCGAACTTTACGAAGATTTTGGTATCCGTGCAAAAAACGAGGTTAACAATGAAAATTCATCCGATCGGACCGGCGGCGCTTCTGTTGATTTTGTTTCTCCTGTCGACGGCCGCGTTCGCCCAAACGACGGCGTTTAACTTTCAGGGCCGGCTCAACGACGGCGGCAATGCGGCGAACGCCAATTACGATTTTCAGTTCAAGCTCTTCGACGCGCTCGCGGGCGGCGCACAGGTCGGTCCGACGATCAACCAGTCGAACATGCAGGTCATCGGCGGCGTCTTCTCGACGACTTTGGATTTCGGCTCGAACGCGTTCGCCTCCGGCAATCGCTTTCTCGAAATCTCGCTGCGGCCGGCGGGCAGTTCGAACGCCTACGTCGTGCTCGGCGCGCGCCAGCAGATCCTCGCCGTCCCGTTCGCGGTGCAGGCGACCGGCGCCGTCAACGCCCAGAACGCCGTCAACGCCCAGAACGCCGTCAACGCCCAGAACGCGACGAACGCGGCCACCGCCGTCAATGCGACGACGGCCCAGAACGCGCTCGCGCTCGGCGGGACGGCCGCCTCCGGCTATGCGCGCCTCGACGCGCCGAACGCGGGCGGCCTGCAGCTTTCCGGCAATGTCCAGCAGGATTCGAACGCCAACGGCCTGCCGAAGGCGATGGCCTACATCGCCGGCGTCGACGGCACGATCTTCCGCTGCTACAACGGCACGACCGGCTCGACGGTCGCGCCGTGCGGATTTACGGTGACGCGTCCATTAGGCGACGTCGGCGTCTACCGGATCGATTTCGGCTTTCCGCTGGCCGGACGCTTCCCGCAGATCACGCCCGAATACTTCGTCGTCGGCGATTTCAACAAGGGCGCGAACTTCAAGTTCAACGGCAATTTTCTCGAAGTTTTCACTTTTATCTCCGGCAGCCCGAACGATACGGCGCGGGCCAATTTCGTCGTCTTTTTATATTAATGATTAAAGCGAGGTCAACCATGAAAATTCCATTCGAAGGACCGGCGATCTTTTTATTGATTTTGTTTCTCCTGTCGACGGCCGCGTTCGCGCAGACGACGGCGTTCAACTTTCAGGGCCGCCTCAACGACGGCGGCAATGCGGCGAACGCCAATTACGACTTTCAGTTCAAGCTCTTCGACGCGCTCGCCGGCGGCGCGCAGGTCGGTCCGACGATCAACCAGTCGAACATGCAGGTCATTAACGGAATTTTCTCGACGACGCTCAATTTCGGCGGGGGCGTGTTCGACTCCGGTAATCGATTTCTCGAAGTCTCGATCCGGCCGGCGGGCAGTCCGAACGCTTACGTCGTGCTCGGCGCGCGCCAGCAGCTCTTATCGGTTCCCTATGCGGTCAAGGCGGTAACGGCGACGTCGGCCGAGACGGCGGCCGTCGCCGGCAACTCCTATTTACTCGACGGGATTTCGCCTGACGAATTTGTCCGGCTCAATACGGCCAGCGCCGGCAATATCAACCTTCTCGGAAATATCCAGCAAAGCGGCAATCTGTCGACCGGCGGCACGGCGTCGATCACCGGCAACACGACGGTCGGCGGCAATGCGGCCGTCACCGGCACGGCGACGATCTCGCAGAATGCCGCCGTCACCGGCAACGCGACGGTCGGCGGAACCTCGACCTTAAACGGCAACGTCATGCAGCCGGCCGCCGCCAACGGAACGGCCAAAGCCATGCTCTATGTGTTCAGCAACGGCGTCATCGACCGCTGTTATAACGGCGTCACCGGAAATTCTTCGGGCAATTGCGGTTTTACGCTGACCCAGCCGCTGGGACCGGTCGGCGTTTACCGGATCAACTTCGGTTTTCAGGTCGATAATCGCTTTGTTTCCGCTACTTCCCGCTACGGCGGTTCGATTACCAGCATTCAGAATACGGTTCCGCAATTCCAATTTATCAACAGCACCACGCTCGAGATCTTTATGACGCGAATCGACTCGCCCGCCGATACGACGCCTTTCGATTTTATGTTGATAGTTTTTTGAACCGCTGAGCAATTGGGAGAAATGTTTATGAATAAGATCAGAATTGTCACGATCATCCTATGTCTCTTACCGGCGGCGGCGGCCTTCGGGCAGCAGCTCAAGCCGACGGAGATCATTTACAGCCGGCTTCCGACGAATCCTTTTCAGGCGCCGCAGGGCACGAACCAGCCGGCCGTTTGGGCGGTCGGACAGGACGGCTCGAACGACCGTTTTATCACCTACGGCACGATGCCGCGCATCTCGGACGACGGGCGCTTTCTGATCTTCAAGCGATTTACCCGAAACACGGCCTCCTACAACCCGTTCGGCGGCTACGCCGACATCTTCATCCGCGAGCTCGCGACCGGTCAGGAGACGCTCGTCAAAAGCCTCAATTTCGACGAGCCCTCGACGACGCTCTCCTACACGCCCGAGAGCAATCAGGGCGTTTTCGAGATCGTCTACGAGAACGCCGACTTCATCTATAAAATCAACCGCGACGGCACGAACCTGACGCGGTTCCCGTGGCTCAACGCCGAATACAGCTTCGACGATTTCCCCATCATCCGGCGCGGCGGCGACCAGCGCATCGCGGTCAGCAACCGCTCGCTGTTGCCGAACGTCGGCGGATTTTATACGCTCGGCGTCGACGGCGCGAACCGTCAGAAGATCCCGAACACGACCTGCCGCGACTACGCGCCCGCGTGGTCGAACGAGAATCAGTTTCTCGCCGCCGGGACCGCTTATCAGGTCTGCAGCGAAACCCTGCCGACGCTCGATACTTACCCGTACTGGGTCGCTAATCTCTTCAAGATCAAGCCCGACGGCACCGGCCGCCAGCAGCTCACCAATTACCCGGCCAGCCCCGACTGCGCGAACCCGGCCGTGACCTGTCTGACGCTCGGCTACGTCTGGACGGAAGACAACTCGAAGGTCCTCGCCGCCGGCAGGATCAACGGCGTCAAGGGGCTTTTCGCCTTCAACGCCGACGGCAGCGGCGCGTTCACCCAGATTCCGACCACGGCCGGCAACGCGCCCGAATACGTCGGCGGCATCGTCCCGGCGCGCGTCGAGCGGAACGTCGTCTCGATCGGCGGCGGCGTCGCGGCGAGCGCGCAGTTTACGCTCGTCTCGACGATCGGCGAACCGATCGCCGGCCTGACTTCCGTTGGCGGCACCTATAATCTCGCGAGCGGCTTCTGGGCGAACCCGGTCGTCGTCCGGAAATCGCTCTTCGATTTCGACGGCGACGGCAAGACCGACATCGGCATCTTCCGGCCGTCCGACGGCTCCTGGTGGTATACGCGGTCGAGCGACAACGGCCCGCGCGTCTTCAGCTTCGGCACCTCATCGGACATCCTGACGCCGGGCGATTTCACCGGCGACGGCAAGGCCGACATCGCGGTCTGGCGGCCGTCGACCGGCTTCTGGTTCGTGCAAAGAAGCGAGGACAATTCGTTCTTCTCGTTCCCGTTCGGCGCGAGCGGCGATGTCCCTGCGCCGGCCGACTACGACGGCGACGGCAAGACGGACGCGGCCGTCTTCCGGCCCTCGACGACGACGTGGTTCATTCTCCGGTCGGGCGACGGCGGCACGACGATCCAAAACTTCGGGCTCGCCGGCGACAAGCCGGTCGTCGCCGATTTCACGGGCGACGGCAAGACGGACATCGCGATCTACCGGCCGTCGAACGGGCAGTGGTGGTATCTGAACAGCACCAACGGTCAGGTCGCGGCCTTCCAGTTCGGAAGCTCGGCGGACCGCCCGGTGCCGGGCGATTTCACCGGCGACGGCAAGGCGGACGCCGCCTTTTTCCGGCCGTCGACCGGCGAATGGTTCATTCTGCGGTCGGAAGATTCGTCGTATTTCTCGACGACGTTCGGCACCGCGGGCGACGTGCCCGCGCCGGGCGATTACGACGGCGACGGAAAGATCGACACGGCAATTTTCCGCCCGTCGACGAATACCTGGTGGATCAACCGGACGTCGCAGGGACTCCTTTCGGTCGGCTTCGGAGCGACCGGCGATCAGCCCGTCCCGGCCGCCTACGTTCGTTAAACCGGATCGTTTGCGCGCGCCGACGGGCCGTTCGTTCAGCCGGCCGTGATTCCTCTATTCGGCCGTGCTGAACGAGAGATTGTTGGCGCCGGTCCGGGCGACGAGGTTGGACGCGTGGCGGAGGCTTTCGAAGGTGCCGGCGTCGGTCCACCAGCCGTCGAGCTCGGCCCAGGTCATCGTGCCCGCGTCGATGTAGTGGTTGTTGACGTCGGTGATCTCCAATTCGCCGCGCGCCGACGGCTTGAGCGTCCCGATGACGTCGAAGACCGTGTTGTCGAAAAAGTAGATGCCGATCACCGCGTAATCCGATTTCGGATTTTCGGGCTTTTCCTCGATCCGGACGACGCGCGCGCCGTCGAGCTCCGGCACGCCGAAGCGCTGCGGGTCGTGGACCTTCTTGAGCAGGATCTTCGCGCCCCGGCCCTGCTTTCGATAATCGTCGGCCGCCTGCCGGATGTTGCCCTCGATGACGTTGTCGCCGAGCACGACGCAGACCGGCTCGTCGTCGGCGAAATGCCGGACGAGCGAGAGCGCGTCGGCGATCCCGCCTTCGCCCTCCTGATAGGTGTAGTTCAGGTGCTTGAGCCCGAAATCCTTGCCGTTTCCCAAAAGCTGCAGGAAATGGCCCGCGAAATTGCCGCCGGTGACGATCATAATGTCCTCGATCCCCGCGTTGATCAGCGTCCGGATCGGGTAATAGATCATCGGTTTATCGTAAACCGGCAACAAATGTTTGTTCGTAATCTTCGTCAGCGGGAACAGACGGCTTCCGAGCCCGCCCGCCAAAACAACGCCTTTCATATTTTTCTGTTAAATCCCAACGCCTGAAATCTGGCTTCGATTTTCGAAGCGCCGTAAAGGGTGAAACGCGGATAGACGTTCGTTCCCCGCGGCGCGTAATCTTCGCCTACCAGCAGGATATGCCGAATTCCCCGATTCTGCAAAAACGCGACCTGTTCGGGACGGTAGCTCCCGTTCGGGAAAGCGTAGATTTCAAGCGGCAGTTCGAGTTTGTCCTTAAAATAATCGACGCATTTTTCAAAATCATCCTCGAAAAACGCGTCTTCCTCGAATTTCATCGATTCGTGGCTGTAGGAATGAACGCCGATCTCGTGGGTGCCGGCGATCTCCCGGATCTCGTCGCGGCTCATCATCCGCGTCCGCGAAAAGCCCGCGTTTTCGATCAGCTCTTCGAGCCTTTGCCACAGTTCCTCGCGCTCGAGCCGCGGCCGGTTTTTCAGGAACCGGCTGATCTTCAGCCCGTACCGCACCTTCGCCGCGAAGCTCTCGTTCGCCAGCCGGTGATCGAACCCCGGCAGCGCGATCCCGTCGATCGCCTTGCGCGACGCCGAATTCAGAAAATCGTAAAGCCTGACGTTCCACATCGGCGCGCCGCTTTCGACGCACGACGGGATGACGTTCATATTCGCCCGGAGCCCGTGTTTTTTCAGGAGCGGCGCGGCGAATTCGAGAAAATTGTAATAGCCGTCGTCGAACGAGAGCACGGCCGGCGGCTTTTCGCCCGGCGCGGCGGCGAGCTCGGAAAAGAGCACGACCTCGAACCGGTCTTTCAGAAAGCCGAGCAGATCGTCGAAGATCTCCGGCCTCAGCGGCGACCAGAAAGGATTCTCGTGCGGCGAGACCTGATGCAGGTTGAGGACCGTCACCAGCTTTTCGCGGCGGATCTTCCGCAGGAGACCCGCGTCCCGGCGCAGAATTTTCTGCAAAACAAAATAGCCTTTCTTTAAATGCTCCTTCATCGATCCAGCGAAATCAGCCGCAGCCCCGCCGACCGCTCCCGGTGCCGTTCCCGGTCGGCGAAATAATCCCGGTAATGCGCCCGAAAGTTCTTTTGCGCGCGGCGCTGCGCCGCCCAGTTCCAGTCGACCGTGTAAAAGGTCGTCCCCTCGTCGATCTCGCTTTGCGGCACCGACGGCACGTCGCCGCCGCCGGCGAGCCGCGCGACCGCGCGCACGTAGAGGTCGTGGGCGTGCTCCATCACCTTCCAGTGGAGCTCGAAAAAAGTCTCGCCGCCGTCGAGCGGCGTCTGCTCGGTCGCGATCAGCCGGCCGGTGTCGATCCCGAGGTCGAGCCACATAATCGTGTTCCCGATCAGATGAAACCAGTTTTCGGCAAGACACCAGTTCGTGCAGTTCGGCCCGCCCTTGACGTAGGGCGAAATGCCGGTGTGCAGGTTGACGATCTTTTTCGAGGCCCGGACGACGCGGCCGCCGACAAGGTTCGTGCCCGACACGATCGTCACGTCGGGCGAATGCCGTTCGAGCGTTTCGACGGCGGCCGCGTCGTTCACGTTCCGCACGCGGACGAGCGGCGCGTCGGGCCAGCCCGGATATTCCGCGTCGTAACGGCGGAGCATCTCGAACCACGTGTCGACGAACAGACGGCCGGTCAGCCGATTGCCGATCCGGTTCAGAAGCGTCCGCGCGCGGCGCGCCGCCGGCGGCTTTTTGCGCGGGATGTTTTCGGAGACGACGATCGCCGCGACCTCGCAGACCGCCGCGATCTTATGACACAGGGCGCGCTGGTTGCCCTGATCGCCGACTAACAGAACGACCTTCATCTAATCGATAAACCTCTGAAACCACAGCTCGAGCATCAGCAGGACCCAGATCTTCCACGAGTTGTCCTTCGTGTCGTTTTTCTGCTCGTCGATCAGTCTTTCGACCGTCTTCGGCTCGAACAATCCGCGCCCGACGGCTTTTTTCGACAGCAGGACATCGCGGGTAAACGACTGCAGCTCGTTCCCGAGCCAGTATTTGATCGGCACCGCAAAGCCCATCTTGGGCCGGTAGATGACCTCCCGCGGGACGAGCCGCGCGGCCGTCTTCTTCAATAGCGATTTGGTGTCCGTGCCCTGCTGCTTGATGTTTTCCGGCAGGCTGGCCGCGAATTCGATGACCTTGTGATCGAGAAACGGCGAGCGCGCTTCGAGCGAGTTGGCCATCGACGCGATGTCGACCTTGACGAGCAGGTCGTTCGGCAGATAATTCATCAGATCGGCGAGCAGCGTCGTGTCGACGATGCCCTTGCCGTTCGAAGCGCCGAGATATTTCTCGAGAAACCCGATCGGCTTCGAGGCGGCCGTCCGGTTTTGCAGATCGCGGCTGTAAAGCTCGTTTTTCGCGTCGCCGTCGAACGTGCTGAGCCACAGAAAATAGCGCTCGGCCTTCGACATCGAGGCGGCGCGCAGGAAACGCTGGAACCGGACGAACCGGTTGCGAAAGTTGGTCGGCGACGGGATCGCCCCGAAGGTCGGCTCGATCAGATACTTGCGCAGCGGCCGCGGCAGCCGGTGATAGGTTTCGGCGAACTTCATCGCGACGTGCCGCTCGTAGCCGACGAACGATTCGTCGCCGCCGTCGCCGTTGAGCGCGACCGTCACGAAGCGCCGCGTCTCCTTCGAGACGTAATAGGTCGGGATCGCCGACGGGTCGGCGTAGGGCTCGCCGTAATGCTCGACGAGCGTCGGCAGGATTTCGAGCGCGTTCGGGCGGACGATGAACTCGTTGTATTCCGCGCCGACGTGCTCGGCGACGCGTTTCGCGTATTTGAGCTCGCTGTAGTCCTGTTCCTCGAACCCGATCGAGAAGGTTTTGACCGGCTTTTCGCTCTCGGCGGCCATCAGCGCGACGATCATCGACGAATCGACGCCGCCCGAGAGAAACGCGCCGAGCGGCACTTCCGAGATCAGCCGCATCTTCGTCGCCTCGCGGACGATCCGCGTCGTTTCCTCGATCGCCTCCTCTTCGCCGATTTTGATCTTTTTCGAAAAATCCGGCTGCCAGTAGCGCCGCATCTCGATCCGGCCGTCCTGCCAGCGCAGCCAGTGGCCCGGTTCGAGCTTGCGGATCTCTTTGAAGGCGGTCTGCGGCGCGGGCACGCACAGATACGAGAGATAGCTGTCGATCGCCTCGTAATCGACCTCGCGCGAGATCTCCGGATGCGCGAGCAGCGCCGTGAATTCCGAGCCGAAAACGAGCGAGCCGTCCTCGCGCAGCGAGTAGAGCAGCGGTTTTTTGCCGACGCGGTCGCGGGCGACGAAGAGCGAGCGGTCGCGCGCGTCCCAGATCGCGAAGGCGAACATCCCGCGCAGGTGCGTCACGCAGTCGGCGCCGTACTCGTCGTACAGATGGACGATCACCTCGGTATCGGAATGCGTGTGAAACCGGTGGCCGCGCGCTTCGAGGTCCTCTTTCAGCTCCTGAAAATTGTAGATCTCGCCATTGAAGACGATGACCGCCGTTTTTTCCTCGTTCCAGATCGGCTGCTGGCCGCCGGCGAGATCGATGATCGCGAGCCGCCGCATCGCCAGCGCGACGCCGCCGTCGACGAAAAAGCCGTCCTCGTCCGGCCCGCGGTGAACGATGCAGGCGTTCATCCGTTCGAGTATCTCACGCTCGGCCGGCCGCGATTTTGCATTTACGAATCCGACAATTCCGCACATTTATCCGCCTTTCTCCTTCTTTTCCTTCAAATATTCGTCGATCTGCCGGCGTTTGGCCGCCCGTAGCGCGAGCCGGTTCTCCTTTTTTTCCTTGCGCAGCTCCCACCCGACCGCGATAAAGATGAACATAAACACCTGGATCTGCGTGCGCTGGCGGTAGGCCGTGCCGACGTTGCCCTGAAAGATCGAATAGGCGAGCGTCAGCATCAGCGTAAAGATCAGCACCGGGATCGCGCCCCGCATCCGCGTTTTGATCGTGAACAGCAGCCCGTAGACGAACAGCGGCAGCAGCGCCCACCAGACCAGTACCTCGGGCAGCGTGATCGCCTGCCGGAGGTTCGCCATCTCCCACGGAAACGGCGCGAGCATCAGGTAGGTCAGGCCGATCGGAACGGCCGAGATCGCGCCCTGCGTCGTCGAAACGTCGACGTCGCCGCCGAAGCCCGACTGCCCCGAGCGCGAAAGGTCGTCGCGGCTCCGCTGGACGCTTTCGAGGCTTCCCCACTTGTCGAAATTCTCGGTCGCCGTCCGCGTCACGCCGATATAGGTCAGGGCGACGCCGCAGACGACGAGCAGCACGAAACCGCGGAGGATCGCCTTGACCGAGCTGCTCTGCCCGACGATAAAGCTCCCGGCGACGGCGATCGCGACCATATAAAAGATATAGAACCTGAGCGAAAGAATGCCGAAGAGCGAGAACAGGAGAAAGATGACCGCGAAGTAGTTGAACTTTTCCTGCAGCTGGAGGACCATCGTCATCGCGAGCACGAGCAGGAAGATGATCAGCCCGTCCTTGAGCAGCTGGCCCGACCAGATGATGAACGCCGGAAAGACCGCGACCATCACCGCCGCCACCGTCCCGACGCGTTTGTTGCCGAAGATCTTGTGCGCGCAGAAATAGACCATCGGCGCGGTCGCCGCCCCGATCACCGCGCAGAACGACTGCGCGGCCAGAATGTTGCGGCCCAGCACGAGATAGATAAAAGACGTCAGGTAGTTGACGCCCCAGCCCGGCGTTCCGGTGCTCGTCGCCCGAAGATAGTAAGGATCGCCGGCCGGGACGGCGCCCATCCAGACATCCAGTATCCGCTGCGCATAGGCGTCGTAGGTCAGCGCGTCGCCGCCGAAGAATTCGCGCATCTGAAAAACGTGCAGATAAACGCCGAAAATCAGCCGGAGCACCAGCCCGATCAGAAAGATCTGGACCAGAACCTTGCCGTCCTCGGCACTAACGGTCTGGCGGATCAGGAAGATGATCGGCACGGAAATGAAGAAAACCAGCGACACCGCCGCGACGCCGTCGGGAAAGGTCACGAACATCATCCCGATGGCGGTGAGGAAAACAAGGATGTAAACTATCTTATCCATTCAAAACTACTGCGCTTCCCTGACGACGAGATTATTTTCCAGCACGAGCGCGTCGAAATTCGCGTTCCCGAACGTGTTGATCGCGTTTTCGGGCGTGCAGACGATCGGCTCCTGAATGTTGAACGAGGTGTTCAGCAAAAGCGGGATGCCGGTCAGCTTGCGAAACTCGTCGATCAGCGTCCAGTAGCGCGGGTTGACGTCGCGGTTGACCATCTGCGGCCGCGCCGTGCCGTCGACGTGGACGACGGCCGGAATCTTTTCCTTCCATTTTTCCGAGACCTCGATGACCGTGATCATAAACGGGTCGTGATGCTCCTTGCCGAAGATCTCGGTCCCGTATTCTTCGAGCATCGACGGCGCGAGCGGCCGGAACCATTCGCGCAGCTTGACCTTGTGGTTGAGGATCTCGCGCATATCCTGGCGGCGCGGGTCGGCGACGAAGCTCCGCGCGCCGAGCGCCCGCGGGCCCCATTCCATCCGGCCGTTGAACCAGCCGACGATCGCGCCGTCGGCGATCATTTTCGCGAGCTTCGGCAGCAGCACCTCGTCGGGCAGCGTCTCGTATTTGAGACCGGCCGCGTCGAGCGCCTTTTGGCATTCCTCGTTCGAGAACTTCGGCCCGTAATAGGCGTGGTTCATCACGAATTTGCGCGGCTTGTCGAGCAGCTGGTGCCAGACCATCAGCGCCGCGCCGAGACTGCAGCCGGCGTCGCCGGCGGCCGGCTGGACGTAGAAATTCTTAAACGGCGTCTCGTGAAAGATGCGGCCGTTCATCACCGAATTGAAGGCGACGCCGCCGGCCATACAGAGATTTTCCTCGCCGGTCATCTCTTTGATCTGCCGCGCGAGATAGAGCGCCGTGTCTTCGAGCACCTTCTGCGCCGAGCAGGCGATGTCCCAGTGATGCTCGGTCAGCTCTTCGCCGGGCAGGCGCGGCTCGCCGAGCTCTTTTTTGACCGCGTCGGGAAACTGGTAATGCTTGGCGAGATGGTGATCGAGCACCTTGATGTCGAACTCGAACGTGCCCCGGCCGTTTTTCTTGAGCACTCTTTCCGATAAAAACTCGTAGAACCGCGGCTTGCCGTAGGCCGCGAGGCCCATCACCTTCCATTCGTCGCCGCCGAACATATCGAAGCCGATAAAATTCGTGACCGCCGAATAAAACTGGCCGAGACTGTGCGGGAGCTTGATCCGTTTGAGCACCTCGATCCGGTTGCCCTTGCCGCGGCAGAAAAGCGTCGTCGTGTCCTCGCCCGTGCCGTCCCACGTGAGGATCGCCGCCGATTCGAACGGCGAGACGAAAAAGGTCGAGGCCGCGTGGCTCTGGTGATGCTCGATATAGTGAAACTTGAAATCCGACGGTCCGAAGTTGTCGCGGAGCCGTTTGGCGTGGCGGAACATTCCGAGATAGCTGTCGGAAACCTGCGCGATGCCGCGGTCGGCGCGCGCCTTGAACATATCGCGCGAGACGAACGCCGCCTTGACGGCCTGCATCGCCTTGTGGCGGAGGATCCACGGTTTCCAGTAATGCCCGACGTGCTCGACGTCCTTGAGCGTGATGCCCGCGTAATCCAGACAGTATTGAATCGCCTTGTAGGGAAAACCGCTGTGGTGTTTTTTTCTCGAAAATCTCTCTTCTTCCGCCGCCGCGACGAGCTCGCCGTCCCTGATCAGACTCGCGGCCGAATCGCCTAAAGTAGTTAATCCTAAAATGTACATAGATTTCTCAACGATTGTATCAAACTGAAAAGATTACTACCAATAAAGTTTTTTGACAAAAGGTGATGCCCCGGTCTTGAGTCTTGAGTCTTGAGTCTTGAGTCTTGAGTCTTGAGTTCCGGTTCCGGTAAATTCGGAGGTTTTCATCCTGAAGTCAACCGCCGAAAACAGATATGACGGTTCCGGCATATCCGCTTCGATGTAAAACATACCGGCGACTCAAGACTCAAGACTCAAGACTTCAGACTTCAGACTCAAGACTTCAGACTCAAGACTTACTTCGTTCGGTTTCCCGCAGACCGCGCCGTCCTAAAATATTTTTTATCTTTTTTTCAAAAAAATAACCAAAACCTTGAAAAATACCGCAAAACCCGGCTGCCGGAAAAGTCCTATATTAAGAGGGGCTGCCGTAAGACGGCCCGTCGAAAAAAGTTAGATAAAAATTAAAGGAGAATAGAAAAAAATTATGATCAAAAACAAGCTTTCCCCGTCATTTTCGGACGAGGAGAAAACCGCCATCGTCGATGCGATCGACAAGCTGAACCGGCTGCTGTCGCCGAAACTTATCGCGTTGAGCAAAGCCGAGCGTCAGCATCTGACGAGAATCGGCGATCAGGCCGTTCCGATGCTCGAAAAGGTCACCCGCTATGTCGAGTCGAACCCGGAATTCGTTCCGCCGTTCACCGACAAGACGGATTTCGAAAAGGATTTCGCCGCGTTTAACGACCTGCGCGATTTTCTGCGGCCGCTCGCGCAGCTGATCGCCAATCTCGAAGATTCGGTGATGGTTGCCGGCAGCTCGGCCGACGAATTCGCCCGGCATTATTACGCCGCCGTCGGACAGGCGGTTCGAATGGGCATTCCGGACGCGCAGCCGCTCTTTGACGATTTGAGAAAGCGCTACGAAGCCAATCGCAATCGCCCCGGACGCGCGAAAAAAGCCGCCGAATAAAAGGCCGTGCCGATGAATGTTCGTCTCGATAAATGACCCTTGGTTTCGGTGAAGCCGTCCTGATCCGAAAAAACGACGGCCGCCGATTGATAAAAACAGCCCGGTTTCCCCGGGCGGTTTTTATTTTATCCTTCCTGACTAGTCACGACGGTCGAAATATCGGATCGTGATACTTCGACTATCACGAAAGCGCCGCCGGGTATCACGATCCGATACCCGAAGTACCGCGGTCGACGGGCCGACTATCACCTCATAATACCCCGATCACGACGAACGATACCCGAAGTATCACGAATGATCCTCCGGGTATTGCGTGATGATACCCGAACTATCACGAATGATCCTCCGGGTATCGCGTATTGATACCCGAACTATCACGAATGATCCTCCGGGTATCACAAGGTGATACCCAAACTATCACGAATGATCCTCCGGGTATCGCGTAATGAGATTTTATCAGCTCTTCGAACCGATCAGGCCGTGCATAGGAATACCGCGTCGACGAACGGGAAACACTTAAGTACACGAATTTTTATGTTTTCCGGTGTTTTGAGTTCCGCCTTTAGGCGGCCAAACCTCCCATTTGCAGTGTTTGCCTCGTAAACCCGGGACTCAGAACATTAGAAAACTTAAAAATTCGTGTATTAAGCAGGCGGCCCAAAATTCCGAGGTAATTAGAGAATTGAAAGCCCGATTTTCAAGGCTCGGACAGTTTCTTTAGGCCGCAAAATAGGCGGCCCGGTGCTTAGTTACACTGCGGGCAGAATTTGACGGTCATTTCGACCGGGTTCTGCTGGCGCACGAAATACACGCCGCCGCCGAACTTGAGCGCCGTCACCTCGAGCCCCCCGACGTTTTCGAGATCGAGCGCCGGCCGCGTCAGAACCGTCCAGCCGAACCACGATTCCTGCACTTTGGCGTATTCGACGTTCTTCAGGAAAACGCCGCGCCCGTAATCCGACCCGTTGACGTTGATGCTGATGCCGCTGATATCGACCCACGGCACGCTGTTGATGTTGACGGCCGTCGCCGCTCCCTCGTCGAACCGCGAATCCTCGATCAAAACGCGCCGGATTCCGTTGGCGTCGTTGATTTCGGGATTGCCCCTGACCTTGATCCACGAACCGACGAAACCGGACGCCTTCGAATAATACTGCCCGTTGAAATTCGCGTAGTCGAGAAAAGTGCAGCGCGTCACGGTCAGGCCGCGCGGGTTGTCCGCCAGAATGACCGCGCCTTCCGGGTACGCGCCGAGATCGCCGTCGAACTGCGAATCGGCGATCCGGGCGTCGGTGTTGCCGACATAGACGATCGCCGAACCGCTCGGCACGGCGAGCCCGTAAAACTGGCAGCGCGTGATGTTGGTCTGATTGACGTAGTTGGAAAAGACGACGTAATTCGCGTCGTAGAATCCCGGCTGTCCCGGTTCGACTCTTTTTCCGGTGATCACCAGATCCTCGATGTTGAGGCTGTTGAGGTTGCCCGCGTAAATTCCGTAGCCGCTCGTGCCCATCGAAAAATCGAGGACCGAGCCGCGGTTGCCCTGCAGTTTGATTTCCCCGCCGACATAGCCGTTGGGGATCACCCGGATCGTCCGGGTGATGTTGAGCCTTCCGCTCGGGAAGACGACCGTCCCGCCGCCTTCTTCGAGAACGGCGTCGATCGCCGCCTGCACGGCCGGCGTGTCGTCGATATTGTCGTTGACGATCGCCCCGTAGGCTTCGGGTCTGATGTCTTGGGCGAGTCCCAGTCCGGTGATGGTGAGCAAACAGCAGATCAAGAGTAGTAACTTATAAGAATGCATAAAATTTTCTCCGTTTTGTGTGAATCATCTGGCTCTGGGTCCTTCGGAGGGTGTTTGCAAACCATCATTAAGACGCGGCGGATCGTCGTTTTGGCGAACCGATTTTCGGAGTTAAGCGATTAGCTTCAAAATAACCGCGCGACACCCGTCATTCCTTCCCGCTTCCTGTCAGGTTTTTCAAACAGCGCCGGCCGGCTGTCGTTCAAAGAAATTTGCCGGCGCTTTCCGGAGACCGCTTTTTTTCAGAAAAGTGCTGTAAGGGGAATACTCGGAAACCGTTCGATAAAATCATTCAAAATGGTCGATTTCCGGATTCAGGCATATTACTTATCGGCATTTTTTCCGAATCAATTAATCTTTCGGGGATAAATTTCAGGGGTTTGAAAGTATTTGGGGGATTTATTTTAATCGGAGGGTATTTATAAGTATAGATGATTTATCAGCTTTTGGGAAGACCTTTTAAAGTGTCGGCTATTTTATTGACCTGCTGTGAGATAGTGTAATTTTCAAGAGCGTTTTCGCGGCCCTTCGCGCCCATCTTTCGGCGAAGCTCGGCGGATTCGAGAAGCGCCGAAAGCGAAGCGAACCACTCGTCTTCGGTGCGGGCGAAAAAATGCGTTTCGCCCTCGATTCCGATCTCCGCGCAGACGCCGACCGGCGTGACGACGTAGGGAATGCCGACGGTCAGATACTGGATCGCCTTGAAGCCGGATTTACCGAGCAGCCATTCGTTCGAGGCCGAGGCCGAAACGGCGATCGGGTAGAGCCCGACGTCGAGCGTTTGAAAATCCCGGACTTCCCGTTCGAGGCTCCACGGCCGGTTGTCGATCTCGACGCCGGCGAGCGCGACGTCCGGGCGGCCCGCGCCGACGATCCGGAGGACGAAGCGATGCTCGGCGGCGAGCCTTTGCAGTACGGGAAAGATCGATTCGAGCAGCGGAAAGGTCGAATGCGTGCCGATCCAGCCGAGCACCGGGACGGCGTTGTCCTTTTCGACCGGCACGAACTTGTCGGTATCGACGACGGTCGGCACGATCGCCGTCTTCGTCCCCTTTTTCTCGACGTATTCGGCGATGAACCGATTGCCGCAGATGACCGTCTCGGCGCGTTCGATCAGGCGGTCGGTCTTGCCGAAGAACTTAAAGAAGCTCCCGAGCCGGCCGTAGGTCGGGCTTTCATAAGGGATATAGGTCGCATCGTCGAGGTCGAGCACGAGCGGCAGCCGGCCGGCCCGCTGCAAAAGCCATTCGAACACGGCCGGCCCGAAAAGCATCGCCTCGCGCTGGACGAAAAGCGCGTCGTAGCGCCGCGCCTTCAGCACTTCGGAAAGCCGTTTGACGAGCGGACCGCCGAGGCCGAAGACTTTTTCAAACGGCGACGAGCCCTCGTAGAGCCGGGCAAACCGGCGGCTGTCGAGAAACGGGCTCATTTCGAGCTCGATGCCGCGCGCCGCCAGCGGCTCGACAAACTGCGCCAGCCGGTAGCGGGTCGCCGCCGCTTCGATCGGGTATGAACACAAACCTAAAACGCGCATCTTCAATTCTTTCCGAGCAGTCTTTCGTAAAGGCGCCGGTAGCGCGTGCCGCCGACTTCTTCGAGATCGAACCGCCGGCGCGCGCTCGCGCGGCACCGCGCGGCCGTCTGCCCGCGGTCGGCGATGAGCGCGTCGAGCTTTTCGAGCGCGCCGCGGTAATCCTCCGGCCCGAAGTTTTCGAGGACGACGCCGGTTTCGTCCGCTTCGGTCAGCAGCGTCGTGTCGCCGACGCCGTCGTTGACGACGACCGGCAGACCGCAGGCCAGATACTCGGCGTTTTTGGTCGGCGACGACGCCTGTTTCGAATAACAGGCCTTGATGAACGAGACGGCCGCGTCGGCGGCGCTCAAGTAGAGCGGGATTTCCGCGGGCCTGACCTGTTTGATGAGATAGTCCTGTTCCGAATAGCCGCGTTCGGCGAGCAGCGGCGCGATCATCTCGGGCGGGCTCTGCGTGAGGACGAGCGCGAAGGCGTTTTTTCTTCGTTCTTTGAGCGCGCCGTAGAAATCGGCCGTCTCGGCGGTCAGATACCAGCCGCCGAACGAGCCGACGTAAACCGCGACGAAGCGGTCCTCGACGCCGAGCTCGCGCCGCATCCGCGCGCGGTTTTCCGCGTTCGCCGTCTCGAAGCGCCGCAGATTGACACAGCACGGGATCACCTCGACCGGCCGACCCATCCGGTCGAAACCGGTTTCGGCGCTTTCCGGGAAAAGAATCGAACGCGCTTTTTCGGTCAGCACGACGAACCCGTCGGACGCGCCGAGCAGCCATTTTTCGATCCGCTTGACCGCGCGGTACAGACCGCCGTCGGGCTTCCAGATCCCGGCGTCCGTGTATTCCTCGGGAAAAAAGCCGCGAATGTCGAAGAGCAGCTTCGGCTTCCGGCGGAGAAACAGCTTGGCGAGCGCGCCCATCATCGCCGGCGTGTGGACGCGGGCGTGAAGCACGTCGATCCCGTCGCGGCGCGTCTTGCGCCACGCGTAAAACGCGCCGCAGAGAACGTCATAAAGCGTCGCCGGCGCCGACGGCCGCTTGTGATACGTCAGAAAGTCCCACTCGATGCCCTCGGCGGCGAGCTTTTCGCGCTCGGCGGCGATCTGCTCCGGCGTCCAGCGCTCGCCCGGGTCGCGCTCGAACGTCAGGATCGAAACCCCGACGCCGCCCTTTTTAATCTCGCGCAGATACGGCAGCACCTGCGTCTGCACGAGCGGCTCGCGCAGACCGAAATAGCAGAGATAGAGGGTTTTGCAGGTTTCTTTCTTCACACGTTTTTGAGTGGAGAGTGGAGAGTGGAGAGTGGAGAGTTAAAGAAATAAAATCCTCGAACTCTCCACTGCCTACTCTCTACTAAAATAATTCCCCGAACTCTCCACTCTCCACTCTCCACTCTCCACTAATTCTTCCTGAGCACGGTCAGAATGTTCTTGCCGACCGGAAACGGCAGGAAGCGCTCGAACTGTTTGGTGACGGGGACGGCGAATTTGTCGTAGGCCGTGACCGCGCCGCTGCCGAGGCTGTCGGATTTGAGCAGCTTGTATTTGACGTACCACGGAAAGATGCCGGCGAAATCGAAGTATTTCGATTTGACGACCCGGAAACCGGCGGCCGCGCCTTTTTCCTCGACCTCTTTTTTCGTGTAGCGGCGGAAATGGCCGACCTTTTCGTCGAACGCGCCGTAGAGCGCCATCAGCGCCGGCACGAATATCAGGCAGTGACCGCCCGGCGCGAGCGTCTCGTAGACTTTTTCGAGCTCGGCGCGGTCGTCCTCGATATGTTCGAGGACGTTGACGTAGATGATCGTGTCGGGCCGGTCGGCGAGCCGCGCGGCCGTCTCGGAAAAGATCGCGTTATGATACGCGACGCGCGCCGTCGTTTCGAGCTGACCGATGTTCTGCTCCAGAAATTCGAACATCCCGGACGGCTCGACGAGCGCGAGGCTCTCGGGATTTTCGGCGAGCAGCATCTCGGAAAAAGAGCCGGTGCCGGCGCCGACCTCGACCAGATTCCGGCCGAGAAAGGGCCGGAATTCCTCGAGAATCCATTTATGATAATTGACGGCAAACGACATCGCTTCGAGGTCCTTGCCGACGTAGACGACTTTTTTACTCATTGGTTGCTGCCAGTAAATGCGGTTTTTCGACCAGCGAATCGCGGGGGATCTCGCGGTAGGAACTCTTTAAATCGGTCAGCCAGTTGTATTTCAAAATGTAGCCGAGCGCCGCGACGCCGTCGCGGAAGCCGATCTTCTTGCCTTCCTCGTAGGTCCGGCCGTAATAGCTGATCGGCACCTCGTAAACGGCGCACCGCAGCTTGGCGACCTTCGCCGTGACCTCGATCTCGAACCCGAAACCGCGCGAGGTGATCGTCATATTGCGGATGATCTCGCCGCGAAACGCCTTGTAGCACGTTTCGACGTCGGTCATATTGAGGTTCGTCAGGCAGTTCGAGAGAAACGTCAGGCCCTTGTTCGCGAGATAATGATAGAAATAAAGCACGCGCGCCGCCTTTTTGACCATAAAGCGCGAGCCGTAGACGACGTCGGCGCGGCCCGTCGCGATCGGCATCACGACGTCGGCGATCTCGCCCGGATCGTATTCGAGGTCGGCGTCCTGAACGATCACGACCTCGCCCTTCGTCAGCCCGAAACCGGTCTTCAGCGCCTCGGTCTTGCCGCCGTTCCGCTCCTGCCGGACGTAGCGCACGCGCTCGTCGCGCGCGACGAGCGCGGCCGCGATCTCGGGCGTTTTGTCCTTCGAGCAGTCGTCGACGATGATCAGTTCGAGGAGAAAATCCAATTCCAAAACCTTATCGACGATCTGCGCGAGCGTCGCCTCCTCGTTGTAGGCGGGCATCACGACCGATAAATAACGCTCTTTGGATATCTTCGTTTCGGGCATAGTTTAATGAAAAAGCTGATTATATAGCATTAACGGGGATTTTCAAATCATCGTTCTCCGCGGCGAAACTTTTCGTTCCGCGCCCGGCGGCCCGCGGCCGGGCGGCCGGTTTTCCCGGCATCGGCCGGATTATTTCTTCTCCAGAATCCTGATGAACGGCTTTTCGAACGCGAGATAGAAAAGCCAGGCCGCCGCCACGCAGATCAAAACCGTCAGGATCGTCTGCGATTTGACGAATTCCAGCACGTATTCGTGAATCAGGTAAAGCGAATAGGAAAAGATGCCGATCCCGGCAAACATCTTAATGCCCAAATTTCGGTCGACATATCTGAGCGATTTCCATTTGAACCAGTTGATTTCCGAATCGACGAAGCGGTTGATGACGATGAAAAAGCCGATTCCCCAGAGCGGCTGCGCGACCAGCCACGTGAATTTATGCAGCAGTCCGGTTCTGCCCGCGTAAAAATCGAGATATTCCAAACCGGCGGTCAGAAGCAGGACCGGCACGCCGATCGACAAATAAGACGTCCATTTCGGCAGCTCGATGATCTTCAGCGCGGCTTCGACCGCGACGGCCCCGAGCGCCCAGACGATCCAGTTGGCCATCGACGACTCGGTGACCGGCAGGTTGACGCCGAAAAACGTGCTGAAAACATAAGCCGCCGCAAACCAGCCGACGCGCACGCCGAGACATATCGCGAGCGTCCGCTTCCAGCCGATCTTATCTCTCAGCCAGACCAGCAGGAAATAGGCGAGATACAGCTGCTCTTCGATCGCCAGCGTCCACAATACGCTGTCGATGCTGTAGACCGTCCGGGCGTCGAAGTTATGGAGCATCAACAGATGCGAGACCAGATCCCAGTAAAAGAACGGCGTAAAATCGAGCACGCCCTTGTAGTAGGCGATCCCGAGCCCGACGGCCAGCGTCGCGAGGTAGGCCGGGTAAAGCCGGATCATCCGCCGTCGCCAGAAGGCGGCGAAATTCAGCGAGAAGTCGGTTTTATTGAAGGCGCGGGCCTTCGCCCAGCGGAGGTGGATACAGAAACCGGAAATGACGAAAAACAGATAGACGCCGGTATAGCCGAACGATATCGGGATCTTATAGAGCGTCTCGACCAGCGACCGCGCCGGGTCGAACGCCGCATTGAACAATCCCATCGCGAAGACGTGGTAAACGACCACGGCCAGCGAGGCGACTCCGCGCAGAAAGTCGATGCTTCCGAGACGCCCTTTCGGCAATACCGCTTTTGTCCCGCCGTCGATCATCTACTTCGAGCTCCGGCCGAAGCGGCGAAAGGGAAACTTGAGGAAATACCCGAGATTCCCGGGCGTGTACCAGAAGCATTTGGAGGCGGATTCGAAGAACTTCGAATATTTCTTCGACTGAAAATAGGAACCCGCGAGGCTCAGATAAAGATTGCCGTAACATTCGCGGCGGATCGCGCGCAGGTCTTCGGCGTCGCCGGCAAAGGCCTTTTCGAAGCCGATCAGCACGTCGTGCTCCATCGCCTTGACGTTGCCGTGCATATTCGTGCCGTGCATCCGGTATAAGACGAGCGGCTCGCGGACGAACCCGATCTTATGAAGACGGGCGACGCGGTAGCAGAACTCCCAGTCGGCGGCCGTCGAAAGCCGCCGGTCGAACCCGCCGGCCTCGTCGAAGACCGCGCGCCGGACGAGCGCCGTGCTGCCCGCGCCGATCACGACGCCGCGCTTGAGCAGCAGAAACTCGTTGGCGACGCGGCCTTCCTGCCCTTCCTTCTTTTCCCCGATCGGGTTGTCCGCCGGATCGATCAGCGTCATCGAACAGTGGACGAGGCCGATTTCCGGATCGGAATTCATCTTTTCGAGCTGTCTTTCGAGCTTTTCCGGCAGCCAGACGTCGTCGGCGTCGAGAAAGGCGACGAGCTCGCCGGTCGAGACCTCGACGCCGTGGTTGCGCGCCGCCGAAACGCCGGCGTTTTTCTGCTCGACGACCCGGATCCGGTCGCCGAAGCCTTTCAAAACGTCGAGCGAGCCGTCTTTCGAGCCGTCATCGACGACGATGATCTCGATATTCTGATACGTCTGCGACAACACGCTCTCGACGGTCCGGGAGATGAATTTTTCGTAATTGTAATTAGGAATAATTACGCTGACTTTCGCATTCATTTTTCTGCTTTCCGGGATGAATCGAGGGGGGCTCCGGTTTTTCCGGCATCATTCACGAAAAAGGCCCTTCATCCGTTAAGCCTTCCGCTTGCCGATCAGATTAAGACCGAAATTCGTCGCCCGGCTGATGTCCGAGATGCCTTCTTCCTTCAAATATTTGACGACGTCCGCTTCGGTCTGCGGCTGATCGTACTGCGGCGAAAGCATATCGAAGGTGTCGAGCACCGCCCATTGATAACGCTGTTTGTCCGACAAATCCTTCTCGTCGACGTAGTTGGCGACCGGGATCACGAAGGCGAAAAACTTTCCGAGCCCCGGCAGACGGAACAGAAAACTGGTGACCGGAAAGGCGACCGGCATCACGCCCTCGATGACCTTCAGCAGCCCTTCCTTCGACATCCGTTTGGTGATCGGACGGAACCAGTATTTCGAATAGAGCATCGTGAACCATTTTCTTTTCTCGTAGATCGTGACGGCGATCTCGCCCCCTTTCTTCAGAAACCGCGGCAGCACCCGGACGGTCTTTTCGGGATCGGGCGTGTGCTGGATCACGCCGATACAGTAGATCTTGTCGAAGGCTCCCGGTTTGAACGGGAGTTCGTAAATGCTGCTCTGGATGAGATGCAGATTGGGGCGGCCCTTGAGGTTCTCCTTCGAAGCGTCGATCGCGTTGCTGATGTCGATGCCGACGACCTCGGCCGCGGTCTGCGAGGCGATGTCCAGAAAGCGTCCGGCCCCGCAGCCGGCGTCCAGAATCCATTCGCCTGAGAGGGCGTTCGGGTCCCATTTCGTCTCGCCCCATAAACGGTCGGCCGAAAGATTCGTCCCGTTATAGGTGTCGAGCTGCTCTTTTCTGAAAATGTTCCATTGATACCCGAACGACGACGCGTAATTGTCGAGCTCGACGAAACGCGGAATGCCGTTGGTGATCGGGTATTCCTTCCCGCATTTCAGGCATTTAAAGAGTCCTTCGTTGATTTCGCCGACGTCGTCGGTTTTCAGTTCGAGATCCGACTGACATTTCGGACAGCATAAAATATTGAGTAACTTTTGGTTCATTGGTCCTTAAACTAAACACGGGCGTCTTCGCCCGGCGGCGAGCCCGGCGATCTTCACGAAAACTGCCGGCCGTCGACGACCCGCGGCGGTCTTCGTTTCCCGAAAAAACAAAACCGGATTATACCATAAAGATCTTTCATTTCCGGCAGACGGCGACCAGCACCGGCGCGGAGTCGGTCGTTTCCGCGGAAAATCGATAATCGTGCTCGGTCGGATAAAACGGTTTCTTCCAGAGCGCGCGGCTCAGACTCTCGCGCAGATTAAGGGGGATTTTGTTGAAGGCCTTCCAGCCGTAGAGCTTCGTCCGGGTCACGAGATCGCCCGGCAGACGGCGCTGCGCGTCTTCGAACGGCGGGATCGCGATGCTCTCGTCGAGCGACTGACCGAGAAACCGGTCGATCGTAAACTGCCCTTCGAGCTCCGCGCGCAGCTCTTCCGGCCGGTATTCGAAGACGTGAAACGGGTTGCTCGGCTTCCCGTCGACCGGTTCGGTGTAGTTCGCGTTCGGCGTCGACAGGACCAGCCGGCCGTCCGGCTTCAGGACGCGCTTCAGCTCGGCCAGAAAACGCGCGCGCTCGTGGAGGTGTTCGAGCGTTTCGAAGGACGTCACGACGTCGAAGCTCGCGTCGCGAAACGGCAGGTTCGTGCCGTCGCCGAGCAGGACCGAGACGCGCTCACCGCACTCGCCGCGCGCCTGTTTCGCGGCCTCGAGACTGACGTCGACGCCGACGACCGACCGGGCCGCGTCTTTCAGAAAGGCGAGCCCGTAACCCGTTCCGCAGGCGATGTCGATGACGTTTTTGTCCGCAACGTACGGCAGGGCGAAAACGTAGCGCGCCGTATGCTCGCCCCAATAAGGCGAGAGATTTCCCGCCTCCACCACATTCGCACCCTGAAATCTTTCCGAAACCGACATTTACAATCCTAAGACCCGACGATAGATTTTCCCGTATTCGCCGGCCGCCCGGCCCGCGTCCATATATTCGAGCAGATATTCGCGCCCTTTCCGCGCCCGTTCGCGGGCCGCTTCGAGATCGCCGAGCGTTTCCGCCAGCGCCCGCCGAAAGGCGTCCGCGTCGGCCGGCGGCACGAGCTGGCCGTATTTTCCGCCGTCGAGCGTGTCGGCCGCGCCGCTGATGTCGGTCGCGATGATCGGCCGCCGGAGCATCAGGCTCTCGATCAGGCTCTGCGAGAGCGCGTCCTCGAGCGACGGGTGGACGATGACGTCCGCAGCCCCGATGATCTCCAGAATGTCCGACCTCCACCCGAGAAACTCCACATTATCCGAAATTCCCAGATCATTTGCAATTTGCTCCAGATTTTTCCGGTAATCGCCCGTTCCGACCAGATACAGCCGCGCCCGCAGACCGTCGCGGTAGAGCGGCGCCAGCGCCTCGAACAGATACCGATGGCCCTTGCGGTTGAACAAACGCGAGACGCAGACCAGCGACAATTGCCGGTCGAAGCCGAGCTCGGCGCGTTTCGCCGCGACGACTTCGGGCGTGATCCGTTCGAACCGCTCGCTTGTCTGCCCGTAAGGAATCAGCGACACCTTTTCCGGGGGCACGCCTTCCCAGTCGACGAGACATTCGCGGACCATCCGCGACGGCGCGATGATGTGGTCGGCCAGCCGGTTGTTGCGGTTTTCCAATCTCAAATAAACAAACCTGCGGATCGCCGACGGCAGCAGGTGAACGGCGTCCGAATGATGGCGCGTGAGCACCGTTTTCCGCTTTTGGAGCCGCGCCAGATTGAGCCCGACGGCCGTCGCGTCGAAAAGATGCGTGTGGACGATGTCCGGGTTCTCCTGTTTGAGAATCTTCCAGATCGCGCGGCCGGCGCGCGGCAGATTTTTTTTGCCGCGCGCGTCGAGAGCGCGGACCGTCAGGTTCCGGCGCTTCATGCTTTCGGTAAACTCGCCCTCGGGGGCGAGCGTCACGAACGAGAATTCGACCTCTTCCGGATCGACGAAATCGACCAGATTATTGAAATAAAAGGCTTCTTTCTCGACTTCGTGAATATGTAGAACTTTTATCGGTTTCATCATTCAATCCGGACCGCCGGTTTGCCCGCGAACCGGAGCGGCTTTATTTTCGCCGGCAGACGTACATCATCATATTGGCCGCCGCCCAGCGCATCAGCCTGACGCCCAGACCGAGGACCGGCACCGTCGCGTCCTCGCTGACGACCAGCCGCTTGACGAGCGACGAGCGGACCGGCCGGCCGACGTCGGGCAGGACGATAGCCTCCTTTTCCGGTTCCGGCGGGGCCGCCTTCTCGCCGCTCTGAACCTCGCTCCGACCGCCGAAAAACGGCAGCTCGTAAAGGCCCCAGATGACCGAATAGCCTTGTTTTTCGATCGCCCGCAGCCCGGCCCGGTCGAGCATCGCTTCAAACTCGAAAGGTTTGTAGGCATACTGAAAAAAGTTCAGATCACCGGCGCCCGGCTGCGTCTCGGCCCGGTCGACCTTTTTCCAGTAATCCTTTTTCAACGGCCGGAGCAGCCGCCGGAGCGGGCTGAAATAAGGCACGCTGATCAGCAGCACGCCGTCTTTTTTCAAAACGCGGCGCGCCTCGTTCAAAGAGGCTTCCGCGCCGCCCTCGAAATGCTCGACGACGCCGCCCGAATAATACAGATCGAAGCTCTCGTCGGCGAACGGCAGCGCCGACACGTCGCCCGCGCACAGCGGCAGGTCCGGGATCCGGTCGTTCAGCCGATGAAGCGCGCGCTGGGCGAAATCGAGGCCGATCACCCGGACGCCCCTGAGCGTGTAAAAAGTCACGAACTGACCCATCCCGCAGCCGCCTTCGAGCATCAGCGAGCCCGGCGGCGCGTATTTCTCGAACAGCGGCCGCAGCGGATCGACGAGGCAGAACTGCAGGGATTGATTGAACTGCGTCGCCTCCCAGTTTTCCTCCCAGAGCTCGACCGAACTCCCGGAATGGGCGTGTTTTTGATACATCTTCAGCATTGGTCTTTATCCGAGCGAATCCGCTTTTCCGCGATAGTTCCGGAGAAAGGAAATCGTTTTCAGCAGCGAAGTCTTAAAGAAATAACCTACAAGAAAACTTGCGATTAGACAAATAAGCAGCGCCGCCCACGGGGTTTGGCGAAAGGTGAAGAAGGCGGCCGCGGCGAGGCTCGGGAGCGCCGCCGGAAACGTCCAGCCGAGCGGGATCTTCGCCGACCGGCGCAGGAGCAGCGCAAAGGTCGTGACGCTCACGAAATAGGCGATCAGCGTCGCCCACGCGCAGCCGGCCATCCCGTATTTCGGGATCAGCAGAAAATTCGCGCCGATGTTCGCGGCCGCCGAAAAGATCGCCGAAAACATCGCGACCCAGGTCGCCGAGGTCGCGTTCGAGAGCGACGCGTAGCCGAGCATCACCGGGATCGCGAAGATCGAGGCGGCGAGCAGAATCCAGAGCGGGAGCGTCGCCGCTTCGAATTCCGCGCCGAAGACGAGCGGGATCGCGACCGCGCCGGCGAACGAAAGCACAGCGCAGCCGATCCCCCAGAGCAGCGTCAGGCCCGGCAGGACGCTGCCGAAATAGTTGGACAGGCGCTCGTGCCCGGATTCCTTCTGCAGCGAGACGAACATCGGCAGGAGCAGCGTGTTGGCGAGCGTCGGCAATTGCAGCGCGATGCCGCTGATCTGCGTCGCGATCGAATAGACGCCGAGGTCGCGCGTCGAGAGAAACTTCGAGACGAAGACCGCGTCGACGTAGCCGCCCGAAAAATAGCCGATCAGCGAAAACGGCAGGAGCGGCACCGAGTAGGCGAGGATCCGGCGCGTGAAATCCCAGTCGACCGTAAAGCGCGCGAAGAGATAATGACGCAGCTGAAAAAGCCCGGCGGCGATCACGCTCGCGGCCGCGATCAGGTAGCAGACGAGCGCCGCCAGCGGGCTCAGTTTCCCGAGCAGGATCAGGACGCCGACGCCGAGCAGGATCAGCAGCCTTTCGACCGTCAGCAGAAAGCCCTGTTTGCGCGGCAGCTTGGCCGCCTGCAGACCGAACTGAACGTGAATCCAGAACGCGGCCAGCACGAAATGCAGGATCACGAACCAGAAATATTCCGGCGGCAGCTTGAGCCACGCGGCGAGCGGCGGGAACCAGAACCGCGAAGCCGCCAGCACGAGCAGGAAATTCGGGACGAGAACGAACAGCCGCAGCCAGAAAGCGCGCGCGATCTTTTCGGTTTCGATAAACTCCTCGGTCCCGAAGCGGGCGACCGCAAAGCTCGTCCAGTTGACGAGGATCTGCGCGACCTGCGACGCGGCGAGAATCGCGACGAGCCCGCCGTAGCCTTCGGAGCCGATCCGCTTGCTGATCAGCCAGACCGTCCCGAACGAGAAAAACGCGCTCCCGACCTGCAGCAGCACGAGCGCCAGATAATTTTTCGGCGCGTTGCGAATATCCCAGCTCGCGCTGCGCCGCCCGGATGAATTGGAATTGGCTGAAGGTTCGATAAGCTTTTTATTTTGTTTATAGTGTTTGACAAAACTTGTTGGAATAATGAGCGTTAAACCCGCGAACGGTTTTTAATCGATCCACTAAAAACACTAAAAACACGAAAGAAATTTAGTGTTTTTAGTGTTTTTAGTGGAAGATCAAAAAAGCGAACGCGGCCGGAAGCGACGCTTTTTCCAACAAGTTCTGTCACTATCTATAATCTTTGGTCTTTGGATTCAGCGTCAAAGATCAAAGTGTAGTTTTTGCCCGAATTCGTGTCAACCGGGTTGAGTCCTGAGTCTTGAGTCATAAGTCCTGAGTCTGACTCCGCCCGCAGGCATCGATTCATAACCGGAAACCCGATACCCGACATCGATCGACCTGACACTACCGAAAGACTTAAGACTCAAGACTCAAGACTCAAGACTTAAACCCCGCTTTCAGCTTCCGCAGCCAGAGCGGGACGCGCGAGCGGCAGGTTTCCATCAGCGGATAGTCGGCGTAGGTCGCGCGCGGCGCGGCCGAGGCTTCGGCGACGGCTTTGGCGAAACAGTTTTCGTAGTTTTCGACCATCTTCGCGAGCGCGTACTCGCCGCCCGTTTGCCACGCGGCCCGCCGCATCCCGAGCAGCGCGGCGCGGTCGGCGGCCAGCAGCGTCAATTTTTCGGCGAAGATTTCCGGGTCGGCGCCGTTGATCGCGAAGCCGTTCGCGCCCGTCTCGATCAGCTCGCTGCGGCCGTTCGCGCTCGCGCCGACGACCGGCGCGCAGCCGTTCGCCATCGCCTCGGCGAGCATATACGAGAAGCCGTCGAAGACGGCGGTCGCGAGAAAAACGTCGGCGCGGCGGAGCGCGGCGAGCGCGGCGTCGTCGTCGGGCCGGTCGAGCAGGACGATATTTTCCGCGCCGGCCGCGTCGCCGAAGATCGTCCGAAAGCTCGCGTCGTCGCCGACGACCGTCAGCTCGAAAGCGACGCCTTTTTCCGTGAGCCGCCCGGCGACCGGCGCGAGCTCGGGCGCGGCCGGCGCGACGATCTTCAGCCCGTTTCCGTCAGCGTCGGCCGGTTCCGCGTCGGACGCGGTCACGCCGTAGGGTATCCATTCGACGCGTTCCTTGTCGATCACCGAGCTCAGGACGTAGCCGACGCAGACCTCGGGGCCGACGCCGACGACGCGCGTCAGAAACGACCGGTAATGCCGCGCCGGCAGAAACAGCGCCTCGGTGTCGCGATGCCCGACGGCGACGGTCGCGATTCCCGCCGCGAGCCGCGGCAGCACCGTCCAGCCGACGTCGTCCGCGTCCGCGATCGCGTAAACGTCGGGCCCGAGACCGTTTATCCGATCGGCGAGAACGGGCGTCGTCTCCTCGATAAAACCGTCCGCCGGCCACAAATCGGAATGGACGACCGCGCCGGTCTCCGCGAACCGCGACCGCCGGCCGTCGGCGGCCGCGCCGCTCACGATCAGATGCACGTCGTGCCCTTTCCCGGCGAGCCCTTTCAAAAGCCCGGTCAGAAACCCATCCGTCCCGGCGTCGAGCTTCGTATCGATTACCGCTATCTTCATCAGTCAATATCATACTTGATCGATCACGGACATTGCGATTTCGGATTTCGGATTTCGGATTGCGGATTGGTTTCGTGATGCGAGGCTCGCGGGAAAGCGGCGGCCGTTTTTGCGGAGAACGGGGATCGGAAATTTTGACACTCTTCGGAGAACCGCACGACCGATGTTCCGGCGCGCCGGCATAAAATTCCGGCCGCGAGTCAGAACGCTTTGGCAAGCGGTCAGAACGTTATGGCAAAGAGTTAGAACGCTTTGGCAAGCAGTTAGAAGACATTGGCAATGAGTTAGAACGCTTTGGCAATGAGTTAGAACGCTTTGGCAACGAGTTAGAACGCTTTGGCAAGCAGTTATATCGTTAAGGCAAGGAGTTATATCGTTAAGGCAAGGAGTTAGAACGTTATGGCAATGAGTTAGAACGTTATGGCAACCAGTTAGAACGTTATGGCAACCAGTTAGAACGTTCCGGCGACTTGTGACCACGTTCCGGCGACTTGTGACCACGTTCCGGCGACATATCGTGTTCCCCGGCCTATACATTCTTTTACTTCCCGCCTTTCAGCCCTCGAAACTTCCCTTTCCCCAAAAACTTCCGCCCCTTCCAACCAAATCCGAAATCCGCAATCCGAAATCCGAAATCCCAATGACTTTATCCTCCGATTGGTTTATAATCGTTGTAATTATACGGCCAGGCGGATTTCGGATTTCGGATTTCGGATTGCGGATTGCTCGGAACCGGCGCGCCCCGGCTTTCTCAAACGGTTAAAGCATTTGAGAAAGTTATCCTGATACACAAACATTCATTCAAAACGGTATGATTCTGTGTTAACTGGACGATCGTTTATTGATTGTTTTCCGAATCCGTTAACGTTCCTGAAAAACCGAACGACATTTATGTCGAACAATCCGAAATCCGAAATCCGAAATCCGAAATCCGCATCGCCGTCCCGTTCCCCGAACAAAATTCATCTGTAAGGAGATTTATATGTCTGGAACCACTCTTTTCCGCCTACTGTGTATTGTCATTTTGTCCGCTTTTTTATTGAATATGGTTATGGACGTAAAAACGAAGGTTCAGGCAACGGAAACGCCGGCCGGCCCGGTCGCGGCCGCCGACGGAAATCCGCTGCTCGCCGAATGGCAGGGCGATTACGGCGGCTATCCGCCCTTCGACAAGGTGCGGATCGAGGATTTCAAACCGGCGCTCGAAGCCGGGATGAAGGAAAATCTCGACGAGATCGATAAAATCGCGTCGAGCACGGCCGCGCCCGACTTCGACAACACGATCGCCGCGATGGAACGCGCCGGCCGCGCGCTCGACCGCGTTTCGACCATCTACAACATCTGGTCGGGCACGATGAGCACGCCCGAATTCCGGAAGATCGAGGCCGAAATGGACGTCAGGCTCGCCGCCTTCGGCGATCAGATCACGCAGAACGAAGCGCTTTTCAAACGGATCGAGGCCGTCTACAACGCGCCCGCCAAAAAGAAGCTGACGCCCGAACAGCAGCGGCTCGTCTGGCGCTACTACACGAACTTCGTCCGCGCCGGCGCGAAACTCGGCGCGCCCGCGAAAAAACGGCTCTCGGAGATCAACCAGCGGCTCGCCGCGCTCTACAGCCAGTTCAGCGAGCATCTCCTGTCCGACGAAAACGATCTCTATCTCGAACTGAAAAGCGAAAAGGACCTCGAAGGCCTGCCGCAGTCGCTCCGCGACGCCGCCGCGCAGACCGCGCTCGCCAAGAACCTCAAAGGCTCGTGGGTCGTCGCCAACACGCGCTCGTCGGTCGATCCGTTTCTGACCTACTCGGCGCGCCGCGATCTGCGCGAAAAGGTCTGGCGGATGTTCGTCAACCGCGGCGACAACGGCGACAAAAACGACAACAACGCGATCATCACCGAAATCCTCGGCCTGCGCGCCGAACGCGCGAAGCTTTTAGGCTATAAGACGCACGCCCACTGGCGGCTCGAAAACGCGATGGCGAAAACGCCCGAGCGCGCGATGGCGCTGATGGAGGCCGTCTGGAAACCGGCCGTCGCCCGCGTCAAAGAGGAAGTCGCCGATATGCAGAAGCTCGCCGACAAGGAAGGCGCGGGCATCACGATCGAGCCGTGGGATTACCGCTACTATATGGAAAAAGTGCGGAAAGCGCGGTTCGACCTCGACCAGAACGAGATCAAGCCCTACCTGCAGCTCGAAAAACTGCGCGAGGGAATGTTCTGGGTCGCCGGCGAGCTGTTCAATTTCAAGTTCACGCCGGTCACCGGCGTCCCGGTCTGCCACCCGGACGTCCGTGTCTGGGAAGTGACCGACAAGACGAGCGGCAAACATATCGGGCTCTGGTATTTCGATCCGTTCGCGCGCGCCGGCAAACGCTCGGGCGCGTGGATGAACGCCTACCGCAACCAGGAAAAGATGGACGGCCGCGACATCACGACGATCGTCTCGAACAACTCGAACTTCGTCAAGGGCAAGCCCGGCGAGCCGATCCTGATTTCGTGGGACGACGCGACGACGCTTTTCCACGAGTTCGGCCACGCGCTCCACGGCCTCAATTCACGCGTCACCTACCCGTCGCTTTCGGGCACGGCGGTCGCGCGCGATTACGTCGAGTTCCCGTCGCAGCTGATGGAACACTGGCTTTCGACGCCCGAAGTGCTGCAGAAGTTCGCGCTCCATTACAAAACCGGCGAGCCGATTCCGCAGGCGCTCGTCGACAAGATCAAACGGGCGGCGACCTTTAACCAGGGCTTCGCGACGGTCGAATACCTGGCGAGCGCGCTCGTCGATATGAAGCTCCACCTCGCCGGCGCGCAGAAGATCGACCCCGACAAGTTCGAGCGCGAGACGCTCGCCGAGCTCGGGATGCCGCGCGAGATCGTGATGCGTCACCGGACGCCGCAGTTCGGCCATATCTTCGCCGGCGACGGCTATTCGGCGGGCTATTACAGCTATTTATGGTCGGACGTGCTGACGGCCGACGCGTTCGGCGCGTTCACCGAAGCGGGCGGCCCGTACGACAAAAAGGTCGCCGCGCGGCTCGTCAAATACATCTTCTCGGTCGGCAACACGGTCGATCCGGCCGAAGCCTACCGCAACTTCCGCGGCCGCGACCCGCAGACGAGCGCGCTGATGAAGAAGCGCGGCTTTCCGGTCGCCGACGAAAAACCGGCGACGAACTCGAAAACGCCGTCGAAGAAACAAAAATAAGCTTGCGTTTCTGGGGAACGCGCCGGCTCAGTACGGCGCGTCGACCGTCAGCTCGAGATTGTCGGCGTTCCCGCTCGCCGGCAGCTCGCGAAGCTTCGAAAACAGGCGGCCTTCGGGCTGCCTGTTTTTTTCGTTATACGCCCTGATCCGGTAATCGTAGGTCTCGAAACCGCGCAGCCGGAAACGGCCGTCCGCGTCGGTTTTGACCTCGCCGACATTGCCCGAGTAACTGCACCGCGACGTTTCGGCCGGAAGCAGAAAGACGGTCGCGCCGGCGAGCGGCCGGCGGCCGGCGTCGTAGACGATGCCGGAAAACCAGCGTTCGGCGAGCGGCGCGGGCAATTTGAAGCTTCCGACATCGAGTTTCCCCGACTCGAAGACCGTCACGATCCGCGCGTTTTTCCGATCCGCCGCGCCGTCGTAAAACGTGCGGCCGAATTCGAGACCGAGCCTGCGGAGGACGTCGTGCGTCGGCGCGAGCGGACAGTTGGCCGGATTGACCGCGAGCAGGTAGCGGCCGGGCGGGACGATCCGGAAAAAGAAATCGCCCGTCAGCTGGTCGGCCCAGACTCCGTCGACGGGCGGATAATCCCTGATGATCTGATCGCGCTCGTCGAGCGGCAGCAGCGACAGAAAGACCTGCGGGGCCGCGCGGCCGTCCGGGCCGATCATTTTCCCGGCGACCGCGCCCTGCCGCGTCGTCACGAAATCGGCGCCGCCGCAGCGCCTGTTTTCGAGGCTGACGCCGACGAGATGCTCGGTCAGATCGGCCCGCGTGAAGAGCTCGCGCAGCCCCGCCGGTAATTTGGCCGTCACGCGGTAATCGTCCGGCGGGATTTCCTTGAAAAGATACTTGCCCTGCGCGTCGGTCAGCGTTTTGAATCTGATCTTTTTGCGGCGCACGCTCTGAATGGTGACCTCGATGCCGGCGAGCTTTCCGAGCGTCCGCGGGTCGCGTGACGATTTTTGAACGTCCTCGTAAATACTGCCGTAAATGCGCGTGCCGGTCTTTCCGGCCTCGATCTCCTTAACGTATTCGAGATCGTCGGCCGCATCGTCGAGCCGCACGGTCGGGCCGCATAGATGCTCGTGAAACTTCCCGTCGCCGCTCCGCCGCCCGTAAACGAAATAGCGCCCGCCCTGTTTGAACGGGTAGCCGCAGCTCGCCGTGCTCCGGCTCGTCCAGATCTCGACCTTTTCGCCGGGCGTTCCGCGGATCGTTTTTTCGACCGCGAAGGTCGCTTTCATCAGGTCGTTCTCGACGACGACGCTTTCGGCGAGACCGATGAAGACGTTCTCCGCGCCCCAGTAATAACCGCAGGTTTCGACGCCCGGGCCGGCCGGCCGGCCGCGACAGGTGCAGGCCGCCGCTTCCGGCGCGCCGGCCGCGTAAAGAAACGCGGTCAGCAGCATTGCGAGACAGATTTTCGACATTGTCCTAAACCTCCCTTCGTGATGAGTTTTTGAGTTTTCGAAAACGGCCGCGCTTGCGGCGCGCTTCCCGTTCGCCGCAAGCGCGGCCGTTCGGTTTCAACGCCAGCTTCCGACGATCTCGCGGCAGACGGGGATCAGCGCGCCCTCTTTGTCGAGCGGATTTTCCTGGAAAGACACCCAGATCAAAGAGTGAAACGCCCGGATGACCTTTTCCTTCGAGACGTAAACGCCCGCGCCGCCGCCGTAATATTTGACGACCAGCTTGTCGTCCGTGAATTTCAGACAGGCTTCATATAAATTGAGCCCGCACGGCTCGGCATTCGCGCCGACCGTCGCCTTGCTCGTCGTCAGAAAAGCCTTCCACGTCTCGCTTTTGGCAACTCTCGTCACCTTTTTCTCGATCCGATACGTCTGTTCTTTTCCGAGGAATTTATCGAAGCCGCTCAATTCCACGGGAACGCGAACCTCGTCTTCCCGGTCGTAGGACAGATCGACGACCTTTTTGACGAAACGCAGACCGCCTTTTCCGTAAGACGCTTCTTCGACGGTTTTTTTGAGCGGGTCGGCCCAAACGACCACCGGCTCGGCGCCCGGACAGCCGACCTGTTCGAGCGTCCCCCGCACGAAACGGCAGATCGCCTGACATTCGGCCGACTGGGCCTCATAATCGCCGAGCGCCCAGGCGCCGATTTCGGGATGCCCGTAAAAGGGATGGCGAAGCTCTTCGGGCACCGTTTTATCGGTTTCGAGCGTGTAAAACGTAAACTTTCCCATCAGCGCCTCGACGATCTCGTGAAGCTCGGTCTTGCCGGTCGCCCTGATTCGTTTGATGGAGCTCACCATTCGTTTCGCGGTAAAGCCGTCGTCCGGTTCTTCCGGACGACGGATCGGATCGGCGTAGGTTATGATCACGAAGTTTTCCGTCGTGCCGATGGCCGCCGTTTCGGGGTTTCGATTGGTCTTTCCGACCCAGTCGAACGACAGCTTCCCGTAACAGATGTCGTCCGCCAGGTCTTCGAGCGAGGTCAGCTCGATCACGTTGCGGCCGACGTTAAAAGTCATAGCGGCCGAGCGAAAAAAAGCCTTGCCTCTCAATTCGGCGCCGACTTTCCCGGTATCGGGCGCTTCGCCCTCGGCCTCGACGACGAGCCGAATCCTCGCCTTCGTTTTGCGATTGTGGCTGATCGGATTCGTTTTGCCGGGTGTCCAGTCGGGTTTCGCGTAAAGCTCGCCCGTATTCTTCCAATCGGTCTCGTTGTTTTTAATGACGTGATGGTCGGACAAAAACGTCAGCTCGACGACTTTGAGCTTGAGCGGCGGAACCGGTTTCGGTTTTTCGGGCTCGGCTTTCTTTTCGGGCTCGGCTTTCGGTTTTTCGGGTTCTTTTTTCGGCGGCGGTTTCGGCAGCGGGCGGCGGACGGGCACGGCACTGCATTTCATCAGGATGGCGGTCGTCGATTCGCCTTTTTCCTCTTTGACGACGACCTTTCCGCCCTCTCTTTCGTAAACCTCGTACCAGAGCTCCCAGAGCTCTTCGGTGTCGGGCTTAGAGGTTCGGCCGGCTGTCTTTGCATTCACCGCCTGACAGGCCTTGTCCCTCGCTTCGGGATTTATCTCATTGAGATCGACGTCTTTATAAGGCATATCAATCCTTCAATATCGGTAAATTAGCAGTTCGGAACCGGCCTTTGATCTTTGTCGTTTCGCGGCTTTGAACAGATTGTCTTTGAACGCCGAAGATCAAAGATCGGGGCCTCATCAATCCTTCATTATTTCAAGCGTCCGGTGCCGGGCCAGCGCGGTCATTTTTTGCTCTTCGGTCAAAAAACCGTTATCCAGAATCTCCCGCGCCCAGAGAGTTTCTTCCAGATCGGGAAAATCGCGGCCGTATTCGACGGTATATTTCAGGAACTCGACGATGAAGCCGTCGTCTTTGAGTCTGAATCTGCCGGTTTTACCGAGACCGCCGCGAACATCGTCGCGCAAAACGTCCTCATCGACGTCTTTCAGTTTTTCGGGATAAGACGCGCGAAGCTCCGCGAGACAACGATTCTCGAATTCCAGATTGAGAGAATTCTGCATCTCGTCCCATTGTTCCCGCCTGATCACCAGCATGATTTTCTTTTTTTGCAGTATAACCCGATGTGAAAAATAAAAAAAGAGAAAAGCGAGCGCCGGCCCGCAGCCGCGTTTCGAGCGAGGAACCGCGGTTTCGGTTCGATAATTCTTCGATCGGGACGATCAGAAAAGACGGCGCTGGCCGTCGACGACCTCGGCGATGATCGTTTCGATCTCGTTTTCCTCGGCGGTCTCGCATTCCCTCAAAACCTCGCGCTTCTGCGCGGCCGACAGCTCGCGCCACGCTTTCGTGAGCTCTTTCGATTGATGGATCAGATAAATCGTCCGGTTTGGAGACATTGCGATTTCGGATTTCGGATTTCGGATTTCGGATTTGGTTTTACGTCGGGGACGATCGATATTTCAAAGCGAATCTTTTGAGATTATAGGAAAAACGCCGGCGTTTATCCAATTAAAAGTTTGGGAAGAAGAGGAAATAGTATTGGAATTTCGTAAAGTTCGGGGGAAAGGCAACTCACTTCCCAAACTGTTAAATCCATCTCCGGACGCGGCGGCGGTAGTTTTCGTATTCGGGGCCGAAATCGCGGCGGAGGCGCGGCTCTTCGTGGAGCCGGATGAACAGATTGAAGGCGGCGAAAACGACCGCCGCGTAAACGGCGAGGCCCCACGACGGCCAGAAAAGACATTCGCCGGCGAGCATCAGCATCACGCCGACGTACATCGGGTTCCGCGAGTATTTGTACAATCCCCTGACGACCAGTTTCCGTGTCGGATCGAGCGGCGAAAGCGTGCCGCGGCCCTCGGTCGCGAAACGCAGGATGCAGATCGTCAAAATTATCAAACCGGCAACGAACAAAACGCCGCCTGCGAGCGTCCCGATCGTCGGCGATTCCGGCCGGAACGAACGATCGCCGGCGCGCAGGATCAGATACGGGACCAGGCCCGCCACCAGTCCGGGCTGCAGCACGGTAAACAGCAGATTGCGCAGCAATAAAGAAATCATCGTTTTTCCTCTCACGGCGTTTCGGGCGCCGGGCAGCCGCTTCGCTTCAACCGCCAGCTCCCGTCGAAAACGCCCGGTTTTTCGCGGACGATCAGCTCCGTCGACGCTTTATCTTCCGTCATCCGGCAAACCGCCCGCGCAATCTGTTCGGAAACGCGGCTTTCCGGATACGCCGGCACGTTCAGATCGGCGAGCGCCCATTCGAACAGCGGCAGCATCCGTTCGCCGGTCGTCTGCACGCGAAAAACGACGGACCGCGCCTTCGGCGGCAGCTTCCCGAACGACGCGTCGTCGATCCGGATGACCGCGATCTCCGTGTTTCCCGAATAGAGCGCGCCCGAAAGATACATATCCCAGAGCCCGAAAAAACTCAAGACCGGCAGCAGGACGGCGGCCGCGACGATTCCCGCCAGTAGTTTTTCGCTTCGCTTTGCCGGACCGCGAAACGCTTCCGCGATCGAGACGCCGCTTTGCCGGAACAATCCGGCGACGAGCGCGATCAGGGCCGCGTTCCAGAGCCAGACGACGCGGTTATAGTCTTTCGCGACGAGCGCGGCGAGAATCGTCAGATGCATCGCGATCGCCGCGCAAACCGCGAGCTTCCGCGTCCTCCGGACGAGCAGCCCGACGCCGATCAGCATCTCCGTCAGCGCGATCGCCAACGCGAGCGCGCCGAGCGGCCAGTTTCCCGTCGAAAAAAGATTTTCGAAAAGCTTCGGCAGCAATTCGTGGGCGAAGGAATAATTCAGTTTCTGCGCGCCGCTCCAGAAATAAAGCATTGCGACGACCGTCTGCGCGAGCCCGAGCGTCCGGTTCGCGGCCGCGTCATCGTCGTTTCGCCGCGGATTGCCGAAAGCCGCGACCGCGAGCAGCAGCGCATACTGGCAAACCCACGGCTGGAGCCGCGTCTGATCGAAAACCGCGAACAGCAGCAGCGCGCCGAGCGCGAGCGCCGGGAAAACCCGCGACCGGCCGAAAAAAATCGTCGCCGCCAGCGCGCCGGTCAGCACGACCGCCAGCGCGCGTTCGAACGCGACGACGAATCCGGCCGGCGGCTCGAAAAAAAGCGGCGCGCGCGGAAACTCGCGCGTCACCGGAAACCACAGTTCGTGCGAGCAAAAAAGACCGGCCAGCAGCGCCAGGCCGACGACGACGCGCAAAAATCTGATCCGATCGAACGCTTTCAATTCATTCCTCCGGCGTTTTCTCGCGCGCGCCGGCCGCTTCGAGCAGGCGGACGATCTCTTCGAGCTTCGGCCGGCGCCAATCGTCCTTCAGATGTTCGCGGGCGAACCGCAGCGCCCGGCCGGCCGGTTCGCCGGTCGCGTCGGCGCCGAGCGCGAGCAGTTGCCGGACGCCCTCGACCTGATTCGATTCGACGGCCGCAAAGAGCGCGCCCTGGCCGTTCGTGCAGACGTAATCGAGATTCGCCTTGTGCTCGACGAGCAGCTTGATGAGGCCGGCGACCTGCGGGTCGGCGTCGGCGTTCCGGACGGCCGTCATCAAAGCCGAATTGCATTCGTTGTCGGGCGCGCCGTTCGGATCGGCGCCGGCGCGCAGCAGATCGACGGCCATCCCGTAGTTATGCTTCGCCCACGACCACTGCATCGACCTCATCAAAGCGGTTCGTCCCCGTTTGTCGCGCGCGTCGACCGGCACGCCGCGCGCGAGCAGCAGCGCGACGATCTCCGAACGCCCGTTTTCGACCGCCGCCATCAGGTTCGTCGTGCCGAAACGGTCCGTAAAATTCGGATCCGCGCCGCCGTCGAGCAGCAGCTTGACGAGCCCGAGCAGGCTTTCGCGCTCGGCGGCGTTCAGATCGGAATAATACATTTTGAGCGCCGTCCGAAAGGCGTTTTTACCCGACCGGCAGGCCAGATCGGGCCGTGCTTTATTAGCTAAAAGCAGTTTGATGAACTCCTGATTATTGTTGCCGACCGCCTGCATCAGCGGCGACGTGCAGCTCGTATCCCAGTAATAATCGCTGTCGCTCCCGTCGCCGAGCAGGACGTTCGGATCGGCCCCGGCTTTGAGCAGCCGGGCGGCGACATCGAGCCTGGCGGGCGTTTCCGCCGAATTGTAAATGCTCACGTAAGCGAGCGCCGTTTGGCCCGCGCCGTCTTTTTGATCGACCGGCAGCTTTTTCGAAAGCAGCGTCCTGACGACCGGCGCGTCGCCGTTGAAAGCGGCCAGCATCAGCGCCGTCTCACCGTTCCTGCCGACCGCTCTGAGGTCCGCGCCGGCCGCCATCAGAAAATCGACGCCCGCCAGATATTTCGCGTAAATTGCCTTTTCCTCGTCGTTTCGCGACGGCAGCCCGCTCCGATACCGCTGCGGGCTGCCGGCCAGATAATACAAAAGCAGATCGCCGAACGGCCTTTTCTCCTTTCGAAGATCGACCCCGGCCGCGAAAAAAGGCGCGAGCAGATCGAGACGGCCGGCGGCGGCCGCGAAGATGAGGGCGGGCAGATTCCGCGGGCCGGCGACGCCGCGCAGCTCGCTCGTCGAAAGACGCGGATCGACGCCCGCCCTCAACAGCCGCGCGACCGTCGCCGCATCGCCCTCGCCGATCGCCTGAAAAAGCTCGCGTTTGAGCTGTTCCCGGCCGACGGCTTTTCGCTCGCGGCGGCTGCGCGGCTCGACGAGCAGCTCGATTTTGAAATTTTCCGACCGTCCGGAAAGCTCGAACTGCCGGGTCAGAAAATCGTTGAGATAGTGAAACCTGAACAGCAGAATGTCCCGGTACGGATAAAAGCCGGCTTTCGTGACCGTGAAATCGTCGGTGTGACAATCGCCGAAACCGATCGGAAATCTGAATAAGCCCTTGTCATCGGTCACGCCGCTGCTTCCGCACGAGGCTTTGACCTCGACCGTCGCCTGCGCGACCGGCCGGTTCGCATAATCGACGACTTCGAGAAAACGGTAATCGACCGCGCCCTGCGCCCGCGCGCCGGCGGCCGCGGCGAGGAACAGGAAGAAGAGCAGAAAGACGCGATTTTTAAGCATAAGTATTTTGTTGTTGTAAGTTTAGCAACAATGTGATCTTTGATCTTTGATCTTTGACCGTTGTAAATGAAGCCAAAATCAAAGATCAAAAATCAAAGGCCAAAGATCGGATTGGTGAGTAAATTTAAAAACCAAAGTAATAAGGGGCCTCACTTTACAAACGATCGTTCGGCCCGCGAATCCTCCCGAAACGAATTCGATTTATTTATTGAGCGGGGAAAGCCGGAACAAGCCCCCAAACGCCCGCCGCTTTTTGCTAATCGTGCGCAAATTCAGGGTTTATACTGCTAATGATGCACGCCGGCGCGTTCGGGTTCGTCGCGCCGGAAAAATTTTCGCGGCTGTCGTTCGCCGCCTGCCACGCGCAATCTTCATCGTCAGGGACGACGAACGACGAACGCAAAATAAATCGACGCGTCGTCAGGCGGTCGCGACCGGGAGGCCGCGGCTCGACCATTCGCTCCACGAGCCGACATAGAGTTTCGGGATTTCGAGCCCGGCGTAGTCCAGCGCGAGCAGCGTGTGGCAGGCGGTGACGCCTGAGCCGCAGTGGACGATGACGTCGTCGCGGCCGGCGAGCGCGCGCGCGTATTTTTCGCGCAGGACTTCCGGCGGCAGAAAAAATCCGTCGGCGTCGAGGTTCTCGGCGAACGGGATGTTGACGGCGTTCGGGATGTGGCCGGCGATCTTGTCGAAGGGTTCCGTCTCGCCGTTATAACGCGGCGTTTCGCGGACGTCGACGATCAGCGCGCCGCCGTTCGTCGACGCGTTTTCGACCTCGTCGACGGCGACCGTCGGAAGCGTCCACGCGTCCGCGTCGTAAGCGCCCGCGACGACGTCCGCCGCGCCGTCCGCGACCGGAAAGCCGGCGCGCACCGCCGCGTCGATCCCGCCGTCGAGCACCTGCGCCTGCGCGTGCCCGACCGCGCGCAGCATCCACCAGAACCGCGCCGCCGCGTTCGCGCCGTTTTTGTCGTCGTAGACGACGACGTGCGAGTCGGGCGAAATCCCGAGCTCACGAAGCGTCGCGGCGAATTTCGCGGGCGACGGCAAGGGATGACGGCCGCCGTCGGCCGGCGTCGATTTGATGTCGGCGAGCTGCGAGTTGATGTCGACGAACGCCGCGCCTTCGAGATGCCGCGCCGCGAAGCTCGCGCGCGCCTGCGGGTTATTGCTGGCATCGAAAATACGCAGGTTTTCGACTCCTTTCAGTTTCAGTAATTGGTCCGGTTTGATGATCGGGCAGATTTTTTCGCTCATCCCGATATTTTACCCCAAGCCCGGTTATGAAGGAATGGTTACGCCAATTTTTACCGCCGCCCGCCCGCGCCGCCGGGGTTTCCGTAATCGATCCCGTCCGCGCCGGGTCCGCGTCCGGCTTCGGCGAGCGTCTTTAAGAAATCTTCGGGGATCGTTATTTTATTTTTTTCGGCGAATGCCAGAAATTCTTTGATCGTCATCGGCGAATGCGTTCGGCCGCATTGATCCTTGCGGTCTTCTTCGTAAGCGTAAACCCTTCCCTCGAAAAACAGATAGCCCTGCTCGCCCCACTGATCGACGCGCCCGACCGTAAAATGCGGGCAGTCGGCGTAAAATATGTGCTCGTAGTTTTCCATAATCCGAAATATTACGGCTTCTGTTCCGCGAACCAGCGGACCATCGCCGGCAGCTCGCTTTCGAATCCGCCGGGGACGTCGATGTTCAAAAAGGCCGCCTCGCGGTCGGTCCGGTTCGCGAAAGTATGTGTCGTGTTTCTGGGGATTCTGATGAAATCGCCCTTTTCGGCCTCGACCCACCCGTCGCCCGCCAGCACCGAAACGGTCCCTTCGAGCACGAAAAAAATATGTTCCTTGTCGTCGTGAAAATGCTCGCCCGGTCCCTCGGAACGAGGGTCGAGCCGCCATTCGGAAATGCTGTATCTCGAAGCGGTTTCCCGCTCGTCCGCCTTGAAGACCGCTGTCATCGGTCCCAGCCTGTATTCCCTTCCCTCGCCGTTTTTCAGGATCAAAACGGCGTCTTCCGAATTTTCGCGATTCATTCGACCTTCCCCCTTAATTATTAGTTTGATGACGATCGTGCCCGCCGGCGCACGCTCCGACTATTCCCAATCGGTCGAAAAAGTCAGCTCCTCGATCCGGTAAGCGTGGAGCATCTCGTGATTGAGCAGATGCCGGAACATGACGAACGGCGAATACGGCCTGAAATACTCGTGAACGGCCGGTTTATGCCATTCTTCGGCCGACAGCGTCTTCAGAATTTCGACGAGCGACGCGCGTTCCGCGACATAGCGCGCGAGGCTCGCGTCGAGATCGACTTCGAGCATCGCGCCGGCTTCGTCCTCGGCGGAATTATAGATCGTC
This sequence comes from Acidobacteriota bacterium, assembly GCA_018269075.1. Taxonomy (GTDB): domain Bacteria; phylum Acidobacteriota; class Blastocatellia; order Pyrinomonadales; family Pyrinomonadaceae; genus JAFDVJ01. The sequence goes on from JAFDVJ010000008.1 coordinate 47,620, forward strand.
TTGATGACCGGGTCCGGCGTCGACAAAATAAGTTCGAGCCGCGCGCGGAAAACCGCGTCGGTCTGCGAAAGATGAACGGCGTGCTCGTAGGCCGACCATTTCGAAGGTTTCGGGCGGCGCTTCAATATTTCCGCCGGAACCTCGCGGACCAAAGGCACGATCACGCCCGGCGCAGCCGCGAGCGCGGCGATCAGATTGTCGGTATCACTCATAAATCACCTCGATAAATTCACCGCGGATCACTGCTTTTTCTTCAAAAAGCCGTGCATCCGGAGCCATGCCGCGTAGTCTTCGAACCAGCCGGTGCTCGTCGTCTCTTTTTTATACATGCCGAAGCCGTGACCGCCCTGCTCGTAAAGATGAAACTCGACCGGCCGTTTGGCGGCGCGCCAGCTGTCGATCAGACCGTAACCCGAATTCGCGAAAAAAGGATCGTCCGCCGCGAGCGCGATAAACAGCGGCGGCGCGTCGGCCGGCACCGCGACCGCCATCAGCGGGCCGTAAATATTCGCGATGAACGCGGGCTTGACGTCCTTTCCGTAAAGCGCCGTCGACATCGTCAGCATCGCGCCCGCGGAAAAGCCGATCATCCCGACGCGGTCGGGGTCGACGTTCCATTCTTTGGCGCGCGAGCGCACGAGCCCGAACGCGGCCGCCGCGTCGGCGATCTGCGGTGCGAGCGCTTCCGACGGATCTTTCGGCGCGGGCGGCCGCCGGGCGGCGCCCGAAAACATCTCGCGCAAAGCGACCTCGAAGTCCGGCAGAGCGGCCGGCGTCGGATTCAGACGATATTTCAGCACGAAGGCGGCGACGCCTTTTTCGTTCAGCGCTTTGGCGACGTTCCAGCCTTCGTTCTCCATCGAGAGCGTCATAAATCCGCCGCCGGGCGCGACGATGACGGCCGCGCCGGTCGCTTTCGACTTCTCCGGCAGGAACGGCGTCAGCGTCGCGACGCTGACGTTGCGCGCGAACTTGCTCCCGTATTGCGAATGCCACGATTCTTCGACCTTGGATTCGGGCAGTTTTCCCGTCCCGAGCACGATCGCCGCCGGCTGCTCCGGCGTCGGGATCGACGTCATCTTATCGTTCTGCGCGACTGCCGGAACGAGTCCCGCCGCCAGCCATAGAGCTATTACAAGTAATTGTTTCATATTCAGGGCCCGGCTCCCGGCCGGGATCATTTTCCTTTCAAAACCTTTTCGACAAGAAGCCGGTTGAATTCCTGCGGCTCTTCCGCCAGCGGGCTGTGCGCGGAATTTTCGAGCCAGACGATTTCTTTTTTGGGAGCATTCAGATTTTCGACGAACTCTTGCGCGAGCACGGAAGGGACGTTCCAATCGTGCCGGCCGAGAAATAAAAAGACCGGAATCTTTATTTCCCTGACGTTCCTGAAATCGGCGGCGAACATATCTTTTTCCAAAGCGGCGGCCGAAAACTCAAAGGCTTTGTTCCAATCGTAATTTTTGTAGTCGCCGGATGCGGCAATCGCGGCCTCGCTTTCCCTGTCGGCGTTTTTGTTGTAAACCGCGCCGCCGTATTTCATGACGAGCTCGTATTGTTTGATAAAGCACTGCAGATCGCCCCGGCAAAAATCTTTGGCCGGATTTTTCAGTTTTTCGAGCGTTTTCAAAGCGGCGGCGTCGCCCTTTTCGCGCGCCTGACCGGCGAGCCATTCCTGCGAGATTTCCATCCCGCGCTTCATATTCACGACCTGTCCGATCCCGATGTAGGCGGCGTAATCTTCGGGGTATTTCTCGACGAGATTGATTCCGACGATGCTGCCCCACGAATAGCCGGCGAGATAGATCTTCGGCTGTTTGAACTTTTCCCTGAGCTTCGCGGTCAGCTCGCGCGCGTCCGCGACGATCTGTTCGAGCGTCACGTTTTTCGGCGCGGGATTCTTCATAAAAGACTTGCCCGCGCCGCGCTGTTCCCACGCCACGAGCGTAAAAGCTTTCGTCAGGTCCGCGTTGAAATAACGAAGCTGCGGCGTTTCCGGCCAGCCGGGACCGCCGTGAATGAAGAGCAGGACCGGATTTCCGTCCGATTCGCCCCTCATCTCGACATGCTGCCGCTCGTCGCCGAGTTCGATAAAGAGCTTCTCATCGACCTTCCCGACGGACGGCGCTTCACGCGGACCTTCGGCTTGATTCCGGGGCTGGTTGCCGCAGGCGGTCAGCCAAACCGCCAGAATCAAAACGAGGATCCGATGCGTCTTCATACCGCACGATGATACGGCATATTTTCTTATAAATTCAACCGCCGCGGAGGAAACCGAAAAGCGGCCCGCAGTCTAGAGCAGATTTAAGGTTAGTGTACGGCGGGCTGTCAGCCGGCCGCGCCCGTGCGAGAGTGTGAAGCACCGAAACAGACTAACAGTCTGTTTTACGTTTCCCATCCAGTCTTCCAAAATCTGCTCTAAGGGGATGAAGTTACGGAACAAGGTTTACATGCTTGTTGGTTTTTTCGCGGAGTAAAAATAGAACGCGGATGACGCGGATTTACGCGGATTGTTTTTTCAGGTCTAAAGAAAAACCAAAGAAAAACCCGCGTTGATCCGCCAAATCCGCGTCATCCGCGTTCTATTGAATCCTCAAATTTATTCGACTTCGCGCTTAACTCAAAGTCGTTAGGCCCGGCCGCCTTCCGCGGCTCGCGGACGGTCGGAATATCAATGATGCTCGTGTCCGCCGTCGGGCAGATTGCCGTGATAGATCTCGCCGCCCGAAGCGACGAATTCCTTCGCCTTTTCGGCCATCCCGACCGCGAGCGCTTTTTCTTCCGCGACGTTTTGTTCCTTGGCGTATTCGCGAACGTCCTGCGTGATCTTCATCGAACAGAAATGCGGGCCGCACATCGAGCAGAAATGGGCGAGCTTCGCGCCTTCCGCGGGCAGCGTTTCGTCGTGAAACTCCTTCGCTTTTTCCGGGTCCAAGCCCAAATTGAACTGATCTTCCCAGCGAAACTCGAAGCGCGCTTTCGAGAGCGCGTTGTCGCGGTATTGCGCGCCCGCGTGACCTTTCGCGAGATCGGCCGCGTGCGCCGCGAGCTTGTAGGTGATGACGCCTTCCTTGACGTCCTGTTTGTTCGGCAGGCCGAGATGCTCCTTCGGCGTCACGTAGCAGAGCATCGCGGTGCCGAACCAGCCGATCATCGCCGCGCCGATGCCCGACGTGATGTGATCGTAACCGGGCGCGATGTCGGTCGTCAGCGGTCCGAGCGTGTAGAACGGCGCTTCGCCGCAGACTTCGAGCTGCTTGTCCATATTCTCCTTGATGAGATGCATCGGCACATGGCCCGGGCCTTCGATCATCGTCTGGCAGTCCATTTCCCACGCGATCTTCGTCAGCTCGCCCAATGTTTCGAGCTCGGCGAACTGCGCCGCGTCGTTGGCGTCGGCGATCGAGCCGGGCCTGAGACCGTCGCCGAGAGAGAACGCGACGTCGTAGGCGGCCATGATCTCGCAGATCTCGCGGAAACGCGTGTATAAAAAGCTCTCTTCATGATGCGCGAGACACCATTTCGCCATGATCGACCCGCCGCGCGAGACGATGCCCGTGGTGCGTTTGGCGGTCAGCGGAATATAAGGCAGCCGGACGCCGGCGTGGATCGTGAAATAATCGACGCCCTGCTCGGCCTGTTCGATCAAGGTATCGCGGTAGATCTCCCACGTCAATTCCTCGGCACGTCCTCCGACTTTTTCGAGCGCCTGATAGATCGGGACCGTGCCGATCGGGACCGGCGAATTGCGCAGGATCCACTCGCGCGTCGCGTGAATGTTCTTGCCGGTCGAAAGGTCCATCACCGTGTCGGCGCCCCAGAGCGTCGACCAGCGCATCTTTTCGACTTCCTCTTCGATACTCGAAGCGATCGCCGAATTGCCGATGTTGGCGTTGATCTTGACGAGAAAATTGCGCCCGATCGCCATCGGCTCCGATTCCGGGTGATTGATGTTCGAAGGGATGATCGCGCGGCCGCGGGCGACCTCGTCGCGGACGAATTCCGGCGTCACGAACTTCGGCAGGGACGCGCCGAAAGATTCGCCCTTGTGCTGGTGATAGAGCGACGAGCGGTCGTCGCCCGCGCCGTTCTGCAAGGTCTCGAAAGCGATCTGCCGGCCGAGATTTTCGCGGATCGCGACGTATTCCATCTCGGGCGTAACGATTCCCTGCCGCGCGTAATGCATCTGCGTGACGCACCGGCCCGGCTTCGCACGAAGCGGCGCGCGCTTAAGGCCTGGAAATTCTTCCAGTTTGCCGCGGTCTTTGATCCGCGCGACGTCTTCGGCGCCCTTCGTCAGATAACCGTTGTCCTGCGGCAAAACCCGGCGGCCCTCGTATTCCTCGACGTCGCCGCGCGCGAGGATCCATTCGCGCCGCAGCTGCGGCAGACCCTCGCGAACGTCGCATTTCACGTGCGGATCGGTCCAGACGCCGCTCGTGTCATAGACGCGCACCGGCGGGTTTTCTTCGAGATTGCCGTCGAAATCCTTCGACGGCGAGAGCGCGATCTCGCGAAACGGGACGCGCAAGGAATGTTTGTTCTGATTGACGGTCGAGCCGTTCGTCTCGACATAGATCTTCCGCGACGCCGGCAGCGTCACCTCGTCGCTCGTTTTTTCTTTTAGTTCTTGACTCATATTTTTTTCTTCCTTCGTCGGCATTATCCGCATCAGGTCCAAAGGGTCATGTTCGCTTTGAACAACTCTCAGCTTTCGCTCCCCTGAAAACTTTTGCTTGCTACTATTGTTTATTAAATCGCCCGAAATCTCAATCCGGTGTTTTGTTCCGGCTTAACAAATCATCGTGTTTTTTCTACAATCGTTGAGACGAATGGCTGATATTGCAAAAACGATTTCCGTCGTCAACCGGATGACGGCCGATGGTATAATAGAAAACTACGCCCTCGGCGGGGCGACGGCGGTTATTTTTTATACTGAACCGATTGCCACCGAAGACGTTGATATTTTTGTCCATCTAAAGCCCGGCGGAAATCCTTTTATGGAATTTCAACCGATCTTTGATTATCTGAAAGACAACGGGTACGGGATGAAAGGCGAGCATTTTTATGTTGAAGGTTTTCCCGTTCAATTTCTCCCGGCCAGCAAAAATCTGCTCAATGAAGCGATTGATGAAGCAAACGAATTTCAATTAACCGAAGAAGTCATCGTTCGTGTGATGACTCCCGAGCATCTGGTTGCGGTGATGCTCGATACGGGCAGGCTCAAAGACTATTTGCGGATCGGAATTTTTCTACAGCATGAGATCGTCAACCCCGACACGCTGCAAAACATCTTAACCGAACACGGGCTACTGCAAAAATGGAAAGACAATATCGGTAAATTTCAATCATGAAAGAAGAAAACCCGAGCGCGGCCGAACAGCTTGATCAATATCTCAAATCGCAAAAAGACTCATTTCGTCAAAACCGGCGGAATTTGTCTTTCAGCGAGAAAATGGAAATCGCCTTCGCTCTGGCGGAGCGGGATAAGGTTATTCGAAAGGCTGTTTTACTGCCGAAGAAAAATAAGAAGTATTAAGTTTTTAACATTCTCTCGTTCAAAGTTAATGTTCGCTTTGAACAACTCTCAGCTTTCGCTCCCCTGAAAACTTTTGCTTAACTGAATCTTACAAACTGCGGCAAAATTGGGCAACTATGATCAGGGAGATGAACGGAAATCTTCTCGACGCGAACGCCGCCGCGCTCGTCAACGCCGTCAACTGCGTCGGCGTGATGGGAAAAGGGCTCGCCCTGCAGTTCAAAAACAGGTTTCCGGCCGGCTATTTTCAGGCGTACAAACGCGCCTGTCAAAACGGGACGCTGCGAATCGGCCGGGTTCACGTTTACAGGCTCGATTCCGAACACGATCCGCGATTCGTCGTCGATATCCCGACCCAAAATCACTGGCGCGAGAAAAGCCGGCTCGAAGACATCACAAATCTGCCGAAATATCAGATCGAAACTAAAAACAACTCAGTTTCTTCGATGTTTCGGCTCATTTCATGGCAAAATGAAATGAAGGAAAACAAATAAAAATAAAATGGAATACAGAAATCTCGGGAATTCAGGATTAAAAGTGCCGGTTTTAAGTTTAGGAACCGGAACATTCGGAGGGACAAACGAGTTTTTCCAGCGTTGGGGACAAACCGATGTCAAGGAAGCTACTCGTTTGGTTGATATTTGCCTTGAAAAAGGAATCAATTTTTTTGATACAGCGAACGTCTATTCCATCGGTGATTCGGAAATCGTTTTGGGAAAAGCTTTAGCCGGAAAAAGAGTAAAAAGCATTATTTCTACTAAAGCTACTTTTCAGATGGGCGAACATCCGAACGATAAAGGAGCTTCGCGTTATCATTTAATAAACGCCCTGCACGATAGTTTAATAAGATTGAAGACAGATTACATAGACCTGTATCTGATGCACGGCTTTGATAAAACTACTCCGATGGAGGAAACCCTGCGAACCCTTGACGATATGGTTCGGAGCGGAAAAGTCCGGTATATCGGTTGCTCAAATTTTGCCGCTTGGCAACTGATGAAATCATTGTCCATTTCCGAAAAATATAATTTTGAAAAATACATTATTTATCAGGGTTATTATTCAGTTATCGGTAGAGATTTTGAACAGGAATTGATGCCGCTTTTGGAAGACCAAAATTTAGGATTGATGGTTTGGAGTCCTCTGGGTTGGGGACGCTTGACCGGCAAAATAAAACGTGGACAAGAAATTCAAGACGGACGCATTAAATCTGGCGGAGCAGTCGGTTCACCGCCTGTCAATGATGAATTTCTTTTTAATGTAGTAGATGTGCTGGAAAAAATCGGCGATGAAATCGGTAAAACCATCCCCCAGGTAGCTATTAATTGGCTGATTAATAACCGAATCGTTTCCAATATCGTCATTGGAGCCAGAAATGAAAAACAGCTTAATGCAAATATCGAAGCGGTCGGCTGGAATTTGTCCGAAAAACACATCGAAGAAATAAATACTATTTCTGCTCAGTCGCTGATTTACCCGCACTGGGTTGGAGGCCGCTAACTGCTTATTGAGTTTTATGCTGTTTAAGTGAAGATCGTAGGTTTTTGTCCCATTGCATTGCTATCGCTCCCCCAACTTGATGATTTCGCGTCTTTTCGATTGAACATCAGGTAAAATCGGATAGATGATTAGCTTTTGAAATTCTTCATAGCACCAGAATAAAGTATCTTTCCAATAATGGCTTAACGGTGATGTAATTGGTGCCTGATCATATTCCTGATAACGTGAGCCAGTAAGCGAGAATGATGTCGTCTTTCCCGATACCCGATTCCAACAATTCCCTGACGACTTCGCGGTCGCAGACGGCATGGGTCTGAATGCTGCCGTTGGCCGGCTGAAAACGGGCGTGGCGCTTGACAGTTTGTTCCAGAATTTGCCGGTAATTTTCTATTCTTTCCGTTTTATTACCGCCTCGAAAACCTTTATTACAATTGCAACTTTACGCGATTCGCCATCTGCCTCAATCGTTTTTTTTCAGCCGCCAGATCAACATAAAATTTCACGTCTTCAAGACGAATCGTATAAGGATCGTGAGTTACCTTCCAACCGTCTTTTTTCAAAGCATTTCGGACTTGTTTACGATAAATATCCTGTCGCGGCATCGCTTTTATTTTAATGTAAAACCAAATAAAGGAAAAGATTTTTCGACATTACAGCTCCAATGAATAACTTCATCGAAGCCAATACGGAACTCCTGGCGAATTTAGATTTAATTCTAATCCTCGGTCACGATAAATCCGACGCGGCTGTTTTTGTCGACGCGGAAATGATAGTAAAAATCCCGGTCGGCGAGCGTCATCCGGTAATAAAAAACGTCGGTCAGCGTCGGGTCGAGCACGAAATGGTCGGGCGTGATCTTTTCCCGGCCCAGATAGACGAACGATTTCATCCGGTCGAGGTTTTCATTCGTCCGGCGGCGGAAATCGTCGCTGATCCGCGCGGCGTACGACGCTGTCAAAAGAGCGGAATTCTTACCGCCGGCGATGTCTTTGAGCAATTGCAGAAAACCGTCCGTCTGGCCGGGCGTTTCCTCCTTCGTTTCCTTCAAACCGCCGATGAACGCGCCGGGAATATAAAAATCGGCGATCCGCTTCGAGATATATTCCGGCCCGAAGCCGCCGTCTTCGAGATTGCCGATGACGGCGATCGTCAGCTTCTCGTGCGGAAAACGGCGGACGACGGCGCCGAAGCCGCCGACCGTCGAGCCGTGATGAAAGATGCCCTTGTGGCCGTTGAACGTGTCGGTGAAAAAAGCGAAGCCGTGCGCGACGGTCCGGCCGTCGTTGAGGCGGGCGGGCGCGAGCATCTGTTCGAGACTCGTCTCTTTAACGATCTTTCCGCCTAAAACCGCTTCCCACCAGCGCGCCAGATCGACCGCCGTCGCGAGCATCCCGCCGCTCGGCGCGATCACCTTCGGCCGGAAAGGCTCGCCGTTCCGCCACGCGCCGTCGCGCAGCACGTAGCCCGTCGCGCGGTTCGCGACGACGTCTTCCTGATGCTTGAACCGGATCGACGGCAACGCGAGCGGTTTTATGATCCTTTCGGTGACGAATTCCTCGTAAGTCTTCCCGCTCGCCCGTTCGACGATGATCCCGACGAGCGGCAGGTTCGTGTTCGAATAGCTCCAGCGCTCGCGCGGCGCGAACAAGAGCGGGAAATCCCGAACGAGCGAGACGAACTCTTCGGCCGAATATTCGCGCCGGTACGAAAAATCCTTGATCTCCGTCCAGTCCTTGAGACCCGACGTGTGATTAAGCAGATCGCGGACGGCGATCTTCGCCCACGAATCGGACGCGTTGGCCGGCAGATATTTGTTGATCGGGTCGTCGAGATTGACCTTGCCGTCCTCGACGAGCAGCATCAGCGCTTCCGAGGCGAACTGCTTGGAAATCGAACCGATCTCATAAACGGTGTCTTTGGTCGCCGGAACCTGCAGTTCGAGATTCGCCAACCCGTAACCGGCCGCGCGAACGATTTTGCCGTCGCGGATCACGGCCACCGAAAGGCCGGGAATCTTCCGCGTCCGGATCTGTCCGGCGATGAATTTATCGAGACCGTCAGCGCGGACGGCAACAAAACACAAAACGATCAGCAGCCCGGCGAAGAGCGGCTCAAGTCTTTTTTTCATATACGCCTCCACCAATAAAATAGCATGGCGATTTCGGATTTCGGATCATTACTGTTAAAAAGATTGATGGTTAAAGGAAAACCGGAAAATCGCTGACTGGAGCGCGGGCATCCCTGCCTGCCACGCCGCGCCAGCGGTGTCGAAACGTTTCAAATCCTCGACGCTGCTCGATAATGAAAAGCTTTTTCGCGCTCCCGCGCTCAGGCCGGCAAGGATGCCCGCGCTCCAGTCAGGTGGTTTCAGACCTGATTTTCAACGTGAATACCGACGGGCGGTCTGTCGTTAAATCCTTTTAACACTAATGATTTCGGATTTCGGATTTCGGATTGCTCGAAATTGAGCCGAGTTAGGTCATCGCGACGGTTAAAGGCTTTGTGAAGAAACGGCGAAGTTCAAGTATTTATTGGAATCGGCAATGAAACCGGATTTTTTAAAGTGCCGAAGGCTTTCTGAAATTTTGACCGAATTTCCCCGAACCAATTCGCGATCATCGCGCCGCGCCTTTGCGGCTTTGCGGCTTTGCGTTAAATTTATTCCGATGGCGGTAACCTGTGCAAAATGCGGGCGGCAGTACGACGTGACGCTCTTCGGGTTCGGGCGGACGATCAACTGCGCCTGCGGCGCGCGTGTCGGGCTCGAACATCGTCTTAATCTTTCGGAAGACGCGGAAATCCGTTTTTTCGCCGACGTCAACGTCGCGCGGCTCGTCCGCTGGCTGCGCGCGGCCGGTTTCGACACCGTCTGGGAAGACGCGATTCCCGATCCGGTACTCGTGCGGCGCGCGATCGACGAACGACGGTTCGTCCTGACGCTCGACAAACGGATTTTGCGGGATTTCCTCGTCGATCACGTCGTCGTGCTCGAAAACGAAGAGCCGCGCGCGCAGTTCGCCGAGGTCGTCCGCCGCTTCGATCTCAAAAAACCGCCGGAATACTTCACGCGCTGCCTTGCCTGCAACACGCTTTTGCGCAAGGCCGATGCCCCGGAAATCGCCACCGGCGTGCCCGAAGCGGTGCGAAAAATTCACGACGAATTCAGCTTTTGCCCGAACTGCCGGAAAGTGTTCTGGGAAGGCTCGCACGCCCGCCGGATGCGCACCGCGCTCGAAAACGTCTTCGACGGTTAAGCGAACAATGCCTTGAACTCGTCTTCGTTCAACACCTTAACGCCCAAAGATTCGGCCTTCGTCAATTTCGAGCCGGCGTCCGTGCCGGCAACGACGTAGTCGGTTTTTTTGCTGACCGACGACGAGACGCGGCCGCCGAGGTCCTCGATGATCTTCGCCGCCTCGTCGCGCGTGAACTGTTCGAGTTTTCCGGTCAGGACAAATGTTTTGCCGGTAAAGTTCTCGTTCGCCGCGCCGCTCGCGTCGCCGTCGAGCTCCATCTTGACGCCGGCCGCCTTGAGACGCTCGACGACTTCCAGATTATGCGGATTGCGGAAGAAATTATGGACGCTCTCGGCGACGGCGAGGCCGATCTCGTGGATCGCGTCCAATTCTTCCACTTCGGCCGCCGCGAGACTGTCGATGTTCCGGTAATGCCGCGCGAGGATCTTCGCGTAGCGCTCGCCGACGTGGCGGATGTCGAGCCCGAAAAGCAGCCGCTGAAGGCCGCGCGTTTTCGAGATCTCGATCTGCTCGATGAGCTTCGCCGCCGACTTTTCGGCCTTGCGTTCGAGCGCGGCGATCTGCTCCGCTTTGAGATCGTAAAGATCGGCGACGGTTTTCGCCATTCCCGTATCGACGAGCGTCTCGACGAGCACTTCGCCGAGGCCCTCGATGTCCATCGCCTTGCGCGCCGCGAAATAAAGGAGCCGCGCCTTGATCTTCGCCGGGCATTCCGGGTTCGGGCAGCGCGTGACGGCCTCGCCCGCCGGCCGCACGACCGGCGTCGCGCAGACCGGGCATTCCTTCGGAAATTCGTAATCGATTTCCGCGCCGGTCCGTTTCGATTCGATGACCTGCAGGACCTGCGGGATGATCTCGCCGGATTTCTCGATCAGCACCCAGTCGCCGAGCTTGAGGTTCAGACGCTTGATCTCGTCCTCGTTGTGCAGAGATGCGCGCGAAACCGTCGTTCCGGCGAGCAGCACGGGCTTGAGACAGGCGACCGGCGTCAGGGAACCGGTGCGGCCGACCTGAATCCTGATCTCTTCGAGCTGCGTCGTCGCCTGCATCGCGGGATATTTATAAGCGATCGCCCAGCGCGGCGCTTTCGTCGTCGCGCCGAACTCGGCCTGCAGAGCCGTTTGATTGACCTTGACGACGACGCCGTCGATCTCGTAATCGAGCTTGTCGCGCTGCGCCTGCATCCGGTCAATGAACGCAGCGAGCTCGTCGAAGTTTTTGCAGAGCGCGCGGTTCGGGTTCGTCGGAAAGCCTTTTTCGGCGAGCCACTCAAAAATCTGCCAGTGCGTCGCGAACATCTTCTGCGCGCCCGAGAGAAGATCGTAAGGAAAGATGTCGAGCTTTCTGGAAGCGACGATCGACGCGTCGAGCTGCCTTAAGGTGCCGGACGCGAAATTGCGCGGGTTGGCGTAGGTTTTCTCGCCCTGCATCTCGAGTTCGGCGTTGATCTTCTCGAAGACCGAGCGCGCCATGTAGACCTCGCCGCGGACCTCGACCGCGGCCGGCGCGTCGCCCTTTAATTTCAGCGGGATCGTGCGGATCGTCTTGACGTTCGAGAAGACGTCGTCGCCGACCGCGCCGTCGCCGCGCGTCGCGCCCGCGACGAGCACGCCGCCGTCGTAATGCAGCGCGACCGAGAGACCGTCGATCTTGAGCTCGGCGACGTAATCGAAATCGCGGCCGTCCGCCAATTTGCGGCAGCGCTCGTCGAACGCGCGCAGGTCTTCGAGATCGTAGGAATTGTCGAGCGACATCAGCGGCACGCGATGCACGAACGGCTTGAAACCCTCGGCCCGCCCGCCGACGCGCTGCGTCGGGCTGTCGGGCGTAATGAGTTCCGGATGCGTCGCTTCGAGCTCGCGCAGCCGCGCGAGCAGCGCGTCGAACTCGGCGTCCGAGATCTCGATCGTGTTTTTCTGATAATAAAGCTCGTTATGCCGGTCGATCTCGGCGCGCAGGCCCTCGATTTCGGTTTTGATGGTATTTTCGGCTAAGTCAAAAAGATTCATAAAGAAAGAACGAGGCGCAGCCCCTTGTCGATCTGTTCCATTTTATTTTCCGAAAGCGTACATACAAAATCCGACAAATCGATTTTATCGATCGTAAAAATCTGTGTTACGTTAACGACCGATTCTACTTCTAACCCACTTGTCTTTTTTGTCAGAAGAACGTTTCCGGGCATGTCGGCAAGCCGCGTGTTGCTTGTTATTATGGCGACGATCAGAGTATTGATGCGTGTTTGGTTGAAATTATCCGATTGAACAATGACGACAGGGCGTTTATATCCCGGACTCGATCCGCGCGGTTCGCCCAAATCCGCCCACCAGATCTGACCGCGTTCAATCACCATTCCTCTTTCATAAAGTTTTGACGCTGATATTCCTCAAAGACCGGATCCAGTGAAGTATCGACAACGTCACAAACCGCGTTGATTCGAGCTATCAAATCATCGTTTGACCGCTTCGATAAATACTCCTCAACGGCGTCCGAATAAAGCTTACTTCGAGAGATTTTGGCTTTTTTAGCGTAATCTTCGGCTTTTTTGAAGACATTATCCCTAATTGAAACTGCTGTTTTCATAACCGTCAGTATAACTCAGGTATTACCACCGGATCAAACGTTTTTTTCTATGCGTTTCACTTCATAAACTCGGCGATCAGCCGGTGAAAATGATGCGTGCCCTGTTCGCGCGAGGGCGAGTAGCGGCCGCGGTCGTAAAATCTTGAGTTGATGCCCTTCTGGACCGCTTCGACGACCCGCTGGTCCTCGTATTCGACGCGGCCGAGGTCCGCGCCCGCGCCGCGGTCGAGTTTCGATTCGTCCGCAACGTAGGTCAGATACGAGACCTTCGTCAAATCCTTCCGCAACGGTTTGACGACGTTGACCGACAATCCCCACGGGTAGAAATTGAGCATCAGGTTCGGGAAGACGAAGAAATAGAGCGCGGCGACCGATTCGTCGAAATCGAACGCGTCGTCGCCGGATTTGGCGCGGCCGGTCTGGAGGCTCGCAAAACGGAAGGTTTCGGTCGTGTAGGAATCGTAATCGACGACCGCGTTGAGCGACTGGTGAACGAACGGGATATGAAATCCTTCGAGATAATTCTCGCAGTAGAGCGCCCAGTGCGCGTCGACGAAATAATCGCGCGAGCGCGCCGCCGAGAATTTCAAGCTCGACCAGTCGACCCACGCGAGCCGCTCGACGACGGGCGCGAAAACCTCTTCGAACGAAGCGCGCGGCGCGACCGAAACGAACAACAGATCGCCGAGCGCGGCCGCCGGGATTTTCGGCAGATTATCGGCCTCGGAAGGAAAATCCTGCACGCCGTCGAATTCCGGCATCGAGAGAAAACGCCCGTCGAGCGCGAAACGCCGGCCGTGATAACCGCAGCGGATGCCGCCGGCGCGGCAGTTTTCCTCGACGAGCAGCTTGCCGCGATGCGTGCAGACGTTCGCGAGACAATGAAGCGACTCGTTTTCGCGCGCAAATAATACCGGTTCGTCGAGAAAGCTTTCGAGGACCGTCGCCGGCGCGAGATTGTCGACTTCCGACGCCCGCGCGGCCAACTGCCAGCTCCGCGCGAAGATCTTATCTCTTGATTCGGCGAAATACCGCTCGTCCGTGTAGAATTCGGCGGAGAGCGTCGAAGCGCGCGCGATGTCGGGATCGATGTCGAAGATGCTCATATTCGGGTTTCAACGCGTTTTGTTTTCAACGCAAAGGCGCGAAGGCGCAAGGGGTTATAAAACGCTTTTTTTCAGGGACTCCAAACCATCAAATCTCTGCGCCTCGGCGCCTTTGCGTTGAAATCCGCGTTGATTATCTTTCGTAAAGCAGATATTTCGGGTTCGTGTCGCTGCGTTCGAAGCCCCGGATGACGAGGCCGGCGGCGAAGGCTTCCTCCGATTCCCGCTTGATCCGTTCCTGAATGCGGACGGCGGTTTTCGTGTCGCGGACGACGAGCTCGTTCCAGTCGGGCGGAATCTCGATCGTGCCGGCGACCGCGCCGGTTTCCGCGTAATCTTCGCCCTTCGAAAAGGCGACGACCTTCGGCGAATCGAGATACCAGTCGGCGAAAAAGCGGTCGCTGTCGACGCCGACGTCGGCGCTCCGCTGCTCGGCGCTCGATTCGGCGTCGGTTCCGTAAAAGTTCGGCAGATAATGATTGATCTGGACGCCGAGCCGTTCGAGATTGAAAAAGGCGTTGCGCGCGAGCACCGGCTGATACGTCCAGCGGATGAATTTGACGCCGTCGGCCAAAGATCGCTCGCGCTGCGCCCATTTGAGCTTCGCGCCGATGCCGAGCCCCTGCAGACGGGTGTCGACGGCCGTCATATGCGAGTAAAACGCGCGTTCCTTTGCCGGACCGAGAAACATCGGCAGCGAAAGGACGAAGCCGGCGAGCCGGCCGTCGAGATACGCGCCGAGCGTGAAGCCGCCGGCGTAGCGCGCGACGATCAGGTGGCGGACGGGCGAAATCTCCATATCGGGCGCGGCGAAAACGTCGCGCTGCATAAAGATGCACTCGCGCATCGCCTCAATCGTTTCGACTTCGCGGATCGTTACTTCGGGTCGTTCGTTCATTTGGATTTCGGATTATGTCGATTTCGGATTTCGGATTTCGGATTTCGGATTTGAAATCTTAAATCTCGAATCTTAAATTTTTTTAAATTACGTGCTCGGTGAACCAGTCTTCTGCAACTTTCTCAATTTGCTGCGTTTCTGTCAATCGGACGATTTCCCTGACGAAATTGATCAGCCGGAGCCGGCCGTCGGCGCGGTATTTCGCCGGGATTTCGTCGCGGATTTGGCGGACGAGCTGTTCGACGTTCGCGGCGATCTTGAAGAGCACCATTTTTTCGGTCCGGGTGTGCTTTAAGATCCAGTGCGTCTTGCGGATCGCGTTCTGGCCGCACTCGCCCCAGAAGGCGAAATCGCCTTTTTCATTATACGCGATCAGATCGGGTTTGTAGCGCAGGCCGACGCGCGTTTCGATCTCGAGATCCGGGTAACTGCCGGCGAACATCGTGTAGGCGAGCGCCTTCATCAAAACGTGCTCGTAGCTTTCGCCCGGCCGCTGCCAGAGCCGCATCCGTTTTCCGGCCAGCTGAAAATCGTGAAGCATCAATTTTATCGTAAATCGCGCGGCGCTTTTTGTGAAATTTTGCTTAACTTTTTCCGGCCGGATTTGATATCATAAAAAACGGCGAAGTTATACCCCTTCCTTGATCGCCGTCAACTCTTCAAAAAAATGACTTCTCCGAACAACCTCGAAATTACCGGAAATCTGATGCTGCATCCGCTGCCCGAACTGCTCGTCGAAATTATGCAGGCGCGGCTCGACGGCTCGCTGCGGCTGGCGCATCAGAACAACAAGACGATCGTCTACGTCAAGGCCGGCGAAGTCGTCTTCGCCGTGTCCAACCAGCGCCGTCACCGGATCTTCGAGATGCTCCTCGAAGCCGCCGCCGTCACCAAACAGCAGCTCGTCGAGATTCCCGAGTTCACCAACGATTTCGCGCTCGCCAAGGCGCTGCAGGAAAAGGAGATATTTCCGGCGTCGCTGATCAAGACGATTTTCACGCAGCAGATCGAGGCGATTCTCAGAGACGCGATCGGCTGGCCGGAAGGCGTCTGGACGTTCAGCCCGCTCGCCCGCATCAAGGACGACATTCATTTCAAGATCGATCTGCCGAGCCTGCTCGTCGATTATGCCCGGAGCCTGCAGAAAGAGGTCGTCATCCGGCGTTTTAAAAGCTTTCGCGAGGCCTTCGGCCGCAAATCGACGCCGCCCGCGCAGATCAATCTGCTGCCGCAGGAAGCCTTTCTGCTGTCGCGGTTCGAGAGCAATTTTCAGACGATCGAGGAGATCAAGACGCTGAGCGGTCTGTCCGACCTCGACACGCTCCAGAAAATCTACGTCCTCTGGCTCGCCGGCTTTCTCTTCCGGCAGAACTGGGACGCGGCGTTCGACGAAAGACGCCTGACGGCGCTCGTTTCGGCGAAGTTCGAATTGAAGAAACAGGCGCCGCCGCCGGTCGTCAAAGCGCCCGAGCCGGCGCCCGTCGCGCCGGAAACGAAACCCGAAGCGACGCCGGAAGAAGAAAATCCGGAAGAGCTGACGCTCGAAAAATATCTCAAACAGGTCGAAGCCGCCGAAACCCATTACCAGCTGCTCGATATCCCGCACAAGGCGACGACCGCCGAGATCAAACAGGCTTATTTCGGCCTCGCCAAACGCTTTCACCCCGACCTTTTTCACAAACAGGTCGACGCCAAAATGCAGAGCCGGATCCAGAACGCCTTCAGCGAGATCGCGCACGCCTACGAGACGCTCCGCCACAAGGAATCGCGCGAGACCTACGATTTCAAGCTCCGCAAGATCCTGCAGGAGCTCGAAAAGCTGGAAAAACTCGGCATCAAGCCCGAACCGGCGGCCTTCGACACGCAAAAGACGCTGACCGAAGCGTCGGAGATTTTCGATCACGGCTTCAATCTCCTGATGGAAGAAGACTTCGAACAGGCGCTGCCGTTTCTCGCGCGCGCCGTCCACCTCGCGCCCGACGTCGGACGCTATCACGCCTACTACGGGAAAGTCCTCTCGGTCGACAAGAACCAGCGCTTCAAGGCCGAGGCCGAGCTGCAGACGGCGATCAAGCTCGAGACCGACAACCCGGCTCACCGCATTATGCTGGCCGAATTCTTTTTGCAGTATAATCTGGTCAAGCGCGCCGAGGGCGAGCTCAACCGGCTGCTGGCGATCTTTCCCGACAACAAGGAAGCGAAGGCGTTACTCGACAGTTTGCCAAATAAATAGTTAAATTAACCTGTGGTTTGATTTCGGATTTCGGATTTCGGATTTCGGATTTATTTTTTCGTGTTCCGACGGGCATTCTTCAATCGAAAAATGTATGATTTAAAGACTTAAGACTCAGGACTTAAGACTCAGGAGTCAAGTCTTTGCTCTGAAGATCGATTACTTAACTATGGAAAGCATTTTTGTCAACGACGCGCCGCGCGATTCGTTTTCTGACGATCCTTTGGCGCAGATCTCGGCGTCGATGGACGAATTCGAAGGCTACGCGCACCCGCACGGCCGCCGCGTCGCCGCCATTGCCGAGGCGCTCGCCGAAAAATTCAATTTCGCGTCGCACGACCGGTACGCGCTGCGGCAGGCCGCGCTCGTCCACGACATCGGCGAGATGGTGATGAACCGCGAATACATTCACGCGAGCCGTCTGCTGCGCGAGGACGAGCGGATCGATATGCAGCGCCACACGGTGATCGGCGAACAGGAAGCGGCCAAACGCGGTTTGAGCCGCGCCGTCCAGCTGCTGATCCGCTGGCATCACGAATGGTGGAACGGGACGGGCTACCCGGACGCGCTCGAACACGAGCAAATCCCGCTCGCCGCCCGCATCCTGCGCGTCGCCGACACCTACGCGGCGATGACCGATTCGCGCCCGTACAGCGTCGCGATCTCGGCCGCCGAAGCGCGCCGCTATCTCGTCGAATGGTCGGGCATCGAATTCGACCCGAAAGTCGTCAAGGCATTTCTGACGCTCGAAAATATGCTCGAGCTCGAATCTTATAACGAAAGTTAGCTGATTGTTCGTCGTTCGCTGCCGTCCGCAGATGACGGTTGAAGGTTTTAATCGAACGACGCATCAGGAAAACAACGAACGACGAACTATTTTCTATGATCCAAACAAGCAACACGCCGCGCGGCTGGCTGGCCTTTGAGCTGAACGTCCTGAAACGTCTGAAATTCACGTCGGCCGCGATTCCCTTTACGAGCGATCCCAATCTGGGCGCGTATCTGAAGCGCTGGAAAGTGCGCGTGCTCGCCAACGATCTGACGCTCGCCGGCTGGACGAAAGCGGTCGCCGCGATCCAGAACAACGGCGAAAAGCTCTCGGACGACGACGTCAATCTGGTGCTCGAAGACGCCTACGTGCCGCGCTACCGGCTGCAGAACCCGAGCCTGCGCAACTGGTTCGGCGAGACCGACGCGTGGTGGTTCGACAACGTCCGCCAGAACATCGAGCGGCTGCCGTCGCCGGTCGCCAAGGCGATCGCGTCGAGCCTCGCGCTCAGCGTCGGCGATTATCTGCTGTCCTTTTCGTCCGAAACGCTCGAACTGCGCCAGCCGCTCTCGAATGTCTTCCGGCGGCTGCTGAGCGCGCTCCACGAACCGGTCAACAACGGCCAGAACAACACCTGTTCGAACAAGAACGCGTACGATTTCGTCAGCGAAAACTTTTCGTCCGACCTGATGTTCCTGCGGCTGCCGCGTGCGCATAATCTCTCGCAGCAGAAATATCTCGGCTGGACGGCGTGGCGCGAGGAATTTCTGCGCGGCGGCGACGATTTCTGGAAGGATCTCGAAATCCGGCAGGCCGGCCGGATCGGCACGCTGATCGAGACGAAGTCGCAGTATCTGACGCTGCTCGAAGAGATGCTCCGGACCGCAAAACACATCAAGACGTGGGCGATCGCGCATATCGAGGACGGCTTCATCACGACGCAGGACGTCGTCGAAACGATCGGCCGCGCCGAACGCCGCGTCGACACGATCTACACCAAGGATTTTTCCGAACTGACCGGCACGAAAGCCGTCATCATCACGGCTTGATTTCGGATTTCGGATTTCGGATTTCGGATTGCTCGAATCGGAAGTCAAAGCCGGAATTCGATCGTTCGAAACCCGTTTCGCCGAGTCGGTCGGGGACGAAAAGTATGTTTCCGCAAAATATTTTTTAGCCGGGAAAATGGTTTTTGAGTAAATTTTGAAAGCTTTTTCGTCGCTTTCGGGCGTTTTTCCGTCTTCTGCAAAAGTTTTTCCGTCTTCTGCAAAAGTTTTTCCAGCCGCAAAAATTTCTTTTGACGTCAATTTAATAGTTTTTGAGTCTCTTTCAGCTTCGAAAACCGATTTGAAAAGAAGAGTTGTTCGGCACGGTAATTACCGGGTTTGCGACTCGTTCGTGAACCGCGTTTTCGATTGATTCAGAATCGTTAACCCGGCGATCAGTTGTTTTGATCCACCAAAAACACCAAAAACACTAAATTTCTTTCGCGTTTTTTTAGTGTTTTTGGTGTGTTTCGTGGATCAAAAACAACCGATCGCCGTCAGGCAGCTTCATTTACCGACAAGTTTCGCAGCGTTTTGTATAACAAATTAAAAGGTGCGTTCGAGCAATGATCGTACCAAACAGTTCTGCTCGAAAAATCCGAAAACAAACCGGACCGAAAAATCGATGGCGCGGCTTTTTGAAAAAGCAGTGCTGTCGATTTTTCGGTCCGTTTTTATCAGAAACGCCCGCGAAATCCTACGCTTCGGTAACCAGATTTTCTCCCTTTCTCCCTGTCTCCCCTTCTCCCTGTCTCCCCGTCTCCTCTTCTCCCCGTCTCCTCTTCTCCCCTTCTCCATTGCGTTCCCTGAGAAACCAGACGACGCCGGCGGAGCCGGACAGGATGCCGGAGATCACCGTCAGGATCTGCGGCGAGATGCTGTAGACGGCGAGGCTCGCGAAATAGCTCGAGAGGCTGAACATCGTGATCTCCGCGCCGCGGTCGAGCGTCGAGATGCGGCCGCGGATGTAATCGGGCAGACTGCGCTGGAACATCGTCTCCTGGACCGCGTACTCGACGCCGACGATCGCCCGCGAGATAAAGACGAAAAACGCGAGCAGCCACAGGTTCGGCATCACGCCGCCGACCGCGAACAGCGCGCCGTGGACGATCAGCGTCCAGCCGATAAACGCGCTGTGGCTGCGGCGCGTTTCGAGGATCGCCGACGCACGGTGCGCGACGAGCATCCCGAAAAACAAACCGAGACCGCCCGCAAACCACAATATGCCGACCGCGAGATCGGGATTCCAGTTTTCGGCGCGCGCGAAAAAGACGCCGCCCATCCGCTCGAAAACGACGTTGATCGCGCCGCCGCCGGTCGCCCAGATAATGTTCATCAAAAGGATCGTCAGCGCGAAACGATTCCGCAGCGTGTAGTCGAAGCCTTCGCGGAGCTCGGTCAGAAACGCTTTTCTTTCCGATTTGTCCTTCATTCGCGTCGCCGCCACGTCGTCGCGCGTCGCTTCTTCGGGAATCAGCCAGACGGAAAAAGCCGAGATCGCGAACGACGCGGCGTTGATGATAAAAGCCGCCCTGTAGCCGAAATAAGCCGCCGCGAAACCGCCGAGCGCCGAGCCGAGCGCCATCAGCAGAAAGCGCGTCGAGAACATCAGCGCGGTGCCCGCGAGCAGGCCGTCGCGACCCGTCATATTCGGCGTCGCGGCGTTTTTCGCGCCCTCGAAAAACGCGCCGAACAACGAGAGCAGCGCGGTCGCGGCGTAGGCGATCCAGAGCGTTTCGGCGTCCGATACGAACAAAAACGCGAGCGCCACGAAAACGCGGATCAGATCCGACCAGATCATCACCTGGCGCCGCGAAAACCGGTCGACGAACGTGCCGGCGATCGGCGAGAACAGCGCGAACGGCAGCAGCCGCGCGACGAACAGGATGCCGGCCGCCATCGGCGACGCTTCGGAAACCATCCGGACGAGCCCGAGCCCCGCGATAAAGTTGAACCAGTTGCCCATCTCGGACACGAACTGGCCCCACAAAAGATTGCGGAAATTGCGGTTGCCTCTCAGTAATTGGCCGTATGTCAGGTTCATAAAATTTGGAGCTTCGGTCTTCGACCTTTGATTTTCGCTCTTTCGGTGAACACGAAGATCGAATTTGATCAAATTAAAAAGCCGCCGGGTTCGGAAACCTGACGGCTTTGATCTTTTCGAAAAAAATGCAAATGTTCAGGTTTTCATCGAATAACGGGCGCCGGTCGGCGAAAGCATCGACTCGCTGACGATAACAACGCGCGAAACGGCCTTTTGGTTTCGCCGGCAGCATTCGATTTTTGAAAAATTCCGTCTCATCTGAAAAAAATTCCCGTCCGCCTCTGCGGAACGAGTTTTTATGCTATCACTTCGAATGGAGTTAGGGCAAGACATTTTTGGGATTTCGGATTTCGGATTTCGGATTTCGGATTGTTTTCTGATCGGGGCTTAAGACTCAAGACTTAAGACTCAGGACTTAAGACTCAAGACTTATCACCGGATCGTCACCGTGTAAATCGCGTATTGATTGCCGTCGCGATTGCTCGTAAAGATCAGGCGGCGGCCGTCGGGCGACCAGCGCGGCGCGGAATCTTCGGCTGCGCTGCGCGTGATCCGCCGCGGCGCGGTGCCGTCGGCGTTCATCACGTAGATTTCCGTGCTGCCGTCGGCGCCGGCGGTAAAGGCGATCAGCCGGCCGTCGGGCGAAAACGCCGGCTGCGTGTCGGAACGCCGCCGGAAGGTCAGCCGTTTTTCGGGCTCGTTCGTTCCCGGCCGGATCGAAAAGATCTCGAAATTCCCGGTCCGAAAATCCTCCTTGTCGCTCGCGAACGCGAGCGTCGCGCCGTCCGGCGACCAGACCGGCCCGCTGCCGTAATCGCTGCCGGAATAGATCGGATGCTGGTCCGAGCCGTCGGCGTTCATCGCGTAGAGCCGGACGACGCTGGAATTTTCGCCGCGGTTGCTGGCGAAAACGATCTGCCGGCCGTCGGGCGACCACGCCGGCTCGCCGTCGCGCGCGGGATCGTTCGTCAGGTTCTGAAAATCGCGGCCGTCCGGTCTGACGCGGCAGATTTCCGTGTTGCCGCCGATCCGGTCCTGGTAAACGATCCATTCGCCGTCGGGCGACCACATCGGCGTGGCGGTCGTGATCTCCGTTTTGATCACCCGCGACATTTCCTTCGTCTCGAGATCGAAAATCCGCAGCTCGCCCGTCCGGTCGGGCTCTTCGGCCTCGTACAAAACCCGGCGGCCGTCGGGCGCATAGGTCGGCGCCGTCAGATTTCGGCCGGCGTCGGCGAGCACGAGCTGCGGGCGAAAGATCTCGGCGCTCATCACGTAGATCTCGTCCTTTCCGCTCCGGTCCGAGACGAACGCGATCCGGGTTCCGTCGGGCGACCAGCTGCCGGGGCCGGCGACCTCGTCGCTTTTTTCGCGGTCGGTCAGATTGCGCGCCTCGCCGTTTCCGTCGACATCGACGATAAAGACGTCGGAATTTTCGCGGTCGCGGTCGGAAGTGAAAAGCAGCGCCGTCCCGTCGGGCGAAAAGGCCGGGTGGCCCTCGGTCGACGGGCTGTTCGTCAGCCGGCGAACCGTGCCGCGGTCGATTTCCATCACGTAGATTTCGAGATTTCCGTCGCGGTCCGAGACGAACGCGACCCGCTTGCCGTCGGGCGAAATCGCCGGATCGGCCTCGAAGCCCGGGCTGTTCGTCAGATTGCGGTTTTCGCCGGTGTCGATCGAATAGAGAAAGATGTCGCTGTCGTCGGGCCGGACGTTTTTCTGGTAAACGATCTGCCGCGAATCGGCCGACCAGTCGAGATTGCTGCCGTCGTAGGGGATCGCGACCGCGTTCGAGCCGTCGGCGTCCGCCAGCAGAAAGACGTTCTTCTCGTTCGGCTTCGGATAGATGACCTTCTTCCCGTCGGGCGACCAGCGGCCGGATCTGAGGCCTTCGAAATCCGTGACGGGCGACTGGTTCGAGCCGTCGGCGTTCATAATCCACGATTCGCCGCGCCGCTTTTCGTCGAGCCGCAGGAACCTGATCCGGCCGTCCTTCATCCAAACCGGCCCGGCGTCGCCGTAAGCGCTGTCGGTCAGCCGCACGGGCACGACGGCGGCGCGGCCGTCCTGTTCCGGCGCGGGCACGGCGCGGGCCTGCCGCCAGACGAAAAACGTCCCGGCGGCGACGGCGATGAGCGCGAGCGCGACGAGCGCGAGCCGTTTCCGGGAAAACCGCGCGGCCGGCGCGGCGACGGCCGGCGCTTCCCCGATCTCGTTTTCGACCCGGACCGTCAACCGCCGGACCGTCCGTTTTTCGAGAATCGTCTCGACGGCCGGCCGCGCCGTCCGGTTGACCTCGGCCGCGAAACGATAGCCGTGTTTCGGCAGCGTCTCGATGAATTTTTCGCCGTTCGCGTCGAGAACCTTCCGGAGCCGCGAGATCTGTTTGGCGAGATTGCTCTCCTCGACAAAGGCGTCGGGCCAGAGCGAGGCGACCATCTCGTCCTTGGCGAGCGCCCGGCCGCTGTTCTCGACGAGCAGCAGAAGCGTCTCGAATTCTTTCGCCGGCAGATGCAGCGCCCGGCCTCCGGCGAACAAAGTCTTCTCCTGCGGGTCGAGCGCGAACTCTCCGAAGGTATAAATAAAGCCTTTGTTTTGAACCGTTTCCACCATATCAAAAAAAAGTCAGAAAAAAGCCAGAAAAATCTCAAGACTTTTCGGGGCGGTCTCGGAGATTATGATGCGGTCAGGAAATAATTTTTATCGGGCCACGATACCGGGTTGCCTAATTTTAACTCTGACAAAGTTTAGAGTGCAAGATTTTTTGTCGGATGAAGCAAAAAACCGAAATCATCTTCGAGATCGAAGAAACGGTGGCGTTCAAAAGCCGCCGGAATTTTATCGCCGTCTGCGGCGAATGCCGGGCGCTGACCGAGATGGTGACGACCGAAACGGCGGCCGCGCTGACCGGCGTCGGCGAGCGCGAGATCTACCGGCTGATCGAGAACGGCCGGCTGCATTTCATCGAGGCGGAACGCGTTTTCGTCTGCCGCAGCTCGCTTCCGATACGCGGCTGAAAACGCGCCGGCGGCGGTTTGTTTTTTTTTGATTTGGAGGTTGGAAAATGAAGCTCGGACGATTTTTGACGAAATTATCGCTTTTCGGACTGCTCGTCGGCGGCGGCGTTTTCGCGGCGGCGGCGCAGACGGCGTTCACCTATCAGGGAAAACTGAACGACGGCGGCGCGCCGGCCGGCGGCGCGTACGATTTCACGTTCCGGCTTTTTTCGGCCGTCTCCGGCGGCGCGCAGATCGGCCCGGACGTGACGCGCGACGACGTCGCGGTGACGAACGGGATTTTCACCGTCAATCTCGATTTCGGCGCGTCGCCTTTTTCTTCCGGCACCGGAAATTACCTCGAAATCCTCGTCCGCCCCGGCGCGAGCACCGGCGCGTACACGACGCTCGCGCCGCGCCTGCCGGTCGCGAGCGCGCCGTACGCGGTCAAAAGCCTGAGCGCCGACAACGCGGCGAACGCGGCCAGCGCGACGAATTCGACGACGGCCCAGAACGCGCTCTCGCTGGGCGGCGTCGCGGCGGCGCAGTTTGTCCAGACCACGGACGCGCGGCTTTCGGACGCCCGCAATCCGCTCCCGAACTCGCCGAATTATATCCAGAACACGACCAATCAGCAGGCGTCCGCGAGCTTCAACATTTCCGGCAGCGGCACGGCCGGCGGCACGCTCGGCGGCAATATCCTGAACGCGGCGACGCAGTTCAACCTCAACGGCCGGCGGATCCTGACCGGCTCGCTCGTCAACATCTTCGCCGGCGACGGATCCGGCGCGGCCAATCCGACCGGCGGCGACAACTCGTTTTTCGGCCGCAGTTCGGGCGCTTCGACGACGACCGGCAACGCCAACGCGTTTTTCGGCGCGCAGGCCGGCGTGTCGAACGTCACGGGAAGCAGCAACGCGTTTTTCGGAACGAGCGCGGGCCTGTTCACGACTGCCGGGCCGAACTCTTTTTTCGGAACGCTGGCCGGCAACTCGACCACGACCGGCATCAACAATTCGTTTTTCGGCTTCAGCGCGGGCGGCGCCAACACGACCGGCGGCGGCAATACGTTTATCGGCAATAACACCGGCGCTCTGAACACGACCGGCCTTAACATTACTTTACTCGGAATCAACGCCAACATCGGCAGCCTGCCGATCCAGAACGCGACCGCCGTCGGCGCATATGCGGCCGTCACGCAGAGCAACTCGCTCGTGCTCGGCGCGATCTCCGGGATCAACAACTGCACCGTCGGCAACAACTGCGCGGACGTCAGCGTCGGGATCGGCACGAACGCGCCGAACTTCAAGCTCGAAGTGATCGACCCGTCGAACAAGGGTCTTCGCGTCCAGACCAACGTCACCGGCGGCACGGTCGCCGCGTTCGGCGGCAACGGCGCGTTTCAGGTCGACGCGGCGGGCGTCAACGGCGGACGGCTGAGCATTCTCGAAAACGGGTTCGTCGGGCTCGGCGCGCCGAACCCGGCGACGCGGCTCGACGTCGCCGGCATCGTCACGATCCGCGTTCTCGGCACGGCCGGGACGACCGCGCTTTGTATGAACCCGTCGTTTCAGATCGGCAGCTGCTCGTCGTCGCGGCGCTACAAGGAAAACATCCGCTCGTTCACGCCCGGACTCGAGCTCGTGCGCCGGCTGCGGCCGGTCGCCTTCGACTGGAAAGCGAACGGCAGCAAAGATTTCGGCCTCGTCGCCGAGGAAGTCGCGGCGGTCGAGCCGCTGCTCGCGACCGTCAACGCCGAGGGCGAGATCGAGGGCGTCAAATACGACCGCGTCGGCGTCGTGCTCGTCAACGCCGTCAACGAGCAGCAGACCGTCATCGAAAACCAGCAGCGGCAGATCGACGAGCAGAACGCGCTGATCCGCCGCCAGCAGGCCGAGCTCGACCGTCAGAAGACGGAGCTCGAAGCGCTCAGGGAACTGGTCTGCGCGCAGAATCCGGCGGCCGCCGTCTGCCGGCGGCCGAAATAGCCGCCCGATCATTGAAATTCGTCTCTCAGGCGCCTCACTTATTGCCGGTCCCGGCGGAAGTCTTAATACATCCAGTCGGTAAAAGCCGGGACGGCAGCAAAAGCGGCCCGCCGCCCAAAGCGGGCCGCCTTCAAAAACATCCCGCCGGGAAGCGCCATCGCGCGCTTCCGAAGCGCGGCCCGCGGATTTTTTTCGCTGAAGATGAGCGCCCCCGATTTTTTTTCTAACGGTGAGCAGGAGGAGAAGAATAAAATGCTGAAGAAATTACTGTTTGTTTCGATTTTACTGTCCGCGACCGCCCTTTCGGCCGCCGCGCAGACGTCGGCGTTTACCTATCAGGGCAGGCTGACCGACGCTAACTCGGCCGCGAGCGGCTCGTATGATTTTTACTTTCAGATTTTCGACGCCGCCTCGGGCGGCACTTTTCTCGGCGCGGATTTTGCCGACAACGCGGTCGTCGCGAACGGGATCTTCACGGTCGTGCTCGATTTCGGGACCGCGCCGTTCCAGACCGGCGCGCCGCGTTATCTTGAAATTTCGGTGCGGCCGGGAGCTTCGACCGGCGCGTTCACGACCCTCACGCCGCGCCAGTCGATCACGAGCGCGCCCTACGCGCTTCAAAGCCTGAAAGCCGGCACGGCCGACAGTCTTTCGACGGCCTGCTTTTTATGCGTCACCGACGCGCAGATCCAGGCGCTCGACGGCGCCAAGGTCGCCGGCCCGGTCGCCGTCGCGCAGACCGCCAACGCGCTGAACGGGATCCTGCCGGTCGCGAACGGCGGCACGGGCAGCGCGACCAAGAACTTCGTCGATCTTTCGACCGATCAACCGACCATCGCCGGCAACAAGACTTTCACCGGCGCGGTCGGCGTGACCGGCGCGAACGGCGTCTTCAACGGCAACGGCGCGGGCCTGACGAACCTCAATGGCGCGAACATCGCGAACGGCAGCGTCACCGCCGTGCAGCTCGCGGCCGACGCGCAGCCGAACGGCGGCAGCCTGAAAATGCTCGGCGCGCTGCGCTGGGACCTGCTGAAGGCCGAAACCACCTTTCCGACCGGAGCCGGTTCCGGTCCCAGCCGATTAGCCTTCGACGGCAGCAATATGTGGGTCACGCTTTTCAACGCCAACGCGGTCGCCAAGATCCGCACGAGCGACGGCGCGGTGCTCGGCACCTACAACGGCGTGACGCATCCGTTCGGGATTGCCTTTGACGGCGCCAATATCTGGGTCGCGAACAATAACGGCTTCGGCGTCACAAAGATCCGCGCTTCCGACGGCGCCGCGCTCGGGACCTTTACGGTCGGGTCGGTTCCCAACGACGTCGCCTTCGACGGCACGAATGTTTGGATCTCCAGCAATGGCAGCGCCAGCGTGACCAAGCTGCGGGCGAGTGACGGCGCGAATCTCGGCACTTTTACGGTCGCCACCGGGCCAACCGCACTCGTCTTCGACGGTTCGAATATGTGGGTTTTGTGCGGCGGCGGAGCACTCGTCAAGCTCCGCGCGAGCGACGGCGCGAATCTCGGCAGTTTCTCCGTCGCGAACGGCAATGACTTCGTCTTCGACGGGACCAATTTGTGGGCCGCCAGCGGCTCCAACGTGGTAAAGATCCGTCCGAGCGACGGCGCTAACCTCGGCACTTTCCCGGTCGGCGCGGCCGTCGATCAGATCGTTTTCGACGGCGCGAATCTCTGGATTTCGACCAGCGGAGGCAACATCGTGACGAAGCTGCGAACGAGCGACGGCGCGGTTCTCGGGACTTTTCCGACCGGCGGATTTCCGAGCGGGATGGCCTTCGACGGCGCCAACGTCTGGGTCGCCAACGGCACCGGCAGCAGTGTAACCCGGCTTTCGCCGGCGTTTTCGCAGTGAGTGCGTTTAAGAACCCGTAAAATCGGGCGGGCGCTTCTCGAAAAAGGCGGTGACGCCTTCGCGGAAGTCGTCGCCTTTGCCGGATTCGATCTGCAAACGGTGTTCGAGCGCGAGCTGCGCGGCGAGATCGTTCGCGAAGGTCGCGTTGAGCATCTGCTTGATGCGGCCGATCGCGGCGGTCGGCGCTTTGGCGAGCCGCGCGGCCATCGCGAGCGCTTCGGTCATCAGTTCATCGGCCGGAACGACGCGGTTGATCATCCCGATCGCGGCGGCGCGTTCGGCCGTCACGGTGTCGCCGGTCATAAACAATTCGGCGGCGAGCTTTTCGCCGACGGCGCGCGGCAGAAAGAACGAGCCGCCGCAGTCGGGCGAGAGACCGATCCGGACGAACGCCTCGTTGAACGTCGCGTTTTCGGCCGCGAAGACGAGATCGCAGGCGAGCGCGAAGTTGGTGCCCGCGCCGGCGCAGACGCCCTGCACGGCGGCGATGAACGGGACCGGCGTTTCGCGGATCAGGAGAATCACGTCGTGGAGCGCCTTCAGCGGCTCTTCGAGAAACGCCTCGATCCGGCCCTCGCGCTCCCACATCGAGCGCATCTCGCGCAGATCGCCGCCCGAGCAGAACGCGCGGCCCGCGCCCGTCAGCACGACGGCGCGCGCCCGATCAGCAATCGCTTTTTCAACGGCCGCGAGCAGGTCCTTCGTCAACCCGAGCGACAGCGCGTTGAGCGCTTCCGGCCGGTTAAAGGTAATCACGGCAACGCTGCCGCTCAATTCGTACTTGATATTTTCAAACGTCATTTCGTTAAGCGGAGAGTGGAGAGTAGAGAGTGGAGAGTGGAGAGTTAGAGGAATTTTCCCCCGAACTCTCCACTCTCCACTCTCCACTCTCCACTCTTGACTGTTCAGGCAAAGCGAACGCGCGATTTGCTGGCGTTGTAGCATTCGCGGCATAAAACGGCCCGGCCGACCTTCGGCTGAAACGGGACCTGATCGTGTTTTCCGCAATTGTCGCAGACGATCTCGAAACGGGTCGGGGCGTTGTCGCCCGTCGCCGCTTTTTTCGAGCGGCATTTCGGACACCGCTGCGGCGGCATCATATTGCGTTGGTAAAAAATCTCCTGTTCCTTTTCCGTGAAAAGAAAAACCTCCTTGCACTGGACACATGGAACTTCAATATCCGGCATTTCATTTATCTCCTTTTGCGTAAGAGTGTAGCACAAAGACGGGCATATCCGTAATTCGTAAACCGCACGCGATGAAAGAAAACTTGTAGTTTTTGGAAAACTGGGTTATTTTCGTCTTTATAGATTCTAAATCAAACAGAAGCGAAGCTTGAGCGTGCGGAGCCGCCAGTCCTCAGTCGCCGGATTTTTTTGAAAACGGACGACTTCCGGCTCCAAACCGAAATCGCGGATTTCAACTCGGGCATTCGAATTAAAAAGAAGAGGAGTTTCGTATGAAATTAAAAGGTTTCATATTGGCGGCGGTTTTTCTGTCGCTGGCGGCCGCCGTCCAGGTGCGGGCGCAGTTCGACATCACGGGCGCGGTCAACGGACGGGTCGTTTCGGCAAACGGCGGCGCGATCCGGCGCGCGACCGTCACCATCACCAACCTGAACACGCTCGAAAGCCAGACGCGCGTCACCAACGATTTCGGCTATTTCCGCTTCGCGAACCTGCCGCTGCTCGGTCTTTACCTGGTGACGGTCGAATCGAAGCGCTACACGTTCACTTTCTCGACTCATCTGGTCGAGTTTACGTCGCTCGAACATAATTTCACTTTTACCGCCGACGATTAACCGCGCCGCCGCGAACGATCGTCATTCACCGAGGGCGGCGACGTGCCGCGCCGCCGTCGTGCCCAGAGTTTCCAGATTATAACCGCCTTCGAGCGCCGCCACGATCCGCCCGCCGCACGCCTCGGCGGCCCAGTCCTTGAGAGTTTTCGTCATCGAAACATAATCGTCGTCTTCGAGCCGCAACTGTCCGAGCGGATCGGTCAGATGCGCGTCGAAACCGGCCGAGATCATAATCAGATCGGGCTTGAAATTCGCGCGAATATCGGCGATCGCCGCCTCGAACATCCGTTTCTGCTCGGTCGCCTTCGTCTGCGCCTTGACCGGCACGTTCAGGGTGTAGCCGCGCCCGCGTCCGAAACCGGTCTCGCCGCGCGAGCCCGTCCCCGGATACCACGGATACTGATGCATCGAAAAGAAATAGACGCTCGGGTCGTCGAAGAAGATGCCCTGCGTGCCGTTGCCGTGATGGACGTCCCAGTCGACGATCGCGACGCGCTCGATCTCTTTATAACGATTCTGCGCGTAGCGCGCGGCGACGGCGACGTTGTTGAACAGACAAAAGCCCATCGCGCTCTCGGCGGTCGCGTGATGACCGGGCGGACGGACGGCGACGAAGGCGTTCGACGCCTCGCCGCTCATCACCGCGTCGACCGCGCGGCACACGCCGCCCGCCGCGTAGAGCGCGGCGTCGAACGACTGCATCGAGATCGCCGTATCGGCGTCGAGCATCTCGAGCCCGTTTTCGAACGCGCCCTCGACGCGCCGGAAATGCTCTTTCGTATGCGCCGCCTGAATCATTCCCTTCGAGGCCGGCTCCGGCGTGATTTCGAGCAGACTTTCCCACAATTTTTCGTCCGCCCGGAGCGCGTTCATCACCGCCTCGTAGCGGCGCGGCGTCTCGGGATGCCCGTGGCCGGTGTCGTGCCGGCGGTAAATCGGGTGATGGATCAATGCTGTTGTCATAGATTCAATTTAGCGCAAAGGCGCGAAGACGCAAAAGACGCGAAAAATTTTCGGTCGGCTTTTCCGACGAAAAATTCCCGATCCCGACCGAAACCGATTCGCCCCCGAAAATTCATCTAAAATTTTTTGCGCCTCTGCGCCTTCGCGCCTTCGCGTTAAAATCCCGTCTCGTCACGATTCGTCCATCGCCCGCAAAAATGCCTCGATCACTGAATTTACCGCTGCGGCCGTCGCGGCGTCCGTAAAACGGCCTTCCGGCATCTTCGCCCGCGCGCCGGAGATCAGGAGCGCCGTGTCCTCGGAAATCCGCGCTTCGATCGTCTTCAAAACCAGAAACAGCGACTCGTGCGTTTTTTCGCCGAGCGCGGAAGCCGTGATCAGCGCCGTCGGCCGGCCCGCGAAATCGCTCGTCCCGACCGTCCATTCGAGCGCGTTCTTGAGCGCCGCCGGGATGCTGAAAACATATTCCGGCGTGCAGACGAGCACGCCGTCCGCCGCCCGGATCGCGCGCCGGAGCGCGGCGACCTCGGCCGGCGGTTCCGCCGCCTGTTCGAGGTCGGGATTGAAATGCGGCAGCCGCGCGAGCCCGTCGTAAACCGTCACCTTCATCCGCCCGGCGAAGGTTTCGGCGATCGCCTCGATGATCGCGAGGTTCGTCGAACGCGCCCGCAGGCTGCCCGCGAGGGCCAGCACGTTTTTCATATCTTTTCACCCATTTTACGGCTTATGTAATCCGGCATACAAAACGATCGCCGAACTCTTACTAGAATACAAAGTTGAATTTCAATATACAAAAGCGAAAACGAGGTCGACCGACCGAAGTTTGCGGCTCTAAAGATGAATAATCAAAACGAAAAAAACGCCCCCGACCAGCCGGAAAACGAATTTCGATCGACCGGAGAAAAAGACTCCGCCGAGCCGCATATTCAGCCGAGCGAACCCGCCGAAAACGACTCGCCGCAGCCGACCGGCGATCCCGGACGGACGGCGGGCAAGGCCGAAGGCAGCCGCGAAACGGTCGAGGAAGACCTGAAGGAAAAAGGCTTAGACACTTAAACAAACCAGAAAATTCAACGATTTTTTTTGCTTTTGACCGGCGGTTAAGGTTTTGGCCCGCCGGTTAAATAATGCGGGCCGAACCGCGAATACGCGGCTTCGGCCGGTTCCGAAAGTTTTTCGGAACGAAAAAGCCAGGACCAAAAAAGAAGACAGGAGAAAATTTTCAAATGAAAAAAACAATAACTTTGACAACCCTTTTGGCGATCGGTCTGCTCGGCGCGAGCTGTTCGACCGACAGCAACACGAACGGCAATATGTCGCGCAACGGCAATATGACGTCGAACAGCTCGATGTCGCCCAACAGCTCGACGACCAACGGCGGCTCGATGTCGCCCAACAGCTCGACGACCAACGGCGGCTCGATGTCGTCCAACGGCGGCTCGATGTCGTCCAACACCGGCGGCGGCTCGATGAACAGCGGTTCGATGAACGGCAACAGCCGGATGACGAACAGCGGTTCGATGAACAGCCGGCCGTCGAACTCCGGAATGTCGAACGGCTCGCCGACCGGCCGCACCAACGGCTCGACGACCAACCGTCCGTAGTTTTATAAACCAAAAAGCGTGTTCGAACGACTTCGAACACGCTTTTTATTAATCCCAAATTTCAAAATCTTTCAAAAAAAACCAAACCTCCCACGTTTTCCCAAAACCTAAGCCCCCCGAAAAACCGACCCCCCCCCTGCAACAGACCAATCCGAAATCCGAAATCCGAAATCCGAAATCAGATGAATGCCGTTTCGTGAAGCAGTTCGCCTTTCGCGAATCGATCGAAGCTCAGACACGAGACGTCGAGAAACGAAGCCCGCCCGTCGAGGATGATCTCCGCGAGCGCGCGGCCCGTCGCCGGCGAGTGCATCACGCCGTGGCCGGAAAAACCGTTCGCGAAATAAAGGCCGCCGAGCGCGCAGCCGCCCAGGATCGCGTGATGATCGGGCGTGTTTTCGTAAAGCCCGGCGCGGCATTTTTCGCGGACGACCTCGGTTTCATAGAGAAACGGCGACCGATGGCGCGCCTTTTCGTAGACCTTTTCGATAAACGCCTCGTCGAAATCGACGTTGAACGACGGCCGTTCGGCCGGATCGGGATAGGCGAACAGCACTTCGGTGTTGTCGGCGTTGGCCGCCGGGTCGAAAAAGTCGCGCGCCGGCCGGAAATGAAAGCCGCTCCCGATGTCGATCACCATCGGCAGATTTTCGGGCAGCGTTTTTTTGCTTTTCGCCCAGACGATCTGGCGGCGCTGCGGCGTGACCGGCAGATCGATCCCGACCGTCCGCGCGAGCTCGTGCGCCCACGCGCCGGTCGCGAGGACGATGTTTTCACACTCGATCCGGCCCTTGTTCGTCTCGATGCCGGTCACCCGGCCGTTCGCCGTTTCGATGAACAGACCGATCGTTTCGTAGCGAATCTCCGCGCCGCGCGCCCGCGCGCCGGACGAAAAACCGCGCATCACCGCGAGCGGGTCGATAAAACCGTCGCGCGCGCCGAAGCTCCCGCCGGTGATGTCGGAACATTCGAGAATCGGGCAGATCTCGGCGATCGTCTGCGGATCGACGAGCGCGACTTCGCGGACGCCGCGCGATTTCTGAAACTCGACGTTGCGCTTCAGATAATCGAGCTGCGCGTCGTCGGTCGCGAAAAACAGATAACCGCGCGGTTCGTAGCGGCAGTCGAAATCGCATTCATCGAAAAACCCGAGCGAATAGAGCGACAGATCGATGTTGATCGCCGTTTCGAACTGCGCGCGGACGCCGCCTGTCGCACGGCCGGTCGAACCGTATCCCGGCCCGCGCGCGCGATCGATCACGAGCACGTCCTTCGCGCCGCGCTCGGTCAGATGATAAGCGATGCTCGCGCCGACGACCCCCGCGCCGACGATGACGGTTTCAGCTTTTACCATATCAATGTGATTTCGGATTTCGGATTTCGGATTTCGGATTTGTCTGAGTTCGAATGTCTCGGTTTCAACGATCGATTCCGAAATGAAACCAATCCGAAATCCGAAATCCGAAATCCGAAATCGACATAATCCGAAATCCGAAATCCGAAATCATTCCTCGCTGACTCCGGCGGCTTTGAGCACGAAGTCGGGCGTTTTCGGCTCGTCCGGCAGGAGAAACTCCCTGCCCCGGTCGAGCGCCCAGCGGTGGAGCCACGAGATGCCGCTGCGTTTGACGAAATTGTCGGGCAGCCGGTAGGCCTCGTCGCGGAGCGCGTCGTCGAGCGAAACGAATTTGTAATTCCGTTTTTCGAGCATCCGCGCGAGCTTGCCGAAATAATCCGAGTTGATGAAATTCGCGTGGATCAGCAGGATCTGGTCGATCTCGCGGCCGAAAATTCTGACCGACTGGCGTTCCCAGTAATCCATTTTCGCCTCCATATACGGGACATAGGCCGCGCCGATCTGTTTCATCAGCTTTTTGTCGCCGCGGTCGAAGGCGTTGTCGTAGGCGCGCGCGAAGATCCAGTCGGAATTGTCGATCGTCACCGGCGCGATCCGGTAGCCGTGCGCGTCGAGAAATTTCCCGAGCGCGGTTTTCGTGTCCATCGTCAGCCCCGTCCACAAATACGGGTGGCGAAAAAACCGCTCCTGCATTCCGCGCGCCGCGAGCAGCTCTTTCGTGATGATCTCGCCTTTCAAAATGTCGGCCTCATATTTTTCGAGCGGATTATCGTGCAGACTGAGATGCGAAAACGTGTGATTGCCGAGCTCGAGCCCGGCGTCGAGCCACGCGCGCAGGAGATCGACCTGCGCCTCGTCGCGTTTGTCGTCCGTGTAGAGCTTTCCCTCGTTGACGAACCCGATCGCCGGAACCTTCGCCCGTTTGATGTGCGCGAGCAGCCGGCGCGTGATCGCCTGCCGGTTTTTTATGTCTTTCCGCGTCGAAACGACCGGCAGATCGTCGATCGTGACGGCGATCCGCCGCTCGGTCTTCTGGCCGAACGCGGAAAACGCGGCCGGCAGGATCATCAAAACGAGCGTCAAAACAAAAAACTTCATAATTTCATTCAATCCGCGCCGTCCGGGATTATTTGGCGAAAACCTGCGAAAAATCGGCGAAGGCCTTGAATTCGAGCGCATTGCCCGACGGGTCGAGGAAAAACATCGTCGCCTGTTCGCCCGTCTCGCCCTTAAAACGGATCTTCGGCTCGATGACGAACGAAACGCCCTTGTTTTTCAGCCGCTCGGCGAGCGCCTCGAATTCGTCCATCGGCAGCACGATCCCGAAATGCGGGACCGGCACGTGATCGGCGTCGACCTCGTTTTTATGGACGACGTTCTCCGCGCCGGGCGCGAGATGGGCGACGATCTGATGGCCGAAAAGATTGAAATCGACCCACGAATCGGAGCTGCGGCCTTCCTCGCAGCCGAGAATCCCGCCGTAAAACCGGCGCGACTCTTCGAGATTTTTTACAGGAAAAGCCAGGTGAAACAGATTTTTCATAATTTTATTGTTCGTGACAAAACTTACCCGAAAATGATCCGTCAGAACGGCGAACGTTTTTTTAATTATCCACCAAAAACACTAAAAACACTAAAATCCGTTAAATCATTTCGTGTTTTTAGTGCTTTTTCGTGGATTCAAAAAGCGGTCGCCGGCAAGGAACCGTTCTTTTTCCAATCGGTTTCTCACATACCGTAATTTCAGTATCGGCGAACTTCGGAATAGCTGATAGCTGAAAGCTGATAACTGATAACCGGCTTTCAGCTGTTCCGGATTTTCTTTTATATGCTCAAACCGCTTTCGCCAATTGCCGGATCGCGCCGAAATGATAGGCCGTGTGGGCGAGCATTCCCATCGCCATTCCGACGTGATCTTCCGACCATTCGTCGGTTTCCGCGAAACAGCGGAGCACGTTTTCGTAGGATTTGCGGACGCCTTCGCGGAGCGCCGTCCATTCCGTTTCCGAAACGTCCTCGATCAGCCAGCTGTCGTCCCAGTTGACCTTTTCCGTGCGCCCGTGGATGAATTCGCACAGACGGTCGAGATAAAATTTCGCGTGTTCGGTCTGCGCGGCGATCGAAGTCCCGTTGATGTCGTGCGAAACCTGCTCGGCCGTCAGCGAATCGAGCGTCGCCAGCACGCCGATCCCGCGGTCGAGATACGCGCTGCCCTGACCTTCGGGCGAGCCCTCGAAAGTTTCGTGAAAAAGATACGCGAGCGATTTTACAAAATAAGTCGTTTCCATAATTCGATTTCGGATTTCGGATTTCGGATTTCGGATTTGTCTGAATTCGAAGGTTTCGGCTTCGACGATCGTTTCCGACTCGAAACCGATCCGAAATCCGAAATCCGAAATCCGAAATCCAACATCAGATATTTTTCAATAGTTGGCGGATCGCGCTCAGATGATAGGCGGTGTGCGCCAGGATGCCGAGCGCGCCGGAGATTTTAAAATCGTTCCAGGTTTCGACCTCGTTAAAAACATCCGTCACTTTCTGATAGGCCTTCTGAAGCTGACCGCGGAGCGCCGTCCATTCGGCGTCGGTGACGGTTTTCGTCTTCCAGCTTTCCTGCCAGTCGGCCATCTTGAAGTTTTCGTTCATATAATTGGTCAAAAACTCGAGATAAAACCGGACGTGCTCGCAGTGCGCGGCGATCGTCGCGCCGTTGACCGCGCGCGACGCTTTGGCGGCGTCGATGCCGCCGATCGTGTCGAAAAAACCCGTGCCCTGATCAAGATAGAGCGTCCCGAAAGCGGTGTTTTTGCTCTCGAACGTCTCGGTCAGCAGCGCAAAGAGCGAGCTCGTAAAATCGTCCTGTTTGATGGTCTTCATATTTTCAATGTTTCGGGAAGAAATTTTCGAAATCATCGTCTCCGACAAAACAATCCCCAAAGGCGATAGATGACGGATGACGGATGACCGATCGAAAGCCGCCGAATCTATCATCTCTGATCTATCATCTTTCATCTATTCCGAAGTTTGGTTTCCGTCTCGTCTCAAACCGCGAAATCGCCAATTAAACTCTTTCGCGCCTTAGCGTCTTTGCCGCTTTGCGTTAAAATACTCGTTCTATGTCAATCGAAAACGTCGAAAAATTCATCGCCGAATTCGCGCGCTCGCTCGCCGAAGAGACTTTCGTCAAGATGACGCTCGGCAACTACAAGGGCGCCGACGAGCATCTGCAGAAATTGCTGCTTCGAATGGTCGAAACGCGCAAGGGGCTGCGGCTGTTCTTCCTCTATCGTTATGATACACGCGATACGGCGAAAAATCACGATTTCGACGAATCCGTCAAGATTCTGCGCGGCATTTTGGGGAAGGATTTTTTCAGCGGTCATCTTTTTACGACCGAAAACGACTTTCAGCTCGACATCGGCCGCAAGGGAAAATCGCGTCTCAACACCGCCAAACCGACTTTCAAGACGAAACCGAAGCTCGAACACGACCGCGAAAAACGCCGCTTCGTCAACGCCGACAGCTTTTATCTGCGAGCGCTCGGCATCACGACCGACCGCGGCGAGATCCGCGACAAACAGCAGGACAAATGGAAACAGATCAACAAGTTCGTCGAAACGCTCGCGAGCCTCTTCGATAAATCGCCGCTCAAGGACCGGACGGTGCTCAACATCGTCGATATGGGCTCGGGGAAAGGCTATCTGACGTTCGCGACCTACGATTATTTCAGGAACATTCGCGGCCTCGACGTCAAAGTGACCGGCGTCGACACGAAAAGCGAATTGGTCGGCATCTGCAGCGACATCGCGCGCGCGTCCGAATTCGAAAATCTGCGGTTCGTCAACGGCTGGATCGGCGATTACGAATTAAAGGACGTCGACATCCTGATCGCGCTTCACGCCTGCAACACCGCGACCGACGACGCGATCTTCAAGGGAATCAAAGCGGAAGCCGATCTGATCGTCGTCGCGCCGTGCTGTCATCAGGAAATCCGCCCGCAGATCACGCCGCCCGAAATGCTCAAAAACGTCCTCAAACACGGCGTGATGCTCGAACGCGAAGCCGAATCGATCACCGACGGCCTGCGCGCGATCCTTCTCGAAAAAAGCGGCTATCAGACCAAGCTCTTCGAGTTCGTCTCGACCGAGCACACGCCGAAAAACAATATGATCGTCGGCACCCGGCAGAAGAAAAAGCCCGACCCCGCGAAATTCGACGCCGAAATCGACGCGATCAAGCAGTTTTACGGGATCAGGGAACAACGACTGGAAACATTATTAAATCCTTAAACTTATCATTTTAAGTAAGTTGTTGAATTTAAATTGATGAGATACAACCCAACTGAAAGATTAGGCATTATTGAAACTGACAAAATCTTTACTAAAGAGTTCGAGTGGATATTTAGAGAACTTACAGTAATTGATGTTGGAATTGATGCCTTAATTGAAGAATCTGTAAATGGAAACCCGACAGGTAAACTTCTAGCCGCACAAATCAAAACCGGTCTTGGAAATTTCTTTATTAATGAAAAACATCTGGTGCTTTACGTCACCCAAATCCACTACAATTACTGGTTAAATTTCGATTTACCGGTGATTCTTTTAGCCTATATTCCGGAAGATGAGAATGTCTATTGGCAATTAATCAGTAAAGAGAATTTGGTAAAGACGAAGAAGCAATGGAAATTAGAAATTCCTAAAAGTAAGGTGCTTGGGAAAAATTCGAAAGATGAATTACTTTCTATACTTTACGGACAATCACAAAATAGTTTTTTATCGCGATATAATGAAGGTAAAATATCTGAAACTGAATTGCTTGCCATTGCCGCAGATTCTAAGTTTCTTAAAGATACAAAAGATTCTTTAGAAAGGCTTTTTGAAATCGGCACAAAATTTATAGAAGGACAAGATAAATTCAACAAAAGCTTAAATTATTTTTCAATTAATGGTTTTTCCAAAACGCATCCGCAACTAAAACAATGCATTAAACAATTTTCCAAAGTTCTTAACTTAACTGCTGAGTCATTTAATGAAGAAATAGGTCATTTTTCTGAGTCATTCGCAAAAGGATTTAATTCTTTTGAGAAATTGGCGTTGATTGATTTCCAAATTACTGATGATTATACAAATCTGCAAACCAATTCGGAAAGATTGGTAAATTTTATTAGTAAAATTAACCCGGCAATAGAAGAAATGAAAAATTTTAGAAATACAATATCATCCTTTCATCATCCTCTATTAAAAGAGGCTAAGAAAAATCTTATTGAAACACTAAATATTATGATTTTAGAATTTAAGACCGCAAAAGAAATGAGTTCAAATTTTAACAATACATTAAACGAAATTCTCAATTAACTCTTTATAATCTCACCTTACGCGCTAATTGATTTTTCCGGGTTTCCTGCCGGACCGCCATTTGTTTACCAAAACCTGAAAGCAGCGGCGGTTTTAATAGGACGCTGGAGATGCGCGGATTTAGCGGATTTTCACGGATTTATGGTTAGTGACAGAACATATTGGAAAAGGCGGCGACTCCGGTCGCGGCAGCTTTTTTGATCTTCCACTAAAAACACTAAAAACACTNNAAATTTCTTTCGTGTTTTTTCGTGCTTTTAGTGGATCGCTTAAAAACCGATCGCGGGTTTAACTCTCATTATTCCAACAAGTTTTGTCACACATTATAATAATGGTTTGATCCGCGTCAATCCGCTAAATCCGCGCATCTCCAGCGTCCTATCGGTTGATGCGGCGACTCAAATTTCCTGAAAAACAGAACGGTCGATGACGAATCGACTGCGTAAGGTAAGTTAAAAATGCAAAAGGCGCGTGAAAAATCCGCCCGCGCCCTTCGTTTTTTCCCGCGGCCGCAATTGCAGTTTTCGCAGTCGCGATTGCAAACGCCGCGGTCGCGATTGCAGTTTTCGCAGTCGCCATTGCAAACGCCGCGGCCGCGATTGCAGTTTTCGCGGTCGCAATTGCAGTTTTCGCGGTCGCCATTGCAGTTTTCGCAGTCGTGATTGCAGTTTTCGCAGTCGTGATTGCAGTTTTCGCGGTCGCGATTGCAGTTTTCGCAGTCGCCATTGCAAACGCCGCGGCCGCGATTGCAGTTTTCGCGGTCGCAATTGCAAACGCCGCGGTCGTGATTGCAGTTTTCGCAGTCGCCATTGCAAACGCCGCGGTCGTGATTGCAAACGCCGCAGACCGCATTGCACATTCCGTGGTCGCCATTGCATATTGCGCAGTTGAGATTGCACATTGCGCAGTCAGGATTGCAGTTTTCGCGGTTCGGATCGCCGATTCCGCGATCCTCACTGCACACATCGCCGGAGCCCGTGACAAAGTTGATTGGGCGTTTTTCGATTGAATCGGAATCGTCAGCCCGGCGAACAGCCGGTTTTGATCCACCAAAAACACCAAAAACACTAAATTTCTTTCGTGTCTTTTTAGTGTTTTTAGTGTTTTTAGCGGACCGAAAAACAACCGCTCACCGGCCGGGATTTTCATTTACCGGCAGGTTTTGCGGCGTTTTGTCTCAAACATCATTATAAGTGCGTTTGAGCACGTGCCGAAAAAACAGACATTCAACAAAATTCTGCGAGTTTTTCGATATCTTCAAGAGATTTGAAATTTTTCTTCACGGAATTTAAGTTTTTTTCCACCGCCGGTTCAGATGGTGAGAGGATTTTTGACGGACCGGACGTCCGTCAGAACAGACTGACAGTCTGTTCTGCGCTTGTCGCGGCAATTTCGCCGGCAACGCAAATCCGCCGTCCGCCATCCAAGTTCGGCAATCGACTTGACGTATTGACTGAAAGGAATTTATTATTACAGTTTGCGTTTTAGACGCCATTTTAAACAACATAGGAGACCATTGAACAAATGAAACCTGCAATTCATCCGAAATACAACGAAATCTCGGTCGTCTGCGCGTGCGGCAACACTTTTAAGACCCGCTCGACGATGAAGGACGATCTGCACATCGAAATCTGCTCGGAATGCCATCCGTTCTTTACCGGCAAGCAAAAGCTCGTCGATACGGCCGGACGCGTCGACCGCTTTAACAAGCGCTATGCCCGCGGAGCCAGATAAATTGACGATCAGCCAATTATAGCTAAATAAAAATCAACAAACGCCGACGCTTTTCTCGCGCCGCCCGTTCCTGGTGTAAAATCATTCGGAACGACGCATAGAAGAAAAAAGCGCGGCGTTTGTTTTTTACTTACGAATAAGGGGCGGAATCGATGAAGTTTTTTGAAATCGACTGGCAGTCGGTCTTCGTGCCGACGGAATCGCTGCTCGAAATTTTCGTCCGCGGGACGATTATGTACCTGGTGATGTTCGCGCTGCTGCGCGTCTTCCGGCGGCAGGCCGGTTCGGTCGGAATCGCCGATCTTTTAGTGATCGTGGTGATCGCCGACGCCGCGCAAAACGGGATGGCCGGCGATTCGAAATCGGTCACCGAGGCCGTGCTGCTGATCGGGACGATCGTCGGCTGGGATTATTTTTTCGACTGGCTCGGCTACAAATCGAAATTGTTCGAGCGGATTTTCGAGCCGGCCAAGCTCAAGATCATCGAGGACGGCCGGTTTCTGCGCGCGAATATGCGGAAGGAAATGATCACGGTCGGCGAGGTCTTGAGCCAGATGCGGCAGAGCGAGATCGAACACGTCACCGACGTCAGGCTCGGCTATTTGGAAAGCGACGGCCATTTCAGTTTTATTAGAAAAGACCGCGCACAAGCGGAAAGCAACTAAAGCGAAAAATTTTTCGTCAATAAAAAAGCTATGAAACGACACACGAAAAAGGGCAAAATCGGATTTTTACAGATCCTCACGGCGATGGAGCGCGATTTGATCGTCGGCGGTCAGGCGGTGATGGAAGGCGTGATGATGCGGACGCCGTCGGCCTACGCGATCGCCTGCCGCAAAAAAGACGGCACGATCGCGACGACCGCCGAGCGGCTGCCGAAATGGAGCGACAAGCATAAATGGCTGAACCTGCCGGTGCTGCGCGGCGGCGCGACGCTCATCCAGTCGATGGCTTTGGGCATCAAGGCGCTCAATTTCTCGGCGCAGATCGCGCACGAGGACCTCGAAGCCGAAGAAGCGGCGAAAGCGAAGGCGAAGGAAATGGAATTGGCGCCGGTGCTCGTCGACGGGACGACCGACGAAGAATTCCGCAAAGCGCCGGTCAAGGTGATTATGCCGGAAAACAAAAAGAAAAACGACAAGGCGCAGGCCGCCGGCGCGGTCGGCTCGATCGTTTTCGCGCTCGGCTTCAACATCCTGCTCTTCGTCGTCGCGCCGCTCGTCCTGACGAACGTTCTGTTCATCGCGCTCGGTTGGGCCGCGCAGCCGGTTTTCGGCGACGGCGCGAGCTGGTGGCAGATGGTCAAGGCCTATATCTGGGAAGTCAAACCGGCTTCGTGGCTCGCCTTCAACCTGATCGACGGCGTCATCCGGATGATCTTTTTCGTGATCATGATCTTCACGATGTCGCGCCTCAAAGAGATCCACCGCGTTTTCCAGTATCACGGCGCCGAACATAAAACGGTCTTCAACTGGGAAAAAGGCGGCGACCTGACGGTTCAAAACGCGCGGCCGATGCCGCGCCAGCATCCGCGCTGCGGGACTTCGTTTTTGATGGTCGTGATGCTCGTCGCGATCGTCCTGTTCTCGGTCATCAAGTTCGACGCGCTCTGGCTCAATCTGCTGGTTCGAATCGTCCTGATGCCGCTCGTCGCCGGACTCTCTTACGAGATCATCCGCTACGCCGCGAAAAAGGAATCGGGCGCGATCTTCAAATTTATGACGCTGCCCGGCCTCTGGCTGCAGAACATCACGACGCAGGAACCGGACGACGATCAATTGGAAGTCGCGATCGTCTCTTTGAAGGAATCGCTCAAGCTCGAACCGTCGGAGGTCAAGACCGCGCCCGTTTCCGAGCGCGAGCTCGAAGTCGTCGTCTAGCCTTTTTTCGATCGCCGGACAAAGACTTAAGACTCAGGACTCAGGACTCAGGACTAAAAAGAATATGTTGGAAAAACTTGCACAAATCGAAAAGAATTACGAGGAACTGACCGCGCAGATCTCGTCGCCCGAAATTATGTCGGATATGAAGGTCTACGCGAAGACGATGAAGCAGCACCGCTCGCTCGAAGAGATCGTCACGAAATACCGCGAGGTCAAAAAGATGACCGACGATCTCGCCGGCGCGAAGGAATTGCTGGAGATCGCCGACGACGACGAGATGCGCGAGATGGCGACGCTGGAGATCGCGGATATCGAAGGCAGACTGCCG
Organism: Acidobacteriota bacterium; assembly: GCA_018269075.1. Classification (GTDB taxonomy): domain Bacteria; phylum Acidobacteriota; class Blastocatellia; order Pyrinomonadales; family Pyrinomonadaceae; genus JAFDVJ01. The sequence continues at coordinate 90,475 of JAFDVJ010000008.1, forward strand.
AAAGCCGAGGAGGAGCTGAAATTCCTGCTCCTGCCGAAAGACCCGAACGACGAAAAGAACGTGATTCTCGAAATCCGCGCCGGCACGGGCGGCGACGAAGCGACGCTGTTCGCGGCCGAGGTCCTGCGGATGTACGCGCGCTACGCCGAGCGGCAGGGCTGGAAATTCGAGGCGCTCGACGTTTCGGAAACCGGCGTCGGCGGCATCAAGGAAGCGTCGGTCGTCATCGAGGGCGACAAGGTCTATTCGAAAATGCGCTACGAATCGGGCGTCCATCGCGTTCAGCGCGTCCCGGCGACGGAAACGGCCGGCCGCGTCCACACGTCGGCGATCACGGTCGCGGTGCTGCCCGAAGCCGAGGAAGTCGACGTCCAGATCAATCAGAACGATCTCAGGATCGACACGTTCTGCTCGTCGGGCCCGGGCGGCCAGTCGGTCAACACGACCTATTCGGCCGTCCGGCTGACGCATCTTCCGACCGGCGTCGTCGTTTCGATGCAGGACGAGAAATCGCAGATCAAGAACCGCGAAAAGGCGATGCGCGTGCTGCGCGCCCGGCTGCAGGAGATCGAAGAGCAGAAACAGCACGACGCGCAGTCGGCCGAGCGCCGCTCGCAGGTCGGCAGCGGCGACCGCTCGGAAAAGATCCGGACCTATAATTTCAAGGAAAACCGCGTCAGCGATCACCGGATCGGGCTCACGGTCTACCAGCTCGATCTCGTCATGGAAGGCGCGCTCGACGAATTCATCAACGCGCTGACGACGCATTACCAGACCGAGAAATTAAAGGCCGAAGTCGCAACAGCCTAAACGATTTCGGATTTCGGATTTCGGATTTCGGATTTGTCTGAATTCGAATGTTTCGATTTCAACGATCGCTCCCGATACGAAACCAATCCGAAATCCGAAATCCGAAATCCGAAATCGCTTGATGTCAACAACCCGGCTCTATCTCATCAGACACGGACAATCCGCCGGCAATGCCGAGGGGCGGTTCGGCGGGCATTCGCCGACGCCGTTGTCGGAGCTCGGGAAACGGCAGGCCGCGCTGACGGCCGAGGCGCTCGCCAAAGAAAAGATCGACGCGATCTACACGAGCGATCTGCTGCGCGCCGTCCAGACGGCCGAGCCGCTCGCCGCGCTGCTCGATCTGCCGATCATCAAAACGGCCGCCTTTCGCGAGCGGCACGTCGGCGTCCTCGAAGGGCTGACCTTCGACGAATCCAAAGAATCGTTTCCGAAAGACTACTACGCGCTCGTCAGCCGCAACATCCATCACGTCATCACGAAGGGCGAAAGCTATCGTCATCTATTGCGCCGCGCGACGGGCGAGCTGCGCGAGATTCTCCGCAATCATTCGGGCGAGCGGATCGCGGTCTTCTCGCACACCGGCGCGATCTGCTTTCTGACGCTTCATCTGGTCGGCGCGATCAACCGCCACACCCGTCAGACGCCGTGGCTCGTGACGGCCAACTGCGGCATCAACCGCTTCGAATTTCGCGGCCGCCACAACGTCCGCGTCCTCGCGCTCAACGACACGCGGCATCTCGTCCAAAGCGCCGGCAGCGAAAGTTTTGCCGCCGCCTGACCACGTCAAAACTTGACATCCGCCGGCTTTGGTATTAAAAAACCCTTGTCCTGAATCCGCGCGGCCGCTTTCATCGACGGGAAATCCGCCGGATCAACAGCAATTCTGGAGGAAGAATTTTATGTTTTCGCCGAAGGCCGTCAAGGCTTTGTTTTTTCTGCTGCTGGTTTTGTCTTTCAGCCAGACGGTCAGAACGCAGGAAGATCCGGCCCGCAATTCGAGTCAGCTGCCGACCAAGATCGGGCCCGACCGGAACAGCTCGAAATTCGTCAAGGTTTCCGGCACGCTCCGGATCGACGGGATCGAAAATCTCTCGAAAGTGCCGGTTTTTCTGGTTTCGATCATCGTCAACGGCAAGCTGCTCGACCGCCGCGAGGTCAAGGACCGCGGCGCGTTTATGTTTCCGAACGTGCCGCTCGGAAGCGACGCCGAGCTGCTCGTCGAGGCCGACAATTTCGAGGTCAAACGGATCTCCAACCTGATTTCCGCGGTCGCCCCGATCACCGGCGTCGCGACTTCCGGCGGAACGACCGTCGCCAATCCGGGCGGCCGCAACCGGCAGAATTCCGGCGCGGGCGACATTCAGCCGGTCTTTCTCAATACCGAGGTCCGGCAGGACATTTCGATCAACTGGCAGGAAATCAACCGTCCCGACAAAAAACCGAGCGTCATCGACGTCCGCGATTTCTACCAGCGGACGGACGAAAACCAGAAGCTTTTCGATAAGGCGGTCGATGAGTCGCAGTCGAAGAAAAAAGACGCGGCGATCGCGCTTTTCAAACAGCTCGTCGAACGGGACGACAAGGATTTCGTCGCCTGGGCCGAGCTCGGGACGCTGTATTTCATCAACGAAAAATATTCCGACGCCGAGAAATGCTACCAACAGTCGCTCGCGCTCAACGCGCGGTTCGGGCTCGCGCTGCTCAATCTCGGCAAGCTCTACCTGGCGCAGAAAGATCCGGACAAAGCGATCGAGATCCTGACCCGCGCGGTCGCCGCCGACGCCGCTTCGGCGGACGCCAACCATTATCTCGGCGAAGCCTATCTGATGGCGAAAAAAGGCTCGAAGGCGGTCGGCTACCTGAACGAGGCGATCCGTCTCGCGCCGCTCGCGAAGGCCGAGGTTCATCTCCGGCTCGCCGCGCTCTACGACGGCGCCGGTTTGAAGGACCGCGCCGCGCTCGAATACCAGAAGTTTCTCGAAAAGGTCCCCGATTTCGAGAAAAAGAAGGAGCTCCAGAAATACATCAAGGAAAATCTTCCGAAATAAGACAAAAAAATGCGGGTCGGAAAAAATCCGACCCGCTTCCAGTTTCAAATCGATCGTCGTTTAGAAATCGTATCTGAAAGCAAACTGAACGACGCGCGGCGCGCCCTGTATATTCGTGAGCCGGCCGAAATCCTCCGGCGGGGTCTTCAGATACGGGTCGAGCTCGACCGCGAAATTCGCGATGCCCGTCAAGCGCTGCGTGTTCGTCACGTTGAAGACTTCGAGACGGAAGGTCAGGCTCTGGCCTTCCTTGATCTTGAAGCTCTTGTAGAGACCGGCGTCGAAAACGACGTAGTTCGGCTCGCGCAGGAAGTTGCGGTCGCCGGCTTCGCCCGGACGCGCGTTGCGGAACGACTGGTAGGCCGCCGTCGGATCGGTGAAGATGTTCGGCAGACCGCCCGGGCCGTTAAGCGTCGGCGATTTTTCGAGCTTCACCAGCCGAACGGCGTTCGACTGGACGTTCCAGTTGGTCGCCCAGCGCCCGTCGTCGTAGGGTTCGCCGATCGGGAAACCGGTGTTCCAGCGATAAATGCCGGTCAGCTGCCAGCCGCCGATGATCGCGTCGAGCACGCGGCCCGCGCTGCCGAAGAAGCGGCGGCCCTTGCCGAACGGCAGCTGGTAGATGAAGTTGGCGTTGATCAGATGCCGGACGTCGAAATCCGAGCTGCCGCGGTTGGCCGACAGATCGAGCGGATTCAGGATGAGCGACGCGCCCGAGGCGATGCCGCCGGACGATTCGGTGCCCGAAGCCGTGTCGATCGAATGCGCCCAGGTGTAGTTGATATCGAACTGCAGGCCCTGTTCGAAGCGCTTGCGCACCTTGAACTGGAACGAGTCGTAGTTCGACGTTCCGAGCGTCGTGTAGGCCGCGAAGGTCGCATACTGCGGGTGGATGAAGAGGTTGTTGCCGTAGCCCAGCCCGTCGTCCCAGAGCACCTGCACGAACGTGTAGTCGTTGGTGTTGCGGCCGCCGATGCAGGTGCCGTTGTTGTTGACGGCCGAGCGCGCGACCCGCCGGTAGGCAGCCTGCGTCGCCGTCAGGGTGACATTGGTTCCGCAGACGTTATAAACGCCCGCCAGCCCCGGCACGAACTTGTTGAACCACGCGATGTTCGGGATCGAAGTGATCGGCGCGTTGGCGGCCCGGTAGTCGAGCAGCGTGTTCATCACCGAGTAGAAGGTCTGTCCGGTCGCCGGATCGCGCAGGTTGTTGAAATGCGCGGTGTCTCTCGAAATGAGCAGCTTGCGGCCGAGACGGCCGACGTAGCTCGCTTCGATGCTGATGCCCTTTCCGAACTCGCGGCCGTAGGAAATGTTGTAGGTGTAGCTGTACGGCGTCGTCAGGTTATCGTCGAGCGACTGTTCGATGCGCTGATCCTCGTCGGCCGGCGTCTGGAGCGGGAACGAGAGCGTCGGCGGGAGCGTCAGCCCCGGGAAAGCGCGGTAGTTCTGACCGAGACCCGAAAACAGCGGCCCGAGCCGGTCGCTGACGTTGAAGGTGTTCGCCGCGACCGCTTTGGTCGAGCTGAAACCGAGCGTCGAGTTGAGGTCGAAGGCGACCGCGAGCGCGCTGCCGATGCGGTCGTAGGTCATTCTGAAACCGCCGCGGATCGAGCTTTTGCCCTCGCTGCCGAACAGCTTTTTGAGAAAGCCGTTCTTGAAGTTCGGAGACCACGCGGCCGAGATCGCCGGCGCGTAGTTGTTCCAGTCCTGGCTGTAGTAACCGCTGCGGTTGTTGGCTTTACCGGCCAGATCGACCGACAGCAGACCGTTGTAGGCCGAGCCGTTGTTGGCCCCGTTGACGCGGCTGTCGAAAAAGTCGCTGAGGCTCGTCGTCGGCTTGACCTGCAGACCGTCGGCCTCGTAAACCGGCGTCGAGGTCGACCAGCGAATGCCGTAGTTGACCGTCAGATTGTTGAACATTCTCCAACTGTCCTGCGCGTACCATTCGAATTCCTGCGTTTTGAAGGTTCTCGAAACGCCCTGTCCGAGGGCCTGCAGGCTGCCGTTCTTGGCATACTGGAGATTGATCGAATACTGCGAAAAACGTCCGATCGCGGCCGTCAGCGCGTCGCGCAGATCGATGTCCGCGCCGTCGCCGACGTTCGGGAAGATCGGATCGCCGAAGTCGTCGTTGATCACGACGTCGCCCGAAAAGTCGTAGAACGACGGGTTCGTCACGGCCGAGTCGAACGAAGAGCCGAAAGACGTCCGCTGGTTGGAGATCAGCCGGATGTTGGCGCCGAGGCTGATCGTGTGATTGCCCCTGATCCACGTAAAGTCGTCGACGAAATTGTGAACGGGCGTCACCCGGCTGAGGGTGCGCGAGAAGTTCAGCGGCTGGAAGATATAACGGAAGTTGACCGAGTTCTGCTGCGAGTCGCCGCCGACCGTGAACGAATCGCGCGTGAAGCCGTAGGTGAACTTGTTGACCATATTGTTGCTGATCGTCCACGTATGACCGGCCGCGAGTCCCCACGGGTGAATCCACGTGTTCGGCGACAGCGTGTCGGGGAACCGCGAGACCGCGCTCGAATTGTCGAACTGGTACTGGAAGCGCGCGAAAACGTCCTGTTTGGCGTTCAGTTTGCCGTCGAGACGGGTCGTGACGACGTTCTGGCGGATCGGGGTCTTCGCGTTGAAGCGATAGCCGGACGTGTTCAGACCGTCGCCGACGGTCGAATCGTTCGCCGTGTAGCGGCCGGCGGCCGCGGCCAGAAAAGTCAGCGCCACGGGATTGATGCCCGGCGTCAGGCCGTAGGCGTTCGTGTAACAGGCGTTGATCTGGGCGATCGTGAGCGTCGCGACGCCGTTGGCGATGGCCGGCGTGCAGCCGTTCGTGCCGGCCGGCGCCTGACCGTCGGTGCGGTATTTGATGAAGCCCTGTCCGAGACTCGGCAGCGGCACTTCGCGCGTCACCGGGGTTTCCGAGTTTTCCTCGAATCTTTCATAAAAAACGGCGAAGAACAAACGGTCCTTTTTGATCGGGCCGAGAACCGAGCCGCCGTAATTTCTTCTTTCCTGCGCGAGCTGGTCGATGCCGTTGAGATTGTTGAAAAAGTCGTTGGCCTGAAACTTCTTGCTCGGGCGGAAATAAAAATAGCCGGAGCCGTGCCATTCGTTGCTGCCCGATTTCGTGACGAGCGAAACCTGCGCGCCCGACGAGCGGCCGAAGTTGGCGTCGGCGTTGCCGGTCGTCACGCGGAATTCCTGCAGCGATTCGGGCGTCACGCGCAAAACGCTGAAAAAGGCGCGGCCGCCCTGCTGTTCGTTGACGTCGACGCCGTCGAGCGTCACGTTCGCCTGGTCGGAACGTCCGCCGTTGACCGAGCCGTCCGGCGTCACGCCGGCCTGCAGGGACAACAGATCGGGCGTGTTGCGCGCCGACAGCGGCAGCGTGATGATCTGCCGCGAGCCGATCGTCGCGCCCATACTGCCGTTGGTCGTGTTGAGCTGGGCTTCGGTTTCGCCGGTCACCGTGATGACCTCGCTGACCTGTCCCAGTTCGAGCGTCACGTCGACGTTTTTCGGCGTGTCGACCTGCGCCGCAATGTTTTCGACGACGGATTTCTTGAATCCGGTCGATTCGATCTCGATCCGGTAATTATCGGGCGGAATCGCCGTAAAGACATACTGCCCGTCGCTGTTGGTGACCTGCGTGCGGGTATAGTTTTTCTCCTGACTTTTCAGAGTGACGGTCGCGCCCGCGACGATTTTGCCCTGCGGGTCGGTCACCGTTCCTCTGATCGACGAAGTTCCTGATTGCGCATTGACACTGTTTACCAATAAAACCGAAAACAGCATCGCGCCCAAAAACAGAAACAATTTCGTTCTTGCAATGCTAAAATTCATAGCTCCTCCTTTGTTTTGTTTCGATATATGATAACGAATGAATGCCTTTCGGTTTGCGGGAACGCATTTTTCGTTCCATTTCCGGAAAAGGGCGGAAACCGCAGTAAAAAGGCGCAAATCGAATGAACTGACGGGTTTTTGCGGAGGAAAAATCCGAAATATTTGGATAAAATTCAAATTTTCGGGCATCTTTCCGGCAAAATCATAACCTGATCAGGGATTGAGAAGGGCGAAAATCACCTTCGCGGCGGTCGCGCCCATCCCGACCGCGCCGCTGACGGTCGGCGCGTGCGGGTTGGCGACGTCGCCGACCGCGAAGATGCCCGCGACGCTCGTCGCGCAGTCGCGGTCGACCGCGACGTAGCCCGCTTCGTCGAGCGCCACCACTCCGCGCAGGATCTCCGTGTTCGGCGCGACGCCGATCCGGATCAGCGCCGCTTCGACCGGCCGCACCGAGATTTCGCCCGCCCGCGAATCGTAAAGCTCGACGCTTTCGAGCCGCCCGCTTCCCGAAAACCGCCGGACGACGGTTTCCGCCAGAATTTCGATCTTCGGATGCGCGCGGACGGCGTCGACGAATTCCGGCCGCGCGCGAAACTCGCGGCGGCGGTGGACGAGCGTCACGCGGGCGGCGGTCGCGGCGAGGATCAGCGCGTTTTCGAACGCCGCGTCGCCGCCGCCGGCGACGACCACGTTCCGGCCGGCGACCGAAGCGGCCTCGTTCTGGCCCGATTCCAAAATGCCGCGCCCCCGGAATTCGTTCTCGCCGGGAACGCCGAGCCGCCGCCGCCGGACGCCGGTCGCGATGACGACGGCGCGCCCTGCGAAGCCCGTCCCGTCGGCGAGCACGACCGTCTTCGCGGCCGCGTCGAGCCGCCCGACCGGCGACCGTAAACGCAGCTCGAAATTACGTTTGCCGATTTGCGCGAGAAACGCGTCGCAAAGCTCGCGGCCGTTTCGGGCCTCGCGGCCGGGATAGTTTTTGATCTCGTTGAAGACGCGCAGCAGCTGGCCGCCGAGCGCGTCCGAGCCCTCGAGCAGGAGCGCCGAAAGCTTTAATTCGTCGCACCACAGCGCGGTCGAAAGACCGGCGATTCCGCCGCCCGCGATGACGACGTCGAATTTTTCGTGAACCTGATTTAACACGCTTTATTTTGAAAAATTAACACTCTTTGTCAGCCGGCTTCTGCCAATTTTTGTCACTTTCCGGCCCTTTTCGCCCGCCGAACCGGTGCCGGCCGCCCGTTTTTTTAGTGCTAATTATCGATTAAAACGGAATTTAACTCAAATTTTAAAATTTTTTTGGAAAATGGCATTTATTTTGCCTAAGGAGAATCCTGGATTTAGGCTTTTCGCGCTCAATCTGTCCCAAAAGTTCTCGGAGAACCCCAAAAATCAATTAAGTGTCCCTGAAAATAACTATGAGATTAGAATTTGAACCTAATGCTTCTGCCCCTCCTATTGTTGAAAATGAAGTTTCCACCCGAAATGCGTCTTCCAAGGTCGAAAAAATGCTCCGCGAAGGCGTCAAGGCCGCGCAGGAGGGCAATCGGACCGAAGCGCGAAAACTGCTTTTACGCGTCACCGAAACCGACGAAAACAACGAAAACGCGTGGCTCTGGCTCGCCTCGATCAGCGAGTATCCGGAGGAGCTGCTCGTTTTTCTGAACAACGTGCTGCGGATCAACCCGGCCAACGAGCGCGCGCTCGAATGGCACCGGGCGACCCAGTCGCTGCTCGCGAAAACGCTCGTTCAGCGCGGCGTCGAGGCGTTCAACGAAGACCGCCGCGATTTCGCGCGCCAGTGCTTCGAGCAGGCGCTCGAACACGAGGCCGAAAACGAGACCGCGTGGCTCTGGATGGCGTCGGTCGCCGAAGCGGACGAAGAGAAAAAATCCTGCTTCGAAAAAGTTTTAAGCATCAATCCCGAAAACGAGTCCGCCCGTGAAGCGCTGGCCGCGATGAAGGCCCGCGAAGAAGAGCTCCGCGCGCGCGAGAATCAGGCGCTCTTCGCGACCGCGCTCGCGACCGCCTTCGACGGCCATCACGCCGCCGCCCAGGAAATGCTCGAAAAAGTGCTGGCGTTCGACTCCGAAATCGAGGACGCCTGGGTTCTCAAAGCGCATCTCGCGCACTCGTTCGAGGAACGCGCCGAATGCTTCCTCCGGCTGCGCGCGCTCAATCCCGAAAACGAAATGGCCAACGCGTGTCTCGCCTCGTGGCGGATGCTGGCCGACCGGGCCGCCGCCTGGCCGCCGGCCGAAGACGCGCCCGCGATGACCGAAGCGCACGTCGAAGAAACGGCCGCAGCGCCGGCCGAATTCGCCGAAGCGCACGTCGAAGAGACGCCGGTCGAAGAAACATTCGCCGAGACGCCGGCCGAAGAAGCGTTCGTCGAAGCGCCCGATCTGTCGAACTTCCCGATCCCCGCCCCGCTTCTCGAAAGCGAATTCGCGCCGGCCGCCGAAGCGCCGGTCGAAATGGAAGCCGCCGAAGCGGAAGCGCCGGTCGAAGCGGAAACCGCCGAAGAAGCCGCGCCGCAGTTCGAATCGACCTATCTGAGCGAAGACGAGATGCTCGCCGAAGATTACCCGCAGCCGGACAGCCCGACGCAGGATCTGCGACTCGCGCCCGCCTTCGAAGCCGCGCCGGAACCGACCGCCGAATTCGCCGAAACGCCGGTCGAATTCGCCGAAGCGCCGGTCGAATTCGCCGAAGCCACGGTCGAAGCGGCCGCGCCGGCCGAAGCCTTCGAAGAAGCGCCGGCCGAAACCGTCGAGGAAGCGCCCGCCGCCGAAGCGCGGTTCGAGGCCGAAGAGGAAGACGAAGAACCGCTCGCCGAGCTCGCCGAAGAACACCGCGAGCTGGCCGCCGAAACGGCCGCCGAAGAAACCGAAATGCACTGGGCGTTTGCCGAGCTGCTCGAAGAGGAAAACCGCGAATACGCCGCCGAAGCCGCCGCGCTCGAACCGCCGCCGGTCGTCGAAGTCGCCGAGGGCGCGTTCGACGAGGCTGAAGAAAACAACGAGTGGCGCAACACTTCGCCGAGCGTCTTTATCAACTACACGCCGAGCGTTCCCGAAAACTCGCTCGCCGCGCCGGAACCCGCCTTCGAGGAAGTGCAGCCCGTTCAGGAAGCAGCGTTCGAACCGGCCGCCGCCGAGGAACCGGCCGCCGCCGAGGAACCGGCCGCCGAAATGGCTGAAATGGCCGCGCCCGAAATGACTGCGCCCGAAATGCCGGAACCGTTCGCCGAAACGGCCGCGGAAATGCCGGAACCGTTCGCCGAAGCGCCGGTCGCGGAATTTTCCGCCCCGGTCGAGGAATTCGTCGAACCGGCCCCGGAATTCGTCGCGCCCGCCCCGGAATTCGAGGAAACGCCGGTCGAAGCGCAGATCGCCGAACCGGCCGAACAGATCTTCGAAGCCGAGATCGTCGAAACGCCGGTCGAGGAACCCGTTCAGGAAGCCGTCGAGATGACGGCCGCGCCGGCCGAAGAAGCGCCGTCGCCGCGGGCCGAGCTGAATCTCTGCCCGTTCTGCAACGCGGAAAACGAAAAACAGGCCTTTACGTGCGGCTCGTGCCGGACCGTCCTGACGCTTTCCGATCTCGAAATGCTGCTCAACCAGCAGAACGCCGATCCGGAAAAACTGCAGCAGGCCGTCGCCAGCCTCGAAAGCGAAAACGAAAGCTACGGGCTCAACGCCGAACAGCTGACGAGCCTCGGCATCGGTCACATCAATCTCAAGAATTACCGGCAGGGCTTCTTCTATCTGCAGGAAGCCGTCCGGATGAACCCGAACAACGTGCTGCTCGACGCGCAGGTCAACGCGCTCGCGATCCGGCTCGCCGAGATCGAGGAACAGGAACGCGCCCACGACGCGATGCTCAAGAACCGCAAGATCCTCGTCGTCGACGACAGCCCGACGGTCCGCAAGCTGATCTCCGGCAAGCTCGAAAAATGCGGTCACGAAGTGATCTGCGCGGTCGACGGGCTCGACGCGCTCCAGAAGATCAACGATCTGGTGCCCGATCTGATCCTGCTCGACATCACGATGCCGCGGATGGACGGCTACCAGGTCTGCAAACTGATCCGCAACAACGAGATGACCCGCGAAGTGCCGGTCGTGATGATTTCCGGCAAGGACGGGTTTTTCGACAAGGTGCGCGGCAAGATGGCCGGCACGACCGGTTACATCACGAAACCGTTCGGGCCTGAAACGCTGATGAAGACCGTCGAAACCTACATCAATTAAACGACCCGGAGGACCCGATTCTGATGAATGATGCAGTCCCCAATATGGAACCGTTGTTTGATTTGGCCTCCCTCGATTTATCCGACCTCACCGAGTCTTTTGCCCCCGATAAACAACCGGTTTTCCAAGATGACGAAAAATTCGTCGTCTTTTTTAGGACTTTCTCAAAAATGAGAAG
>JAFDVJ010000090.1 GCA_018269075.1 Acidobacteriota bacterium
TTTAGTGTGTTTAGTGGAAGATCAAAAAAGCCAACGCGACCGCAATCGACACTTTTCCCAATCAGTTTTGTCACTAACTCTAATCACCGCACGGCGGTTGCGCCGTTTGCCGGCCGCGATGCCGGCGCTCCGGGCCGTCCGATTAACGGCCGATCGCGCCGAGAATCTGCTGCGCTTCGAGCGCGAGGACGGCTTCGGCGGCGCGGTCGACGTCGCCTTCGGTCTTGTTCGCGGCCTTGTCGGAGATCGTTTTGCCGCCGGCGAGCGGGACGAGCTTGAAATCGACCTGCGCGTCGTAATTGCGCGTCGCCGACGTGTCGGTGTTGGTGACCTTGCCGAAGATGCCGCCGATCTTGCTCGCCGTCGATTGTTTGAGCTTCGAGAAATCCGACGACAATACGTAATCGCACTGCGCCGCCCGCGCGTCCGCTTCCGTGCCGACGGCGACGGCCTCGATCTTGCCGGCGGTCAGCCGCCCGATCAGAAACGTCTGCAGATTGGTCGTCGAGACGTTTTCGCCCGAGCGGTTGGTCGGCGCGTAAACGCCGATCCGGATGACGCCCGGCTTTTTCGCGTTGGTCGTCATAATCGGCGTGCCGATCGTCGGTTTGCCGGGTTCGGTCTGGCCCGCGGTTTTCGCCATCGCCGCGTAATCGGGCCGGCCGTAAAGATCGTTCGCGTCGCCGGTGAGCGCGTAGCCGGCCGGGATCTCGAAGAGCGCCGGATCGAGCGTCGCTTTCGAGAATTCGAGCGTTTCGGTCGTCTGCGTAAAGCTCATCCCGCCGCTCGCGAACGTTCGCGTCTCCTGCAAAGCGAAACCGAGCTTGCCGCCGCCGGTCGTTTTAAAGACGATCCGGTCGCGGCAGCCGCCGCCCGTCGCGCCGCGCGGCATCTGCGTCGTCTGCGGCCGCGAGGTCATCGGGCACGAAAATTCGGGCAGGTCGATGTACCAGCCGTCGGTTTCGACCTTCATATCGCTTTTCATACAGGCGTCGGGCGAGGCTTCCATCGTCATCGACGTCCTGATATGGCGCGCCGTCATCCCGAACATCTGCTTGCGCTCGCCGGTGTCCGTGACGTTCGAGATATAGGTGACCGTGCCGCCCTTGACGGTCGGCGTCTTCGCGCCGACCGTCGGTTTCGAGGGCGCGGCCGGCGGCGTTTCCGAGCCGTCGTCGTAAGGCTCGATCGCGTACATTTTTTTCTTGTCGCTGATCTTGACGTCGCGCCGCAGGTCGCATTGTTCGACGGTCGCGACGTCGCCGCCCATTCCCATAAAGCCGCCGCCCTCGGTGCGCTTGCGCGAACCTTTGACGTAAACGGTCGATTCGCTCTGCTGACCGTTCATCGTGACGGTTTGGCGGATCTTGTAATTCTGCGCCGAAACGCCGCCGGCGGCGATCAGGCAAAGAATCAGAACGAAAAACGATTTCTGCCGAAAACTACACATTTTTACTACCTCCTGACGCTGTGCGCGTCGTCAATGTTGTGGCCGGGGTTTCAATTCGATTTTAAACCCTGAGCGGCGGCGGCGAAAGCTAATTGGCGCGGTTGACCTTGAATTTTCCGTAAAAAGTTCCGCGGTAGACGTATTTCGAGCCGGGCGGCGACACAAAGACGGTCGCGCGGACGGTGCCGGTCATAAACCGCGGGTCGAGACTCTCGATCCGGACCTTGCCATTGCACGGATACTTGACGTCGGTCGGGCCCATATCGCCGCAGCCGAAGCCCTGCGGGCCGAGCGTGAAGCCGAGCCCGGTCTTGTCGCCGTCCGTGCCGAGCTCGTAAGCGCCGGCGTCGCGGCCGCTGAAATTGAACTGGAGAACCGAAATGCCGCCGCCGGCGCCGGCCTCGCCGGTTTTCGCGGACGGGGTCAGATCGCGCAGGCTGACGGCCGTAAAGCCCTGATTTTCGTCGTAGATCTCGTAGCCGTTGCTCGACATCGCCTGCGCGTTCATCGTCTGCGCGGCCATCTGCTTCTGCGCGGCTTCGAGCTGCTTCCGGGCGGCCGGCGGCAGATTCTTCGCGGTTTTCGGATCGACCGTCGGGACGGGCGTGCCGCCGTTCAGCTTCAGAACGTATTTCGCGTTCAGAAACCCGAGCGCCGGCAGATTGAGCACGAAGGCCGTGTCGTTTTCCTCGAAATAGATCGTCTGCAGCAGGACGATCTTCGGGAGATTGGTTTTGAGCGGCTGCAGATCGACCGAGACGAGTGCTTTTTTACCGGCCGGCAGTTTCGCCGGCGCGGTGTAGCTGACGGTCGTCTCGTCGATGCCGACGAGCTTGCCGCCGCCCTCGACGATCCGCCAGTTCGTCGCCTGGTAAAGCGTGTTCGGCGACGGCAGATCGAAGACCGCCGGCGGTTCGAGCGGCGGATTCTCGTCGCCCGGCACGGTTTCCGGGTAGAGCAGGATCTCGAGCTTGATCCGCGCCGTCTCGTTCGGTTCGAGAAACTGTTTGTCCGATTCGATAAACAGATTCGCGCCCTTCTGGGCGATCGCCTGATCGACCGCCTGCTTATAAGTCCCCTGCCCGAAAACGCCCGTCACCAAACCCATCGCGAGCAAACAAAAGATTATTCTCATTTTTCTCTCCTTCCGGCCCCAACCGGAATCGGCCATCCGGAAAACCAATCCGAAATCCGAAATCCGAAATCCGAAATCAATTCATTCTTTTCACTCTGAAGGACCCGCTCAGATTGTAGGTTTCGACCGAGCCGTCGTCCCGGACGTTGTCGCAGACGGCCGTGAACGTGCCCTCGACGTAGCCGCCCCTGAGCGGCATCGCGGTGATCTCGACCGTCATCGTTTTCGGGATGAACATCGGCACGTTCGAAAAAAGGCTCGTCATAAAGTTCAGGCCGGCCCCGTTTTCGTTGGTAAAGACGCCCTTTTCGGGGCGCGGGACCCAGCCCTGAAACGAAAAGCTCTTCTCGTCCTTGTCATTGCTCGCGCCGTAAAAGAGCAGGATTCGCCCGTTCTGCGCGCCCTCGGCGCTCGCGTTGCCGTCGGCGGTCTGAAACTGCGTGTTGACGATCTCGGTTTTTTGGCCGTCGTGTTCGATCGTGATCGCGAACCGGCTCTCGGACGCGTCCGGTTTCGGGGGCGGCTGTTTTTGCGAAAAAGCGTTGACCGAAAAGACGGCGGCGAATGTCAAAAGTAAAATTATCCGTTTCATTTAATTGGCTCCTTTGTTTGTCAGAATCAGCGAAAGATCGTCGGCGAAGGCGAGATTGTCGAGATGCTCGTCGTGGCCGGGAAAGATTTTGAATTCGAGCGCGATCTCGATCCGGCGCGTGCCGGCCGGCAGCCGGCCGTTTTGGCGCATTTCGACCAGCACCTCGTCGGCCGGCCGTTCCGCCTCTTTGATCTCGGCGGTCGCGGCGGTCGCCAGCTTTCGGCCGTCGCGGTCGAAAAACGAGACGATCAGCCGGCCGGCGCTCGACGAGCCGTTGGCGACGCCGAACCAGCCGCCGAAATCGTAAGCGACGTTTCCTTTATCGATCGCGTCGCCGATCTCGCCGACGTCCGCTTTTTGAGTAAAAACGGCGGTCGGCTGCTCGGTCGTCGTCCGCGCGTAAAAATATTTGTCGCCGCGCGTCGCCGGCCCCGGCGATTCGCGCGTCGGGCCGCCGCCGTATTCGCCGTAAACGATCGTTTTGAGCTCGTCGGCGTTCGTCCAGCCGTCGGCGCTGCCGCTCTCGGCGTCGCCGTTTTTGATCAGATTGCGGCCGAACAGTTCAGTGGTTCTCGGCGGCGTTTTCCGCTGCCCGCAGACGGCCGGGGCGAGCGCCGCGACGAGCAGGATCAATAAACCGTATTTCATAAAATCCTCCGGAAAATAAGCGTTCGAATACTAACGCAGGATTTCGCGGAAAATTCCATCAAATTTTTTTAGTCTTGAGTCTTGAGTCTTGAGTCTTAGGTCAAAAACATCGGACTCAAGACTCAAGCCCCAAGACTCAAGACTCAAGACTCAAGACTCAAGACTCAAGACTCAAGACTCAAGATTCAAGACTCAAGACTCAAGACTTCAAAAAACGTCGATGATGTAGATTTCCTTGTTGCCTTCGCCGGCGGCCGAGAAGACGATCCGGCGGCCGTCGGGGGACCATTGCGGCTCGCGGTCGTCGCCGAGCGCGTCGGTCAGGCGGCGCGGGTTCGAGCCGTCGGCGTCCATAATGTAGATCTCCTCGTCGCCGTCGCGGTTCGTCGTAAAGGCGATGCGGCGGCCGTCGGGCGACCACGCCGGTTTCGTGTCGTCGAAGCCGTTGTGCGTCAGGCGGCGCGGGTTCGAGCCGTCGGCGTTCATCACGCAGATCTCGAAATTGCCGTCGCGGTCCGAGACGAAGACGATCTCGCGGCCGTCGGGCGAAAAGCTCGCGTCGGAATCGAAGGCCGGATTGTTCGTCAGGTCGCGCTCGCCGGTCCCGTCGGCGTTGACGCGAAAGATCTCGACGTTGTCGCGCTCGCGGTAGAACGGCTCGTCGGGTTTACTGAGGTCCTCGCCGAAATTGTAGCTGAAGACGAGGCTTTGCGAATCGGGCGCCCAGGCGACGCGGCCGGCGCGGTAGCGGGTGACCTGTTTGAATTCGCGCCGGTCGGCGTCGGTCACGTAGATGCGGTTGTCGGCGTTCGAGCGAAACGCGAGATGTCGTCCGTCGGGCGCCGGATAGATCCGGTTGGCGGGCAGGTTTTCGGCGAAGACGCGCTCGTCGCCGCCGTCGGGCGCGATCGAAAAGAGCTGCGCCGCGTCGTCGCGGAGACGCGTGAAGACGATTCGTCCGTCGGCGGTAAAACGCGGAAAATCATCGGGGGCCGCGTCGAAGGTCAGACGTCTGGCGGCGTCTTTGCGGACGGACGAACCGCTGCGCGGGAGAAACTTGAAATAAACGGCCGGCAGCCCGACGGCCGTCATCAGCAAACAGACGGCGAGCGCGGCGGCGGCGACCGAATGCCGGCGGACGAATTTCGAGCCGCGGTAAAAAATGCCGTTCGGCCGCGCCGTCACCGGCCGGTGTTCGAGATAGCGCCGGATGTCGTCGGCCAGCTCGCGGGCCGACGCGTAGCGCCGCGCCGGTTCTTTGCGCATCGCCTTGAGAATGATGTTGTCGAGATCGCCCCGCAGCGCGCGGCTCGTCTCGGACAGCGCGGCCGCGTCGAACGCCGGTTCGTCCGGCTCGTCGCGCGTGTCGCGTCTTCGATAGACGGCCGTGCTCGGGCGTTCGGGCTCGTTTTCGCAGACGATCCGCGCGATTTCGAGCGGCGAGCGGCTCGCGAATTCGAACGGGTGGCGCGTCGTCAGCAGCTCGTAGAGCAGGACGCCGAGCGAATAGATGTCGGTCGCCGTCGAAAGCGGCGCGCCGCGCGCCTGCTCGGGGCTCGCGTATTCGGGCGTGAAAAGATGAAAGCCGGTCAGCGTCGGCGCGTTTTCGCCGTCGGCCGCTTCGAGCACCTTGGCGATGCCGAAATCGAGCAGCTTCGGCGCGCCGTCGTCCGTCACCAGCACGTTCGACGGCTTGAGATCGCGGTGGACGACGCCCTGCCGGTGCGCGTAGTCGACCGCGTCGCAGATTTTCAGGAACAAGCGGAGCCGCGCGGCGACCGGCAGATTGCGGCGGACGGCGTATTCGACGACGTTCCGGCCGCGCACGTATTCCATCACGAAATAGGGCAGCCGGTCGGCGGTCGTCCCGCCGTCCAGAAGCCGCGCGATGTGCGGGTGATCGAGGTTGGCGAGAATCTGCCGCTCGCGGCGGAAGCGTTCGACGAGCGCCGGCGAGGAAACGCTTTCGCGGGCGATCTTGAGCGCCGCGCGATGCTCGAATTCGGCGTCGTCGCGGAGCGCGAGATAGACCGTGCCCATCCCGCCGCGGCCGAGCTCGGAGATCAGCTTATACGCGCCGACGCGCCGGCCGATCCGCGCGTCCTCCGGTTCCAGAAGGCGCGCGCCGGCGCCGATCGCCGGTTTTTCGAGAAACGCGCGGTCGTCCTCGAGCGCCGCGACGAGCGAGCGGACTTCTTCGAAGAGCGCGCGGTCGGTGCCGCATTCGGCGCGCAGAAATCCCTCGCGCGCGGCCGGTTCGCGTTCGAGCGCGGCGTGAAAAAGCTCGTCGATTTTGTTCCATTCGGCGGACGACATCGCGGATCTTTCGGTTTTTCCTAATAGTTAACGCAGATTTTTTGACAAAAGTCCATCAAAATTATTGTAAAATCGAGAATCGATGAGCGAAACGCCCGACGCGACCCGGCTTTTGATAGATTACGGCAACGGCCGCAAGGAATCTCTCGACGAGATGCTGCCGCTCGTCTATGCCGAGCTGCACCGGCTCGCCGAAAAATACCTGTCGCGCGAGCGGCCCGATCACACGCTGCAGCCGACCGCGCTCGTCCACGAAGCGTATCTGCGGCTGATCGACCAGCATTCGGTCGACTGGCAGAACCGCGCGCAGTTTATCGGGCTCGCCGCGCAGATGATGCGGCGGATTCTCGTCAATCACGCCGAGGCGCACCGCGCGGCGCGGCGCGGCGACGGGCTGCAGCGGATCACGCTCGACGAATCGATCGCCTTTTTCGAAGAGCAGAACCTCGATCTGCTGAGCCTTCACGCGGCGCTCACCGAGCTCGCCCGCTTCGACGAGCAGAAAAGCCGGATCGTCGAGCTCCGCTTTTTCGGCGGCCTGACGATCGAGGAAACGGCCCGGCTGCTCGAAAAATCGACCGCCACCGTCGAGCGCGAATGGACCTTCGCGAAGGCGTGGCTCAAACGCGCGCTGACTTGAGACTGAAGTCTTGAGTCTTGAGTCTTGAGTCTTGAGTCAAAAGAAAAACGGAGACCCGGAATCGAAGACTTAAGACTCAAGACTCAAGACTCAAGACTTAATATCAGCGATTGGGAATCGCCTTCGGGTGCGGTAAAATCATTATTCGAGTCCCGAGGCTTGAGTTTTGAGTCCGACGGCGAATCCGCCGACTCTCGACTCTCGACTCTCGACTCCCGACTATTATGTTTCTGATCATCGGCACACGCTTTTTTACCTGGGGCTCGGAAAAGACGCCCGATATGATCCGCTGCTCGCAGTGCGGGACGGTCACGCAGTTTACCGAAAAGACCGGGATGCGCTTTCTGACGCTCTTTTTCATCGTCCCGACGATCCCGCTCTCGGGCACCCGGAAGCTGATCGAATGCCCGAACTGCAAGGCGCGGTTTCAGACGGATTAAAAATGGAGCAATTGATGAGGTCTTTGATTCCGGCTCCGCATCCGGCCGTGCACGATCGTCTTTCGAGCGGACCAAAGGTCAAAGACCGGTTCCGGCCTGATCAATTACCAACAAACGACGACCCGCAACTTGAAAACACGATCCTGCCAAAATTTGACTCAGGGCTGTTTTGGGAATAAAATGGCCGAACCCAGGTATTACTGTTCCCAAAAGAAGATTTTTTCGGTTTAATCTGTTGGAGTAAATTATGACCCCGAAAGCGCCCCTGAAGCGAATCATCGTGTTCGCTCTTTCATTCTTTGTCATCGCCCTGTTTTTTTTCGTTAAAAACCAATATTCGACCGAGGCCGGGCCGCGGCCGGCGGCGCTCTTCGTCCCGGCGGTGACGGCGACGAAAACCGCCGCGCTCCAGACCGACGCGAACGGCAACGGCGCGGTCAATCCGGGCGACACGCTCCGCTATACGGTGACCGTCACGAACGGCGGCACCGACGCGGCCGGCGTCAATTTCAGCGACACGATCGATGCGAACACGACGCTCGTCCCCGGCTCGCTCAAAGTCTCGCCGATCGCCTTCGACGACAGCTATTCGTCGCTCGGCAACGTCGGCATCAACGTGCCGGCGGCGAGCGGCGTGCTCGCCAACGATCTCCCGATGAACGGCGCGCCGATCGGGGCGACGGCGGTCAATACGGCCGGCACGCAGGGGACGGTCGCGCTGAACCCGGACGGCAGCTTTACCTTTACGCCGAACGCCGGCTTCGAGGGCGCGACGACGTTCACCTACACGATGTCGAACGGCTCGTTTACCGCGCAGGGCACCGTCACGATCAACGTCTCGGGCATGATCTGGTTCATCAACAACAACGCGGCGGCCTGCACGACCGTCGCGGCCGGCTGCGGCCGGCTCGGGACGCCGTTTTCGACGCTCGCCGCCTTTAACACGGCCAACGTCGGCGGCGGCTCGAACCCCGACGACAACGATAATATTTTTATTTACGAGAGCGCGACCGGCTATTCCGGCGCGGTCACGCTCCGGACGGGACAAAAACTGATCGGACAGGACGCGACCGCCGCGCTCGACACGATCGCCGGCGTCACCGTGCCGCCGTTCAGCAGCCCGGCGCTGCCCGCGATGAATAGCGCGAACGGCACCGTCACGAACATCACCTCGACGGTGACGCTCGGCGCGAACACGACCTTGCGCGGATTTTCGATCAATTCGACGACTTCGACCGGAATTTCCGGCGGCGCGGTGACGGGCGTCACGACGAGCGAAACGGCCGTCGCGACGACGACCGGGACGGCCGTTTCGCTCTCCGGAACGGGCGGCACGATTGCGCTTCGAAGCGTTTCCTCGAACGGCGCGGCCAACGGCATCAGTCTGACCAACACGACCGGCAGCTTTACCGTGACCGGGGCCGGCGGAACTTGTTCGTCCGCCGCCAACTGTACCGGCGGGGCAATTCTGAACTCGACCGTTAACGGCATCTCGCTGACCAACGTCGCCAATCCGTCTTTCACCCGAATGGCGATCCAAAATACCGCCCGCAGCGGGATTGACGGCCAGCAGGTCACCAATTTTACGCTCGACAACAGTTTTATCGATAACGTCGGTACGGGCGCGGCGGGACAGTACGAAGAAAGCAACGTCGCCTTCAACAGCCCGACGTCTACCGGAAATGCCGTTTCCGGCACGATCTCGATCACCAACAATATTTTGACCAACGCCCGCCGGCACGGGATTCAAATCGAGAACTGGGGCGTTTCTCCCAACAACGATCCGACCAACACCATCAGCAACCTGACGATCAGCAACAATTCGCTGACGAGTTCCACAAATTCGACGGTTTCGCTCGGCACGGGAATTTTGATTCTGACTCAAGGCACGGCGACGACCAGCGCACACCTGACGACCGGAACGATCAATCAGAACGTGATCACCAATTTCCCGAGCAGCGAAGGCATTTTAATCGCCGGCGGCAGCGGCAGCTCATCGAACAATATCTCCTCGACGCTGGGCGCCGCCGGCACTCCGATCAACATTACCAATAACACCATTTCCGGCCAGCCGGCGGCCGGCCAGCACACGGGCTCGAACGCCATCCGCACAAGCATGAACAGCAACGTCGGGGTGATGAACTTCAACATTTCCTGCAATGGCAACACCGTCGCGCCCTGCACGGCGGCCGGGGCGATTACGAACGTCGAAGGTCAGACCGTCAGCGCTTTCGCGGGCGGCACGATCACCGGCACGACGACCATCGACAAAAATGTGTCCGTGCTGAATCACACGATCGGGGCGGGCACGGCGGGGATTGCCGTTCAGGTTGACGACGGGCCGGCCGGCCTCAATACCTCGGCCGCCGATTACAACTTCAACGTGACTAACAACAGCGTCAGCCAGTACGACGGCTTCGGGATCCGCGCCATCGTGCGCGTGTCGCTCGGCAAGATGGATCTGACGGTCCAGAACAACAAAGTCGGCTCGACGATTCAGCTGACTAATCGCAACGCGATCCGGGTCGATGCCGGACTCAGTGCGCCCGGCGATACGACCCTTTGTATGAATATGACGGGCAATTCCAATCTGGCGAGCGGGCCATTGACGGGAAGCGGCCTCAACGCCGGCATCGGCTTGCGCAAACAGGGGACCGTGGCGACGGTCCATGATTTCGGAATCGTCGGCATCGGCGGCGCGCCGGGAACCGTCGTCACGAACACTCAGGTGCAGAATTTCGTCGGCAATCCGAATAACAATACCGCGAACGGTTCGGGCGGTTCGGTCAATGGCGTCGATATCCTGAGCGGCAGCAACTATACTGCCTGTACTCAAACGGCTCCGTTCGCCGAAGAAGCCGCGAATCAAACGACCGATGCGGTCGGCGACCTGCGAATTCCGTCAGATGCCTCTCAAACGCCGTCGGAATCGCCGCATTTAATCGGGGCCTTATTTAACCGGCCGGCTGATCCGGAAAACGCTTCGCCGGAAACACAAGAAGCAGTTTATTGGACTTCGATCAAATCATTCGTCGGTGACGCTTCGGGTTGGGCGGGCAGAACCGTCGGCCGGTTCGGCGCGCTGATTTCGCCGACGGTCATCGCCGCAGAAAAGACAGCCGATCAAAGCGCGCCGTTTTCGGGCGAGACCGTTTCGGTCAACGGCAATATTCCGGGCGGCTTTACGCTGCCGGCCGGCAAGTCCGTGACGATCCAGTTCGACGCGCAGATCGACGCCAACATTCCGGCCAACGACTTCTCGGTCTCGAATCAGGGCACCGTCTCGGGCGGCAATTTCGCGAACGTCTTAACGGACGATCCGGCCGTCGCCGGCGCGGCCAATCCGACCGTCACGACGGTCGTCCAGCCGCCGACCATCGCGAAATCGTTTGCGCCGACGAGCGTCGCCGTGAACGGCGTCTCGACGCTGACGCTGACGATCTCGAACGCCAATTCCGTCAGCCTGACCGGCGTCGGCGTGACCGACAATTTCCCGGCTAATCTCGCGATCGCCAGTCCGCCGGTGTTGACGACGACCGGCTGCGGCGCGGTAAGCGTCACCGATCCGGCCGGCGGCGCGCTCGGCGCGGGCGACACCGGCATCAAGATCGCGAGCGCGACGGTCGCGAACGGCACGCCGTGCGTCGTCACCGTCAAGGTCACGCCGGCCGCCGAGGGCATTTTCAGCAACACGACCGGCACGGTCGCCTCGACCAACGGCGGCACCGGCCTGACGGCCTCGGCCTTGCTGACGGCGGTGCTTGCGCCGACCGTCACGAAGTCGTTCACGCCGACCGAGATCGCGCTCGGCGCGACGTCGCAGCTCTCGATCGCCGTTCAAAACAACAGCGCGACGTCGGCGCTGACCGGCGTTTCGTTCACCGACACGCTGCCGGCCGGCGTGACCGCGCCGAATGCCGGGCCCTTTGCCCAGTGCGGCGGCGGCACGCTGACGGTCGCCGCGAACGTCATCACGCTGACCGGCGGCACGATCGCGGCGGGGACGACCTGCACGACCACCCTGAACGTGACGGGCGCGACGGCCGGCGTCAAAAATAATACGGTGACGGTCGATACGGCCAACGCCGGCACCGGCTACACGGCCAACGCGAGCCTGACGGTCGTCGCGCCGCCGACGATCGCGAAGGGCTTCGCGCCGGCGACCGTTCTGCAGAACAACGGCTTTTCGGTCCTGACGCTGACGATCACCAATCCGAACACGGGCGCGGCGCTCGCGGGCGTCGGCGTCGTCGACAACTTCCCGACGGGACTTGAGGTCAACACGACGCCGGCCGCGACGAACAGCTGCGGCGGCACGTTCGCGCCGACGGCGGCCGCGACGAGCGTCACGCTCTCCGGCGGCTCGATCCCGGCGGGCGGCAGCTGCGCGGTCAGCGTCCGCGTGACCGGCACCGCTTCGGGCACGCTCGTCAACACGACGCAGAACGTGACGTCGACGAACGGCGGCGCGGGCTCGACGGCGACCGCCAATCTGACGGTCACGAACACCGCCGTCTGGAACGGCGCGACCGATTCGAACTGGAACACTTCGACCAACTGGACGCCGAACGTCGTCCCGAACTCGGGCAACGACGTCTCGATCCCGCTCGCCGGGGTGACGAACAGCCCGATCATCTCGGCTTCGGATGTGACGGTGGGCAGCGTGACGCTGATCACGCCGCG
>JAFDVJ010000091.1:0-11666 GCA_018269075.1 Acidobacteriota bacterium
ATTCATATACCGCTCAGTAATGATGTCGGGTAATTGAAAAGACCTTGAACGAGAGGAGAAAATAATGCTGAAAACTAATTTATTGAAATCTGTGTTGATACGCCTGCAAATGGCATTTTTAATTGTCTCCGGAATTTTATCGATCTCCGCCGCCTCGGGCGATGTCGATCCGGGTTTTAACGCTTCGGCTTATGCGACGGACGTTCCGAACGCGGTCGTCAACGTCATCAAAAAACAGCCCGACGGAAAGATCCTGATCGGCGGAACCTTTACCGACGTCAACGGCACGGCCGCCGGCGGCATCGCCCGCCTGAATGCCGATCTGACCGTCGACACCTCGTTCAATCCGCCCGACTTCGGCAACGGTTTCGGTTTCGGCGGCGCGGTCTTCACGATCGGTCTGCAGTCGGACGGCAAGATCATCGTCGCCGGCAACATCGACGGCACGAACAACGTTTTCAGCCCCGGCATCAAGCGGCTTTTGCCGAACGGCGCTTTGGACACCGGTTTTCAGGCACCGGCGGCGGCGCAGGGCAGCAATATGTACGACATCGAAATGCTGCCGAACGACAAGTTTCTGCTGATGGGCCTGCGCTATAACGCCGACGGCTCGCTCGACAATTCCTTTACCGGCCTGATCTCGGGCGGCAATCAGATGGAACTGCAGCCCGACGGAAAGATCCTCGCCGGTTCGGCCGTCTTACGAAGATACAACGCGGACGGCACGGTCGATTCGTCGTTTCCCGTCGTCAGTACGGACGGAACCATTTCGGATATCGTCTATCTGTCCGACGGCAAGATTCTGATCGGCGGCAGCTTCGTCAACGTCAACGGATTTCAGAAGCGCAATCTGGCCCGCATCAACGCGGACGGCTCGCTCGATCTGACGTTCAATCAAAATCTGCTCGGCCCCAACTTCGTGGTGACCCGGATACTGGTCAAAGGGGACGGAAAAATTCTGATCGGCGGAGCGTTTACGGCCTATAACGGCACCGCGCGGCAGCATTACGCCCAGTTGAACGCGGACGGCTCGCTCGATACCGGCTTCCCGAATCCGACGACGCTGAACACGGCCGACGGGGTCAACGACATCGAGGCGCTGCCGAGCGGCAAATTCCTGCTCGGAATAACTCCCAATGCGACTAATTCAGCGCCTCCGGCCCTGCTGCGCTATAACGACGACGGCACGCTCGACAATACGCTCAACCTCGTCGTCTCGCGGGGCGGCTTCGTTTCCCGAACGCTTCAGCAGCCCGACGGCAAGGTTCTGATCGCCGGCCAATTCCGATACGTCGACGGCGTCTCGATCAGATCGGTGGCGCGGCTCAATCCGGACGGCACTCTCGACACCTCGTTCGTTCCGGATTTCACCAATTATTCGGGCCTTCCGTTCGTTCAGGCGATCGCGCTCCAGCCGGACGGCAAGATTCTGGTCGGCGGCGGCAATACCATCACTTTCCGAAGGCTGAATGCCGACGGCTCGCTCGACACGAGCTTCACTCCGCCGGCGAACGCCGCTTTTACCGGCAACACGGACATCGTCGTCCAATCCGACGGAAAGATTCTCGCGAGCGGCGACTTGAAGCTCAATTCCGCCAATATCCGGATTCTCAGGCTCAATTCGAACGGCAGTCTCGACAGCTCGTTTAACCCGACCGTGCCGAACGGAACGGTCAACAGGATGGCGGTGCAGCCCGACGGGCGCATTCTGATCGGCGGACTTTTCGATCAGGTCGGCACGACGGGCCGCGGCCGGATCGCCCGTTTGAATGCCGACGGTTCGCTCGACACGAGCTTCAACCCGCCGGGCGGCGCCAACAACAACGTGCTCAACATCGCCTTGCAGCCGGACGGAAAAGTGATCTTGAGCGGCGATTTTACGGGCGTTAACGGCAGTCTCAGTCAAAACCACGTCGGCCGGCTGAACGCCGACGGCTCGCTCGACACTTCTTTCGTCCAAAGCGCGTCGATCAATTCGTCGGTTTCGGCGCTGAAGCTCCAGCCGGACGGAAAGATTCTGATCGGCGGCGGCTTTAATCTGATCGGCGGAACGACCCGGTTAGGATTGGCCCGATTCACTGCGAGCGGAGTCGTGGACGCGACTTTCAGCCCGTCGATCAACCTCCCGCTGACTCAGCTCGGCGTGGTCCGCGATATCCAATTGCAGACGGATAATAAGATTCTGGTCGGCGGCGATTTCACCAAGATCAACAATATTTCGCGGGTCCGCGTCGCCAGATTACTGAACAACACCGCGCCGCCGCGCCGCTTTTTCGACTACGACGGCGACGGCAAGGCCGACGTCTCGGTCTTCCGGCCTTCGGAAAATAAATGGTACATCCTCCGCTCGTCCGATTTCGGCGTCACGCAGACCGTCTTCGCGATTGCCAACGATATTCCCGTCCCGGCCGATTATGACGGCGACGGCAAGACCGACGTCGCGATCTTCCGGCCGTCTTCCGGCGCTTGGTGGTATCTCTCGTCGATCAACAACGCCCAGATCAACGTCAACTTCGGACAGGCGGGCGACATTCCGCGGCCCTCGGATTTCGACGGCGACGGCAAGACCGACTTTATCGTCTTCCGTCCGTCGAACAGCGTCTGGTATCGATTCTCGGCAACCGGGCAGACCTCGATCATCGCGTTCGGCGCGGCCGGCGATCAGCCGGTGACGGGCGATTTCGACGGCGACGGCAAATCCGATCCGGCCATTTATCGGCCGTCGACGGGCGACTGGTGGTATGCTTCGTCGATCACCGGACAATTCCTGGCCGTTCACTGGGGACAGACCGGCGACATCCCGGCGCCGGCGGATTACGACGGCGACGGGAAGACGGATTTCGCGATCTTCCGGCCGTCGGACGGCGGCTGGTTCGTTTCGAAGAGCGCGGGCGGCGGCTTTATCTCGACGTCGTTCGGCACGGCGGGCGACAAGCCGATCCCGGCGGATTACGACGGCGACGGCAAGGCGGACATCGCGGTCTTCAGGCCGTCGAGCGGCGTCTGGTATCTGCTGCAGACGACATCGGGTTTCGGCGCGCTGCAGTGGGGAATTGCGACCGACACGCCGACCGAAAACGTGTTCGTGCCTTAACCGGCGAGATCCGGAAACGCCGGAGCTTTTCGCCTGATTGTCCGTCAGATTAGTCTGACGGACAATCAATAGTACGGTCCGGGACGGTTTGGATAATCTGATGGCTCAGATTTCTAAATCGGCGGATTGTCAATCTTTGAGAAGACCATTTTCGACTGATTCGGATCGAGAGCCGCGAGGCGGTCCCGGAATTTGAGAAGCGGTCTTTATTTAATGCATTTTTAATGCGGTTTAAGGGGGAAATTATGAGCACCAATATTAAATGGATTCGAATCGGATTCATTGGCCTGATTTTAATTCTATTCGGGTTTTCGGCCGGCCGCGCCGCCGGCGAGCTCGACCCGACCTTCAATCCTTCGGTATTCGGGGTCGGAAACGGGACGATTTCCGTCATCAGGAAACAGCCGGACGGCAAATTTCTGGTCGGCGGGACCTTTATCGAGCTCAACGGTCAGGCGACGGTCGCGGTTGCGCGGCTCAATGCCGACGGGACGGTCGATTCGACCTTTTCCTCGCCGGAATTCGGCAACGGCAGCGGCGTCGGCGGCGCGGTTCTGGCGATCGGCGTCCAGTCCGACGGCAAGATCGTCGTCGGCGGCGACATCTACGGCGTCAACAACGTCAACGCCAAAAAGATTTACCGCTTAAACCCGGACGGCTCGCTCGACCCGACCTTTCAGTCGCCGTTATTCGACAGCAGCTCGAACGGGATCGTCTACGATATCGAGGTCCAGCCGGACGACAAGATCGTCGCGGGCGGGCAGTTCAACACGACGATCGGCGGCGCGACCAGCAATTTTATGCGTCTCAACGCGAACGGCACGGTCGATCCGTCGTTTGCCGGATTTTCGACCGTCGGCACGATCAATAACGTCGAGCTTCAGCCGGACGGCAAAATTCTGACGGCCGGTTCGACCGTCGTCCGCCGGACGACGGACGGTTCGGTCGACGGCACGTTTGCCGCGCCCGGTTTGGTGAGCGCGGCCGTTTACGCTTTGCGGCTCCAGCCCGACGGGCGCATTCTGATCGGCGGGCAGTTCAACACGGTCAACGGTTTCAATCAGGGGAGCCTCGCGCGGCTCAACGCGGACGGCTCGCTCGACATCAATTTCAACCTCAACAACGCGGGCGCGAACGGCCTCGTCAACGACATTCTGCTGGCCTCGGACGGAAAAATCGTGATCACCGGATTTTTTACGACTTTCAACGCGACGGCACGGCAAAAAGTCGCACGGCTCAACGCCGACGGCACGCTCGACCCGACGTTTCAGAACAACCCGCAGTTTGCCAATCTTTTCGCCAAGGACGCGGAATTTTTCGCCGACGGAAAACTGCTCGTCGGCGGCGGCGTGCAGGCCGGCCCGACGCCCTCGCTCGTGCGTCTGAACACCGACGGCACGCTCGATACGACGATCCTTTTCGCGGCCGCGACGACCGGCAAAGTGCGCGAGATTCTCCGGCAGCCGGACGGGAAGATTCTCGTCGCCGGCCAGTTTTCGGCGATCAACGGCGTCCGCCGCAACGCCGTCGCGCGGCTCAACGAGGACGGCACGCTCGACACGGGCTTCGTGCCGTATTTCAATACTTCGGCCACGCAGCAAATCTATAACGCGCTCGTTCTGCAGCCCGACGGCAAGATCGTCGCGGGCGGCGGCGGCAATCTGCCGCTCGTGCGGATGAACGCGGACGGCTCGCAGGACACAAGCTTTGCGAGCGGTCTGAGCAGCGCCGCCGGAATCGTCGATCTGGCGCTCACGACGGGCGGCCAGCTGCTCGTCGGCGGGGATGCGCTCACCTCCACACGGCGCATCGCCAGATTAAATGCCAACGGAACGATCGATAACTCCTTCGCCGTCAACCAGCCGAACGGAGCGGTTTACCGGATCGATCTGCAGTCGGACGGCAAAATGTTCATCGGCGGCGCCTTCACCCAGATCGGCACGACGAACCGCGGCCGGATCGCGAAACTGAACGCGGACGGCACGGTCGACACGAGCTTCAACCCGCCGGGCGGCGCGAACGGCGACGTTTACAACACCGCCGTCCAGACCGACGGCAAGATCATCTTAAGCGGCGTGTTTACGGGGCTCAACGGCAGTCTCAACCAGCAGCGAATCGGCCGGCTCAATGCGGACGGCTCGCTCGACACGGGCTTTGTGCAGGCCGCCAACGGTTCGGTCAACGCCCTGAGAATTCAGCCCGACGGAAAGATTCTGATCGGCGGCGGTTTCAGCACGATCGGCGGCAATCCGCGAATCGGGCTGGCGCGGCTCAACGCCGACGGTTCGCTCGACAACACCCTGACGACCAATGTGCCGCTCGGGGTTGTCGATATTCAGCTGCAGCCGGACGGAAAGATCCTGATCGGCGGCGACTTTATTAAAGTCAACGGCGTCAGCCATCTCCGGCTGGCGCGGCTGTTGAACGCGAGCGCGCCGCCGCGCCATTATTTCGACTACGACGGCGACGGCAAAGCCGACGTTTCCGTTTTCCGCGCTTCCGAGAATAAATGGTACATTCTCCGCTCGTCCGACTTCGGCGTCACGCAGACCGTCTTCGCGATTGCTAACGATATTCCCGTGCCCGCCGATTACGACGGCGACGGCAAAACCGATGTCGCGATATTCCGGCCGTCTTCCGGCAGTTGGTGGTATCTATCGAGCATCAACAACGCCCAGATCAACGTCAACTTCGGACAGGCGGGCGACATTCCGCGGCCCTCGGATTTTGACGGCGACGGCAAGACCGACTTTATCGTCTTCCGTCCTTCGAACAGCGTCTGGTATCGATTCTCGGCGACCGGCCAGACCTCGATCATCGCGTTCGGCGCGGCCGGCGATCAGCCGGTGACGGGCGATTTCGACGGCGACGGCAAGTCGGATCCGGCCATTTATCGTCCGTCGACCGGCGACTGGTGGTACGCTTCGTCGATCACCGGCCAATTCCTGGCGACGCATTGGGGACAGACCGGCGACGTTCCCGCGCCGGCCGATTTTGACGGCGACGGCAAGACTGATTTCGCGATCTTCCGGCCGTCGGACGGGGGCTGGTTCGTCTCGAAGAGCGCGGGCGGCGGCTTTATCTCGACATCGTTCGGGACATTGGGCGACAAGCCGATCCCGGCGGATTACGACGGCGACGGCAAGGCGGACATCGCGGTCTTCAGACCGTCGACCGGCATCTGGTATCTCCTGCAGACGACGGCCGGCTTCGGTGCGGTGCAGTGGGGAATTGCGACCGACACGCCGACCGAGAACGCTTTTATTCCCTGATGACCGGCCGAACCTAACGATTGGCGCGGACTGCATATTCTTCGGATAACTGCAGTCCGCTTTTTTATGCGTCCGGTTCGAAAGACCGGATGGTCGAATTTTTCCCAACATTTTCCGGCCGCCGCGCGTAAAAGAAAAAACGGTTTCGATCGACGGCGCGCTGGTCGTTCGATCGACGGTTTGATAAGATGCGAGCGGTCAAGAGACCGGAAACCATAAGGAAATAAAGAAAATGAAACTGAAACTGACAATTTTTTTAATCGTCGCCGGATTGCTGGCGGTCAACGTTTTCGGGCAGAAGACCGATGCTAAGCCCGACGTCAAGGCTCCCGCGCCGCCGCCGGCGCTGCCCGCGGTCAAGGACATTATCGACAAATACGTGCAGGCGATCGGCGGGCGCGCGGCGATCGAAGAGATTCAGTCGCGCTATATGAAGGGCACGGTCACGCTGTCGCCGATGGGCGTCAACGGCACGGTCGAAGCCTACGCGGCGGCGCCCGATAAAAGCTACCAGAAATTAACGCTCGCCGGGCTCGGCGAATTCATCGAGGGCTTTGACGGGACGACCGCGTGGTCGGTCAATCCGCTTCAGGGCAACCGCGACAAAACCGGCGACGAGCTGACGCAGACAAAGCTGACCGCGAATTTTTACCGCGAGATCAATCTCGACAAGCTCTACCCGAAAATGGAAGTCAAGGGCGTCGAGAAGGTCGGCGACCGTGACGCCTACGTCGTCGTCGCGACGCCGGCCGGGCTCGATCCGCAGACGTTTTATTTCGATAAGGAAAGCGGCCTGCTCGTGCGCGAGGACGCGACGATGATCTCGCCGCAGGGAAAAATGGCCGTGAAGACGTTTTCCGACGATTTCCGGGCGGTCGACGGCGTCAAGATGCCCTTCAAGATCCGCGCCGTGATGCCGCAGTTCGAGATTCAGACGACGTTGACCGAGATCAAGAACAAGGTCAAGTTCGACAACGCGATCTTCACCAAGCCGAAGGAATAGGCGGCCGGCTCATTTTCCCGACAGTTCGGCGCGGCGCGCGAGGAGCCGCGCCGGATCGTTGGTGATGACGGCGAAAAGTCCGAGCTTCGCGGCGCGTTTGACCCAGCGCGGATGATCGGCCGTCCAGATCGTCACCGGCAGATTTCTTTTCGCGGCCTTTTTCATCAGCTTGCGGGTGGCGAGCGAGAAATGCACCGACAGCATATCCGCGCCGGTTTCGTGGGCGAGCCGGACGAGCCGTTTCTCCTTGCGGAGGATCGTCATAATCTTCGGCGCGAAGAGCGCGGCCGTTCTGACTTCCGGAAGAAATCTTTTGACGTGCGCGAGCGCTTCGAGCTGAAAGCTCTTGACGATCATCTGCGAAAGCCGCGGCCCGCCTTCGATCGTCTCGCAGACGGCGCGCGCGAGCCGTTCGCAGTCCGCTTCTCCGCATTTCATCTCGATATAGATCAGGCCTTCGAAATCACGCAGAAAATCGAGCAGTTCGGCGAGCGTCGGGATTCTTTCGGCCGAAAAATCCTCCGCGTTCGCGGCGTTTTTCCTGAGGCGGCCGAACCACGAGCCGACGTCGACCGTCCGCAATTCTTCGACCGTCAGGTCGGAAACCCGTTCTTTGCGGTTCGCGAGCCGTTCGAGCGTCGCGTCGTGAAAGACGACGACCTCGTCGCCGCGGGCGAGCCGGACGTCGAATTCGAGCCCTTCGGCCCCGTCCCGGAGCGCCCGCCGAAACGCCGCGAGCGTGTTCTCCGGCGCGAGCGCCGACGCGCCGCGGTGCGCGACGATCAGCGGCGGATTGTTCGGTTCAGACATAAAAAGTGAAAAAGTGAAAAAGTGAAAAAGTGGAAAAGTTTAAAAGTTTAAAAGTGAAAAAGGATAAAAGTGAAAAAGTGATTTTCCGCGATCGAGCCGAACTTTTCCACTTTTCCACTTTTTCACTTTTAAACTTTTCCACTTTATTTCTTTTCCAGCAGGAAGATCGTTTTCGACCAGCTGATCGGTTCGGTGATCGGGAATTTGTGGCGGCTCAGGATATTGAAATAGCGCTGCGAGATCCGCCGGACGTTGGTCAGCGGGTGCGTCTTGAAATTGTAGAGCAGCTCGAGCACCGAGCCGACGAGCGACGGCCGCACCGGGATGAAGACGAGCTTCGCGCCGGTTTTCAGGACGCGCGACATCTCGCGCAGGCCCTCGTCGAGCGGCACGTATTCGAGCACGCCGCAGCTTAAAACGAGATCGAAGCTTTCGTCGGCGAACGGCAGATTGAGGATGTTGCCCTGGACGGCGACGATGTTTTTGGCGTTGACCTTCTTGTCTTTTTTGAACTGACCGCGCGAAAGCTTGAGCGAATTGAACGAGAGATCGAGCGCGACCGTTTTGCAGGGCCGAAAACCGGCGCTGTGAAAGCCGAGCGTGACGATGCCGGTGCCGCTGCCGGCGTCGAGCACCATCGAGTTTTCGTCGATCTTCAGATCGAGCGATTTCAGGAACTTTTCGACCGACTGCCGGTAGCCGTTGATTTTGAGCGCCAGATTGTGAACGTCGGCGATCCGGTCGTAAAAGCTCTGAGTCTTGAATTTCCTCTTTTTTTGAGTCATTGGAACCAATTATTTTTCCGTTAAAAGTTTTTCGACCAGCGTTTGCAGCTCGGGTTCCTTGCCGGCGCCGGTTTCGGCATAGCGGACGATGCCTTTGCGGTCGATGACGACCATCGTCGGGATGCCGTTGAAACCGTAGATCATCTGGTTCGAGAGATCTTTGGCGACGACGAAATCGTACGGCAGATCGTTGGTCTTTCTGAACTGCTTCAGGTATTCGATCTCTTTTTCCTCGGTCGCGGCCTCGCCGCCGGCTTCGCCGTAATAGCGCGTCACGCCGAGAATCACGAGGCCGTCCTTCTCGAATTTGCGCTGCAGGGCGGTCAGCGCCGGAAATGCGCCGATGCACGGGCCGCACCACGTCGNNGCCCAGAAGTCGAGCACGACGACCTTTCCGCGGAGCGCGGCGAGCTTTTTCTTCTCGCCCGGAAACCACTGATCGACGGCCGTCAGTTCGGGCACGGTCTCGCCGAGAATCCGGTACTGCTGCTCGCGTCTTTTCAAACGGTACAAGATATCATCTTGCC
The DNA here is from genome assembly GCA_018269075.1 of Acidobacteriota bacterium. Classification (GTDB taxonomy): domain Bacteria; phylum Acidobacteriota; class Blastocatellia; order Pyrinomonadales; family Pyrinomonadaceae; genus JAFDVJ01. Next base: position 9,492 of record JAFDVJ010000091.1, read on the forward strand.
ACGATTTCGTTTTAAAATCATTCGCCGCCTGCAAGAGCGCGTCGCTGTAAAACTGCATCGCCGCCGGTTTTCGGCCGGTTTCGATCAGATACTTGATCTTTTCGTTGACGGCGACGTAGTAAATCGTCGTCGATTCGACGCCGGCGGCCGTTTTCCGCAGATCGTCGAGCGTCTTGTCGGCGCGCTCGGTGAACCCGCCGTCGCGGTAGTTTTCAAAGGTTTTCAGTCCCGTGTCGAGCAGGTCGTTGAGCCCGCGCGTGCGCGACCCGGCCACCGAATAAGCGGCCTTCGCGGCGCGGTAGGCCTCCTCGGCGTGGGCGGCGGCCTTTTCGAAGTTTTTCGCCTCGCGGTAGGCGGCGGCGAGCTCGCCCTCCATTTCGAGCCGCTGGCCGGCGCTCGGCGGGTCGTTCGTCAGAAATTCCTTCAGAAATTTTTCGGCGTCGTCGAAGTTTTTGCGGCGGGCGGCAAGGATCACCAGCACGTCGCGCGCGGCCTGCGCCTTTTCGGGCACGGGCTTGTCGGCGGCCAGATATTTGCGGAGCGCCTCGTCGGCCCCGTCGTTGTTCCCGGCGACGAAATGGAGCCGGCCGAGATAGTAAAGATCGTCGGCCGCGAGCTCTTTGCGGGCGGCGACCCGCGCCGCGTACTTGGCGGCGAGCTGTTTTTTCTCCTGCATCGTCTGCTCGGAAAGCTGTTCGCTGAACGGGATTTTCTTCGCCTGGAATTCGGCGAATTTGCGGCGGGCGTAGGTGTTGGCGTCTTCGAAAAGCTGTTCGGCGGTCGGTTCCGCGGTCGTCGTCGGCGTTTCTTCCGGCACCGGCGGCGCGACCCGGCCGGACTGCGCGAAGCCGGCCGTCGTCCAGCAGAAAAGCAATGTGAAAAGCACTAAAATACGCATAAGGACTCGCCCGTCGGACACTCGTGCGGGAAGTGTTACAAAAATCTAAATTAAAAAATTACGCCGAAATATTCAAACTTCGCGAATCGTTCGCGCGAAATCTTTCGGGGCCGAACGCCCGCAGGTAGTCGGAGTCGCGGTTTTCGGCGATTTTTTCGGCGATGATCCGCGCCGTGACGGGCGCGAGCAGGATGCCGTTGCGAAAATGCGCGGTCGCCAGCAAAAAGTTTTCCACCTGTGGAAAACTCCCGAGCACCGGCCGGCGGTCGGCGGCGAGCGGGCGCAGCCCGGCCCACTGCTCGACGATTTCGAGGTTGACGAGGCTCGGCGCGATCTCGAGCGCGTTCGCGCGGAGCCGCGCCGCGGCGGCCGTCGTCACGCTCTTGTCGAAACCGGCGTCCTCGCTCGTCGCGCCGGCGAGCACGCGGCCGTCAGCGCGCGGCACGAGATAGCCGCGCGGGCTGTAGATGACCCGCTGGAAAAGTCTTTTCGCGGTCTGAAAGGCGACGATCTGCCCGCGCACCGGTTTGACCGCCGGCAGCGCGAGCGCGCCGGCGGCGATCTGCGAGCTCCACGCGCCGGCCGCGAGGACGACCGTCCCGGCAAAGAACTTCTCGCCGTCTTCGGTTTCCGCGCCGGCCGCGCGGCCGTTCTCGAACACGATCCGGGCGACGCTCGTCCGCTCGCGGATCTCGATATTGTTGAGCGCGGCGAATCTTTCGAGCGCGGCGACGAGCCGGCGCGTCTCGACCTGCCGGTCTTCGGGGAAAAAGAGGCTCTCGCGGACGTCGGGCGAGAGAAACGGCTCGACCCGCCGCGTCTCCGCCGCCGATAACCGTTCGACCCGGAGGCCCGCGCCGCGCTGCCACGCGAAGCGCCGCCCGATCTCTTCGGAATCGTTTTCCGTGAGCGCGAGATAGAGCGTGCCCTGCCGGTCGAACCCGACGTCGACGCCGGTTTCGGCGAACAGCGCGGCCGCGAAATCCGGGTAGAGCCGGTTCGATTCGTCGCACAAACGATAAAACTCGTCGAGCTTTTCGGTCTCGGCGTTCGGGGCGAGCATTCCGGCCGCCGCGTGCGAGGCCTCGCGGCCGACCGCGCCGCGTTCGAGAACGGCGATCTTCCGAACGCCCTTCAGCCGCAGCTCGCGCGCGATCGCCAAACCGATCACGCCGCCGCCGATAATCAATACGTCTGAATTCGTCACCAGATAATCTTAACAAAACCCGTCTCGGGAGTTAAGAGTGGAGAGTGGAGAGTGGAGAGTCGAGAGTCGA
>JAFDVJ010000091.1:11678-24757 GCA_018269075.1 Acidobacteriota bacterium
GAAGAAGGGGAGAAAAGGAGAAAGGGAGAAAGGGAGACGGAAATCTCCCTTTACAAACCAATCCGAAATCCGCAATCCGAAATCCGAAATCAAGCTGCTGCTCTTTGGTGGAGCGGGACGGAAATTTCGGGCCGGACGATCCGCGGGCAGTGATGCAGGACGGCGTTCAGTTTTTCCGTTTGAATGCTGATGCCGCGCGGGTTGCGGCTGAGACGGGAGAGAAACAGGTAAATGAATATATCGCGGAGCCGCTCGGCGGTCACTAAATCGATCACGTATGTTTCCTTCAATTTATTGATCTCGGCCTGCGCCCGCTTTTCGAATAAAATGCTCTGACTGTCCATAAATTCCTTTCGCTTCTGAAAATTGACCCCTTATTAATTAAGGACGGAAAATTTTCGGGGTTTTTGCGAAAGTTTTCCGGCCGGCGATTTTTTTCGCCGCCGGCCGCCCCGCCGGCGCGGCCGGCGCGCGTCGCGATTCGCGCGTTATACAGCAAATAATCTAAAATGCTAAGATAAGCCCGAGGCGATTTCGGATTTCGGATTTCGGATTTCGGATTGTCTCTGGAGAAAGGAGTTTGGTTTCGGCGAGCCGGTTTTCGGACGCTCCGCCGGCATCGCAAGACTCCGGACTCCGGACTTAAGACTTAAGACTTTAATATCAGACAAATGACGAAACACAACATTACTTTGATTCCCGGCGACGGCATCGGGCCCGAGATCATCTCGGCGACCGTCCGGATCATCGAGGCCTCGGGCATCGACATCGAATGGGAAACTCATATTCTCGGGGCGCAGGCGCTCGAAAAACACGGGACGACGCTGCCCGAGGCGACGATCGAATCGGTGCGCCGGAACAAGGTCGCGCTCAAGGGACCGCTGACGACGCCGATCGGCAAGGGCTTTACGTCGGTCAACGTCGGGCTCCGCAAGGCGCTCGATCTCTACGCCAACGTGCGGCCGGTCAAGGCGCTGCCGAACGTGCCGTGCCGCTATCCGGAGCTCGATCTGGTGATCGTCCGCGAAAACACCGAGAGCCTCTACGCCGGACTCGAACACGTCGTCGTGCCGGGCGTCGTCGAATCTCTGAAGATCATCACCGAAAAGGCCTCGACGCGGATCGCGCGCTACGCCTTCGAGTTTGCCGCGTCGCACGGCCGCAAAAAGGTGACGGCGATGCATAAGGCCAACATTATGAAGCTCTCGGACGGGCTTTTTCTCGAATGCTTCAACCGGGTCGCCGCCGATTTTCCCGGCATCGCGGCCGACGACAAGATCATCGACAACGCCTGTATGCAATTGGTGATGCGGCCCGAGCAGTTTGACGTGATGGTTTTGGAAAATCTCTACGGCGACATCGTTTCGGATCTCTGCGCCGGATTGATCGGCGGTCTCGGCCTCGCGCCGGGCGCGAACATCGGCGAGCAGGGCGCGGTCTTCGAGGCCGTCCACGGCTCGGCGCCCGACATCGCCGGGCAGGGCATCGCCAACCCGACCGCGATCCTGATGTCGGGCATCCTGATGCTCCGTCACATCGGCGAGATGGAAGCGGCGGCGCGCGTCGAAAACGCGATGATGGAAGTTTACGCCGAGGGCAAAGTGCGCACGAAGGATCTCGGCGGGGCGGCGAAGACGGACGAGTTCGCGACGGCGATCGTCAACAAGCTCAAAGCGTAAAACGGTTCTATGACGGAAACGAATCTCTGGGACAAGCCGGTATCGCACGGCGAGATCCTGAAACGGGTCTGGAAACATCTCGATCTCGGCGTGCTCGACCGCGATCATCCGTTTCACACGCCGGTTTTCGGCACCGTCGCTTACGGCGCGCCGCGGATGCGGATGATCGTCCTGCGGCGGTTCTGGCGGCGGCCGGCGCGGCTCGCCTTTCACGCCCACGCGGGCAGTCCGAAGGTCGCCGAAATTCGCGCGAATCCGGCCGTCTCGTGGCTTTTCTACCACCCGCGCGAGCGCTTTCAGGTGCGCATTACGGGCGTCGCGACGCTTCACACCGACGACGAGCTCCACGCCGAGCAATGGCAGGCGACCGAGCTTTTTTCGCGCCGCTGCTACGTCGGCGAAGCGCCGTCGCGGCCGAGCGACAAGCCGACCTCGGGGCTTCCCGGCGATCTCGTCGACCGCCGGCCGACGCGCGAGGAATCCGAGGCCGGCCGGGCGAATTTCGTCGTCGTTTCCTCGACGATCGACGAGATCGACTGCGTCGAGCTGAACGTCAAGGGCCACCGCCGCTCGCATTTCGCGTGGAAGGCCAAAGGCGAGCTCGAAATGCGCTGGCTGACGCCCTAAGTTTTTTCTTCTGCAACGCGATATGACGGCGCGACGTCAAAGCAAAACCGTTCGATTTCGGATTTCGGATTTCGGATTTCGGATTGGTTCGGGATGAGGTTTCCTGGTTTTCGGGGAAACCGAAGGGAAGAGAGAAAAAAAACGCGGAAGGGCTTTGGAGGATAACGTTATGATGAGAAAAATATTCTTCGGCTTGATAATGACTTTGATTTTCGGCGGCGCGCTGGCCGCCAATGCGCAGACCGCGCAGCAGATTTCGGTGCGCGTCAACAAACAGGTCAAGGCTTCGCGGAGCCGTTTGACCGTCAGGTTCGTGGCGGTCGAGGATTCGCGCTGCCCGAAAGGGACGGAATGCATCTGGGCCGGCAACGCCAAGGTGACGATCAAGGTCACCGACTCGAAGGGCAAATCGCAGACCTTCGACCTCAACACGAACCTCGAACCCAAATCCGCCAGGTTCGGCGGCTACGAGATCACGCTCGGCGAAGTGACGCCCTACCCGGCCGCCAACGTCCGCATCGACCCCAACGGCTACCGCGCGAAATTCACGATCACGAGGCTTTGAATTTCGGATTTCGGATTTCGGATTTCGGATTTGTAAATAAAACCGGCCGCCGTGCTTGTGACGGCGGCCGGTTTCATTTTAACCGGCGATGCCGGCCGCGAAACCAATCCGGAATCCGCCATCGTTCCGAGTTCTGCCTTCAGGCGGCTTTCGTTTCACCTTTCGAAGATTTCGAAGACGGGCGACGGCCGCCTGAAGGCGGAACTCAGAGCTTTTTATGAGCCCTCTCTAACCGGCGGCGCGCGGTTTCGGGGGGCGTTCGACGTGGCTTGCGCTGGCCCATTCGGCGAGCTTGGCCGGGTCGTCCTCGAAGATGTTCGGGACGATGCCGCGGAGGCGGCGGACGGCCTTGAGCGTGTCGCGGATCGTCGCGCCGATCTTCGCGGTCGCGCCGACGCCCGTCGTCGAGGCGGTGTTCTTCTGCGAGATCGCCTGCGCGTAATTTTCGATCGCCCGTTCGAGATTGGCGAGAAAACCGTCGCGCATCCCGGCCTCGCGGAACCGCGCTTCGAGCGGCCCGGCGTTCGTCAGAAAAGCGCGCGCGGCGGCGAGCGTTTTCTGCTCGTTGTTGCCGTGCGGCATCCGGAAAAGCTCGGCGACCGGCGGATCGTCGACGGCGAGCGTTCGCGAAGTCCGGTTGATGCTCCGCATCATCGACATCAGCGTGTCGAGCACGAAGTCCTTCCGCGCGACGCCCTGCCCGATCGCGCCCGACGATTGCAGCTCGCCGCTCGCTTCGATCGCTTCGACGCCCGCCGCGACGAGCGCGAAATTCGCGGTCGCCATCGGATAATGTCCGATCGCGCCTTCGTTCGCCGTGCCGAAGTCACGGATTTTCACAAATGCGTTGTAATAGTTTCTTTCTTCATCTTTCATAAATTAATTTCTCCCTGCGATTTTTCCTGAATGAGCACCGCACACGTCGATTCGACCTCTGCACAAACGATCTCGGGTCGTGCACAAACGATCTCGGGCGACGCACAAACGATCTCGAGTAATGCACAGCCGATCTCGAGTAATGCACAAACGATCTCGGGTCGTGCACAAACGATCTCGGGTCGTGCACAAGCGATCTCGACCTCTGCACACGCGATCTCGGGTCGTGCACAAGCAATCTCGACCTCTGCACAAGCAATCTCGACCTCTGCACACGCGATCTCGACCTCTGCACACGAAGTTTCCGGCAGCCATCGAAAAGACGGGCGCGATGCTCGTTGAATTTGACCGAAAATAGGAGTTAATAGACACGGCGCGGGAGCGTTTTCTTTTCAGAAAGTTATGCACAAACCGCTCGGAGAAACGATTCTGCGCTGTGTGAATTAACCTGGTTAAAACACACCGGCCGAGCCGGTCGGCCGTTGGATTGAATTCAATAGCAATTGTTTTAAACGAAAACGAATTTTATGTCAATAAAAATTTTTCGGGCACTCAAAAGACCGGAAAAATCGGAACTGTTCGGCACGTAAATTGACGGAACGCCCGATTCGTCGGAGCATCGTTTCGGACCATTCAGTCCGCTCTTTCCGCCAAGCCGCGGAGCCCGCAGAGAGGATCGGATTTCTTCTTTGCGGGCTCCGCGGCTTGGCGGGAAGATATTTTTGCAGATTCATCAAATTTCGTGCCGAACGGTTCTCAGTTAACAGACTGAATTTATCAACTACATTAAGTCGCCGAACCGCGACATTGTTTGTAAAAACCGCTCCAAACCCAGTAACCGCGACCGCCAACTGTTATTTTCATCCAGATTTTGCATCGTTTGCGCGAACTGAAAAAGGGCGCAAAAGCCGGCCGGAAATTTAATCCGGGCGCATTGTTAAGCGATGATTTGTCATCGAGGGGAAGTTCGAGAAATGCCAATTCGGGGCTTGAACCGGTTTTGGTATCTTTTAAGCCGTCGGGCGTTCTGGTGGTCGTTTCCAGTACGGCGCTGATTTTTCCTTTCTCTTCCAGATAAAGATTTAGCCCTTGTTCGGCGGATTTGAAAAAGAGATTAAATTTACCCGACCTCAAATCCCCGAAATCCCCTTTAACGTCCAATTCCAGGATTCCGGCGTAAAAGCCTTTCTGTAAATCCGCGCTTTGTCCCTTTTCCATTTTGACGGCGATAAATTTGCCTTTGATGTCCCGGGCTTCGGCGGTGGCGACATTGCCCGTGTCGAGAACGGCCTTTCCGGCTCTCTCAAGAATATCCTTTGCCGTCACATCCTGGGCTTGTATATCGGTAACTGCCAGAATCAGACCAACTAACGCAAATGCTTGTAGTAATCGTTTCATCATATTTTTCTCCTTCTTATTTGTTTGGCAAGCGCCTGAAATTGTTTAATCTGCAGCGCCGCGGTTTAGTCCGGGCGCTGTTTTTCCTTTTCGAGTTCCTGCACTTTCATTGCATCGGCCAGAGAAAGTTCGGGTTTTCCGAGTTCGAGATAAATGCTTGACCGTAAACTGAAAGCCTTGATGTTTCGGGGCGATATTTCAATGAGCTTGGAAAAGTCGGAGAGGGCTTTTTCAAAATCCTTTTTTAGCCAAAAGGCTCTCCCCCGATACTCTAACGGGAATTCCAGAAACTTTTTCTGATGCTCGGCCCTTAAGAATTTTGTTTTTTCGATGAGCGCGATTTGAGCGGTGAAATCGGCGATCGCCGGATCGTAATTTTCCTGCTCGAAGTATTTCAGGCCCCGTGCTTCGTAATACGTAAAACTGTCGGGTCGTAATCGGATGGCTTTCGTTAGATCGGCAATGGCTTTATGTTTGTATTTCGTAAGTTGTCCGAATAAATTCCCGCGCCGGTAATAAGCTTCGGCTTTCTTAGGATTGAGCTTGATTGTTTTTGTATAATCGCGAACCGCTTCTTCGAATTTCGATTCCATTTCATAAATCTGAGCGCGAAGAAAATAAGCCCTGGCGCTTTTGGGATTGAGTTCGATGACCCTGGTCAGATTGGCGATGGCTTTGTCGTTATCCGTTTTATCCGTTAACTGATAAATCAATGCCCGCTGCCAGTAGATTTCGGCATTTTTAGGCTGAATTTTCTCGGCCTTTTCTAATTCGGACAAGGCCTTATCAAACTGCAAATCCGAGTAATAATCCGCGGCGGCCTTCAGATACTGCTCAATTGACTTACTCTGCGCCGAAACGGACGCGGTAAAGAAAGTAATTACTAAAAACGGCAAAACATAAAACGTCATATTCAAAAATCCTGCAATCGTTAAGTTTTTCATTCGATATTTCTCCTGCTGAATCAGTTCTGGTTTTCGCGATCAGCCTTTGACCCGTCAACTACCTGAAAATCAATGCGAAAATCATCATTGCGATTCCGCCCGCGATGCGCCACGCGCTTTCCGAATCGTATCCGACGAATTTGACGATACCCGCTGATTCATGATTGTCAGGATCGTAGTAAACTTCCAATTCGTCGCCTTTCTGATACAAACCGAAGACCGTGCCATCCGATTCAACGATCCTGATTTCTTTGTTTTGTTCAGTTAAAAAAGAGACTTCCACTAAGTGAATCGGCGAGTGATACCGCCATTTTATCCAGTCGTCGGTTACTTTGCCGTTTGCGAACAGAGAAGATCTCAATCGTCTCTTCTGACTTTCTTTTTGGAAGACTGCGTCGAAAACCAAATATGCTCCAATCACCAGAATCGTTAAACTAAACATTTTAAAGTTCTCCTCACCACGGTGTTTTTTGATAAGCCGTGACAAAAGCATCGCCGTCGATCATTAACATCGGATCGCCCGTTTTAGGGTGATTACGTTTTTCTAAAGTGAAATTTTTTGTTTCGCCGCCGTTGGAATGCGCGGTTATGGTCGTCGCGGTCGCGGTCCAGCGTCCCGAATCGTTTTCCTGCGAGTGCGCGCTGCCGGACGGATTGCCCGAATCGGTTTCGCCATAATATTCGTAAGTGCCGTCGCTGTTTAAGGTAATGCAGATTTCCGACATTCGGCCGCCGTCATTTGCCTGAACATTCGACAGATAGCACCACTTGCCGGCCAGTTCCTGCGGTACGCCTCCGGTAATTTGGGCCGCCGGTTTTTCTTTTGCGGTTTTTTCGTTGGTTCCCGCATCTTGTTTCTGTTTAGTCCGCAGCTCGCCGGCCTGCTTTTTCCCTAAATCTATCAAACATCCCAAAACGAGGAATGCGGCTAAAAATACGATCAAACGTTTTTGGATAAAATTAAGAAGACTCATAGTTTTCTTAAAGTGGAGCCCGGCTTCGAAAGCCGGGCTCCAATCAAAATCAGCTATTTTTTGCCAATCAGGTCGACAAAGCGCGGTTTCAGGCAGACATACGGTAAATCGAGATAGCCGTTGCCGATATTGACGGTCGGAACTTTGATCGAAGAGCCAAATCCTTTTTTGCAGGCTACCTGCAGCTCGGGTCTGGTCATATCGATTTCGACATAACCGCCTTTGACCGTGATGCCTTTCCAGCTGATCCGGACTTTGGCTAAATCGGGAACGCTGACATTATTGGAAATCGGTTCGAGCCCGAAAGCCGGTTCGGCGCAGCCGACTTCGACCATATCTTCTCCCTGTTTGGGTAAAACCTGTAACGGATTGGAGCCGAGTTCGAGATTTAAGGTGACGGAGTAGCGTTTGGCAATTTTGACCGGCCGATTGCAATTCGTTTGCTTAACGCCGCTGACGACACTGATGTTTTTATTGGGAACTTCTACTTTGAAGTCGAAAGGCGAAACGTCGGGAGGGACAATGTTGAGCTTTTTCAGCCTGGGCAGCAGCAGGTTCAGGTCCCATTCGGTGCAAACCGCAATTTTGTCGGTCTTTTCGCATTTGGGCGTTCTCAGGTGAAAATCGGCGTCGAATTGACCGTTTCCCGAATCCCAGTTCAACCAAAATTCGCCGCGTCTCCAGACCGAGCAGTAAGTGATTTCCGTCACCATCGGAACCGGCACCGGGCCAAGCGGAGGAGCCGGGACTTTAACGATTTCCATCCCGATCGGCGACTGAATAATGGGGTAAACAATTCTTCCCGTTTTATCGCAGCCCGCAGGGCATTTCATTGCTTTCAAGGCGTTGATGGCTTTTTGAAGCGACTCCGCGGTCGCTCTTGCGGCTCCGGCGGTGGCCCGAAAAGAAAGCGAATTATAAGAAGCATCGCACTGATTGTTCAGACGGGTCGTGCGTTTACAGTTTTCGCGCGCCTCTACCGCCTGACGGTCCGCTTCGTTTGCTAAACGCTCGGTTTCCTGAGCTTTTTCGAGCTTTCGTTTCAAATCGTCATAGAGATTCTGCGCCGCCGGACTCGGACAATCGGTAAAATCTCTGACTGTTTTCCTTAAGGCGCTTTCGGCATCGTTTTTCCAGCCGGCCAGTTTATCGGCGTTGGCAATAATCCTGTTTTTCAGATTATTGAAAAATTGACCGACATCCGGCTGAGCCGAAATCTGCAATCCCGATAAAAGGGTTACGGTTAAAATAAATGCTGATTTGAATATCATTCCTCTCATATATTTCTCTCTCCTGTATTGCTGATTTTTCAATTTGCGTTTTCTCTTCCTGCGGCGACGATTTCAACGAATTCTCACAGATAAAAAGAAAGCCTTCATCGGTTTCGACAAAATGAACGGCATTGATTTCTGTTTTCGGGTCGTTGTCATTTTTTTTCTCCCAAAATTTTTCGTCTGTGATAAAATCGGCTTATCACGAGCACTATTTATCGCATTCGCCAGATTTAAAAGTCCTTTGGAATTTCTAAAAATTTTCTGAAAGTTCGCTAAAAATGACCGAGGTGCGGAAAATTTATGAGTCTGATGGAAGGTTTAAGTCGTTGAAAACAGAAGGCGTTGAGAAATGTTCGGCCGGAAGCGAAGTTCTTGTCCGGTTTTCTCCGCAAATTCGTTCCCGGAGAGAAAATGAAAATCGTTTCTGAGCTTTTTCCAATTTTCCAATGAGTAAAGAGCGGCAAATATATGAATTTGACGAATTTCGCCTCGATGTTGATGACATAACACTTTGGCGGGGACCGGACAAATTCTCTTTGCCTCTGAAGGCCGTCGAAATGCTCGCCCTGCTTATCGAAAATCGCGGGCGAACGGTGACGAAAAAAGAGATCTTGGAAAAACTCTGGCAGAATACTTTTGTTGACGAAAACAACCTGGCCGTAATGGTTTCCGCCCTTCGTAAGGCGTTTGGAGAAACCAGCAGCAAAAATCGTTTTATCGAAACCGTTCCGCGTCGCGGCTACCGTTTTGTCGGAGAAGTAAAAGTAATTTCGGGCAATCCGATTTTGGAAAAACCGACCGTTGCCGAAATTACTTCAGGAAAGACCGCAGCGGCAAAGAGTAACCGAACCCGAAATATTCTTATATCGGCAGGATTGGCCTTTCTTTTAACGGGAATTTTAGCTTATTGGTTTTGGAATCCCGCTCCCCAATCTTCTGAGAAAACACCGGTTTCATCTTCTCCGGCAATTGCCGTTTTGCCTTTCCGGCCTACCGCGAAGGATCATGAACAACTTTCGATAACTTTGACCGACGCTTTGATCACGAAACTTGCCGGCCTGAAAGGCTTAACTGTGCGGCCGACAAGTTCGGTGCTGGCATTTGCCCAAAACCCTCCGACCCCGCGCATCGTGCAGGAAAAATTAAGGGTGGAAAATTATCTGGAAGGAACGATTCAGAAAATGGAAGATCGTTTGAGAGTTTCGGTTCAGTTGGTCAAAACCGCTGACGGCTCGATTGTTTGGGCGGGAAACTTTGATGAAGCGGAAACCGACCTGTTGAAGCTGCAGGACGCAATTTCCGATCAGGTCGTGACCGCTTTACGATTCAAGATCTCTCCGCAGGAGCAGGAGGTTTTAGCCAAGCGCGGAACGGAAAATGACGAAGCGTTTCGCTTTTATTTGCAGGGGCGGTATTTCTGGAATAAACGATCGATTGACGGTTTGAAAAAAAGCCTCGGTTTCTACGAAAAAGCATTGAGTAAGGATGCTGCTTATGCAATGGCTTATGTCGGTCTGGCGGATTCCTATCAAATTTTGGGCGAATACGGGGCGATGCTCCCTCAGGAGGCTTTTGAAAAAGCCCGCGCGGCCGCCAAAAAAGCTCTGGAATTAAACCCGGATCTCGGCGAAGCCTATTGCTCTCTCGGTTATACGCAAGCCTTTTACGATTGGAATTGGAATGAAGCCGGAAATTCTTTTAACCGGGCGCTCGAGCTCAGTCCGAATTACAGCACATTACATCAATGGTACGGCGAGTATCTTTTAGCGGTCGGGAAATCCAACGAATCTTTTGCCGAATTGAAAAAAGCGCAGGAATTAGACCCGCTTTCATTGATTATTGCCGCAGATATTGCCGCTTATTACTACACCACCCGGCAATTTGACAAAGCGATCGAACAATCTTTGAAAATAAATGAGATAGATGAAACTTTCTTTTTTGGTTACGTGTTTTTATGGATCTCTTATGAACAAAACGGAATGTTGGAAGCATCGGCGAAAGCGCTTCTGAAGGCTGATTCCTTATATTTACCTTCCGAACTCGTTCAGCAAAGCCAATCTGCTTACCAGAAAGACGGCTGGAAAGGTTTATGGCAAACCAAATACAATCAAACTATCCATCCGGCCACTAAAATAATGTTTAATGATTATCAGCGGGCGGTCGCCGCTTTTCGGGTTGGTGATGTAGAAGCAACTTTTCGCTGGCTGCAAAAATCGGGGGAAGCAAAAAATCGTTGGTTTGTTAATCTGAAATACGATCCCGAATGGGATAAAATCCGCAACGATCCAAGGTTTGATGAAATGGTGCGAAAAACCAATCTTATTCCCTAAGCCCTCAAGATTCGGAAAAACAACGATCTCGATTACCGGAACCGGCTTCTCGACGGTTTTGAGCCTTGAGTCTCAGGCCGATTTTGACCTCCGTTCGGTTTTATCGTCGAGCCTTCGCCCGAAACCGAGAACGGACTCCGGACTCAAAGCTTAAGACCCCGATTAATTCAGGAACTCGGGGTCGTCGCCCGTGAATTCGAGCGGCGCGTCGAAGGGTTTCGATTCTTCTTCGAGCGACCAGACTTCGTAGAGCACCGGCGGGCATTCCATAATGAAGCGCGACGGTTTCTGGAGGACGACCTGCCGCGAGTAGTCGATCATCATCAGCGGGTAGGTCAGATAAAGCTCGTCCTGCGCGCGCGTCAGCGCGACGTACCAGAGGCGGCGCTCTTCTTCTTCGGAATCGGCTTCCTTCAGGCTGCGCGGCGACGGGAATTTGCCCTCGGCCGCCCAGATGATGAAGACGGCCTTCCATTCGAGGCCTTTCGCCTGATGCACCGACGTTAAGGTCAAAAGCTCGTCCTCCTCGCCGCCCTGCACGACGTCCTCGGCGGTGATGCCGGCCGGCTCCTTAAAGCGCTCGGTCGAGAGCAGCGCGAGCTCCGAGAGAAAATCTTCGGTCGAGGCATACCGCGACGCATACAAAGCGAGCTGCCGCAAATCTTCCAATCGCGCTTCGGCGTTCTCGAACGTCTCGTGCAGATGCTGTTCGTAGCCGTTCGTCAGCACGAGCTCGATCTGTTTCGCCGGATTGTTGCGGTTCTCGTCGGTCGTCAAAATTTCGAGCAGCCCGACAAAGTCCCGCCACGCCTGTTTCCCCTGCAGCCGATTGAGCGAGGATGGAAGCGTCAGCTTAAATGAAGTCTGCGCCGCGGCGACCGGGAGACGCGACGCGGAGATTTGCAGCGAATCGCCGCCGCCGTTTTCCGAAATCTCCTCTTCTCCCCTTCTCCTCTTCTCCCGTATCGAGCACCATCGCCTCATAAATCCGCGCGGCCGTCGCGCTGCCGACGCTCGGGATCATCTTGAGGATGCGCTTCCAGGCGAGCTCGTCGCGCGGGTTGACGATGATCCTTAAGTAAGAGATGACGTCTTTGAGATGCGCCTGCTCGAAGAAGCGGACGCCCGACTGCACGCGGTAGGGAATGTTGCGGCGCGTCAGCTCCAATTGCAGCTCTAAGCTGTGATAATGCGAGCGGTAGATGACGGCGACGTCTTCGAGGCTCGTGCCTTCGTCCCGTAGTTCGAGAATTCGCGAGGCGATAAAGGCCGACTGCTGATCGACGTTCGCGCACGGGACCATCGCCGGCTTGAACTCGCGCGAGCGCTTGACGGGCTGGAGAACTTTCGCGAACTGCTTGCGGTTGTTGGCGATCGAGGTGTTCGCGAGCCCGAGGATCTCGGGCGTCGAGCGGTAATTCGTTTCGAGCTTGTAGACGGCCGCTTCCGGGTAGCGGTCGGGAAACTCGTAGAGGTTCGTAAACTCCGCGCCGCGCCACGCGAAGATCGATTGCGCGTCGTCGCCGACGACCATCACGTTGCGGTGCCTGACGCCGAGCAGATCGATGATCTCGGCTTGCAGGCGGTTCGTGTCCTGATATTCGTCGACGAGGATGTGCTGAAACTGGTCGGCGTAAAGATCGGCGATCTCCGGCTTTTCGATCAGGAGGCGCTTCCAGTTGAGCAGCAGATCGTCGTAGTCCATCACGTTGCGCTCTCGTTTGCGCTCCTGAAAAAGCCGGTCGACGCGCTCGATCTGCCGCGTCAGCATCTCGAAATACGGGTATTTGCCGACGATCACCTTTTCGATCGGGAGATCCGTGTTGTTGGCGTAGGAGATGATGTCCTGAATGACCTCGGCTTTCGGAAAGCGCTTGGCTTTGGTGTCGATGCCGGCTTCGTCGATCGAGACGTTGACGAATTCCTTGGCGTCCTCGGAGTCGAGGATCGAGTAGTTCGGCGCGTAGCCGATCGAGACGGCGTGTTTTCTCAAGATCAGATTCGCGATCCGGTGAAACGTGCCGCCCCAGACGCGGTGGACGTTCTGCGAGCCGGTCAAGCCTTCGACGCGCCGGAGCATCTCGCGCGCGGCGCGGTTCGTAAAGGTCGCGAGCAGGATGCGGTGCGGCGAGACGCCCTGTTCGATCAGATACGCGACGCGGTAGGTGATGGTGCGCGTCTTGCCGGTCCCCGCGCCCGCGACGACGAGCGCCGCGCCGGGCTTGGCCGTGACGACGCGAAACTGCTCGGCGTTGAGCTCGTCGCGATACCGCGTCAGCTTCTCCGGCAGCGAACCCTCGTCGCGTTTGATGACGTATTTTTTCATCAGTTAAAGATTACAGGCTTTTTCGATTTCTTCAACTTATAGCGGCTCACAAAACGATTTGGAAAACACTTTCGGAATAGATGAGA
>JAFDVJ010000091.1:24774-26216 GCA_018269075.1 Acidobacteriota bacterium
TCTCATCTCTCATCTATTCCGAATTGCTTTGTCGCTAACTATCTGGAGGATGCTCGCCGTACAAACGGAGCAGCCTTCGCAGATTGACGATTTCCGGGCGGTTGAGCCGCAGGAGTTCGACGGTCGCCCGGCCTTTAGCCGTTAAACCGATGATTTCCGAGAATACCGGATTCCACGTAAAATGTTTTTCCCACGCGTCCTGGCGGGGATTGTAAAGGGGCGTTTTGCGTCCGCTCACCGGATCGAGGGCCGACGTCTTATCAGATTTGTGTCCGTTGCAGCCCTGACAGGCGAGCGCCAGATTTTCGAGCTCGTCGGAACCTTTTTTCGAGCTCGGCCGGATATGTTCGACCGAGAACGGATCGGGCGAATACTTTCGCTGGGAGAAACAGTATTCGCATAAATGACGCGCTCTTTCGGCGACCGCTTTTCTTTTCGCGGGCGAAATGCTCATATCACTTTGGGCGGGCGGATTTCGAGCGTGTCCATGATTTCGTCGAGCGTTTTATTCTTGGCGGCGGCCAGCTTGCCGATGATCTCGATTCTTTTGACGTTGAGAGCCTCGCTTTCTTCGGTCAAGGCGATCAGTTCGTCCAATTCCGCGGCGGAAATATTTTCGGCGCGTCTTTTTTTGACGAGTTTGTTGAAACGGTTCTGTTTTTCCGGCGCGAGCACGCAGTTGTTGAGAGTTCCGATCAGTTCGATCTCGCGGTTCGTCCAGTTCGGATGGTCTGCTTTCCGGCGCAGCTCGCGCGCTTTTTGAACAAAACTCTCGAATTCTTCGGCCGGCAGACTGACGACTGCATTCAGGAGATTTTCGGTCGGAATTTCCAGATTCGCCATAAATTTACCTCAAGGACAAATTTAGCACAAAAACGGCGGACTGAGAACGGAAAAAAGTCCCGGCCGGAGCGGTTGCGGCGGGGACTTTTTCGTCAGTAAAACATCTTCGTCTCAACCGTTTTCGCCGGCCGGCGCGGCGCGTTTCCAGAGCGCGGCGAGGCGTTTGCGGCCTTCGAGCTTGGCGTCGACGCCGGGCGCGCGGCGGGCGAGCGTTTCGATGCTGACGAGATAATCCGGCTCCTGAAAAATCTCGCGGATCTCGGCTAAGTATGGCGCGATCTTCGAGTAGACGAAGATGTGCTCGGTGCCCGAATCGAAGAACATCTTCTCGTCGATGCCGCCGTTGAGGACGAACGCGGCGGCCATATCCCAGAAGGACGCGACCATCCGGAAATTCGCGCTCGCGCGTTCGCCGCCGCGGTAGAGCGCGATGATGTCCATCGCCGACTGCGGGTCGAAGACGGAAAAATACCACTGCCGCGCCGCGCGCATCGCCGGATCGCGCCGCAATTCGTAAAGTTTCAGGATCGCCATCACATCGTTGTGTTTGTCCATTGTTTTTTTCTCCTTTTTTGGGGTTTTGAGTTCCGCCTTCAGGC
>JAFDVJ010000091.1:26269-26452 GCA_018269075.1 Acidobacteriota bacterium
CGCCTGAAGGCGGAACTCGGAACTATTTCTTAAATTCCAGCCGCGCCGTCAGATCGGCGTCGCGCGCGCGGCAGAGCTGCAGGTTGCGCGCGGCCTCGGGAAAGCGGCCGCCGGACTCCTTGAGCGCGGCTTCGAATTCGCGGACCGCCGCCGTCGTCTCGCCGCCGACGGCGAGCAGGACGC
>JAFDVJ010000092.1 GCA_018269075.1 Acidobacteriota bacterium
CGCTTCCGAAGCCGAACGCAGTACAGAATTTCAATAATTTGGAGCTTAGAAAACGTATGAAAAATGTAAAAACGAACCAAATCGAAAACACAACTGCGGTCACCGAAAACAATGTCGCGATGCCCGCTCCCGAAAAGAAAACCAGACGCCGTTCCGAGAGCGGTTTCGCCAAGGTGCTCGAAGCCTTCGCCCGTCTGCGGGCGCTCGCCGTCCACTTCGACCAGACGAGACTCGGCCCGCCCGACGACCTGACGCTCGAAGCGCTCGAACGCGCCTACCGCGAAGCCTACGACCTCCAAACAGCCGTCGGCAACGCCCGTGCGGACTTTCGCACCGCCGCGCTCGAACGCCAGCTGCTGATCGACAATTTCGACGCACTGGCCGCCCAGGCCGTCGGCCAGCTCGCCGGCCGCGGCGCGCATCCCGAATCGGTCCGCGACGCGCGCGGCTACGTCCAAAAGATCCGCGGCGAACGGATCGGCGAAAAAGCCGAACAGAACCCGGCCTCACCCCACTACAACCCGAACGCCAAAAACATCTCGGCCTCGCAGACGAGCAGCGCGGCAAAAATCCAGACCTTTCTCGAGCTGATCGATTTTCTGGAAGCCCAAACCGCTTACGGTTCGGTCAGGATGGCGGGTCTCACCATCGGTGAGCTTCGGGCGACGGTCGAAACCGCTCAGTACCTCCACGCGGAATCGATCGAAAAGGCCGCCGATCTGACCCACCGGCGCGGTCTCCGCAATCGCCGCTTTTATCTCGACGAGGACAATCTTTGCGATCTGGGCTTACGCTACAAAGAGCTCGTCAAGGGCGCTTACGGCACGAAAAGCGCCGAATATAA
Organism: Acidobacteriota bacterium; assembly: GCA_018269075.1. Classification (GTDB taxonomy): domain Bacteria; phylum Acidobacteriota; class Blastocatellia; order Pyrinomonadales; family Pyrinomonadaceae; genus JAFDVJ01. Next base: position 845 of record JAFDVJ010000092.1, read on the forward strand.
AGCGATCAAGGCGATCTCTTTCAAAAAACGTCACGATTAGTTCGGGCGTTCGATCCGCGAACAAAACAAAACGGCCGTCGCCCGCGCGACGGCCGCTATTAATTATCACAGATCGTTAATGCTCCGATCGATTGCCATTAAACACCGGGCCGGATATTCGGCGGCATCAGGAAATTGTCTGATTTCGGAGCGCGAAAGCGGACTGGAGCGCTGGCCGTCCCGGTTGCCAACGCCGCGCCAGCGCGAACAAACGCCGCGTTTGCTTTGACGTTGAAAGCCGGTGAAACGTCGGTGCGTTTTGCAAACGCAGTGCAGGCAGGGCCGCCTGCACTACGGATTGCGGCCGCCGATCGTAGTGCAGGCGGCCCTGCCTGCACTGAGCGCGCCAGCGCGAACAAACGTTTCACTTTCTGCGATATTCTAAGCAAGCGTAACGCTTGACACCGCTGGCGCGTCTTGAGCAAACCGGGCTTCGGCGCAACGGTCGTTCGATTTACCAGGCAGCAAGCCGGACGTTTCCGGTCTGAGCCCAAACAATCCGGCTTTCAATATTCTAAATACCTCATTACTTTTGGCTAAGTGCTTAACTATAATCTTGCCGGTGAGTCATACCGATGGGGCGATGCAACGGCTGCATCGGACGCTGACCTCGCGCGGCTGCGCCGCTTTTTTCCTTCGATTACACGATTAATTTTACGGTCTCGTAGCCACTTGAATCAATTTACAGCTTTGTCACAGGATATCGTTCCGGCGACATCGGATATCGTTCCGGCGACATCGGATATCGTTCCGGCGACTTCGGATTTCGCTCCGGCAACTTCGGATTTCGCTCCGGCGACATCAGATAATGCTCCGGAAACATCAGATATCGTTCGGGAAACTTCAGATATCGTTCGGGAAACATCAGATATCGTTCGGGAAACTTCAGATATTGTTCCGGCGACTTCAGATATCGTTCCGGCGACTTCAGATATCGTTCCGGCGACTTCGGATATCGTTCCGGCGACATCCGGCGGGTTTCGGGCGATTTCCCCGTAAAATCGGCGTTATATGGATTTTATTGCGGCCTTGAGCGATTTTTGAACTGATATTTGCCGACCGGAGCGGTCAATTTCGGATCTTCGGGGTTTGAGATCCAACCGGCGCTGTTTAAGAAAAGTAATCGGTAATGAGAAGCCTTGCACGAAAGGGGCTAAAGTCCCGGAAAGGGACGAATTCAATAGCCGTGGGTGGAACCCGCGGACCCGACGAACGAAAACGCCCGCTCGCTGAAGGCGGGCAACCCGGCGCATTATTAAAACGATGGTTCGTCCCCGTCAGGGACGGTTTATTCGCCGCGGCGGACCGGGGGTGACGCTCGCACCGCTCGCTTGACCCCCGGCTATTGAATTTGCCCCTTTCCGGGACCGTTACCGATTTAGTCTTTCAATGGGCCGCGGCCGGCCGTTTGTCTGACCGCGAACTGCTTTCCGAATGGGACGCGGGCCGCCTGCAGGCGGAATCCTGAACTTTTCTCCGGCGGGCGATTCATCGGTCGAGGCGGGCGCGGCGACGGCGGACGAAGAAAGGGTTTCGGACGCGTTTTCAGCGCGGTTGACGGCAAACGAAAGGCGACGGACGGACGGCGGAATGCGGACCGACGCCGGCAATGTATTGAAATCATACGAATTATCGGTTACAATCAGCGCGCAAGCGCGAATCGACCGGAAGAGGAAATTTACCCGATGAATAACCGACTGAACCTATTTATTTCGATCGTCTTCTCCTTTTTACTGACCGGCGCGGGCCAGATTTTCGGGCAGTGCGGCGCGGACGGAAAGCAGCCGTGCCCGCCGGCGGCGAAAAAGACGAAGCCTTCGCCGCCGAAGAAGAAATCGCCGACCGACGACGAGGCGCGGGCGGCCGAATTCGCGAAACAGGCTCTTGCCGAGATGCTCAAAGGCAATTCGGCGGCCGCGCTCGAGCTCGCCGCAAAGGCTTCGGCGCTCGACGCGAAGCAGCCGCTCGGGCTCGCCGTCGGCGGCTGGGCGAAACAGATCCTCGGGGCCGTGGCCGACGACTACCGGGCGGCGGCCGCCGATCTCGAACGGGCGGTCGCGCTCGAACCGGCGAACGGGCTTTTTCTGACGCGGCTCGGGCTGGTCTATAAAACGCTCAACCGAACCGCCGAGGCGCGGGCCGAATTCCGTAAGGCGCTGGCGCGGCTCAAACGGCCGGCCGACGCCGCCGGCTATCTGATGCGCGGGAATTGTCAAATCGAGATGAACCGGCCCGACGAGGCGATCCGCGACTTCACGCGGGCGATCGGTCTCGACCCGCGGATGACGCTCGCCTACAACAATCGCGGCAATGTCTATCTGAGCATAAAAGACCTCGACGCGGCGCTCAAAGACTTCACGAAAACGATCGAGATCAATCCGCAGTACGCGCTCGCCTACTACAATCGCGGCATCGTTTACACGGCCCTCCGCGACGACCGGGCGGCGATCGAAGACTTTACCGAAGCGATCGCGCTCAAGCCGCTCTATGCCTCCGCCTACAACAACCGCGGCAACTCGCGGATCAACCTCAACGACGTCGAGGGGGCGATCAAAGACTACACCCGCGCCGTCGAGATCGACCCGCAGTATGCGATCGCCTACTACAATCGCGGCAACACCTACCACGTCCTGAAGGACAACGAAGCGGCCGTCAAAGATTACAGCCGGGCGATCGAGATCAACCCGCAGTACCTGGACGCCTACCACAACCGTTCGATGACCTACGACGAGCTCGGGCAAAAAGAACTGGCCGAAGCCGACCGGAAGAAATACCGCGAGCTCGGCGGAAAATAATTCCGAATGTAAACCGCGAACGCCGGCATCCCGGCCGGCGATGCGTTTGCAAAACGCAAACCGCGTTTCATTGCGCCGATGATTTTGGAAAATGAATCGCGGTGACGCCGCTTGCGCGACGTTTGCCGGCCGAGATGCCGGCGCTCCGGTGTGATGGCGGACATCGACCGGCCGGCGGTCAGAGGCCGAGGCGAAAATCTTTGACGCTCTCGGCGGTCAGGGAAAAGTTATCGAAGATCGCGGTATTGCCTTTGCCGGCCGGCGACTGCGTGCCGACGCCGAGCCTGATTTCCGGCGGATATTCGTTTTTGAAGACGCGCACCAATTGCCAGCGGCGGCCGTCGAGCGAGTAGTAGAAGCCGACGACGCGGGTGTCGGACGAGATTTTCAGAAAGACGGATTTCGATCTGATCGCGTCGTGGTTGTTGTCGTCCGAGTGATCGCGCGTTTTGACGGTGACGAGCCGCGTGTTGAGACGTTCGTCGGCCTCGAAGGCGAATTTCAGCCAGTGTTTCTCGTCGACGTAGATAAACGCCATCCCGGCGTCGTATTTGACGCGGTGGCCGGGCGTCGTTTTGAAGGAAAACGTGAACGGTTTGCGGTTGTCGACCGTCAGCAGCAGGAGCGGCGCGTTGGCTTTTTCGTAGGGCGGCGCGCCGGGCTCGATGAAATAGTCGGTTTCCGCGCCGGCGGCGAGCGAAAACCGGCCGCCGGGCAGCCGTTTGACGAGTCCGTCCGCGCCGTTGAGGGCTTCGGTGAACTCCCAGACGATCTTCGTCCGGTTGTTCGAATCGTCCGGCCCCTGCGCGCGCGCGGCGGCGCCGCAGAACATCAGCGCGACGAGCAGTAAAAGTCTGATTTTCATAGCTTTCGGTTCGTGAACGGTATATTTTATAGCATTTTCCGCGGCCGAAAATCAACAAACGCCCCGCGCCGCCCGGCCCGTTTCACCGGCGGACAATCCGACATCCGAAATCCGAAATCCGAAATCCCCTGTTTTTTTGTTTTTAAAAAAACGAACCCGGCGGTCGAAAATAAACGTTCCGGAAACGCCCCAACGTAGAACCTGAAAGTTTATTTTTCGACCGCCGGTTTAGGGTTCGGTATTATGATAGACCGATCGCGCGGCGTTTGATATAGGGGTTCACACCTATTTTATCTGAGTAGTCATACATATTTTTGCGCCGCGGCCGGGAACGGTTCGGCACGATTCTTCCGCGGACGCTTATTTTTCACGATTACCGGTCGATCGGGCGGAGGGTCGTCTGAACGCAGAGGCGCGGAGCCCGCCGGGAAGAGATTTGATATTCCTCGGCGGGCTCCGCGCCTCTGCGTTAAGAACGCACGCAATAATTCGAAAACGATTCCCGGACAAACCGGGCATTGCGTCGATTTACCCGCCAAACGGTTTCGGCCGCGGCCCGGGTTTATCGAAGAAAGAGCCGGAACGCGCGTCGTTCCGGCTCTTTCGCTTTGGGGATCAGCCGTTGACGGTCAGCGTCCGGTCGTCGCCGTGGATTTCCTGAAGGCTCCGGACGGCGATCGTGCTTTGCGACTTTTTGGTGGCGATCGCTTCGATCAACGCTTCGGCGCCGGTCATCGTCGTGACGGTCGGAACGTTGAACTTGAGCGCGGATTTGCGGATCGCCTGCTCGTCGTAGTGCGACGTCCGGCCGAGCGGCGTGTTGATGATCAGCGAGATCTCGCCCTGCTTGATGTAGTCGGCGATGTTCGGCCGGCCCTCGTTGACCTTGAAGACGATCTCGCATTCGAGCCCGACTTCCTGGAGCCGTTTCGCGGTGCCGTAGGTCGCGATCAGCTCGAACCCGAGCTTGTTCAAACGGCGCGCGAGGACGACCGCCTGGCCCTTGTCGGAATCGTTGACGGAGATGAACGCCTTGCCTTTCATCGGCAGCGTCAGAAACGCGCCCTCCATCGCCTTGCCGTAGGCCTCGCCGAACGTCTCGCCGACGCCCATCACCTCGCCGGTCGAATGCATCTCGGGCCCGAGGATCGGATCGACGCCCGCGAATTTCTTGAACGGGAAGACCGGCGATTTGACGAACACGCACGGAACGGGCAGCACTTCCGGCAGGTTGAAGTCGGACAGTTTCCGATCGCCGGCCATAATCAGCGAGGCGATCTTGGCGAGCGGGACGCCGGTCGCCTTGGCGACGAAGGGCACGGTCCGCGAGGCGCGCGGGTTGACCTCGATCACGTAGACGCGGTCGTCCTTGATCGCGAGCTGGAGATTCATCAGCCCGACGACCTTTAACGCGCGGGCGAGATTGGTCGTGTAATGACGGATCGTTTCGAGATGTTCCTCGGGGATCTTCTGCGCGGGCAGGACGCTCGACGAATCGCCGGAATGGATGCCCGCCTCTTCGATATGGCCCTGGATGCCGGCGATGACGACGCCCGTTTCGTCGGCGAGCGCGTCGACGTCGATCTCGACCGCGCGTTCGAGAAACTTGTCGATCAGGATCGGTTTCTCGGGCGACGCGTCGACGGCCGACCGCATATACTCGTCGAGCGTCGGCTCGTCGTAAACGATCGCCATCGCGCGCCCGCCGAGGACGAACGACGGCCGGACGACGACCGGATAACCGATCTCGCGGGCGATCGCGCGCGCTTCTTCGGGCGAGACGGCCGTCCCGTTTTCGGGCTGCGGGATCTTGAGCTCCTTTAATAACGCCGAAAAGCGTTTGCGGTCCTCGGCGAGATCGATCGAGTCGGGCGAAGTGCCGATGATCGGGACGCCGGCGCTGTCGAGCCGGTCGGCGAGATTGAGCGGCGTCTGCCCGCCGAACTGGACGATCACGCCTTCGGGCTGCTCTTTCTCGACGATGTTCATCACGTCCTCGAAGGTCAGCGGCTCGAAATAAAGCCGGTCGGACGTGTCGTAGTCGGTCGAGACCGTTTCCGGGTTGCAGTTGACCATAATCGTCTCGAAATCCGCGTCGCGCAAAGCGAAGCTCGCGTGGCAGCAGCAGTAGTCGAACTCGATGCCCTGCCCGATCCGGTTCGGCCCCGAGCCGAGGATCATAATCTTGCGCCGTTCGGTCGGCTCGGCCTCGCATTCCTCCTCGTAGGACGAATAAAGATACGGCGTAAAGGATTCGAACTCCGCGCCGCAGGTATCGACGCGTTTGTAGACCGGCTCGATGTTCAGGTCGCGGCGGCGCTCGCGAACCGCCGCCTCGGTCGAGCGCGTTAAGTAAGAAATCCGGCGGTCGCTCAAAGCGTATTCCTTCGCCGTCCGCAGAACCTCGCTCGGGACGTCGCCGAGCTGCCGCCCGTCGATCCGCGCCTGAAGCATCATCACTTCCTGCAGTTGTTCGAGAAACCACGGATCGATCCGCGTCAAACGGTGGATCTCCTCGATCGTGTAGCCGTTGCGCAATGCGTAGGTCAGATAGGAAAACCGCTGCGAATTGGGCCGCGCGAGCTTTTGCTGGAGAACGTGGTCGGGCACGCCTTCGAGCCGGAGCGGCTTGACGGCTTCGAGCGAGCGCAGGCCCTTGAAGAGCGATTCCTTAAAGGTCCGGCCGATCGCCATCACCTCGCCGACCGATTTCATCTGCGTCCCCAAAACGTCCTCGGCGCCGGGAAACTTCTCGAACGCCCATTTCGGGATCTTGGTGACGACGTAATCGATCGTCGGCTCGAAACTGGCCGGCGTTTTTTTGGTGATGTCGTTCGGGATCTCGTCGAGCGTGTAGCCGACGGCCAGTTTCGCGGCGATCTTCGCGATCGGAAAGCCGGTCGCTTTCGAGGCGAGCGCCGAAGAGCGCGAAACGCGCGGGTTCATCTCGATGATCCGGATCTCGCCGTTCGCCGGATTGACCGCGAACTGGATGTTCGAGCCGCCGGTTTCGACGCCGACCCTGCGGATGCAGGCGATCGACATATCGCGCAGTTTCTGATACTCGACGTCGGTCAGCGTCTGCGCCGGCGCGACCGTGATCGAGTCGCCGGTATGAACGCCCATCGGGTCGAAATTCTCGATCGAGCAGATGATCACGACGTTGTCCTTGAGATCGCGCATCACCTCGAGCTCGAATTCCTTCCACCCCAAAATCGATTCCTCGATCAGGACCTGCGAGATCGGCGACGCCGCGAGACCGCCCTTGACGATGCCCTCGAATTCCTCGGGGTTGAAAGCCGTTCCGCCGCCCGTCCCGCCCAGCGTGAACGACGGCCGGATGATCGCCGGGTAGCCGGTCTCGGCGACGATTTTCTGCGCCTCTTCCCACGTGTGCGCGAAGCCGCCGCGGGCCGACGGGATGCCGATCTCGTCCATCGCTTCCTTGAAGAGCTCGCGGTCTTCGCCGACCTTGATCGACTGGACGTTCGCGCCGATCAGCTTGACGCCGAATTTGTCGAGAATTCCCTTTTCGAAAAGCTCGACCGACAAATTGAGCGCGGTCTGCGCGCCGACGGTCGGCAGCAGCGCGTCGGGCCGTTCCTTCTCGATGATCGCGGTCAGCGTCTCGACCGTTAACGGTTCGACATAGGTCCGGTCGGCGATTTCCGGGTCGGTCATAATGGTCGCCGGGTTCGAATTGACGAGGACGACCTCGAAGCCTTCCTGTTTGAGCGCGCGGCACGCCTGCGTGCCCGAGTAATCGAATTCGCAGGCCTGCCCGATGACGATCGGCCCCGAGCCGATGATTAAGATCTTATGGATGTCTGTGCGTTTTGGCATTGGTTGTTGAAACTCGTATTCAAAAAATTATAGCCGATTCGCCGCGCGGTTGAGAAATTTATCACGAACGAAATTTCGCGACGGACGGAATCCGGCGGGTTCCCGGCGCGCGCCGCCCTGTGTCGGCCGGACTTATTACGGCGGCCGGCGGGCGGACGCAGCCGTTCTTTTTCCGGTTTCGAAAATATTTTTATTTTTCCGTGTCAGTTTTTGCGGATAAAAATCATTAACGGATATAAGCGATCGTCAGCAAGGATGGGGAAAGGGGATCAACGAATTGGTTTTGGCAAACAGCCGAACATTTCATCGACGTCAATTTACAGGTTCGGCCGGAACGGTGTCGAAATCCGCCGGCCAATATTGAACAGTCTCGCCACCGAGGGAGTTTTGGGCCGCGAGTTCGAACGGTTTTGGGGTAGATTCCGATTCGATCCGCGGTTCAAAACTCCCCGATTCTTCCGCGTTATCCGAAAAGCGGCCGGTGCCGCCCCCGATTCCGGCCGTCTTCGAAGACCGGTTCGGGCGATCGTTTTGACCTTGAATTAATTCGAATGGAGAAGAACAACAATGAAGAAATTATTGATTTTTGCGGCAATCTGCGGAGGGATTGCCTTTCTCCTTCCACACCGCACAAACGCCGCCGAACTGCTCGTCAACGGGGGTTTCGAAACCGGCAATTTTACGGGCTGGACGACCACGAACCCTACCGGCAGCTGGCAAAACTGGCAAATCGTGGCAAATGGATATGAACTTTGTCCCGGCTGCGGGACCTCGCCTTTCAGCCCTACGCCGGCATCGCCGCAGCAGGGTACCCGCGACGCGGTGAACGGTGTCACCGCCTCGGCGAACCAGCAATATATTATGTATCAGGACGTCACGCTTCCGGCCGCAACCACGGCGGGTTTACTATGGAAAGACCGCTTTCAGATGAATTTATCCGACTTTTGCTCGACCGCCGCGGGCTGCGGACAGGCGTTTTATTTCGTCGAGATAACGAACACATCGAATGTCGTGCTGCAGACTCTTTATTCCGTGACCGCCCCGCCGCTCACCAAAACCAATACGGGCTGGGTGAATCATTCCGTCAACCTGAGCGCCTACGCCGGTCAAACGATCAGAATCAGATTCCGGGATTACACAACGGTTACTTTCATCGGACCGGGACAAGCCGAGATCGATGCGGTCAGCGTTCAGTCGCCGTTCGTCCCGACGGCTTCGAACGTTTCGGTCGGCGGCCGCGTTCTCACCGATTCGGGAGCCGGGATTTCGCGCGTTAACGTTACTTTGACCGACGGCGCGGGCGTTTCGCGTTCCGCGACGACTAACAGTTTCGGTTATTACAAGTTCGATGAAGTCGAGACGGGCGAAACTTACATTTTGACCGTCAACAGCAAAAAATATCTGTTTACCGGCAGCCCTCGCGTCGTCAATGTGACGGACAACCTGACCGACATCGATTTTACGGCCAGTCCGTAAACTGAAGAGCCCGGCTTCCCCCGCCGGCTTTTTCCCCTCTTTGCTGGAACCGCGAAGGCCTGAAAGTATGGCCTTCGCGGATTTTTTTGTCAGACGGTGACGGTCGTGCCGTCGAATTTCGTCAGCGAGAAGCCGTTGAAGACCTCGTTGTAGGCGAGTTTCTGATCCTTCAAAACGCCGATCGCGACCGCTTCGCCGAGCTTGAGCGATTCGGTGCCGTCCGAACGCCAGTGGACGCCGGCCGTGTTGCGGCCCAAAGCGACGTTCGAAGCGAGCTTGTTCAATTCGCCGCCGACCGTCAGATTCGCCGAACCGGTGTACGGGACGAGCACCTGGCCGGTCGAATCGGGCTCGACCGGGTTCTGGATCACGAAGCTCTCGTCGAACCACGCCTTGAGAATCGTCACGCACGCGCCGGCGACGGTCGCGTGGCCCGCGCCGTAGGCCGGATGCGTCGGCGAGCCCTCGGGAAAGGCCATCGGCAGCAGCGCGTTGCCCGCCGGAAGAAACCCGCCGAGCCGCGTGTTAGTCGTGACCGAGTTCAGAATCTCCTGATGCACCGGATAATTCGCGCCGTGAAAAGCGCGGCGGTCGACGCGTTCGGCGAAGGCTTCCGGCCGCAAACGGCGATGGACGAACCATTTCTGGTTCCAGACGGCCTTGAGCGCGCGGGTTGCGACCTCGCAGAGCAGCGCCGCGATATGCGGCCCGCCGAACGTCCCGAATCCGATCTGCGTCGCCGAATTCGTGTAAGGATTGCCCGCGTCGGCCGGCACGCCGAGCCCCGCGATGATCAGAAAAGCCTGAAAATACGCCTGAAAAAGCACGTCGATATGAACCCATTGGCCGATGTCGCGGCCGTTGCGCATATACCGCGGCGTCGAATCGAACAGGTCGGACTGATTGGGCGAAACGCCGTTTTGAACCGAAAGCCAGCTCGCGAAATCCGTCATATAGTTGGCGCCGCCGTCGGAAATCGTCCGGACGGTGCGAATTTTCTGGCTGACCTCGTTCGCGCCGAAAAAGCAGGGCTGGTAAAAGAACTGCGAAAGATACGGGCCCGCCTTGTCGCCCGGCGTCAGGCCGCGAAACAGGACGCGCGGCGTGACCTGTCCGTTGGTGTCCTTCGCGCCCTTGAAATCCGCGCCGAACAGCGTCAGGTCGGCGGCCGCCGCGGCGGCGACCGGGTTCGACTGGTAATCCGCGTAGGGCACGTCGCGAAGCAGCGCCATCCAGTAATTCTCGGCGATCTCGGCCGCGTTTTCGCGACTCGCGAAAGGCGGCGGCGGCGTTTGGATCAAGCTGAAGCAGTCCTTCCCTTCGAGATCGAAAGCGAGCCCGGCCTGCGGGTTGGTCAGCTTGCGGTCGCCGCCCATCGGGATCTGTTCGAAAAGGGCCGGCGAACGGCTGTTGACGGCGGCGAGCAGCGCGTCGTAGGCCGCCGGCACGACTTCGCCGTTCGACTGGTGCGGGAGGCCCTTCGAGTAACTGCCGATCCGGTTCGGGTAAAGCGCTTCGTCGCCGTTGTTGGATCGCTGGAAGAGCGGCGGAATTCTCGCGTTGTTGGCCTGCGCGGCGTTGACCCGGAACTGAAAGCAGGCATTCGCCCGCTGCTGGTAAAACGTCTGGCCGTCGTCGCCGCGCTGCGCGAAGACCCCGGCCCGGTCGTCGATAAACGGAACGAGCGCGCCGGCGGCCGTCATCCCGGCCACGGTTTTTCCGATGTTGCCCAGAAACTTCCGGCGGTTCGGCTTCGGATCGCCCCCGGATTTTGCGTCTTTATTCATAAATCCTTCCTCAAACTGAATTTTTTGTTGTTTTGATATCGGCCGGCGGGGCGGCCCGTCGGCGGTGGCGTCGCTTGAACGGGGTTGGCCGCCGAAGGACGGGCCAGCGTCCGCAATAAGCTGCGGCGATTGGCGTAACCCCGTTTCGAGTCTGCTCGTATTTAATCAGAAATCGGCTGTTCTGACAAGATTTTCGGAGATTAAAATCCGACGAAAACCGGTTCGGGAACGAGTTCGATCCCGAATTTATTGCGGACGGCGATCTGGATTTCGTTTTTGAGGGCGATTATCTCTCCGGCCGTCGCGTCGCCGCGATTGGTCAGGGCGAGCGTGTGAAGCGTCGAAAGGCCGGCGCGGCCGAGCGTGTAGCCTTTGTGAAAGCCGCTTTTTTCGATCAGCCACGCCGCCGGGATTTTGCAGAAGCCGTCGCCGCCGGGAAAATTCGGGACGCTTTCGATTCCGTCCGATTTCGCCGTTTCGAGCAGTTTCGCGAACCGTTCGGCGGAGACGACCGGGTTCTTGAAAAACGAGCCGGCGGAATTCGCGTCCGGCCCGCCCTGCCGGACGAGCATCGCTTTTTGCGCGCGGATCGTGCGGACGGCTTCGCGCGTCTCGGCGAGCGTCGGCCGCCGGTCGCCGAAATGCGCGCGGAGGTCTTCGTAAACGATCTTCGGTGCCCCGCCCGGCACGAGCTCGAACGTCACGGCGAGCACGACGAACCGGTTTTTCTCCGTGGTATTGAAGATGCTCGCGCGATACCCGAACCGGCATTCGTCCCGGCCGAGATCGAGCAGTTCGCGCGTCTTCCGGTCGAAAACCCGGACCCGGACGATCGTTTCGGAAACTTCCTGCCCGTAGGCGCCGACGTTCTGGACCGGCGTCCCGCCGACCGTCCCGGGAATCCCGCTCAGGCATTCGATCCCGGCGAGCTCGTTGGCGACGCAGAATTCGCAGAATTCGTCCCAGTCCTCGCCCGCCCCGGCCGTCACGCGCGGGCCGTCGACCGCGATGCCTTTGAGGGCGACCCGGAGAACGAGCCCGTCGAAGCCGCCGTCGGCGATCAGGACGTTGCTGCCGCCGCCGAGGACAAAGACGTCGAACCCGTATTCGGCCGCGAACCCGAGCGCCGCGACGACCTGCGCCTCGGTTTCCGCCCGAACATAAAAACGCGCCGCGCCGCCGACCCCGAAAGTGGTCAGCGGCGCGAGCGGGACTTTTTCCTCGATCTTCAGATCGTTCGGAGAATGGCTCATAAATAAACGGTTTCCCGCCTCGCGTCAGAACGGCTTGGGGATGTTTTTGATCGGGTTGCGCTTGTCGATCTCGTTCTTGATCTTGCCCTTGAGCACGCCGTCGAGCTGTTTGGCCATATTCGGGTCGAGATTCTTGAGCTTTTTCATCGTCGCCTCGGCGGCCTTTTTGTCGCCGCTCGCAAACTGCGCCTCGCCCAGATTGAAGAGTCCCTTCGAGAACTTGTCGTTCATCCCGACGACCCGCTGAAACTGCGCGATCGCGGCGGCCATCTGCCCGAGTCCGCGAAGTGCGAGGCCGAGCTCGTTATGCGCGAAATACCAGTCGTCGCGGAGCTCGACCGCCCGCTGAAGGGCCGTCACCGATGACTGATAGTCGCCGAGACCGTTGAGCGAAGAGCCGAGATTGACGAAGCCGGCCGCGAAATTCGGGTTAAGCTCGGTCGCTTTCTGCGACGCCTGTTTGCCGGAGGCGAGCTTGGCCGACGCTTCGGTCTGGCGGCCCGCCTTGAGATCGTCTTCGGCGCCCTTGTTGTAGGCCCACGCGACGTTCGAATAATCGACCGCGTCGCCCTTCAATTCGGTCGCCGTCTGGAGCCGCGTCGCCGCCTTGTCCCATTTCTGCTCCTTGCCGAGACAATAGCCCCAGCTCGTGTAGAGATCGGGCTCGTCCTTGACGTAGACGGCCGCGACGGCATACTGCTCGTTGGCCCGGCCGTACTGCTCGAGCTGCCGGTAGGTTTCGGCGAGATTATACTGCGCGCCGCCGTTGTTCGGGTCTTCGAGGACGACTTTTTGATAGCTGGCGGCGGCTTCCGTATATTTTTCCTGATTATACTGCGCGACGCCGAGATCGTACTGCGCGTCGGTGTATTTCGGATCGATCGCGAGCGCCTTCTGATATTCGGCCTCGGCCTGATCGTTCTTGTCGCTGCGGCTGTAAACCGTGCCGAGATAATAATGCGCTTCGGCCGACGACGGATCGAGTTCGACCGCGCGGTTGATCGAGGCGACGGCCTTGTCGCCCTGATTGCGCTCCATATCGACGAGCCCGAGATAGAGCTTGGTCTCGGCGTTGTTCGGATCGGCGGCGTCGGCCTTTTTCAGAAAGGTCTCGGCCTTGTCGATCTCGCCCTGCCGGTAATACAGAACGCCGAGCGGCGCGTAGATGTCGGTCAGTTCGGGATTGATGGCGAGCGCTTTTTCATAGGCCGCGACCGCGTCCTTGTCATTGTCGAGATCTTCGTGGGCCGCGCCCATTCCGGCGTAGGCGGCGGCGTTCTGCGGATTGTTTTTGACCGCTTCCGTGTAGGCGGCGACCGCGAGCGACGCGTTTTCGCCGGCGACGAGCGAATCGCCTTTGCGGGTCAGCGCCTCGCTCAAACCGAGTTTGGCGGCGGCGTTGTTCGGGTTGAAGGTCAGCGATTTCTTAAACCACTGAACGGCGTTGTCGAGCTCGTTGCGGTCGAGAAAAGTTTCGGCCGCGCCGGCGTAGTCGTTGGAGGCCTTGATCTTCGCGGCGGCGGTTTTGGGCGAGTTTTTGACCGCGACCGTCGGCTCGACCGGTTTCGAGCGCGTCCGCGGTTTCGACTTCGAAGCGACCTGCGTTTTGACTTTGGCGCGGACTTTCTTCGCCTGCGAGGCGTTCCGCGTCGTCACGAAGCCCTTTTTGACGGCGATTTTCTTCTGTTTGGCCTTTCTCGATTCCCGGAAGCTGAAGACGCTTCCGCCGCCCGAAAAATCTTCCGACGTGACGACGTCCTGCCCGAACGCGACCGGCAGATTCCAGAACAGGATCGCCCCCAGACAAAAAGCCGAGACCAGTTTCGTACCCCAAAAACTTTTCATATTCGATAAAACCATTCACCGATCCAAATTATTACGCTTTGAATCGGTGAATCCCAAAACCTTTTTCTTTTTCCGGGGAAATCACTTGAGAATTTCCCCGTTCGTGACCAGTTCGAGCAGCGTCACCAGATCCGGCCGGTCGAGCGTCTTGAGCTTTTCGTATTCCTTCCGGGCTTCCTTTTTATTGCCCCGCCGGAATTCGGTTTCGGCCAGATTGTAATGCGCCGGCGCGTATTTGTCGTCGAGCTTGAGGACTTCGCGGAACTGCTTGGCGGCGTTGTCGAAATCGCCCTTCTTGCGGTAGGCGATGCCGAGCTCGTTCATCGCCGGAATCCAGTTCTTCTGAAATCCGAGCGCCGCCTTCAACGCATCGGCCGATCCCTGATAATCGCCGAGATCGGTCAGCGTCATCCCGAGATTGAGATTGATCGCGGCCGCCACCTTCGGCACCGGCTTCATCGAATTGGCCTTGACGAAAGCGTCGCGCGCCTTGCCGAGATTAGCCTGATATTCCGTCTGATTCTTCTCCTTCAGATTCGTCTGGGCGAGATTGTAATAGGCCCAGCCGAGATTCGTGTAATCGATGTTGTCGGGCGACATCTGGACCGCCTTCTCGAAGTTGTCGATGGCGACCTTCCAGAAATTCCGGTAACCCGGCGTCAGCGCGCGGCGGGCGGCGACATACCCGAACTTGCTGTAGATTTCGGGATCGTCCTTGATAAAGGTCGTCGCCAGCCGGTATTCGCCGATCGCCTCGTCGAGATTGTTGTTGAGCCGGTAAACGTCGGCCAGATTGGCGTGCGCCTCGCCGTAGGTCGGCTTGAGCTTGACGACTTCCTTGTAAGCCGCGATCGCTTCCGGGTAGCGGCCGCGGTTGTAAAAGGCCGCGCCGAGATCGAACCACGCCTCGCTGTATTTCGGATTGAGCTGCACGGCCTTCTGGTACGAAGCGATCGCGTCCTTGTCGTTGTCGAGCGAGTCGTAGACCTCGCCCTGATAATAATAGACCTCCGGATTGTTCGGATCGAGCTCGATCGAACGCTTGAACGCCGCGAGCGCTTCCTGCGGACGGTTCTGTTTGGTTCTCAAAAGACCGATGAAAAACTGCGTTTCGGCATTGTTCGGATTGGCGGCGGCCGCTTTCTGAAGAGCGGCGTCGGCCTGCGCGTAATCGCCTTTCTGGTAATAGATAACGCCGAGCGGCGCGTTGACCTCGGTCAGCTCGGAGTCGAGAGAAAGCGCTTTCTGATAATTGGCGGCGGCGTTTTCGCCGTCATCCTTGGCGCTGTAGATTTCGGCCAGTCCGGCGTAGGCGGCGGCGTTGTTCGGGTTGTTGGTGAGCGCCTCATTGTATAAAAGTTTGGCGATGTCGTAATTTTCCTTCGTCAGCAGCTGGTCGCCCTTGCGCGTCAGCGCGTCACTGAGGCCGTTTTTGGCGTTGCCGTTCTTTTCGTCGAGCTGAACCGATTCGCGGAACCAGTTGATCGCGTCGTCGAGCTTGTCCTGACCGAGATAATATTCGCCGACGCCGGCGAAGATGACCGACGCTTCCTGCGGCGTCTTGCGTTTGAATTCGGCCGAGTTGACCTTGACCGTCGCCGGATCGACCTCTTTGGATTTCGTCCGCTTCGGGTTGACCTTCGCGACCGTCACCGATTGTTTGGTGATCCGTTTGGCCGATTCGAGCCGCGCGGTTTTCGTCCGGGTCACGGTCGTGGTCGAGCGAAACGCGATTTTTTTCTGCGCCGCTTTGCGCGACGTCTTAAAGACGAACGCGCTCGAAGCGCCGGTAAAATCCTCCGACGTGACGACGTCCTGCGCCCGGCCGGGCAGACCGTTCACCAGGATCGTCGTCGCCAAAACAAACGAACAAAACATTTTTCGCCGCTGATTTTTTTCTCTCATTGTTTTATCTCGACCTTTTAATTTTTCCGACAACGGGTAAACCGACGTTTCGATGTCGTCTAACCTTTTTGACGTTTCCCGAAAAGTTTTTTTGCCCAGCGGATTCAATCGAACTTGTTCAGTCCCTTCAATTTGACCATCAGCTTGCGGTACAGGCGAAACGGCCGCTTGTTGACGAACTTCCGGTAGAAGTCGTTTGACTGCAGCGAATAAAGGTAGCTCTGGTAATTGTCCAGAATCCTTTCGTGGAGCCGTTCGTTTCGATGAATCGGGAAATCCCCGATCGTCACCGCGAAAATCTTGTCGGGCAGGTTGAAGGCGCGAAAATCGATTTTTTTCGCCTTCAGATATTCGAGACAGTCGGCGATCCCGTTGTAGATGATGTTGGCGTCATCGAAGAGGATCGCGCCGCGCTCGTCGAGCACTTCGAGACAGAACCTGAAATCGCGGAGCACGGCTTCGTCGGTGTGCTCGCCGTCGATAAAACAGAGCGTCACCTTTTCTCCGATTTCGGAAGTCGCGATCTCGCCCGTGTCGCCGTCGATCGTGACGACTTTGGCGACCTGTTCGGGCGCGACGCCGCGCAGATTTTCGAGCATCCGGGCCGTCGAATTGTTGAGATAAGTGTAATCGACGCCGCGCTCGTCGGGCTGGACGAGCGGCCGTTTGTCGATCGAATAGATCCGCCGGCAGTCCGGATCGAGCAGATGCGGCTGAATGCTCCCGCCGAGATAAGAGCCGATTTCGAGATATACGTAACCCGGCGCGAGCTCGCGCGCGGCCAATTGACAGGCCATCAGCGATTTCTTATCGTGATCGTTCGACTGGCTGCTGATTTTTTCGAAAAGTTTGAGATCGAGACTGCCGATCGCTTGTTCAAAACCGTTCATAATGAATCTGGGACATTGCAAATCATACCACAAATTATCGGGTTATTACGCGCCGAAAATAAAGAGCCGAAACAAATCGGCTCTTTTTTGAAATCCGGGTCCCGCAGGCGTTTACTGGAGAAATGCGTTTTCGGTCGGCGTGTCCGCGGCGACGCCCCACTGCAGTGCGCCGAACCCGGCGGTCGTCTGTAAGAGATACCAAACACCCGAAGCCGGCCGAAAGACCGCGATGTCCGCTTTGCCGTCGCCGTCGTAATCGGCCGGGACCGGCTTGTCGCCCGAAGTCCCGAACGACGTCGTGACCACGCTGCCGCTGCTCGAATTCGCGATGAACCAGCCCCCGTCCGACGGGCGGAAGATCGCGAAATCCGTCTTCCCGTCGCCGTCGTAATCGGCCGGTGCCGGAATATCGTTCGTCGCGCCCCAATGAACGGCCAGAAATTGGCCGGTAATCGAACTTGCGTACCACCAATCGCCGGTCGACGGTCGGAAAATCGCCGGGTCCGCTTTGCCGTCGCCGTCGAAATCGCCGATCACCGGCTTGTCGCCGGCCGAACCGAACGCGATGATCGACGTCGCGCCGGTGCCCGTCATCCGGTACCAGACGCTCGTCGACGGGCGAAAGACGACGAAATCCGTCCGGCCGTCGCCGTCGACGTCCGACGGTCGCGGAATGTCGCCGGTCTGGCCGAAATTGACGTTGATCTGCGCGCCCGTGATCGACGACAAATACCACCACGCGCCGTTCGACGGCCGCCAGATCGCGATGTCGGTTTTGCCGTCGCCGTCGTAGTCGGCCGGAACCGGCACGTCGTTCGGGATCGCGAAGACCGTCTGCGTGACGCCAAAATCCGAGCTTCTGAGGATATACCATTTGTTCTCCGCGGCCCGGAACACCGAGACGTCCGCCCTGCCGTCGCCGTCGTAGTCGAAGTAATGGCGCGGCGGAACCGTCACGTTCAGCAGCCGGGCGACCCGCAGCCGGCTCGTGCCGTTGACCTTCGTGAATTCGCCGCCGATCAGCACCTTGTCGTCGGTTTGCTGCTGAATGTCCCAGACCGTGTTCGACGGCGCGGCGTTAAAGGTCGGATCGAGCGCGCCGTTCGCGTTCAATCGCGCCAGATTCGTCCGGCCGGTGCCGCCGATCTGCGAAAACGTGCCGCCGATCAGGAATTTTCCGTCCGGCTGCATTTTGAGCGCGTAAACCGGGCCGCCGACCGTCTGCGCGAACGTCGTGTCGAGCGTGCCGTCGGCGTTGAAGCGGCCGACGCGGGCCTGATTGAGGCTGCCGTTGAGTCCCGTGAACGCGCCGGCGACGACGATCCGGCCGTCCGCCTGCAATTCCATATCGCTGACGTCGCCGTTCGCGCCGCCCGGCGGGTTAAAGACGGTGTCGAGCGAGCCGTCGAAGTTCAGACGCGCGACCCGTCCGCGCCCGGTCGAGCCGACCTGCGTAAACGCGCCGCCGATCAGGATCTTCGTATCCGGCTGGATGACGATCTTGTTGACGATTTGGTTCGGCTGGCTGCCGGCCGGCGCAAACGCCGTATCGCGCGAGCCGTCGGAATTGAAACGGGCGATATAATTCTGCGAGCTCGCGAACACGATGCCGCCGGCCGCGAGAATCTGCCCGTTCGACTGGATCGCGAGATCATAGATCACGCTCGACGCGGAGACGGTCGGGAAACTCTGATCGAGCGCGCCGGTCGTCGTCAGCCGGACGAGCGTTTCGCCGTGCGAGAAACCGACGATAATCTTGCCGTCCGGCTGCAGCGCGATCGCGTTGACCGTCTGCTGCGTCGGAAAAGCGTTGAAATACGGGACGAACGTCGTATCGACCGTGCCGTCGGCGTTCAAACGCGCGAGCGAATTGCGCCTGACGCCGCCGATCGCCGTAAACTGCCCGCCGACGAGGACCTTGCCGTCCGGCTGAACGGCGACTTTGCCGACCTTGCCGGTCGTTCCGATCGCGTACGAAACCGTCGTGTCGACCGCGCCGACGCTGCTCAGGATCGCGAGCGGCTGGACCGTGCCCGGCTGCGTCGCGCCGCCCGTCAGGATGCGCCCGTCGGCCATCACTTCCGAATCGTCGGCGAAAAAGAACGTGAAATTCGGATTGTTCTGAAACGTCGTGTCGAGCGTCCCGTCGGCGTTCAGTCGCGCGACGCGCTGCCGCGTCGTCCCGTTGTAGGCGGTAAAGAGGCCGGTGATCAGGATCTTTCCGCTCGCGTCGAACTGGACGTCGTAGATGCGGCCGTTCGCGCCCGGATTGTTGAGGTTGAAGGTCAGATCGACCGAACCGTCCGCGTTGATCCGCGCGATGTTGCCGGCGTTGAACCCGTTGACGGTCGAAAACAAACCGGCGATCAGGAATTTGCCGTCCGGCTGGATCGTCAGATCGTAAATTATCGAACTCGTAAGCGTCGGCGAGGTAAACGACGCGTCGCCGGTGCCGTTCGAATTCAAACGCATCATCGAATTGCCGCCGACGACGATCTTGCCGTCGCCCTGCAGCGCGATCGTGTAAACCGCCATCGAGCCGATGTTGTTGAAGCCGCCGTCGAGCGTCCCGTCGGCGTTGAACCGCGCCAGATTGAGCGCCGTCGAGCCGGAATTGATCTGGAAATTGCCGCCGGCGACGATCTTGTCGTCGGGCTGGATCTCGATGTCGTAAACGGTCGCCTGCTGGAAGAAATCGAACGACGGCGCGAGAAACGTCGTATCGAGCGAACCGTCCGCGTTGAGCCGGTAAAGCTTTTTATCGTTGACGTTGTTGACGCCGTTGAGCTCGCCGCCGACGACGATCTTGCCGTTCGACTGGACGCCGATCGCAAAGATCGCCCCGCCGAGCCCGACGCCGTTCCCGAAATCGGGCGAGCTGAACGAGGTATCGACTGTGCCGTCGGCGTTCAAACGCGCGACGGCCGTCGTGCCCTGCCCGTTGGCCTCGGTAAACGTCCCGCCGATCAGAAACTTGCCGTCGGGCTGTTTTTTGACGACGTTGATCGTCCCGTTCGAAAACCCGAAGGCCGCCGGATTGAACGCCGGGTCGAGCTCGCCGGCGGCCAACGCCGGGACGGCTCCGCATAACAACAAAAACACGAATGTCAGTTCGACGGTGAATCGTCCGAATGAAAATCCTCTCATAACGCCCTCCCAAACGGTTGTGAAATCGAGCCTGCGCCGGGCGGCGCCGGTTCGTTGAAATTGAAAATCAGGAGCGTCTCTGCGTAATTCGATTATACTCCAAATACCTCTCTTATATCACCCAAATAATGTTCCCCGACCCCCGAAAAACCGACATTTTTTCGCCCTTCCGCCCCGCCCGCCCGCCGTCCGCCGGCAGGCTCCGGTCCCGCTCCGGTCAAATTCGCGCAGCAATCCGTCAACAGCCGCCCGCCCGCCGCCCGCAAAAGCCTTAATTTTTATTAAATCTCGCGGCCCCCGCCGGTCCTCACGTAAATTCTTACTGCATAAATGCTGTTTTTAATAATTCCCGTTTCGACGCGGCGCGAGAAAACCGCGCGGCGTGTCGGCCGCGTTTTGAGTTCCGCCTTCAGGCGGCCGCCGTTTTCACCGGAAATTTATTCTCACGAAGCGTGTAGCCGCCTGAAGGCGGAACTCGAAACTTATTCAGAGCGAAAAACCCGACAAAATGCGAAATCGCGGGCGCGGCGGGCTTTGCGGCCGGCGAAGTCTGCACAAAAAATGAATTTTTTGGCCAAAAAAGTTTTTTTTTGTGCACAAAAAGTAAATTTTTTGGATAAAAAAATTAGTTTTTTGGCTAAGAAATTTAGTTTTTTGGCTAAAAAAGAAAGTTTTTTGGCTAAAGAAAATAGTTTTTTGGCTAAAAAAGTTTTTTTTTGTGCACAAAAAGTCATTACTGAGCGGTATATGAATT
>JAFDVJ010000093.1 GCA_018269075.1 Acidobacteriota bacterium
TTTGCGGCTTCGCGTCCCGGCGTTAAAGCCCTTTAATTTTTCAGGATTCGTAATCGAACGGGAAACCGGCGAGAACGACGCGCATATTGACCTGGCCGAACAATGTCTCGATATAGGCGCCGAACCGGTGGAGGATCGGGACGAGGTCTTTCCGGTTGTGGGTGACGAGCACTTCCTCGATAAACCGCTCGACCGTTTCGCGGTCCTTGTAGAAGAGAAAGTTGACCGACGTCTTCAGAAAATCGCTCATCTGCCCGTAAAGCTCGCGCATCGGATATTTGTCGGGATTCTGCTCGGCTTCCTTGACCGACCGCAGCAGATGCCACAGGTTCTGGCGCAGGGCGAGCGAATGATCGAGCTTGACCTTGAGCTTCGGAAAGATCCGGTGCGTTTCGATGTTCGGGTCGATGAGCTGCGCGAAATTGATCAGCGTCAGCTGAAAGCTGTCGTTGAGAAGCGCGAACGCGGTCTCGATCTTCGCGTAGATGAGCGGCGTCGAACGCATCTCGGACAGTCCGGCGAGCTCGTAGTTATAGACTTTCCGCAGTTCGATCGAGGCCGTGTAGGCGGCGCCGTCGAGCTGCGCGAAGAGCTCGTCTTCCTCGTTCGGAAACCGCAGCAGGCGGTTGTTGATGAACGCGGTCGTTTCCTGAATCTGCTCGTAGATCCGCGAAAAGATCAGGAGCGACGGCTTGAGCGGCTCGTCGGTCTGGAGCATCGTCTCGATCACGCTCAGCCATTTGAGGATCTTCGCGAAGCGCGGCAGCACGAGCCGCAGATCGGCCTCGGTCGCGAACGGCAGCGGCTTGCTTTCGAGCAGCGCCGTCAGCACTTCCGGCAGAAAGCGTTCGCCGGTCTTCTCGGCGCGCGCGATCAGTTTGCCGACCAGCGCGACCGATTCCAGCTTTTCCGAGAGCGCGCGGCTCCACGCCGTCCATTCGCCGAATTTGAGCGGTGCGGCGCGGAGCAGTCCCTCGTTGAGCAGGACGACGTCCTTCAAAACGGCCGTCAGCCGGCCGAGCTCCGGCGCGTCGATCTCCTCGACCGCCGCTTCGAGCCCGAGAGCGTCCATCAGATCGTTGCCGCTGTCGGCGGTTTTCGAATGTTTCTGCGCCTTGAGGAGCTTGGTCAACTGAAAGGTGAGCCGCGAACACAAAAGCAGCGTCGAATGAGTCAGCCGGAATTCCTTCGTCCAGTCGCGCGTCGCGGCGCGGGCGCGGGTCTCTTCGAGAAACGAATGATTCTGGAGTTTGAGAAAGCTTTCGAGCCCGGAAAGCCAGAGCCCGAGACCGAAAAACAATTCGTCCCGGTCGGTCGCGACCGCAGACGGCGAAGTCTCGATCCGATCGGGCGGTTCGGTCGGCAGAACGGCCGGCTCGTATAGCGAAGTCGTTGTTAAGGCAACGTCCAAAATTGAATCTCCTTACGAAAATCTTATTGAGTTGGGAATCAGCGCGGGCGGAAAAATCCGCTATATCTTTTATACCGCAAATGCCGGTGTTTTGGCAACAAAAATTTGTTTATTTCCGTTAATCATCCGGCCCGCGCCGAAAGCCGCCCGCCCCGGATGAAGCGGCCGGAATTTCCTGTCATAATAAAATTTATGAAACTGCTCGTCGCCACCAACAATCCGGGCAAGATCCGGGAGATGCACGACCTGCTGCAGGACCTCCGCGTCGAGGTCTGCGGGCTCGACGCCTTCGACCGGATCGTCGAACCCGCCGAAACCGGCCTCACCTTCGAGGAAAACGCCGTGCTCAAGGCGCAGTCGTACGCGCGGCAGACCGGCTGCTGGGCGCTGTCGGACGATTCCGGCCTCGAAGTCGAGGCGCTCGGCGGCGCGCCGGGCGTCTTCAGCGCGCGCTACGCGGGCGACGCCGCGAACGACGCCGCGAAGATCGAAAAACTGCTCGCGGAGCTCGCCGCGACCGGCGACGCCGAGCGGCGCGCGCGGTTCGTCTGCGCGATGGCCTTCGCCGCGCCCGAAGGCGCGATCAGATTCCGGGCCGAGGGCGTCTGCCGCGGCCGGATCGCGCCGTTTCCGCGGGGCGCGAACGGCTTCGGCTACGATCCCGTCTTCGTTCCCGACGGCTACGAGCGGACGTTCGGCGAACTTCCCTCCTCGATCAAGCGGGAAATCAGTCACCGGTCGCGGGCAATTGCAAAAATAATCCCGTTTTTGCGCGATTTTACGATTCTTGAACTTGACCAATGACTTTTTCGCCTGTAAAATTCGGCACTTGAATGTGTTTCTTGAATGAAACGAAACCTTTTTAGCGGGGCGTAGCACAGCCCGGTAGTGCGCTCGGTTTGGGACCGAGAGGTCGGATGTTCGAATCATCTCGCCCCGACCAATCAGCTATCATCGGTTGGGAAAATTTTTTGCCCCTATCGAGCCTGCATTCAGGGCAGGCGCGGATTTCAATTAAGTAGTATTTATTCACAATCAATTTGGAGGTTACATATAAATTATGGCTAAATTAACACAAACGGAAATCGTCAACAGTCTGGCGGACAAAACAGGATTGAAAAAGACCGAAGTCAAGAGCTTCTTCGACGCTCTCGCGGATCTCGCCGCCGGCGAAGTCAAAGCGAACGGAGAATTCACCCTCCCGGGCTTCGGTAAATTGGTCAAAGCCACCCGTAAAGCGCGCGAAGGCCGCAACCCGGCGACCGGCAAACCGATCGAAATCCCGGCCAAAACGACTGTCAAATTCCGTCTCGGCAAAGCGATGAAAGACGCGGTCAGCTAAACCGCCCTTTTAATTTCCGGGGTTCGCCCCGCCGAACGCCGAATCCGCGAGGGTTCGGCGTTCTTTTTGGCGTTTGTCAAGCCGCTCGCCGGAAAAATTTCACATCTGTTAAAAAAAAATGGTGACAAATTATGTTTTTTCTGGTAGCATTAGCATACATTCGTTGAAAAACAACCGACAGTTTTCAATTTATAGCAACTTACAGGTTAAAGATTTCAACTAATTTGTGATCAGTCACGAATAGTGCGTGATATTAAATAATAGTTAGTTGTCTTTGACAACAAAGAGGTTTTATAAATACCTAATTCTAATGAAAGAAGGAGAAGAATATAAAGTGGCAGCAACAAAACAAATGACTTTGCAGGAGAGAATTCTGCAAATCGATCATATTCAGGCCCGCCGGTTCGCGAAACTCGGCGGTGCGGCTTTGGAAATCGCAACCGAGGGCATCATCCGGCACCTCCGCGCCTGCGCGCGGATGGACGTCAATCCGGATGCGTCGGCGGTTCGCGAGATCATTGACGATGCACTGAATGGCCGACGCGTTTTTGCCGAAACGTCGAACGACCTTTTGGCCGCCTAAGCTTAATACTTTTATATTTTTTTTAGCAGTAAATTCGACCGCCGAACAACCGGCGGTCTTTTTTTTGTCCGGTCTGCGGTCTTTGAGCTTCGATCTTCGGTCTTCGATCTTTGGTCTTTGATCTTTGACCGGAAGACGGCCGACGCCGCGATCGAAAACGGCGGCCGGGCGAAATCCGGACAAAGACCACGGATCGAAGACCGATTTCGTTCGCCGGCCTCCGCGCCGCCCGAATCGGCCCCGCTCAGTTCTTCAGCCGCACCCGGTAGAGCGTATAGTACGGAAACCGCGCGAGTTCTTCCCGCTCGTACCATTTGTCGATGTTCGCGAAATCCGGATCCCAGTCCGCCGGCACGACCAGATACGAGAGGATCGTGTCGGGCGAATTGCGCGGGTTGAAATTCCTCAGATAGTCCTCGTAGAGCCGCACTTCGGCGTCGATCTCGCCGTAAGTCAGCGGCTTATACTCGGAATTGAGCCGGTCCGTGTGGCGGCCCCAGCCGAAGAGCGCGATGACCGAGACGAAATCGCCCCTCTTCTTCATCCCCTCGGCGAGGCTCTCCGGCGTCACGCCGAGAAAATGCAGATACTGATAATACCGCTCCTTGTTCTCCTGCCACGTGACGCCGGCGAAGATATGCTGGTGGCGCGCCCAGAGCACCGACTGCGGCGCGATCGTCGGCAGATCGTCGCCCTCGAGCATCGAGAACGGCATAATCACCGTCCGCGGCGTGTCGCCGTTCGCCGGCGCGATTTCCGTCAGATAGCGGCCGACGTCCATTCCCTGATCGCGCGCGACGTTCGCCTCGTCGAGCACCGCGACCGTGTAGTGACATTCGACAAAGCCCCACGCCGCCGCGCCCGCCGCGCACAAAATGACCAGCGCCTTGACGAGCGCGAATTTGAACAGTCCGCTTCTTTTCAACAGAATGCCGACCGTCACGACGAGCGCGAGCGCGGCGACGTAGTTGCCGATAAAGACCTGATAATGGATCGGCTGCAGCGATTTTCCGGTGATGACCTGCTGGTTGAAGACGGCGATCGGGACGAGCGCGAGCGAGACCGCGAACAATACGTCGCGGTCGCGGAAACTGACGAGCTTCAGCAAAACCGCCGCCGCGATCATCAGCAGGACGAAGAAGCTGATGTATTCCGGCACGCGGTTGAGATCGGGCGCGTGCGTCAGCACCAGCAATTGCACGTCGTCCATCGTGTGCGAGCGGTTCGACAAAAGCAGCGCATACGGCGCGAGCGAGCATAAAAAGCCCGCGCCGAGCGCCGCCAGCGATTTGAGATCGCGCAGCACGCCGTCGGGCCGCGCCGCACACCAGACCAGCCCCAGACAGCCGAACCACGCGAGCGCCGTCGTCCAGGTGTAGAAGTAGGAAAAGTTGACGAACGCGAAACAACCGGCCGCGAGCGCGCCGTAAACGATCCGCCGGCGCAGATCCTCGGTGTTGACCATCAGCCAGACGAGCCCGAGCAGGCATAAAAAGAACGGGAACGGCACCGCCGGCACGTATCTTCGAAACGCCGGGAAATACGGATAGGTCTGCCCGATGTCGAAGATCCCGCCGATCGCGCCCTCGCCGGCCGCGAGCGCGCCGCCGGCGAGCATCACGAGGCTCCCGGCCATCGCAAAGAGCGAATCATCGGTCAGCCGCCCGATCACCCAGAACGCCGCGAGCGCCGCCAGAAATCCGGCGACCGCGCCGGCGATCGTCATCGCCCACGGCGCGCCGACGCCCAATGCGCGCGCCGGCAGCGCGATCGCGTAGGGCGACGCGAACTGGATCGAGAACAGAGATTCGGGCTGCGGCGCGCCCGGCGCGTCGTCGCGGCCGGTATACGGATCGTTGCGGCGCGGCCGCCCGTCGATCAGCGCCTTGACATACGAGGCGTAGGCGACCTCGTCGATGTCGTTGTAGGCGTAATGCCCCTGCCATTCGGCACCCTGCAGGTACCACATCTTAAACTGCGGGTAAAGCGTGAAAACGGCCAGAAAAAGGCCCGCAATGATCCCGAATCGCCAGCGTAGCTTCATAGTCTTGAGTCTTGAGTCCTGAGTCTTCGGTCGTTTGTCCGCGTTTCGAAACTCTTACGACCGAAGAACTCACAGCTTACCACAACCCGCCCCGCCTGTTAAAAAGTCGCGCCCCTCAACCCGGCTTCCGACGCCCCGCTCCCGACTCTCCACTCTCCACTCTCCACTCTCCACTCTCCACCGTTTCGCGCGCCGCCGCTTGAGTCCCGGGCCGCTCGCCGTTAGACTTATATCTATGAGCTTAAAAGACAAATTGGTCGCCGATCTGACGCAGGCGATGAAGAACAAGGACGCGAACCGGCTTTCAACGCTGCGGATGGCGAAGGCCGCCATTATGAACGAGGAAAACAAACGCGGCGCGGGCGCGGTGCTCGCCGACGACGACGTTCTGAAAATCCTCAACTCGCTCGTCAAACAGCGCAGGGATTCGATCGAGCAGTTCGTCGCGAACGGCCGGCCCGAGCTCGCCGAAAAGGAAAGCGCCGAAGCCGCCGTCCTCGAGGAATATCTCCCGAAATCCGCGAGCGACGACGAGATCGCCGCCGCCGTCGAAGCCGCGATCGGCGAGACCGGCGCGTCGTCGATGAAGGAAATGGGCCTCGTGATGAAGGCCGCCCTCGCCCGCCTGCAGGGCCAGACGGTCGACGGCAAAAAAGTCAACGAGTTCGTGCGGGCCAGGCTCGGCTGAAGGGGTTTCCGATCGATTACCGCAAATTTCCAACCTTACATCGTTTTTTTATCAATAAATGGGCATTGGCTTTTCTTGCTCACTTCAGTAGTAGCTGCCGTGTTAAGCTTTGTTGTTCGAGTTAGAGATATTCGGCGTCCGAAATTTCCCCGCCGGATACCGGAGCGATCATCGCCAACTTGTCGGATTTGAGCTAAAATAAGACGATTTTCAAAGTTCGGGCTGGAATTTTCGGGGAATTTAGGATGAGTTCGTCCGTCAAAATGCGTCTGTTATGCCTGACCGCATTGCTTTTCGGCGGCGTGTTCGGTGCCGCACGAGCGGAATTGTTGCCGGTCAAAAACTATTCGACCTCCGATGGGCTTTTGCGTGATTGGGCCGGCTGTATCCGGCAGGATTCACGCGGCTTCCTGTGGTTCTGCACGAGCGACGGACTCTCGCGGTTCGACGGTTACGGGTTTAAGAATTACACGACAGACGACGGCTTGCCGCACCGCAACGTGACGGATTTTCTCGAAACGCGTGACGGCCGTTTTTGGGCGGCGACACGCGACGGACTGGCGCTTTTCGATCCACAGGGCACCGACCAAAACTCCGCCGGCGGGCGAGCGGGCGGTCTTTTTACCGTCTTCAGACCGACCGACAATCCGCAGGCCGTTGACATATTGAAACTATTCGAAGATTCGCGAGGCGGTCTCTGGTGCGGAACGGCGGACGGTTTTTACCGGATCGAAACCGACGGCGCCGGGATCTCGTTTCGCCGCATCGAGCTGCCGGCGGAAAAAACCGACGGCGTGCTGCCCGTCACGGCGGTCACCGAAGACCCCTACGGCAATCTGCTGGTCGGCGTTGATCTAAATCAGGGAATCAACCGTATTTCACCCGACGGCCGAATCGAACATTTTCCGGCCGAGCGCACAAAGGGTCAAGCGGAATCCGTTAAAACGATGCTGACGACCGCCGACGGGCGGATCTGGGTCGGACTCAGCGTTAACGGCGGTCTCTGTCAGTTGGATGAGGCCTCCGCTCCGCAACAACCGATTCTGACCCATTGTCTGACCCGTCAGGATGGCCTGCCGAGTAATTGGATTCACAGTCTTTATCAAACTGCGGACGGCCGCATAATGATCGGCACGACCAAAGGAACGGCGATTCTTGAAACCGCCTCCGGAAAACTCCGCGAATATCGCGAAGCCGAAGGATTCTGCGATAAAGGAACCGACGGCTTTCTCGAAGACCGCGACGGCAACTTATGGATCGCAACCAATTGCAGCGTCAAGAAGATTGCGCGCAGTGGTTTTGTCCGGTTTGACGCCGCCGACGGGCTGGCGGACGAAAACGTCAACGGTTTTTACGTCGCTCCGGACGGCGAATTCTACGTTGTCACGATCCAGACCGGCGAAACCGCTGACAAGAATGATATTACTTTTCGCCAGATCAACCGTTTTGAGAACGAACGATTTACGTTCATCAAGCCGTCCCTGCCGCCGAAAGTCGGCTCTGGCTGGGGCAGTGGACAGATCGTCGCGCTGGCGAAAAACCGCGACTGGTGGATCGGCGGCGACAATCGAGCTGTTTATCGATTTCCGGAAATCGCGAGCTTCGAACGGCCCGGCCAAACCCCGCCCGAAATAATCGCCATTCCCGACTCGGAAGTTTTTCGTATTTTTGAAGATCGCAGCGGCCGCGTCTGGATCGCAACGATGTATGACGGGCATCTTTTGAGTTGGGACCCGGCCGCGCACCAGTTGACCGATCATAAAAACGAGCTCAGCCCCGACAAAGTCGCGCGCCACATCAACAGTTTTGTTGACGACGGAGCAGGAACGCTCTGGATGGGCGTCGAATACACGGACGAGATCGTGCGCTATCGAAACGGACGTTTTTCCCCCCTCAGGGTTGACGCCGAAAAAAAGATCGGCCGCGTCAACAGCGTTTTTCTCGACAGCCGTCAGCGGCTCTGGATCGCGACGCTGACGGGCGGCGTCGGGCGAATCGACAACCCTTACGCCGAGCAACTCAAGACCATCTGGTACGACCGCCGCAGCGGGCTTGCGACCGACGGAACGCACGGTCTCGCCGAGGACGGTTTCGGGCGAATTTACGTCGGTCATGGACGCGGCATCGACCGTATCGCGCCGGAAACCGGACAGATCAGACATTTCACAGTCGCCGACGGACTTCCGCCCGGCCTCAACGATCACCTCGCCCGTGACCGTGACGGAAATCTCTGGTTCGGCGGCGCGCAGGGGCTGGCGCGGCTCGTCCCCGAATCCGATAAACCCCGCCGCGCGCCGAACATCCTGTTGACGGGCTTACGGATCGAAGGCGTCAGGCAGACGGTTTCCGAACTCGGCGAAATCGCTTTGCCTGAATTGCAGCTAAATGCCAATCAAACGCAGGTCAGCATTGATTTTCTCGGTTTAGGAGCGAGTCTCGGCGAAGAACTGAAGTATCAATACCGGCTCGAAGGTGCTGGCAGCGAATGGATCGAAACGACGCAACGGGCGGTCGATTTCGCGAATCTCGCGCCGGGTTCGTATAATTTCGAGGTTCGCGCCGTCACATTCGACGGATTGACGAGCCCGCAGCCGGCGCACGTTTATTTTACGATCGCTGCACCGGTCTGGCAGCGCGGATGGGTTTTGCTGCTCGCGGCCGCGTTCATAGCGATTTTGATCTATCTGCTTTATCGATACCGTGTCGCCGAATTATTACGGGTCGAACGTGTTCGGACGCGGATCGCAACGGATCTGCACGACGATATCGGCGCGAATCTTTCGAAAATCTCGATCCTCAGCGAAGTCGCCCGGCTTAAAATGCCGAACGGCAATGAGGAAAATAATCAATTACTCACTTCGATCGCCGAGATCGCCCGCGAGTCGGTCGGTTCGATGAGCGATATCGTCTGGACGATCAACCCGAAACGCGACTCAGTTTTGGAGATGACCCGCAAAATGCGCGAATACGCCGAGGAAACTTTCGTCCCGTACAACGTCGCCGTGAAATTCGTTGCCCCCGCAGACGGCGAAAACGCAAAACTGCCGATGAACCGGCGGCGCGAGCTATATTTAATTTTCAAGGAAGCCGTCAATAACGCCGCCAAACATTCCGGCTGCCGACACGTTGAAATCGAATTTCGCTGTCAAGGGACTGAAACCTATCTACGAATCGGTGATGATGGCCGCGGCTTTGACCCTGACGCGGAAAACACCGGTAACGGTCTCGAAAATATGCAGTCGCGGGCCGCCGATTTAGGCGGAAAGTTAGAGATCGAAACGAAGGAAGGACGTGGAACTGTAATCAGTTTGAAAATCGGCTGACGGCCTCGACGATAACAAATCCCGTCCGATTGGTAATTTTCAGTCTGAATGAATCTGCATAAACCTGCATAAATCTGTAGGTTACGCAACGGTTTCGATCGTTTATGATTGAAATGTGCTAACTATGCCCGCGTCGAATAATCAAACGTCACCCGCACCGCCGCTGCGGGTCGCGATCATCGAAGATATGCGCGAACTGCGCGAGGGTTTGCAGTCGCTCCTTAATCTGACGCCGAATTTTTCGTGCGCGAAAAGCTACCGGACAATGGAAGACGCGCTCCGCGAAATCGACGCCGAAAAGATCGATCTCGTCCTGACCGACATCGGACTGCCGCGCATGAACGGCATCGAGGGTACGCGCCTGTTGCGCGAAAAATTCCCCGCCCTGCCGATCGTCGTGCTGACCGTACACAGCGAAAACCAGAAGATCTTTCAGGCCTTATGCGCGGGTGCGAACGGTTATCTGCTCAAAAATACGCCGCCGGCGCGGATAATCGAAGCGCTTCGCGAAGTGGTTGAAGGAGGAGCTCCGATGTCGCCCGACGTCGCTCGCCGCGTTGTCGCGCTCTTTCGCGAGTTCGCGCCGCCCGAGCAGGCCGATTACCGTTTGACCGACCAGGAAAAACTGATCCTCAAGATGCTCGTCGAAGGCCATCACTACAAAACCGCCGCGTTCGAGCTCGGCATTTCCGTCCATACCGTCTCGTTTCACCTGCGCAATATCTACGCCAAGCTCCGCGTCCATTCTAAAACCGAAGCCGTCGCCAAAGCGCTGCGCGAAGGAATCACTTGAACCGCAATCGTATGTCTCTCTCCTGCCTAAACTGGTAGTTATATTTTGCTTTTGAATTCATTACCTTTATCGGCGAACATATCGAATTTTGCCGGAGGACATTATTTTTGTGGCTTTGATAGAGACAATCGAGAACCGGGAATACGCTAATGTCGGCGCGCCGGTCGGCGCGATGCGAGCGCTCAATAATCCGGACGACGTGATGATCGTGCAGGCGCTGATGATGACGATCGCGCTCCACTGCGAATGGTTCGACGTGCGGATGCTTTCCGCGCCGTATGGGACTTTCGACGAAAAGACTGCCAAAGGCATCACCCGTTTCCAGAATTATGCACAGCGTGAACTTTACGGACGCCGGATGTTCATCGCGCAGGACGGCCGGGTAAGCCCGGCGCGGGGACGCAAACAATGGGGCACGAACTGTCTCTGGACGATCATTGCGCTCAACGACGTCGCCGCTTTTTATCTCGAACAGAGCGGCATCGCGGTTTCGCCGGTCGAATATATCACGGCCGCATACGAGCAGGTGCGGCAGGCGCTCGGGTCATCCGCCGCCGGAAAAAACTAATTGGGGCGGAATACCGATATGGAAAAACCTAAAGAATCTTCGACACCGCAGACACCGGCGACCGGCGGCCAAGTTCAATTAATTTGTAATCACCTCCGGCCGGAGCCGCCCTGCATAAATTGGTAGTTATATTTCCTGCCGGAATCCTTTAAGTTTATCCGAAATGTTCGATTTCCGACCGGCAAACCCGAACGGCCGGCTTTTCGAAATCGATTCGTATTTCTGGAGAAAAAAATGGGAGAAACGCAGCCAAAGCCCTCGGTGTCGTGGGCGATTTCCGCCGGTCTGGCGGCTTCTTTGGGAAAGGGTCCCGCCGGTAAAGGGATTTTGGTGATGGATTTGTTCGATGTCGAAGCGCAGCTTTATTTTCCGTGTTTCATCAACATCATTTCGCTCGGCGGAGGTTTGCCGGGCTCATTCACCTTGTCAACGTTTTCGCCGACGTTTTTCAAAACCTCGAAACCGATGAAACCGACCGATTTTTTAAATAAAAATGTCTCGATTATGTCGGCCGAGCTGGCGGTTGGAATCGGCGGTTCGATCGCGTATTTGACGATCTGGGGCGTCGATCACGATCCCTTCTGGCTCGACATCGGCGGACTCGAAACCGGTATCGCCGGCGGTATCGGCAAATCATTAGGCAGAATGGTCGTACTTCCGACCGGCAAAAAAA
>JAFDVJ010000094.1:0-7664 GCA_018269075.1 Acidobacteriota bacterium
CGCTCCTCGTCGGCGATCCCGGCGAGCACGCTCTCGTAAAGATTGGCCGTGTCCTGAATATGCCGGAGCCAGTTGTCGATCAGACCGTGGCGCTTGTTCTCGAACGCCGCCTTGACGCCGCCGCAGCCGTAATGCCCGCAGACGATGATGTGCTTGACGCGCAGGACTTCGACCGCGAACTGCAGCACCGACAGGCAGTTCATATCGGTATGGACAACGAGATTCGCGATGTTGCGGTGGACGAAAACCTCGCCCGGCATCAGGCCGACGATGTTGCTCGCCGACACGCGGCTGTCCGAGCAGCCGATCCAGGCATATTCCGGGTTCTGCTGGCGCGCGAGGTCGGGAAAGAAATTCGGCATCTGTTCCTTGACCCGCTGCGACCATTTCCGGTTGTTTTCGAATAAATGCTTCAGCGTTTTCACGATGGATGATTCTTCTTGAGTCTTAAGTCCTGAGTCCTGAGTCTTAAGTCTTAAGCCTTTAGTCTTGAGAAAAATCCGAAATCCGAAATCCGAAATCCGAAATCCCAAAGACTTCTTTCCATTTTAGCTTTTACGGTCGTTTCGTCAAAATTTCTTCGAGCGCGTCGCAGGCCGTCTGCGTGCCGTGCTCGGATTCGACGACGCGCGCCGCTTCCGCCGCGTTTCGGCCGTAGCTTTCATCGGCGAGCAGCTCGTCCAGCTTTTTCGCGGCCGCGGCGGCGCGGTACCGGCTTCGCGCGATGATCTTCGCGACGCCGAGCCGCTCGCAGCGCGCGGCGTTGTCGGGCTGATCGTGCGAGTAGGGCATCACGAGCTGCGGCACGCCGGCCCGCAGCGCCTGCGAGGTCGTCCCGACGCCGCCCTGATGGACGACCGCCGCCGCGTGGGGGAAAATCTGCGAATACGGCGCGTAATCGAAGGCGGCGATCGATTCGTCGGTCGCTTTCGGCGGCTCGTTGCGGACGCCGTACAAAAGCACGGCGCGTTTGCCGAGCAGCCGCGCGGCGTGCGCGCTTTCCTCGAAAAAATCGCCGGCGTCCATCACGGCCGCGCTGCCGAGCGTGAAGACCACGGGCGGTTCGCCGGCCGCGAGAAATTTTTCGAGCGCGGGCGAGATCGCGCCGAGATCGTCCTTGCCGTCGTAAAAGCAGAAACCGGTCTGGACGGTCGGCTGCGGCCAGTCGGGCTGCGAAGTGCCGAGAACGCGCGAGAACATCGCCAGATTGAGCAGTTCGGACTTGCCTTCGAAGAGCGGATTGCGGCCGTCGTCGAGGCCGACCGAGCGGCGGAATTCGTGATACGGCCCGAACCACGAATCGATCAGTTTTCGGACGAGCCCGAACATCGCGCCGTGAAAACCGCTTCCGAGAAAACGAAAATGCCGGAGCCAGACGGCGGTCGGCGGGACGAACGGATCGTGCGCCGAGAGAAAAGTTCCGGGCGCGAGCGTCGTCGTCGCCCATTTGACGCCGGTCTTTTCGACGACCGAGAGGGCCGCGAAGACGACCTCGGTCGAAACCAGCAGATCGGCCGGCGTATCCTCGACGATCGCCTTCAGATCGTCGTACATCGGGCGCAGATTCGGCAGGATCATTTCCCGCAGGAGCAGCTCCGAGCCTTTTTTCGCGTCCATCAGTTTGGCGGCGAGCTCTTTGTTTTCAATGGTTTCGAGATCGAAATGCGGGCGCATCGGCCGGAATTCGAAGCCGAGCATCTCGATCTTTTCGCGGTAGAATTCCATCGTCGCGAAGACGACCGCGTGCCCGCGCCGCTTCATTTCGAGGCCGAGCGCGATCATCGGATGCATATCGCCGAGCGAGCCGAAAACGGCAAAAACTATCTTCATACGACCTTTTCTTTGCCCGGCGTCGGCTGTTCGCTGTCGAATCGTTCGTCGTTCGTCGTTCGCGGTTCGTCGCCGAATTCGGCCCGCGCCGGCATTTCGTTCAACCGCGGCGTCTCAATATCCGATTCTTCCCCGTCTTCGAATTCCTCGTCGTCCCCGAAATTCTCCTCTTCTCCCCGTCTCTTCTTCTCCTCTTCTGCTTCGAGCAGGCGGTCTTTAATCCGAAAACGGACGTTGAGGAAAAAAGCGGCGGCGGCGAGGACGCCGGCGATAAACGATTTTTCGGTATCGCCTTTCCAAAAGTAAAAATAAGCGGCGACTCCGGCCAGAATCACCGCTAAGATTTGAAACAATTTATCCATCAACTATTCCTTTTTGAGTTCTTCGGCGACGATCTCGCTCGGCGTCCGGTTTTTGCGGCCCTTTTTTACAAGGTATCTTATTATCAGCACGATCGGCAAAACGATCAGGAGCAGAAACGGCAGCAGCGCGATGACGACCGAGACCAGTCCGAGGATGAAATTCAGCGCGATGTCGAAACCTTTGCCGAACGCTTCCTGCAGACGGTAGAAAAAGCCGGTCGAATTGGCCGAGATCGCGGCCGGCGTCTGAACTCTGACCTTGATCGTCGAAAGACTGGTCTGATTTTCGAGAAACCGCTTGTGGCCCTCGAGCTTCTCGATCTCGCTCCGCACGTCGCCGAGTTCCCGCTGCACTTCGAGCGCGTCCTCGACCGTGTTGGCGCGTTTCATAATTTCGAGAAACTGCGCTTCGAGCGCGCGTTTCGCCTTCAGATCCGACTCCGTGTCGATAAAGTCCTCGGTGACGTCGTCGCTCTTGACCGATTCGACGATCACGCGGCTCGCCGTCTTGCGGATTTCTTCGAGCGCTTCCTCGAACTTCGACGCCGGCACGCGGACGGTCATCGTCACGACGTCGCGCGTCGTCACGCGGACGTCGCTGCTCGACTGCTGCGATTCGAGAACGAAACCGCCCTTCCCTTCGGCGATCGCGGTGATCTTCTGCTGCGCGTCGGCCGGCGCGTCCGATTCCAATTGCAGATCGGCGTTGCGGACGATCTTCCGCTCGGTCGTCGATTGGTTTTGACTTTTCTGCGTCTGGTCGAGCGACGTCTGCGTCCGCGTAGTCTGTTCGGTGCGTCCGCCCCCGCCGCCGCCGCCGGCTTTTTTCATTTGATCCGTGGAGGCCGGCGCATTGGCGGCCGGTTTCGCCATTATCGGCGCCTCGCTCTGTCGCTCCTGCGACATCGCGGGTTTATTTCCGCCCATCGACGGGCTCGCCTCGCCGCCGCAGGCGCTCAGGACGACAATCAGGATCAACGACAAAAATTTCGCGTTTTTCATAAAATTATTTCTCCAAAATCGAAAAATTCACTCCTGACCCAAGAACGCTCGACGCTACCCTGCCTTGCGCGCCGCTTCCCGCAGCGAATCGCCGCCGAAAAATCCCCTGACCGCCCGAAAAATCCGTCGCAGCGCGCGATACGCTTTCGGCGCGAACCACGAAAAGAACAAAACGAAGATTATTAAAACGATCGCGATCACGACCGGCGCGAAAACCGCGAGCAGACTGCCGGCGAACGCGACGATGTCCTCGACGATCGAGAGCACCCAGTTGGAAACCGGTTCCGGCGAGAGGTTCGCGCCGGCCCGCAAAGCGGCTTTCGTGCCGTGCGACGAGAGCGCGAGGCCGCCGCCTAAAAGAGTCGCGATGACGTTGATCGTCGTCGCGTCGTGATTGGTCGCCGCGTAGGCGACCGCCGCGCCGGCCGGGACGCGGATGAACGTGTGGACGACGTCCCAGACGCTGTCGAAGTACGGCACCTTGTCGGCGACGAACTCGATCACGTAAAGCCCGGCCGCGACCCCGATGATCCACCAGTTGTCGAGCACGTCCAGTCCGCCCGGCAGCTTCGTCGCGCCGAATTTTTCCAGTAATCCGAGCACCGCGACCGTCGCGTAAAGATTAATTCCCGAAGTCCACGCCGAACCGAGCGCCAGAGTCAATGTCGAAAACCATTCCATCGCTTTTTCTCCTTATTTCGTCAACAAAATAACAGATATGTTAACGACTTCCAAGCGTGTAAAGTTGCGTGTCGGGATGATACGTTTTCCAGTCGAACCAGTAATCCTTCAAAACCGCGATTTTTTTGAGTTCTTTGCCTTTTAGCGGGCCGCCGACGGCGGTTCCCGAAAAGTCCCAGACGCTCGCGGTTTCGGCGTCGGTGATTTCGCCGGTGTCGGGCTTGACGAAGAATTCGAGTTCGCGGCCGTCCGCTTCCCGTTCGAAAGCGCGCACCGATTTGCGGTCGGCCCCGAGAATGACGACGATCTCTTTGCCGCCGACCGTGTCGATGATCGGATTTTGTTTTTCGAGCGCCGAAACGGGATACGCTTTCGCCTTGCCGCCGGCGATGATTCCGACGACGAGCGCGCGCGGTTCGAGCGCGTCGTCGAGCTTTCCGTCGATTCTGACCGGCATTTTCGCGACTTCTTTTTCCCAGTCGGCGGTTTCGTATTTGTTTTCGGCGGCGATCTTCGGATCCGGCCGCAAGACGCGCCCGTCCGGGTTTTCGCGTTTGAAAACCGCGAACGTGACCTCGTCCATCGGCACGTTTTCGAGCTTTTGGCCCCGATATTTTCCCTGAATCGCTTCGCCCGTGATCTGCTGCCACCACGAACCCGTCTCTTCGTCGCGCATAATGAAGTTCTGGTTGTTGATCCCGGCGAGATGAAATTTCAATGTCTGCCCGTTCACGACGGACTGCCACACGATTCCGGTGTGGCAGAGCGTTCAGTAGGTCGCCGTGATCGGCATCCCGCCGACGACGTCCGCGACGACGTGATGATAGGCCATCTGCAGAACCGGATAGGCGACCGCTTCGCCGTTGACCCGGACGGCGAGCACCATCTCGTCGTCTTTGACGAAATCCGTTTCCGCAACGCGCGCAAACTTCGCGGATTCGAGCGGCGCGAACATCCATTCGAAATGGTTCTGCCGCGCAAACCACGTAAACACCGCGATGATCAAAAGCGGCACGACGAGCGGCAGCGCGCGATACCAGCGTTTCGCGTTTTTCGCGATGAAGACCGCGAGCGCGAGCGCCGCGATCGCAAAGAGAATCGTCAAAACGGGCGACCAGCTTTTAAAAA
This sequence comes from Acidobacteriota bacterium, assembly GCA_018269075.1. Taxonomy (GTDB): domain Bacteria; phylum Acidobacteriota; class Blastocatellia; order Pyrinomonadales; family Pyrinomonadaceae; genus JAFDVJ01. The sequence goes on from JAFDVJ010000094.1 coordinate 5,004, forward strand.
TATAGGAAATCTCGACCTGCCGCGCGCTCTGCGCGGCGAACGGCTGGATCAGCCAGACCGGCACAAAAACGATCGCGACGGTCGCCGCCGTCAGCAACAGCAAAATCAGCCACGCCGTCTTGTTTCCGAATCTGCCCGTCATAAATTTTTGTCCTTCCCGTTGAAATTTTGCTTTTTTTAAGTCAAGAATAAATTCCCGCCCGAAACCAGATCATTCGCGCCTGTCGCTGGCTCGGACTATTAACCTTCAAACGGTTGATCGTTCCCCAACCGATTGCGGTCAAGCCCTCTATTTCAAAAGTTTCCGGATTAAAATGAAAATGTTCCGTCCAAGTGTCGCGGCGCGGATTGAAAAGTCGCGCCGCCGTACTTTCTTCACTCAATCCGATCTCGTGGAAAGCCTTGAAAGCGTTGCACGAACGGCAGGCTAAAACCAGATTTTCCGTTTCGTTCGAGCCGTTTTGCGAAAGCGGAATGAAATGGTCGACTTCAAACGGAAAATTACAAACCGCCTCCGGCGCTCGACAATATTCGCAAAGATGTTCCGCCCGTTCGGCGACGATCGAGTAATGAGGATTCATTGGAAAAATTTGGCGATCTTTTCCGCCCGACGTGCCGAGCCTGCCAATTCCGCTTCGATCAGCGATTCCAATTCCGTCTTTTCGGCCGGCGAAAATTCTTCCGCACCGTTTTGCGCCGCGTGAAGCTTATTCATCAATTCCGCGAGCCGCTGCTGCTGATCCGCCGTAAAGAATTCGTCGGGCGAAAATCTTTGCACGACGTACAACGTCTCATCGCCGCCGTTTTCGAGTTGCGACGTTAAGGAATCGACGGCTTCGCCGACCGTTTTGCCGAAAGATTCCTTCTCACCGTAAACCGCCCGAAAATTCCGGCCGTTTCGATAATCGGGCACCACTAAAACCGTTTTCATATCTTCTCTCCGACGATTTCCGCCAGTCGATTTTCGACCCGCTGTTTTTTGTCTTCAAGTGTATTCCCAAAACCCGCCGGCCGCAATCGAAAACCGGAAAATTCCGACATCCGACATCCCAAAGCCGACATCGCCTTACGTTTCTTCTTCCTCTTCCGCGCCGTCGCGCTTGATGCCGAATTTTTCGAGCCGGTACTGCAGCGTTCGAAACGTCAGTCCCAATAATTTCGCCGATTTCGTGATGTTGTTGTCGGTGCGCTCCATCGCCTGCAGGATCAGGCTCCGTTCGACGTCTTCGAAACTGACGCCTTCCGGCGGGAGCTTGAAATATTCGCCGCCGCCGCTCGGGACCGCCGCCGCGCCCGTGCCGTTCGTCATCTCGGGCGGCAGGTCGTCGATCGTGATCGTGTCGTTTTCGCACAATAAAATCGCGCGTTCGATCGCCGATTCCAATTGCCGGACGTTGCCCGGATAGGCATACTCGTCGAAGATCCGTTTCGCCTCGGCCGTCAGCGAGATCTTCCGGTTCGTGTTGCGCGTGTGCTTTTTGATGAAGTAATCCATCAGCAGCGCGACGTCGGCGCGCCGTTCGCGCAGCGGCGGAATCTCGATCGACAAAACATTCAGCCGGTAATACAAATCTTCGCGAAACGAGCCTTCCTGCGTCATCTTCAGCAGATCGCGGTTGGTCGCCGCGACGACCCGGACGTCGGTGTTGATCTCGCGCGTCCCGCCGACGCGCCGGATCTGTTTCTCCTGCAAAGCGCGCAGCAGTTTGGCCTGCAATGAGATGTCCAATTCGCCGATCTCGTCTAAAAAGAGCGTTCCGCCGTCGGCGACTTCGAACAATCCCTTTTTCTCGCCGATCGCGCCCGTGAACGAGCCCTTTTCGTGGCCGAACAGCTCGGATTCCAGAAGATTCTCGTTGATCGCCGCGCAGTTGACGGCCTGAAAGATCTGGTTCGTCCGCAGACTGTTGTTGTGGATCGAGCGCGCGATCAGCTCCTTTCCCGTCCCCGATTCGCCGCGAATCAAAACCGTGCTGTTCGATTTCGCGACTTTGAGGATCAGTTTCTTGACCTTGTCCATCTCCGCCGATCCGGAAACGATCTCGGCGTCGAGATTCGTCAGTTTGTTCAAAGCGCGCGAGATCGTCTCCAGCAATTTGTCGCGGTCGTAGGGTTTCTGGAGATAATCGAACGCGCCGAGTCTTAACGCGTCGACCGCCGAATCGACCGTCCCGTGCGCCGTCAGGAGCAGCACGATGATCGATTTATCGAAATCGGTCAATTGTTTGAGCAGATCGAGCCCGCTCATCCCCGTCATCTTGAGATCGGTCAGCACGAGGTCGAAGTGCCGGTCCGCGACGAACTTCATCGCCGCCTCGCCCGACGACGCGGTCGTCACGTCGTAGCCCTCGCCCGACAGGATCATTTCCAGAATCTCGCGCTGAGATTTTTCGTCGTCAACTACCAGAATTGATTTTCTCGCCATAAAAACATTCTAACCCAAACCGTCCATTTATCACGAAACAGGCGGTTTGCCGGTGATCTTTTATAGATATGGTAACAGCAAAGCCGAAATCGAAATAATCGAAAGTAAAACCGCTGAAATAATTGATAATTGAAAATGGATAATTGATAAGCGCCCGCGCCGCGCCGGCGAATTATCGAATTTTAATCATTACCCGACAGTCGGAATAGGTGATAAGTGATAGGTGATAGGTGATA
>JAFDVJ010000094.1:7673-15260 GCA_018269075.1 Acidobacteriota bacterium
TATCACCTATCACCTATCACTTATTCCGAATCGTTTTCCGTTCACGGCCTTAGACCTGCGAATTCCTGAAATATTCCGCTGAGAGGCGAAAATCTCCGGAATAGATGAGAGATGAAAGATGATAACTGATAGATTTCTTTTCGGTTCCGATCTCTCATCTCTCATCTGTCATCTTTCATCTATTCCGGAAGTCGTTCTCCGATATTGAGATGCGCGAAGCGCGCCGGGGATTGTTCGGGCGGGCCGGCGATTTTCGTTTTTTTTCGCGGCCGCCGAATTTTTGCGCGGGCGAGTTTTACTTTTCCGAAGGCGAATATCACTTTTCCGAAGCCGAATATCATTTTTCCGAGGTCGATTATCACTTTTCCGAAGCCGAATATCATTTTTCCGAAGGCGATAAACATTTTTCCGAAGTCGATAAACACTTTTCCGCTCCCGAAATACACTTTTCCGCTCCCGAAATACACTTTTCCGAAGGCGAATTCCACTTTTCCACCGTCGAATATCACTTTTCCACCGTCGAATTTCACTTTTCCACCGTCGAAACGCAAAATCCGAAATCCGAAATCCGAAATCCGAAATCCCCAATTCACTTTGCCACCGGCAGTCTCACCACAAACTCGGTGCCTTCGTTGAGGTTCGATTCGACCGCGATCTCGCCGTCGTGGACGTCGATGATCTTCTGGACGATCGCGAGGCCCAGACCGGTGCCGGTTTCCTTGGTCGAAAAATAGGGCTCGAAGATCTTCGGCAGGTTTTCCTCGGGAATACCGTTGCCGGTGTCGGCGATCTCGATCTTCGCGAAATCGCCGTCGGCCGAGATTTTGACCGTCAGCCGGCCGCCGCGTTCCTGCATCGCGTGGACCGCGTTGATGAAGAGATTGTTGAACAGCGACCGCAGATATTCGGGATCGGCGAGGATTTTCGGGACTTCCTCGTGCTGGATCAGACCGATCTTGATCGCGCAGTCGGCGGCCTGCACCTCGACGATCCGCAGACTGTCCTCGATCGCGGCGCGGACGTCGGTCGGCTGCTTGTTCGGCGTCGGCGGCCGCGAATAGCTGAGAAAGTCCGAGATCTGCTGGTTGATCCGCGCGACTTCCGCTTTCAGCTGCGCGGTCAGTTTTTCGAAATCCGCGCTCTTTTTTTCGTCCTCGGGCCGAAACTTGGCGCGCAGATGGTCGAGCGTCAGGTTGATGTAATTGAGCGGGTTGCGGATCTCGTGCGCGATCGCCGAGCCGAGCCGGCCGACGACGGCCGATTTTTCGGCCTCCTGCAGTTTCGCTTCGAGCTCCTGTTTTTTCTCGAGTTCGCCCGTCATCTCGTTAAAGCGCGCCGCCAGTTCGCCCATCTCGTTGCGCTGGCCGCGGTCGTCGACGCGGACGCAGAGATTGCCGGCGGCGACTTCGCGGGCGGCGTTCGACAGATCGGCGAGCGGCCGCGTAAAGCGCCAGACCAAAAGGATCGTGATAAAGGTCGAGAGCGACAAAACGAGCAGCGTGTAGACGAGCGGCCGCGCCGCGCGCTGGGCCGATTCCTTTTTGTCGCTTTTGAGGATCACCATCACGTACCAGCGGCCCTTGCTCGTGTCGACCGGGATGACGTGCGCCTCGCCGTCGGTTTCGGCGTCGGTGTCGAACGTCGCGTTCGGAAACTTCGCGAAATCCGCGCCGAGCCGCTTGCTCTCGATCAGCGGCGGCAGGTTTTTGACGTCGGCCAGATTTTTATAGACGGCCTCCTTGTTGGCCCCGACGGTCGGCACCAGCTCGTCGTTGTTGAGACTGTCGGTGATCTGCCATTTCTGGTTGATGACGATGATGTCCTGGATGCGCTCGTTGATCTGCTCGTCGAAAAACGTCTGGTCCTCGCGCTTGACGAGATCCGAAAGATAGTCGGTCGTCGTGATGCCGACCGTCCCGAGCGCGAAGCCGGCGACGAGCGCCTGCTCCTGTTTTTCGCGCAGGCGGTTGTTTTCTTCCTGCGTCCGGAGATTGAGATAATACTGGAAAAAGAGCGTCGCGATCAGCAGGACGATCAGGATGATCAGCAGGCGGGCGCGAAATGTGTTCAGGAATTTCATCTTTCTCGTATGCGTCCGGCGCGGCGCGCCTTTTTACTTTTGCTCGTCCAGAATGTTATAGTCATTCTTGGCTGGGAAGCAAATTCTTTGAGCAACTCAGACGCTTTTTGCTTCATCATTAGCACGACTCTCTCCGTAAAGTCATTCCTTAAAGTAGTACAAGTAAGAGGTTACAAGCGATGTTTTTGGCCCCGGAAAGGTTGTATTCCAAAGTCGTCACCCTGTTTTTAATCATTCTCGCGACGTCGGTTTTCGCCGTCGCGCAGCGCCGGAAACCAACCCGGACGGAGCCCGCGCCCGCCAACAAAACGCTCGTTAAAAAGACCTCTTCCGTCAAGGAAACCGCCACCAAATCGAAAGCCGCCCGCGCCGAGGAAGCGCGCCGCGCCGAAATCCGCAAGGCCGAAGATTCGCGCCGTCGCGCCGCCGCCGCCGAAGCGACGCGCCGCCGCCAGCAGGCAATCCGCGAAGCGCAGTCGCGCCGGGTCACTTACGAGCGCTCGCTGCGCTCGGACACGGTCGACAATATCATGGTCGACAACACCGAGGGCGAAGACCTCGAAGTGCGCCGCGCCGCGATCAACGCGCTGGGCAGTCACGCCGGCACGGTCGTCGTCCTCGAACCGCAGACCGGCCGCGTGCTCTCGATCGTCAACCAGGACTGGGCGATCAAGAAAAGTTTCAAACCCTGTTCGACGATCAAGCTCGTGACGGCGCTCGCCGGCCTCACGGAAAACGTCATCGACCAGTCGGGCAGCATCACGGCCGGCAGTTTTCCGGTCGATCTCGACGACGCGATCGCCTATTCGAACAACGCTTATTTCCAGCGCGTCGGTTTGAATATGGGCAGTACGAAAATGGTTTCCTACGCGCGGCTGCTCGGCCTCGGCGAGCCGACCGGCCTCAATGTCGCGGACGAAACGGGCGGCCGCGTGCCGTTCAACAACAACAACGCGCGAATCTATTCGCACGGCGACGATTTCGAGGTCACGCCGCTGCAGTTGGCGGTTTTGGTTTCGGCGATCTCGAACGGCGGCCGGCTGATCGTCCCGCAGATTCCGCGGACCGCTTACGAGAAGACTAATTTTCGGGGTTATATGAAGCGCCAGCTGACGCTGCCCGCGACTTCGCTGCGGCGCGTGATTCCGGGAATGATCGGCGCGGCGAGCTACGGCACGGCGCGGCGGATCGGCGACGCGTCGCTCGAAGTCGCCGGCAAAACCGGCTCGTGCATCGGTCAGGGTTCGTGGCTCGGGCTTTTCGCGTCGGTCGCGCCGATCGAAAATCCGAAGCTCGCGGTCGTCGTCATCCTTCGCGGTCAGAGCGAGCGCGGAAAATACGCGGCCGCGGTCGCCGGCGGCATTTACAGCGCGCTCCGCAGCCGGCTCAAGCTCGGCGGCGGCAAAATGACCGCCAAGCTGCCGCTCGAAATGAAGCCGCAGCCGAAGGTCGACGCGAAGACGTCGGCCGCCTACGACGACGCCGAGGACGACGATTCGGACGATAACGGCTCCACGCGGCAGGGCAAAAAAGGCGACGTCGCCGACCGCGTTCCCGTCCGCCAGTCGCCGACGGTGATCGTCCCGCAAACTCCCGTCAAAAAGTCCGGGCCGAACAACGCGCCGCTTTTCCCGACGGTCGTCATCACCAAAAAAGAAGAGATCACCCGCCCGCGGATCGTCAACCGGAATCAGCGATAGCGAAGAGTCGAGAGTCGAGAGTCGAGAGTCGAGAGTCACAGGAAAAATAAATCCCCGGACTCTCGACTCTCGACTCTCGACTCTCGACTCTTTTTCGTTATTTCATCAACTTTTAGCTTGACATCCGCGCGAAAACTGCGGGATTATTTAATATTCCGTCCCCAACGGATTTTTTCGGTTTATTTTAAAGATATTTCGGCTTATTTTTAGATAATCTGAGAAGGATTCGCGCAAAATATTGCAACCCTTTTTTGATGTGGGCCATCTATGTTTTCGCAAATCGCCGAAACTTTCCGTAAGTTTTCGATTTGTCAATTTTTAAGAACTAACACGCTTTTTGGAGGAAATGATTTTAATGAAAACCTTATTCAAAGTTTTGGTGCTGGGCGTCTTTTTTTCCGCTGTCGGAATCGTGACGAGCTCCGCGCAGGATCAGCCGATGTGCGCCGATCTCGCGGCCTGCGTCGATAAATTCAAGGCCGAATTTAAGGACGCGAAATGCGGCGAGCGCGACAAAGCGCTGGCGACCGCCAAATACATCGTCGAAAAATTCGGTACCGATCAGGACAATCAAACGCTGATCGAAGCCATCAAAAAGAGAATCGTGCTGATCTCCGACCCGAAGACCGGCGATCCGGCCTGCAAACAGAACACCCGTTACGACGCTTCGTACAAAGCCAAAAACTGGGCGGATTTCTTCGCCGTCAGCAAGGAAATTATGGCCCGCGAAGGCGACTCCGAACTCGGGTTCGACGTCCTGCTCGACAATTTGTCGGTCGGTTTCAACATCTCGGATCGCGACAAGATCGACACCTACAACAACGAAACTTTGAACTACTCCAAAACGGTGATTCAAAAGCTTACCGCCGGCAAGGCTTCCAAAAACTTCGGTATCTTCGAACCCTTCAAAACGAAAGAAAGCGCGCTGACCTGGGCCTACTATACGGCCGGCTATATGACCGAAAAAGGCGGTCAAAAAGAAGCCGCGCTGCCCTACTATTACAAAGCGATGCAGGCCGGCCCCGAAAAGAGGGACGATCCGACGATCCTGATCAAATTCGGCGACTATTACTTCAGCAAGGCGGCGGATTATGACGAGAAGTATCGCGCGATCCACGCTCAGAACAAAGCCAACAACGTCGAAGACGACGACGCGGCCAAGAAGATTCTCGGTCTCGCCAAGGGAAATGCCGACCGATCGATCGACGCCTTTGCCCGCGCCCGCCGTGCTTTGAAGAGCAAGACCACCACCAAGCCGGAAGTGATCGTTCAGATCACGCAGAAACTCGGCGATCTGTACCGGTTTCGCTTCAATCTCGCGCCGGACGCGAAAACGCCCGAGCTCGAAACCTATGTAACCGCGATCCTCGCTAAAGAGCTGCCGGATCCGGCGAGCGAAGTGACGCCGATCATCGAAGAACCGAAGCCGCCGACGCCGACGACGACCACGACCAACTCGACGACGACGACTTCGACGCCGACGACGACCACACCGTCGAACACGACGACCAAGCCGACGACTTCGACGCCGACGACCTCGACGCCGAAGGCTTCGACGACGCCGACCAAGCCGACTTCGACGACGACCACGACGCCGAAGACGACCAGCGGCACGACCGAAGCGACGACGACCAAGCCGACGAAACCGGCTCCGAAGAAAAAAGGAACTCGTTAATTTCCCGCGGTTATTTCTTAAAAATCCGGCCGAACGCAAAAAACTTTGCGTTCGGCTTTATTTTTTGCTCGTTTTTTCATTAAAATGAGCGTTTGATGTCAAAGGATCTCGCAAAACTCGAACAGCGCCTCGGCTATCAATTTCAGAACCTCGCGCTCCTCGAACGCGCCGTCACGCACCGCTCGTGGGCGCACGAACATCTGCCCGACGGCAACGAGGAAAACGTCCGCGAGCTGCAGAACGAATCGTTCGAATTCGTCGGCGATTCGGTCCTCGGGCTGGCGATCGCGGAACAGCTTTTCCTGAAGAATCCGACCGTCAGCGAGGGCGATCTGACCTTGATGAAGCATCATCTCGTGAGCACCGAAACGCTCGCCCGGCTTGCCGTCGGTCTCGATCTCGGCGAGTTTATGCGCGTCGGCCGCGGCGAGGAAAAAACCGGCGGCCGCCGCAAACAGGCGCTGCTCGCGGACACGTTCGAAGCGATCATCGCGGCGATTTTTTTCGACAGCGGCTACGTCGCGGCGCGCCATTTCGTGAGCCGCGTCTTCGTCGACGAGCTGCGGCAGGCGACGCCGCGCGGCTCGATCGATTACAAGACGCTTTTGCAGGAAACGCTCCAGGCAAACAAACTCGCCGCGCCGACGTATAAAGTCATCAAAACCGAAGGGCCGCCGCACCAGCGGACGTTTTTCGTCGAAGCGAAATGGGACGGCGGCGCGGTCAGCGGTCAGGGGAATTCGATCAAGCAGGCCGAAATGATGGCCGCTCACGAGGCGCTGGTCGAGCTCGAAACCGAACCTCCGGACGAGGCGCGACAAATCGGTTGAATTGTTTTAAGATTTAAAGTCTTGAGTCTTGAGTCTTGAGTCTTGAGTCCTGAGTCAAAGACAAAGACTCAAGACTCAAGACTCAAGACTCAAGACTAAAAAAGAAATTATGAGCACAGAAGAAAAAGCAGTCGCCGAAGAGCCCAAGCCGACCGGGCCGCCGAAATCGATTTTTCGCGAGTATCTCGAATCGTTCGTCGTAACGCTGATTATGGCGATCTTCGGGATGACCTTCGTCCTGCAGGCCGTCACCGTGCCGACCGGCTCGATGCAGAACACGATCCTGATCGGCGACTATCTGCTGGTCAACAAATTCATCTTCGCGCCCGGCGGCAAGCCGCTGCCGTTCTTCCCGCAGCGCGAGATCCAGCGCGGCGACATCATCGTCTTCAAATTTCCCGGCTTCCCGGCCGAACTGAACAAATCCAAACGCGAAAAAGACGCCGCCGGCACGCCGTACCAGACGAATTTCGTCAAGCGCGTGATCGGTCTGCCGGGCGACACGGTCGAATTCCGCAACGACGAGGTCTACATCAACGGCCAGCCGATTCCCGAGCACCGGATCATCGCCGACGCGCCGAAAGACCGCGGCGGGATGGAAAACGATCAGGCCGCGCTGATCGTCAAATCCGAGGAGCCGCGGACGGCCGACGAAAAATACAGCGTTTATTATTCGGAGAGCTCGATCGAGGAAGCGAAAAAAGGCAAGCTTCAGCCGTCGGGCAGCTACGGCGTCGAGGGCAAGGCCATCAAGGTACCCGACGACAGCTATTTCGTGATGGGCGACAGCCGCGATCACAGCCTCGACAGCCGTTACTGGGGCGTCGTCAACCGCGACCTGATCATCGGCCGCGCGATGTTCGTTTACTGGTCGTGCGACCGCGCTTCGGGCGACGGCGTCTTAAGCTGCATCACGCATCCGCGCCTCAGCCGGATCGGCACGCTGATCAAATAACCGCTTTGTAAATTTTGGACGACTTTTGGTCTTTGATCTTTGAATGAAAACCAAAGATCGGAACGCGAATTATCAAAATTTAATTTGTAGTTATTGACAGAACTGATTGGGGAAAGTGTCGATACAGGTCGCGTACGCTTCTTGATCTTCCACCAAACACGCTAAAAACACTAAATTTCTTTCGTGTGTTTTCGTGTTTTTAGTGGATAAAAAACGCCCGCGGGTTTAACGCTCATTATTCCAACAAGTTTTGTCACACTCTAAATAAATTCAGGCCGGTTTTCATTGGCATTTTCCGCCGAAAATCGGCTTCGGTCTTTTTATTAACCAATGGTGCTAGTTGAATA
>JAFDVJ010000095.1 GCA_018269075.1 Acidobacteriota bacterium
TTATTTGCTTGCGTAAGTCCTAAAAATTATGAATTTGAAGATTTTGGCCGCCGTTTTGATCGCGGCGGCGATGTTCGGCGGCGCGGCCGGCCAGCAGTTGAAGCTGAAACGGAGCGGAAACACGGTGCGGGTGCTCGACGGCCGCCGGGTTTTGTACGGCGTCACGCTGCGCGGGCCGTCGAAAAACGGAAAACGCGGCCCGGACGAGGCGTTTCTCGCCGGCCCGTGTCTGATCGTCCGGCGCAACGTCCGCGAACCGGTCGAAGAGAGCGAGATTCCGCCGACCGTGGCGCGGCTCGAAATCTATCGCCGCGACGGCCGGCGCGTCGTCTACCGTGATTCGCAGCTCGCGCTCGGTTACATTTCCGATTGGGAGCTGATCAACAGCCCGGATTTTTCGTGGGCGATCATTCCGGACGACGCCGAGGCGATGTGGACCGGCTTTTTTCATATCTCGACCGACTGCCGGATCACCGCGGTCGCCTTCGACGCGAACGAGGATTTCGAGTGGGGGAGCCGGGAAGACGGAGAATTCGTCGATTCCCGGACGCTCAGATTTTCTTCGGTCCCGAATAGTCCCCGCGACGGCCGGCCGGCGGGCCGGGTCGAGATTGTGATTATGAAGGACGGCAGCTTTCGGGTGACCGACGCCGGCCGTTAAAAAAAAATCCCCGGCCGCGAAGGATTTTGATAAAATCGATTCAAAGCGATGATCGAGGGGGAAAAACTTTATTTCGAGGGTTATGAAACGCGCGTTCCGGAAAGGAACGCGCTTCTCGAAACGACCCGCCGGCTCGTCCTGACTTACGGCTGGAACACGACTTCCTATCAAATTCTCAATCCCGGAATCCGGCGCTGGTTTTCGGCGGCCGGCGACGCGGTCGTCGGTTACCGTTCGGCGGCCGGCGTGCGCGTCGTCGCCGGCGCGCCCGTCTGCGCGCCGGCGCGTCTGCCGGAGATCGTCGAAGAGTTTGAGATCGACGCCCGCCGCCGCCGCGAGCGGGTTTGTTATTTTGCGGCCGAATCGCGTCTCGAATCGGTTTATAAAAACACCTCGCCGGCGGCCAAAATCCTGCTCGGCGCGCAGCCCGTCTGGCAGCCGCGAAACTGGGCCGGGATCGTCGCCGGGCATAAATCGCTTCGCGCGCAGATCAACCGGGCGCGCAACAAGGGCGTCGCGGTCGCCGAATGGCCGCGCGAAAAAGCCTCCGAAAATCCGCTTCTGGAAGACTGTCTGCAAAAATGGCTGGCCGCGAAAGGACTGCCGCCGCTTCATTTTCTGGTCGAGCCCGAAACGCTCGCACGGCTTTACGACCGGCGCGTTTTCGTCGCCGAACGGGCGGGCGCGGTCGTCGGCTTCGTCGTGCTCTCGCCGGTCGCGACGCGCAACGGCTGGCTCTTCGAGCAGTTTGTCCACACTCCGTCCGCGCCGAACGGCACCGTCGAGCTGATGATCGACGCGGCGATGCGCGAGCTCGCGGCGGCCGGCTGCGATTACGCGACGCTCGGGCTTTCGCCGCTCTCGGTGCGCGCCGGCATCGAGCCGTTCGACAACCCGTTCTGGCTCGATCTGCTGCTCGCGTGGTTGCGCAAACACGCCCAGCGTTTTTATAATTTCGACGGGCTCGACGCTTTCAAGGCGAAACTGCAGCCCGAGTGCTGGGAGCCGGTTTTCGCGATCTGCAGCCGGCCGCGCGTTTCGCTGCGCTTTCTCTATGCGATCACCTCGGTGTTCAGCGGAAACCGGCCGGTCCGGATGGTCCTCGGCGGACTCTGGCGCGCGGTGCTGACGGAGCTCGAATGGCTCCGGCAGCGGCCCGGGAAAAAATGACGGCGGCTCGCCCGCAAACGGAGAAAAATCTATGCCGACCGGCGAAACATTGGAATTCCTGCGAAATCTCGATCGAAACAACAACCGCGAATGGTTCGGCGCGCATCGTTCGGAATACGAGGCCGCGCGCGACGACGTCGCCGGGATGGTCGCCGTCCTGATCGCCCGGATCGCCGAATTCGATCCGCTTCTGCGCGGTACTCTGGCGCCCGACTGCCTGTTCCGGATTTTTCGCGATACGCGGTTTTCCAAAGACAAGACGCCCTACAAGACCGCTTTCGGCGGCGTGCTCGCGCCGGGCGGCCGCAAGTCGGCGATTCCGGGTTATTACGTGCAGGTCGACGCCGCCGAGAGCTTTATCGCCGGCGGCTGCTACCGGCCCGAACCGGCCGGTCTGCAGGCGATCCGGACGGCGATCGCCGCCGATCCGCAATCCTTTTCCGGGATCGTCGAACAGCCGGATTTTATAAAAGCGTTCGGCGGGCTGTCGGTCGGCGACGGAAAGCTCGTCAACGTGCCGCGCGGTTTCGCCAAAGATCATCCGGCCGCCGAGTTTTTAAAGTTGAAGAGCTTTATCGTTTACCGCGCGGTTTCCGAAGCCGAGCTCGCGGATCTCGACGGGCTCGTCGCGCGGTTTCGTCTGATCAAGCCGCTGAACGATTTTTTAAGGGCGGCTTTGAAGCCGAAATGAATCGTCGAAAAAAAATCGTCGATCTGACCGGCCCCGATTTCGAGAAGGTCGATTCCCGTTCCCCGCACAGTTTTTTCGGTCCCGCCGACGAAAGTTGAACATTTGATTCGATTTCGCCGTAAACTCGGTTGAGTTTCATAACACCCTTGGAGAATAAGCAATGATCAATAAAAAATATTGGCGATTACTGTTATCGCTTACGCTGACGTTTTCGATTCTGACGCTTAGCCTGCCGCAAACCGGTTATGCGCAGACGACGACCGCGCCGGCGCCGGTTTCGGCCGATCTGCAAAAATCGCTGCAGGCGATCGAGGAAAAAGTCGAAAAACGGCGCCAGGAGCTCGGCATTCCGGGAATGTCGCTCGTCATCGTCAGGGACGGCGCGGTGATTTATGCGAAAGGTCTCGGCTACAAGGATTTCGAAAAGAAAGTCCCGGTCACGCCCGACACCGAGTTCGCGATCGGTTCGGCGACGAAGGCGTTTACGGCCCTTTCGGTGCTGATGGCGGCCGACGAGGGCAAGGTCGATCTCAACGCGAGCCCGCGCACCTATCTGCCCTATTTCAAGATGTACGACCCGGACACCGACAAGAATATGACGGTTCGCGATCTGATGTGTCATTCGTCGGGGCTCAACCGCACCGATCTCGCGATGATCACCGGCCGGCTCAACCGTCAGGAGCTGATTCAGGTCGCCGGCGAGGCCAAACCGATGGCCAAGCTCCGCGAGAAGTTCTTTTATCAGAACATTATGTTCGCCGCCGCCGGCGAGATCGCCGCGCAGACCGAGAAGACGACCTACGAAAAACTCGTGCCCGAACGGATCTTCAAGCCATTGGGGATGACCAATTCGACGATGATGATTCCCGAGATGGAAAAAATGAAGGATTATTCGTTCGGCTACGAATACAACTTCGACACCAAAGAGACGCGGCGGCTGCCGTTCCGGCCGATCGACGCGACCAATCCGGCCGGCTCGATCAATTCGTCGGCCAACGATATGGCGAAATGGATCACGTTCGTGATGAACGGCGGCACGGTCGGCGGCAAGCGGTTGGTCAGCGAAAAGGGCTTCGAGGAATGGCTCAAGCCGCAGATGAAAATCACGCCGAACGGCAAGCTGGCTTACGGTCTGGGCTGGTTTCTGCAGGACTGGAACGGCCTCAAGGTCGTCCAGCACGGCGGCAACATCGACGGCTTCAATTCGATGGTCGCGATGATCCCCGAAAAAAATCTCGGCTTCGTGATGCTCACCAACGTGTCGGCCTCGCCGCTCGGCAACGAGCTGATGCCGATCGTCTGGGAAAACATTCTCGGCAATCCGAACAAGCCGCAGCCGGTCGCCGCGAACGACCTGAGTAAGGAAACCGGAAAATATCGTCTCGAGGCCGCCGGCGTCGACATCGACGTCAGGCTCGAAGACGGAAAACTGACGGCCTCCGTGCCGGGCCAGCCGACCTACACGCTCGAAAACGTCGGCGGCCGGAAATACAAGTTCAAGGAAGTCGACGGATTTTTCCTGACCTTTAAGGACGATTCGGCCTATCTCGAACAGCCGCAGGGCAATTTCACGCTGACGAAACTCGGCGGCGCGCCCAAAGGGGCGGCGAGCGAGGCGGCCAAAGAGCTGATCGGAAAATACACGATTCCGAACGCGCCGGTGACGGTCGAGATCAAGGCCGAGACGGACGGCAAGGTGACGTTCAACATTCCGGGCCAGCCGCCGTACGCGCTCTTCGAAAAGGGCAAGGACGAATTCAGTATGGCTCCGCTGCCGGTCACCTATTACCTGAAGGTCAAACGCGGCGCCGATAACAAGGTCGCGGCGGTGACGGTCGTCCAGCCCGAAGGCGAGTTCGAATTCAAAAAGGCGGAATCGAAACCCGAAGATCAGCCGAAGATCACGGTCGACGAACTGATGGCGAAAGCGGTCGAAGCGGCCGGCGGCGAGGCCAATCTCCGGAAAATCACCTCGCGCGTGATCACGGCCGACCTCGATTTCGTGCATCAGGGCGTCAAGGGGACGGCGGTTTCCTACGCGAAAGCGCCGAACAAATCGGCGACCGAAACGACGATGACGGCGCTCGGCAAGGTCATCGCGAAGGGCTTTGAATTTTTCGACGGAACGGGCGGCCAGGAAATCTACTCGTTCGCGCCGGTCGAAACCTACTCCGGGAAAAAACTCGAAGACGTCCGGCTCGGCGCCGATCTGTATTCGGTCCTCGACTGGAAGACGAATTACAAAACGGTCGAAGTCAAGGGTGTCGAAAAGGTCGGCGACGAAGACTGTTACGTGGTCGAGCTGACGCCCGAAAAAGGCACGAAGGTGACGAATTTTTATTCGACCAAAACCTTTCTGCTGATGAAGCAGCGCGGCATCGTCGCGTCGAGCACGTCCGAGCAGACGCTTCCCTACACGGCGGTCTTCTCGGATTACCGCGACGTCGACGGCGTCAAGCTGCCCTTCAAAACCGTCAACACGAGCGTTTCAATGGGCGACATCGTGACGACCGTTCAGTCGGTCAGGCAAAACGTGCCGGTCGACGACAAGCTGTTCGCCGCGCGGAAAGTCGAGTTGAAATAGAAGCTCCGGCGCGACGGCCGCAACCGTCGCGCCGGAATGATATTAATTGACGAGCGACTGGACGACCGGCAGCGTCATTCTTCCGCCGCCGAGATGTTCTTCGGAATGATCGAAAACCGCGTCGAGCTCTTTTTCGACGCTGCCGTGGCCGGCCGGAATCTGTTTGACGAGCGGCGCGAAGTTCTCGAAATCGTAGAGCTTCGTGTCGAGCAGATGCGAGCCCGTGACGTTCGAGAGCGCGGTCATAATCGACGAGCGGATGAACGGAATCTCCTTTTCGAGCTCGGCGACGAGCTGTTTGACGCGGGCGCGTTTGAGGTTCGGCTGCGAGCCGCACAGGTTGCACGGGATGATCGGGAACTTGCGTTCGGCGGCGTAGGCGGCGATTTCCGATTCCTGCGCGTAGGCGAGCGGCCGGATGACGGTGTTCGTGCCGGCGTCCGAGCGCAGGATGGGCGGCATCGCCTTGAGCTGGCCGACGAAGAAAAGATTCAGCAGAAAGGTCGCGATGATGTCGTCGGCGTGATGGCCGAGCGCGACCTTCGTGCATTTTTCCTCGATCGCCGTCGAATACAGAATCCCGCGCCGCAGCCGCGAGCAGAGCGAGCAGTAGGTCTTCCCTTCGGGGACGTGCAGCTTGACGACCGAATAGGTGTCTTCCTCGACGATCCGGTACGGCACGCCGATCGATTCGAGATATTCCGGCAGCACCTCGGGCGGAAATCCGGGCTGTTTCTGGTCAAGGTTGACGGCGAGGATCTCGAAATTGACGGGCGAGCGCTTCTGCACGTCGAGCAGCAGATCGAGCAGCGTGAAGCTGTCTTTCCCGCCCGACAGACAGACCATAATCTTGTCGCCTTCCTCGATCATCTTGAAGTCGGCGATCGCCCTGCCCATTTTTTTGAGCAGTTTCGTTTTCGTTTTCGTTTCTACAAACAATTCAAATAATCTCCCAAAATCAATAGCCTTTTCAGAATTACACATCGCGGACGGGCTTGGCAAATTTCCGGATTTTCAAAAAAATCTTGACTAAACGGAACCGTTGGAAAATAATAAACCCGATTCGAAAAAATATACGAGAATAATTTCGCCGTTCACCGATATTGATTTTCCCCCGGAGAGCTTCCAAATGAACAAGAAAAACCTTTTTTACTGCACCGTTTTCATCTTACTTTCTCTAACCTCGACGATTTTTTCGCAGGACGAAAAACCGAAGGTCGTCGGCGAGGTGACGGTCAAGGCGGCGTCGCCGAACACCGATCTGCTGTACCAGAAGCTGCGCGTCGGCTCGACCGAGACGAACGCGTTCGCGGCCGACTGCGCGACGGTCAACAACCTCGTCTGGCAGAAAGACCGGGCGGTCTTTCTGCTCCGCACCGGCGAAGTCTATTTTCAGACGGCGGTCGACGGCCGCCGGACGGGCGCGGTCTTTCTCGGCGACGGCGAAATCTCGCTCGTTCCGCCGACCGAGACCGAAAAGAAAAATCTCGCGATCTTTACCGACGCGCCCGAGCTCAAAGAACAGTTTTCGCAGCTCGTGATGTTTTTTACCGACCGGACGTTCGACGAGATCAAACAGTCGCCGAACGCGCAGGCCGCGACGGGCTGCGCGCAGGCGGCCCGCGCGCGCGACGCTTTTCGCGAGAAGGAAAGCCTGCTCAAGGACAGTTTTCACTACAACGTCACGGCGCGCACGCTCGCCGATTTCTACGCGCCGCAGCGGCCGGGCTTTTTTATGACGTTCATCGACGGCAAACGGTTCGGCAAGCTCGCTTTTCAAATCGATCCGCTCGGGCTGCCCGACGTCTATCCCGAACAGGTTTCGCTGATCAGCTACGGCGAGGCGAACGCCGGCATCTGGACGGCCTTTCACCTCGCCGACGAATACAAAAAAGGCACCGCGACGAGCTGGCAGGACCGCCGCGTCTACGACATCAAACATCACGAGCTCGACACGACCGTCGACGGCACGCGGATTCTGATCCGCGACGAGATCACGCTCGCGATGCGCGAGGCGAACGTCCGGTTCCTGCCGTTCGATCTCTATCGGACGCTGCGGGTCCGAAACGTGCTCGGCGAATCGGGCGAGCCGCTTTCCTTCATTCAGGAAGACAAGGACAAGGACGCCGATTTCGGCGTGATCCTGCCGCAGGCGGCCGCGGTCGGCAGGGATTTCAAGATCGTCGTCCAGTATGACGGCACCGACGCGCTGCGCGAGGCCGGCAGCGGAAACTACATTCTGATCCCGCGCTCGACGTGGTATCCGAACAACCCGGCGAGCGCGTTCGGCGACCGCGCAAGCTTCGACATCACGTTTCATTATCCGAAAAGATACGTGATGGTCGGGATCGGCGTGCCGGTCGGCGAGGAACAGACCGACGGCAATCTGAAAACCGCGAAATGGTCGAGCGAGGGCGTCGAGATGGCCGTCGCCGGTTTCAATTACGGCGATTTCAAGAAAAAGGAAGTCAAGGATCCGACGACCGGCTACAATCTCGAAGTCTTCGTCAACCGCGAGCTGCCCGACGAGATGAAGGCCGTCCAGCAGCAGGTCGATATGGCCGAGCGGCAGGGCGCGGTCACCGGGATGACGATCGGCGCGATGAGCACCTCGCAGATGGCCGATTCGGTGCTCGTCCAGGCGCAGAATTCGACGCGCATCTACAACGCCTTTTTCGGCAAGCTGCCGTATAAGCGAATCGCGATGACGCAGCAGCCGGCCGCGAATTTCGGGCAGGCGTGGGCAACGCTCGTGTTTATGCCCTACACGGCGTTCATCGGCACGACGCAGCGCGTTCAGCTGTTCGGCGTGCGGGGCGGCACGGACGGCTTCTGGCAGGAAGTCGCGCCGCACGAGGTCGCGCATCAATGGTGGGGACACATCGTCGGCTGGACGAGCTATCACGATCAATGGATGAGCGAGGGCTTCGCCGAATTTTCGGCGTCGCTTTATATTCAGTACATCGAAAAGGACATCAACAAATTCATCAATTTCTGGGAGCAGCAGCGCAAGCTGATCGTCGAGCCGTCGGTCGCCGCCCGGGGCCGCAGGCCGTACACGGTCGGGCCGGTCACGCAGGGCTATCGTCTGAACAACGCCAAGACCGGCAGCGTCGCGCGGGCGATGATCTATCCGAAAGGCGCGTATATCCTGCATATGCTGCGGATGATGATGTACGACCGCCGCGGCACCGGCGACGAGCGTTTTCAGAAGATGATGCGCGATTTCATCCAGACCAACTACAACAAAGACGTTTCGACCGAGGATTTCAAGCGGATCGTCGAGAAACACATCACGCCCGAGATGGACATCGACAAAAACGGCAAGATGGACTGGTTTTTCGACGAATGGGTTTACGGCACGGAAATGCCGGCCTATAAATTCAATTATCAGGTCACCGAAAGCAACGGGAAGATTTTGCTTTCCGGGAAGATCACGCAGTCGGGCGTGTCCGACAAGTTCGTGATGCTCGTGCCGATCTATCTCGATTTCGGTAAGGGGTTTTCCTACATCGGGTCGGCGACGATGGCCGGCAACACGAGCGTCGATCTGAAAGACATCGAACTGCCGGTCAAACCGCAGCGCGCGGCGATCGCCGCCTGGAACGACGTGCTGGCCGAAAGCGTCGAAAATAAAAAACAGTGAGCCTTGCGCCGGTTAATTACGGCAGCGAAAACAGATAGTAAAAACGGGGCCGCAACGCGCCGTCGAATATTTGCCAAATCCGTCGTTAAAGACTGGCGCAAAAGAAAAAAGTTTTTTATTATACGAACAACTGGAAAATAAAATCAGTTAATCATTTCTAACTAATTGTAATCAATTAACAATTTTCGTTTCGAATCCGGTTAGGTTCTTCCCCCGTAATCCAATCAACGATTGTCGAGTCGGAAAAATTTCTTTTGGAGGTTTTAAGTGAAAGTATGATTAGAATGGGCAGAAGTTCCGCGAAGGAACAAAACGACACGCAGGGTTATCAGGAACAGCAAACGAACAGCAGCTACTACCAATATACGAGCGAAACGCAGCCGGCTTCGACACGGGCGATTTCCGAAAGCGAATCGATGGCGCGCGACATCAAGGAAGGCCGCCTGAGCGGCTATGTCGGCAACGGCACGGTGCTGACGGGCGAAACCAATTTCCAGGCGATGCTGCGGATCGACGGTCATCTGACGGGCCGCGTCTCGTCGGAGAACGGGACGCTGATCATCGGCTCGACCGGCCGCGTCGACGCGAACATCGCGGTCGCGGCGGCGATCATCAGCGGCACGGTCAACGGCGACATCGTCGCGGCCGAAAGACTGGAGCTCGGACGGACGGCGCGCGTCGTCGGCAACGTTCAGACGCCGCGGCTCGTGATCGAGGACGGCGCGATCTTCGAGGGCGGCTGCACGATGCTCAAATCGAAGGAAGCGATGGAAAAACGCAGCGCGCAGGTCGAATATACTTCGAACGAAGCGCCGACCGCCGTCGCGGAAACCGATGCCGACGAGGACGAGGAAGCCGCCGAAGCGGTCGCCGGTTAAAAGGTTCGAAACGATTTCAAAACATCAAACAAAAAAAGCGCTCAGGCGCTTTTTTTGTTTTGGCGACAGCGTTCCGAGCAGAATTTTACCTCGTCCCAGACCTTTTTCCAGCGTTTGCGCCACGCAAACGGCCGTCCGCACGCCGCGCAGATTTTCAAAGGCAAATCGGATTTGGTATATTTTTTCTGCTTGTCGTTTTTCGGCATCTTCCAAAATGGAGCAGTTCAATTACATTAACGAAGAGTTTTACGCCTCGCAAGTCTCGCCCGAACAGACCGACTGGCTGCTCGCCGACGGCTGGCGGCATTTCGGCGAGCATTATTACCGCTACAATCTCGGCTATTACAAATACGACATCCGCGCGGTTTACGCCTTGCGCGTCAATCTCGCGAAGTTTTCGTTTTCGAAAAACCAGCGCCGCGTTTTGAAAAAGAACCGGGACCTCGAAGTCGTCTACCGTCCGATCGTCATCGACCG
The DNA here is from genome assembly GCA_018269075.1 of Acidobacteriota bacterium. Taxonomy (GTDB): domain Bacteria; phylum Acidobacteriota; class Blastocatellia; order Pyrinomonadales; family Pyrinomonadaceae; genus JAFDVJ01. Next base: position 10,108 of record JAFDVJ010000095.1, read on the forward strand.
CGAAAAAGAAGAATTGTTCGAGCGTCACAAGGAGCGGTTCGACTACGGCGTGCCCGATTCGCTTTACGATTTCGTTTCCCGCGAACCGGCGACCGTGCCCTGCGAGGGCAAGGAAGTCTGCGTTTACCGCGGCGGCGAGCTGCTCGGCGCGGCGTTTTTCGACGTCGGCCGCGAAACGATCTCGAGCATTTACGGGATGTTCGAACCCGCCGAAACGGCGCGCAGCCTCGGCGTGCTGACGATGCTGCTCGAAATCAAATACGCCTACGAAAACGGCAAAATCTTCTATTATCACGGTTACGCCTACGAGGGCAATTCCTTTTACGACTACAAAAAACGCTTTCGCGGGCTCGAAAGCTTCGACTGGAAGGACAGCTGGCGCGATTTTGAAGACAGTTGATTTCGGATTTCGGATTTCGGATTTCGGATTTCGGATTTCGGATTGGTTTGTGGTCGCCGCTTCGCACCCGCGCGGCGCGGCGGCGAACTGACGGTTTGTCGTCCATTTAAAAGCAATTTCCGGTCACATCGTTTCTGACGTGACCGGAAAAAGCGGCGGGTTCCTGATTTTCAATGTAAAAGAGCGTGAATAAAAACATTGAAATAAAACACGCCGCTATTTGTTACGTTTCCTTACCCGATAAGGTTCAGATTGTTTGCCGGCTTCGTCGCGTGCGGCGTGAACGGCAGCTGCAGAAAATCGGCCCAGGTCTGCGGCGTCGCGATCTCGACGTAGCGCGCCGTCATTTCCGGCGTGAAGACCTCGATCATAAAACGGTTCTCGACCCAGACCTCGACGAGCTGAAACATTCCGCCGGCGCGGTTGCAGGTCAGCGCGCGCCAGCCTTCGCGCCGCGCGATCCGCTTGATCTCTTCCTCGCCGAGCGGCGAATTGAGCGCGAGATGCGTCGACACGTAGCGCGGCGAGGTTTCGCTGTATTGAAACGTCGCCTCGAATTCGCCGGTCGGCGTTTCGATGCCGAAATTCTCTTCCGGCGGAAAGCCTTCGCCCGGAATCAGTTCGATGTTGATCGGCGTAAACTCGACGGCCGTGCCGCGGCCGTCATCGGCGAAAACGATAAAACCGCCCGGGCTCGGCGGAAACGGATAAGCGTAGCCGTTCCAGATTTCGGCCAGCACCTTGGCGACGTTTTCGGGATTTTGAACTCCAACGGAAATATGATTGATCATTGCGTATAATTGCTCCTGATAAAAATTCGCGGAACACGAAAAAGCGTCCCTCAACTCTTAACGCGGATTCCGCCGGCAAAAAGCATCAGGCCGGTAAAAAATTATTGGTTGACAGACAAATCGGTACAGTGAGCGGTAGCGAACGCTGCTCGCTTCAGACAAGGTTCGGGTGGAAAAACGCGTCTCGCTACCGCTCGCTGTACTGATGTCGGCTCAGAACAGCTTTCCCTGGGCGAGCGTTTTCGTCCATTCGATATAGCGTTTCGAATCGAACTTCTTCCCGGTCGAGGCCGAGGTCATATAACGGATCGTGCCGAAGACGGGCCGTTCCATCCACGGCCGGTCGTGTTTGCCGAAACACCACAGAATGCCGGCGTAGGAGTTCGGGTTGCGGCCGTCGAGACAGTATTTGTTGTTGAGATGTTCGAGAATCGCGAAGGCTTCTTCGTAAGACCGCGTCCAGCCGATCACGTTTTTGCCCCAGAGCATCCGGACGTAGTTGTGCATCTCGCCGGTCACGACCATCTCGCGCTGCGCGGCGTTCCACAGCTCGTCGTAGGTGCGGCCCGCTTCGAGCTCGTCGAGCGTGTAAACCGGCGCGCGGTGATCGTCCGCGTGCCGGCGCATCGTCTCCTGCACCCACGGCGGCAGGCTTTTGAGCGAATCGTAATCGGGGTTAAAGCGCGTGAAGTTGTAGGAAAGCTCGCGCCGGACGATCAGCTCTTCGAGATACGCTTCCTTCGATGCGGCCGGCGCGTCCGCGTCGCGAACGGCGAGCGCGATCTCGAGCGCCGACAGATAACCGAAATGCAGGTAAGCCGACAGCCGCGACGAGCCGTCCCGTTCCGGCCGGTTGCGCGCCGCGTCGTAATCGGGGAGAATCTCGGCGACGAATTTCTTCAGCCGCCGGCGGCCGTTCGCGGTCCCGCCGCGATAGACGAACGACGGTTTGACCGTGTGGTCGATCGCGCATCCGGCGACGAGTTTTTCGATGCCGTTTTCGGCGACGTCCGTGTCCGGGCAGTCGATCTTCAGATTTTCGCCGGCACGGACGAGCGGTTTTACCTCCTCGAAAGGCTTCAGATAATCGCCGAGCATTTTTTTGATCTTCGGGCGGATCGTGTAGGCCGCGTATTCTTCCTTTTCGAAACGCGACATCGGCACGACGCCGTTCGAATCGACCGCGTAGACCGGAATTTCGGCCTTGCGGACGATCGCCGCGTTGTGCCGCGGGATGATGAAGCACGGAAAATCGTCGGTCACGATCAGCGCCGCGTCGCGGGCGATCCGCGCGACCGTATCTTTCGGCGAACGCTCGTCCTTTTGCAGGTAGAAAACATACTTGATCCCGAGCTTTTCGAACGCCTTTCGCTTTTCCGCGACGCCTTCGAGAATAAACGTGTGAATCCGGTCCGAGGCCCACGGATAGTAATATTTCAGGCCCTCGTAAACGACGACCGGCAAGCGCCGCTCGTTCGCCCGTTCGACGGCGAAATTGAGCGCGTGATTGTATTCCGCGCGCTTGAACATCTGCATCCAGTAAAGCACGTATTTTCCGTCGTTGTTGGCGGGTTTGTCGTTCAGCAGTTGAACGCGTTCGCTGATCTGTATCATATTAAAGCTGTAAAGAAAATTTTCCCGCAAAGACGCGCCGGAAGCAAAAAAGAAATGATGAAAAAACTGATTGCCCTGATTGCCCTGCTCGTGCTCGCCGCGGCCGTCGCCGCGCAGGATTACAAAACCGTCCGCGACGGCGTCGAATACGCCGAGCTCGAACGCGAGATCGACCAGACGAAGGTCCGGATGAACCTTTTGCGGCTCGATCCGACGAAGGTCCGGCTCGACGTCGCGCACGCGATGGACAACCTGACCGGCACCGAGAAAACCTCGTCGATCGCGACGCGCCACGGCGCCATCGCGGCGATCAACGCCGGGTTTTTCCGGTTCGACGCGAGCATCTTCGCCGGCGATCCGGCCGGCGTGCTGATGATCGACGGCAAACTTTTGAGCGAATCCCACAACGACCGGATCGCGGTCCTGATCAAAAACTTCACGGCCCGGACCGACGTCGTCTTCGCGCATCTGAACGTCAATTACAAACTGACGATCGGCAAAGAGGAGATCGAGGTTTCGGGCATCGACCGCGAACGCAAAGCGGACGAGCTCGTTCTCTTTACGCCGGAATTTTCGCGGACCACGCTGACCGACCCGCAGGGCGTCGAGATCGCGGTCGAGCGCAACCGGATCACGAAGATCTCGGACGGCCGGGGCAGCACCGCGATCCCGGCCGACGGCTTCGTCATCTCGGCGAGCGGCAAACTTCGTGAACGGCTGCTGAAGATCGTCAAACTTAAGGAAAAGGTCAAACTGACCCGCATTATCAACGCGAAAGAGCCGAAGGCCGGCTTCGACGTGCTCGAAGCCGAAGACATCACCAACGGTGTCGCGCAGCTTTTAAGAAACGGCAAAATCGACGTCACGTGGGAACAGGAAAAAGCCTCGAAATCGTTTTACGAAACGAAGCATCCGCGAACCGCGCTCGCGAAACTGAAGGACGGAAAGATTCTGATGATCACCGTCGACGGCCGGTCGGAATCGAGCGGCGGCATCTCGCTCGAAAATCTCGCGCGTCTGCTGCTCGAATTCGGCGCGACCGACGCGATGAATCTCGACGGCGGCGGCTCGACGACGATGTTTCTCGACGGCCGCGTCGTCAATCACCCGTCCGACAAGGAAGGCGAACGCCGGATCGGCGACGCGATTCTCGTCTTTACACGATAAAAAGTTTCGGAAGAAGCGCGAAAAAAAGCATCCATTCATCGGAACTGTTCGACACGATCATTGCTCAAATGCACTTTTAATGATATTTGAGACAAACCGCCGCCAAATTTGCCGGTAATTGAAAAGCCCGGCCGGCGATCGGTTGTTTTTCGGTCCGCGAAACGCACTAAAAACACTAAAAAAACACGAAAGAAATTTAGTGTTTTTGGTGTTTTTGGTGGATAAAACCAGCTGTTCGCCAGGTTGACGAATCAAATTCACTCGAAAACGCGGTTCACGAACGAGTCGCCGGCCCGTCAATTATCGTGCCGAACAACTCTGTCCATTCACACGATAATTTGAAGATTCCGTCGGGGAAAACGATCACGGTCGTGCGGAAACGCCCGAACTTTGTATTTCCCGGCAAACCGCGGCCAATTTTTCGGCGCCTTCCCTGATTTCCGTTTCGCTGAAAGACGCAAACCCCAGCACCAGCCCGTTTTTTTTGTTTTTTTCTTCCGTGTAAAGCGCCGAAAGCGGTTCGAGATTGATCCCCAGTTCGGCGGCGCGGCGCGCGATCGCGAGGTCGTCGCTCTTGTCGCCGAGCAGAATCGTCAGATGCAGGCCGGCTTCGGAAGGCATTATTTCGACAGTTTCGCCGAAGGCCGCCCTGACGGCGGCTTTGAGAAGCTCGCGGCGTTCGGCGTAAAGCTCACGCATCCGGCGAATATGCCGGGCGAAATGTCCTTCCGCGAAAAAATCCGCCAGGATCATTTGCTCGAAAATCGGCGAGTGCCGGTCGAGGATCGCTTTGGCCGTTGTAAAGGAATCGATCAGCGGCGGCGGCACCACGAGATAGCCGAGTCTGAGCGCCGGGCTCAGGACCTTGCTGAAGGTGCCGATGTAGATGACGCGGCCGCCCCGCGCGTCGAGGCCCTGCAGGGAAGCGACGGGACGCGATCCGTAGCGATATTCGCTGTCGTAATCGTCTTCCAGAATCCACGAGCCGGTCCGGTTCGCCCATTTGAGCAGCTCGATGCGTCGTTTGAGCGCCATCGTCACGCCGAGCGGGTACTGATGCGACGGCGTGACGCAGACCAGCCGGGCACGGGCGTCGAGCGCGGCGCCGGCTTCGACGTCCAGACCTTCTTCGTCGACCGGAACGGGCACGATCCGCGCCCCGGCGGCCGTCACGGCGGCCCGCGTGCCGAAATTGCCCGGTTCTTCGATCCAGACCGCATCGCCCGGATCCGTGAGCAGCCGCAGCGCGAGATCGAGTGCCTGCTGGGCGCCCGAGACGATGATGATCTGCCGGGGCTCGCAGCGGACCGCCCGCGCGGCGCCGAGATAGACCGCGATTTCGCGCCGCAGAGGCTCGTAACCGGCCGGGTCGCCGTAGCCCTGCAGGCTGCGGTTCGGACGGTTCAGCCGCCGGGCGGCAAGCCGTGCCCAGATCCGATACGGAAACTCCTGAATGTTCGGCAGACACGGGTTGAAGGGCCGCACGACCCGGCTGCCGTATTCGAAAATCGCCGCCGTTCGGCTGATGATCTTTCCGCGCCGCGACAGCTCGCGGTCCGTCTCGTCCGGCGCTGCCGAAGGCGGACGGGCGCTTTTCGGCGGTTGCTGAAATTCGTCCGGAACGGCGTCGGAGACGAAGGTTCCGGCTCCGGTCCGCGATACGAGATAACCTTCGGCGGCCAGTTGGTCGAAAGCCGCGGTGACGGTGTTGCGCGACACTTTCAGCTCGACGGCGAGCTCGCGCGAGCTCGGCAGCTTGAAGCCCGGCGCGAGCCGCTGCTGGAGGATCGCGGTCCTCAGAGAATCGTAAATCTGCCGAAAGAGCGGCGTCTCCGCGCGGCGGTCGAGCGCGACGACGGATAACGGCATTTGGGTGGCGACTTTCGGCATCGGCGGTACAATTAGAAAAAAAACGTGTCCGAGTGTCAAAATACGAATTAAAATTGGCTCTGTCAAATCAGCGATAATGGCGCTTTTCGGGGGCCCGATTTACGGTTAACCTGAAATGAGTTCGATCGAAAATGATTTTGAGGAACGAATTTTTTATTTGAGGTATCTTGTAAACAATGAGCAGTAAAAAGAATAATACCGTCCGCGAACCGCGATTTTCGCTCGTTTCGGAAACGCCCGCCGCCGAGCCGGAAATCGCCCGCCAACATTTTTTTTCGAAACTGGCTTTCGAAGCCGATGTCGCCGATCTGGTTTACGATTTGAGCAAGGGGCGGACGGATTTGATCGTCGTCGATACGCGAAGCCCGCAGTCCTACGAGGAATGCCGCATTCCGGGAGCGCTCAATCTGCCGAAGATCGACGAAGCGACGACGCGCGATCTGCCGAAGGACAAGCTCTATGTCGTTTACTGCTGGGGACCGGCCTGCAACGGCTCGACGAAGGGCGCGATGAAGCTCGCCGCGCTCGGGTTTCGCGTCAAGGAGCTGATCGGCGGGATCGAATACTGGCGCCGGGAAAATTGTCCGGTCGAGGGCACGCTCGGGGAAGACGCGCCGCTTCACTGGCGGTTCGACCGCAGTCAATGGAAGGGCGCGGCCGATCGTTTTCAATCATAATCGATGAAAAAAACAGCGTTCGTTACTTACGCGTTCAAGCCGGAGTTGACCCTTGACGATGCGGTTGTGTTGCGGCACCTTCCCGAAGGCGTCGTCGAGGCGGTTCCGTGGGACGCCGCCGGCGTCGACTGGGCAAAGTTCGACGCCGTCGTGCTGCGCTCCTGCTGGGATTATCATTTGCGGATCGATGAATTCCGCGGCTGGCTCGCGCGTCTCGAAGCGGACGGCGCGCGGCTTTACAACGATTTTTCGACGGTTCGTCGAAACACCGATAAGTTTTACCTGCGCGATCTGACCGCGGCGGGAATTCGGACGATTCCGACCGTCTGGATCGAACAAAACGCGGCCTGCTCGCTCGCTGAAACCTTACGCGCGCGCGGCTGGCGAAAGGCGGTCGTCAAGCCCGCGGTTTCGGCGACGGCCTTCGAAACCCGGCTCGCCGACATCGAAACGGCGCGCGCGCTTCAGCCGGCGGTCGACGCGATGCTCCGCCGCGCGGGCGTTCTGGTGCAGCCGTTCGTCGAGGAAATCGTCGCGCACGGCGAATTTTCGTTCGTTTTCTTCGACAAAAAATACAGCCACGCCGTGCTCAAACGCGCGAAATCCGGCGATTTCCGCGTGCAGTCGGATTTCGGCGGCGTCGTCGAAAGGGTCGAACCGCCGGCCGCGTTCGTCGAGCAGGCGCGCGAAGTTTTGGATTTCGTGCCTGAAGATTTGCTTTACGCGCGCGTTGACGGCGTCGAAATCGGTGGTAAATTCTTTCTGATGGAGCTCGAATTGATCGAACCGCAGCTTTTTCTCAGTCTCTCGGAAAACGCCGCGCGACGATTCGCCGCCGCGATTCTGGATAAAATAGACCTCTTGCAACAGAAAATTAATGATTAAGCGCATAGTCGTACAATCCGGCAATCAAATTTACCCGCAGCATAAACCGCCGGGGCCGGCTGCGATACCTTTCCGACAAGATCCGAAAGATCTTCAAATGCCGGATAATGTGTTCGATTACGACTCTTTCCTGCGACAACTTCCGATTCGATTGTTTTTGCTCTTCGGTCAACTGTCCGCCTTTCGGCTTCTTGACCGGCGTCCGATTTTTCGGATGAATCGCCGCGATTCCCTGATAACCGCTGTCGGCCAGACATTCGACCTCCTCGGGCAGCGCCGTCCGGCTGTGCTTGTACAGCGAAAAATCGTGGCGCGCCTCCTTTGCAAAGCGCGTATCGATGATGCGCCGGCTTTTCAAACAGGCCCGCACCTGCGTTTTTATCGTGTGCCGCGTTTTCTTGCCCGAATAGCAGCGCTTTTGTTTTTTTCGGCCGTTCGATCGGGCTTTCGGCGACATCCACGACGACCACTTCGAGATCCGGCTCAAGATCGGGCCGGCGTTTGGTCGGAATTGAAAACTCTTTCGAGTGCGACAGGATGTCTTCGACTTTGGTAATGATGCGCAAAACGCTGGCTTCGCTGATGCCCCAACTGATGCCGATGTGGAACATCGTGCGATATTCGCGCCAGTATTCCAAAGCGACCAGCGCCGGAAACAGCTCCGCGACCGAATCGCCCGCCTCGATGTGCGGAGCTTTGATTTCCAGGATGAGCAGCGTCACGATGATGGCGAAATGCCGTCGCTGAAGGTCTCGACACGATTTTTGGTAAAAAGCTCCATACTGTTCACCGAAATGGTTTACCGGCGCAGAATCGCGAAAGCGAAATCGCGTCCGAGACCGGTCGTCATCGCCAGATGAATCCAGAGCATCGCGAACGGTTCGAGCAGCCGCGCGGTTTTTAATTCGCCGGCGTCGACCGCGTCGAAACCGATCTCCCCGGCGAGATTGGCGACCGTTTCGCGCGCCTCGGAATCGTCGCCGCAGACGAACTGCACGGCCCGGCCGCCCGCAAAAGCCGGATTCGCCATATTGTCGAATCCGGTCTGATTAAAACACTTCACCACACGCGCCCCGGGAGCGAGGGCGGCGACTTTTTCCGCCGCCGAATCGTCGAAACCGAGCGTCAGGCCGAGTTTTCCGTCCGCCATTCGAAGCGGGTTCGTGCAGTCGACCAGAATTTTGCCCGCCAAGTCGCCGCATCTTTCGATCGCGTCGCCGATCGAGCCGAACGGCACGGCGAGCAGGATGATTTCCGCCGCGCGGGCCGCTTCCCCGACCGTTCCGACCGCGGCGAAAGCCTTTTTATCTTCGTGTTCGGCCGGCTCGGGGACGCCGAAAAATACCTCGTGTCCCGCTCCGGCGAATCTCCTGCCCAAAGTCGCGCCGACCATGCCGGCGCCTAAAATCGCTATTTTCATAGAATTCAATGTGTCCTATTTCAAAATTATCAATTTTCAACCGCTTCGCCGTTCGAAAACGAAGCCGGCGGCGATTATTCGCCGAGCGCTTCGATGACCAGCCGCGCCGTTTCCGCGCCGGAGAAATTCTGCTGTCCGGTGATCAGATTGCCGTCACGGACGGCGAAGCCGCGCCATAATCCGGCCTGAATGTAGTTGGCGCCCAAAGACTTCAGCTCGTCTTCGATGCGCCACGGCATAACGTGCTTGTCGCGCGCGAGCAGTCCGTAATCCCAGACGGCGTTGTCCGCGAAATCCTCCTCGACGTTGGCGAAACCGGTCACGGTTTTCCCTTTCACAAGGTATTCGCCGCTCGACAGCCGCGCGTATCTCAAAATCGCCGTGCCGTGACACAGGGCGCAGGCGATCTTTCCTTTTTCGTAGAATTCGACGAATTTTCGGTGCAGCTCGACCGCCGATTCGAACGTGAACATCGGAGCCTGACCGCCCGCGACGATGATCGCGTCGAAATCGTCGACGTCGATTTCCGAAACTTTTCTCGTGTTTTCGGTCAATTTGCCGAGCTCCGGATGGTTGATAAAACCGAGGCTGATCAGATCGGTCGAAGAGTAACCGGATGAATCGCGCGGGTCGCTCATCGCGTCGGGTTCGCATTTGCCGCCGTCGGGCGAGAAGATCTCGATTTCGTACCCCTTTTCCGTCATTTCGTAAAAGGGATGCGTCAGTTCGGACCACCAAAATCCGACGTTCCAGCCGGTCGTCGTCGAGACCGCCGGGTTCGCGATCACGATCGCCGCCCGTTTGCGCTTCTGTTTGTTAACTACGTTTACGTCTTTTAAGCTCATCGTTCGTTGTTCCTCGAAAATGTAATGTCTTTTGGTTTTACACCTGATTTAAGTTAGTATTAGCAAAAGGCGGTGATACTATCCAAATGGAAAGTGTGAAGAAAATTTGCGAAGACGAAAAACTCGATTTCTGTCCGGTCGAGGCCGGAATCGAAATTCTGAGCGGCAAGTGGAAAGCCCGGATTTTGTGGAAGCTCCATAACAAACCGGCGATGCGATTCGGTGAGCTGCGGCGCTCGCTCGGCGGCATTACCGAGAAAATGCTCGTCCAGCAATTGCGCGAACTCGAGGGCGCGCGGCTGATCGACCGCAAGGTTTACGCGGAAGTGCCGCCGAAGGTCGAGTACAGCCTGAGTGAATTCGGCGAGACCATTCGCCCGATTCTCGACACGTTTGCCGAATGGGGGCTGAACCAGAAAGAGCGGATCGGAGATATCATTGCCGATAACAGGAAGAAATTTACGATCGTTGACCGGATCCCCGCCATTTGATATTTGAGGTTTGATCCGCGTCAATCCGCCAAATCCGCGCATCTCCGGCGTCCTCTTAAAACCGGCGCTGCTTTCGGGGTTTGGTAAACAAATGGCGGTCCGGCCGGAAACCCGGAAAAATCAATCAGCGCCTAAAGTGAGTAAGTAAATCAAAAGCCTTTGGAAATTGGAGACTTGATAATTTTCGTCTGCCCTCCTTTCCTCATTAAAAATCGACAATCAAATCTGCTAAGCTGTAATGAATATGAAGGATCTGACTCTCATCAACAGCTTTCGACAAAGGCACCGGTTTCTGATCAGGGCGCTCCAGATCGGGCCGCTTGAGATCAAAGTTGCCCGCCGGTACTGGAAATTACTTCGCCGGCTGGAGGAGACCGCGTTTATCGAGTATTCGGACGATTTTGTGAGCCTTTCGGCGAAGGGAAAGGAATTGACCGAAAAATACGCCGAAAGGCTGTTTCGCGACGTACCCGAGGATCGGGATACGCTCCTGGTGACGGCTTTTAAGAAACCGGAAAAGGACCCGGTCAAAAAAGAGCAGAAAGAAATACTCTTTCTCCGTTTTCTCGAACGCGCGCCGCGCGCGACCGAAATAATCCGGGGTGCCGGCCCGATTATTCCCCGCCTTCTGGAAAAAAATTGGATCCGTCAGGACGAAGGCGTTTATTCTTTGACCGAAACGGGAGCCGAAGTTCTGAAAGACCGGCCTCCTCCGGAGGTCGATCCCGACAGCGTTTATCTCGCGGCATTACGGCAGAAGCAGCGGGAGAAGCTTCAAAACAAAGGCGACGAATTTATGACGCTTTACTGTCAGGGGCTGACGCTCGAAAAGATCAGCCGGCTGCATAATCTCACGCGCGAGCGCGTCCGCCACATCCTGAAGGCCGCTCCGAATTACGAGGAGCGGCTGGCGGCCTACAAACAGGAGAAGATCGAGCGCCGGAATCTTAAAGAGGCGGAAAGAAAGCTCAAAAGAATGGAGAAGAATCTCGGCGCCAGATTTCCCGAACAGATCGCCAGGATGTGGGACAGGAAGAAAAACAGGGGGCTCGACCCGCTCAGACTCCGGCCGGGAAGCAATCTGAAGGCCTGGTTTATCTGCCCTGAATACCGTCATTCATGGCTTGGCAAGATCGGCAGCGTCGTCCGGAGCTGGATGACGGGGACTTCGGGCTGTCCTGTCTGCGCCGGCCGGCTGGAAAAACCCAAAAAGCAGAAAACCCTGACGGAAGCCTTTCCGGAAATGGTCGAGCAGTTCTGGAGTTACGAGAAAAACGAGCTCGACCCGCAAAAACTGACGCTCGGCAGCAACCGGATGGCCTGGTTTCTTTGCCGGCGGCACGATTACGAATGGCATTCTCCGATCTGTCTGACCGTTTATCAGAGCTGGAAGCAGGAACGGTCGGGCTGCCGGGTCTGCAGCAAACTGATCGACAGGCTGCTGCCATACAGAAATCCCCGGCTGATGGAGACCTATCCCGCCGAGATCGCCCGGTTGTGGGATTATCCGAAAAACGAAATGAACCTTCTCGATCCGGCGCGGTTGACGATCCACTCGAGCCATTACGCCTGGTACCGATGTCCGGTCGACGGGTTCGAATGGGTGACCAGGGCCGGTTATATTTCAAAGCTCTGGAAGGCCGGAAAACCCGGCTGTCCCGTCTGCCGCGGGGCAAGACGAGCGGGTGAAAAGTCACTTCGGGCAGGTTATCCGGAATTCGTCGCTGATTTGTGGTGGACGCGAAAGAACAAAGCTCTCGGCCTGCTGCCCGAGGTTCTGCTGCCCGAAACGCGCCGCGAGGCCTGGTTCCGCTGCCCGAAGGACGGAACGAAGTGGTTCTCGAGCATCCGTTATCTCGTAAATAATTATTGGAAGAAAGGCCGCAATGGCTGTCCCGTATGCGAAGCCGCCTGATCATTTGCAGTACCGGTAAAGCGTCGATTCGAGACACCGTGCGTTTCGCAGATGGCTTGGATCTGATTGTTCGGATCGGCGAGCATCGCCCGGGCCATCTTGATCTGTTTTTCGGTCATCGCCCGCGCCGAAGCGAGACCGGCCATCGTCCGCTCGCGGATCAGCTCGCGCTCGAACTCGGCCAGCGCGCCGAAGACGTGAAAGATCAGCTTGCCGCCCGAAGTCGTCGTGTCGATATTTTCCTGCAGGGAAACGAAGCCGACCTTATTTTCGGAGGTATTCGGACTCCTCAGTGAGCTTGCGTAAACTTCTCATCCGATTCTCCACGCGAATTCACGGGAAAATTTCAGACGATTCCTCTGCCCGGAAAAGTCTGAAAATTCAAATTTTCTTTTTGATTGCTCTGCGCAATGTTTTATTCTCCGCACCGCTGAGGCGCAAATGTTATTGATCCTTACATTCGTATTTCGATCATCTTTCTTATCGTCACCAGAGTCGAAATACCGACATTGAACACGGATTTATCATTTCTGTTATTTTATTCGGCACATCTATTTTGAAAGCTTTTTCACGGCTTTTCGCGCTTTACGCGTTCCGCACGGCTTATGGAACGATAGTTGTTCCAATATGAGAAGAACCTGGGCTGATTGAGGAGTTTTCCGGATTCGCCCGTCGCGTTTATTTACAACCTGAACTTAGGCGCGGCGATTGAAGCGGACGGGCATTTGAACCGGCTTTGAAAAACTTCAAAAACGTTTCGCGACGCCGGCGTTAATAAAAAATGATTACGAAAAAGGACAAAACCAAAATGAAAAAACTAGAGGGAAAAATCGCTCTGATTACGGGCGGCACGAGCGGTATCGGGCTCGGCACCGCAAAGCGCTTCGTCTCGGAAGGCGCGTTCGTTTACGTGACCGGTCGACGGCGGTCTGAGCTCGACACGGCAGTGCAGGAGCTCGGCGAAAACGCGCGCGGCGTGCAGGGCGACGTCACGAACTTAAGCGATCTGGATCGGCTGTTTGAAACGATCAAAGCAGAAAAAGGCACGCTCGACGTCGTGTTCGCCAACGCCGGATGGGGACAGTACGCGCCGCTCGGCTCGGTCACCGAGGAGCATTTCGATAAAACTTTCGACATCAACGTCAAGGGTGTGGTGTTCACCGCGCAAAAAGCGTTGCCGCTCTTAAAAGACGGCGGCGCGATCGTCATCAACGGCTCGATGGTCAGCATTCTGGGGCAATCCGCTTTCAGCGTTTACTCGGCGACGAAAGCCGCCGTGCGCTCGCTGGCGCGAAACTGGTCGGTCGATCTCAAAGACCGCCGGATTCGCGTCAATGTCGTCAGTCCCGGCTTCGTGCCGACGCCGGCATATGATTACCTCGGCATCAACGCCGAAATGCTCGAAGCGGCAATCATCAGCATTCCGCTGGGACGGTCGGGAACGCCCGACGACATCGCAAAGGCGGTCGTTTTTCTGGCATCGGACGACAGCAGCTACATCACCGGCATCGAGCTGTTCGTTGACGGCGGAGCGGCGCAGATTTAATCGGAAAGCGAAAAGGAGACAAAATTATTCCGCGCTGAAATGGCAAATGGTATTCTTCCGGGCGCCGCGCGGTCAACAAGAGGTGAAATTTATGAAAAAAAGCACAATACTTAAAACTTCGGCGATTCGCGCCGTTTACAGTATGATTTGCCCGCAACAGTCGGCGAACGCACCTGATCATCGCGTTCTTTTCGGATTAATTACGCTTTTCGCGGCGCTTGCGGGATTCGGCACTCCGGCGCCAATTTTCGCGCAAGGCGTCAGCCCCGTCATTAAGATCAACGAAGAAGCCGCCAAAGCCGACGTCACCACACAAAGCCTGCGCGCAAACATCAGCGTGCTGATGGGCTCCGGAGGAAACATTACCGTGCTGACAGGAGCCGACGGCAAATTGATGGTCGACGGCGGACTCGCCGTCTCGCGGCCAAAAATTCAAGCGGCGCTCGACGGTCTGGGCGCCGCGCCGGTCAAATATCTGATCAACACCCACTGGCACTGGGACCATACGGACGGCAACGAATGGCTGAAGGCGCAGGGCGCGACGATCATCGCGCAGGAAAACACGCTCAAACGGCTTTCCGCGACCACCCGGGTCGAAGACTGGGACTACACTTTTAATCCCTGGCCCGTTTCGGCGCGTCCCACGGTTACTTTCAAGACCGACAAGACGCTTCGCTTCGACGGCGAAACCATCATTATGAAAAATTACGGGCGCGGTCACACGGACACCGACATCTGGGTTTACTTTAAGAATGCCGATGTGATGGCGACGGGCGACATTTTTTGGAACGGCGTTTACCCGTTCATCGATAATTCCACCGGCGGCGGCATCGACGAGATGATTCGCTGGGCAAACGAGACGCTGAAGCGCGTAACCGACAAAACGATCATCGTTCCCGGTCACGGCCCCGTGGGAACGAGGGCGCAGTTCGTCGAGTTTCGGGATATGCTGATCGCCGTCCGCGAACGCGTGGCGCGCCTCAAAAAACAGGGGAAATCCATCGACGAGACGGTCGCCGCCAAACCGACCGCCGATTTCGACCCTAAATGGGGAAACTTCGTCATTTCGCCGGCGCTGTTTACACGGCTGGTTTACGCCGGGGTTTGACGAAAAGGCGCGATGCTTTAATAAATCCGAGTCAAAGGCGCGCCCGGATTGAAATTGAAATAAAATAAAATGAAAGCGGCGAAACGTCACGTATTATTCGTGACGTTTCGCCGCTGACCGGTCAGCTGCCGCCGAAAGCGAGGGCGCAAAACCGATTCGCGAAACGCGCGTCGAAGCGTTCGACTGGAATTGCCCGCAGCACATCACGCCGCGCTGCACGGCGGAAGAAATTCAGTCGGTGATCAAACCGCTCTACGAGCATATCGAAAAATTGGAAACCGAAATCAAAAACCTGAAAGAAAAACACAATGAGAAATGACGAGCATTTTATGCGCCGGTGTCTGCAGCTCGGCAGAGCGGCATTAATTGCGGGCGACGCTCCGGTCGGCTCTTTAATCGTCGTCGGCGGGAAAATAATCGCCGAGGGAATCGAATCGGTAAAATCGAAAAACGACCCGACCGCCCACGCCGAAATCGAAGCCGTGCGAGTCGCCTGCGACAAATTCGGCGCGCCCGATCTCCGTGACGCGACGCTTTACACGAACGTCGAGCCCTGCGTGATGTGCGCTTTTGCGATCCGGCAAACGGGAGTTCGGGCGGTGGTTTTCGGTCTCGCCAACGACCGGGTCGGCGGCGCATCTTCAAAATATCCGGTTTTGACCGCTTCGGGCTTTCCTGCAAAACACGCCCCGCCCGAAATCCGTGCCGGCGTTCTTCTCGCGGAGTGCGAAAATCTCCAGCGAGATTTTGAGAATTTCAAAAGTCAAATTAAATAAATGTCGGCAGAACTGTTCGGCACGATCATTGCTCAAACGCAGTTTTAATGATGTTTGAGACAAACCGCCGCCAAATTTGCCGGTAATTGAAAAGCCCGGCCGGCCGGCGGCTGTTTTTCGGCCCGCGAAACACACTAAAAACACTAAAAAGACACGAATGAAATTTAGTGTTTTTGGTGTTTTTGGTGGATCAAAACCGGCTGTTCGCCGGGCTGACGAATCAAATTCAATCGAAAAACGCGGCTCACGAACGACTCGCCGTTTCGGTCAACTACCGTGCCGAACAACGCTGAAATGTCGGTGAAAAATTCATATGCCGCGTTCGTCTCGATTAATCGGGCGCCGAACGAAATCCGTCGGCGTTCGGGTCGGGCTGGACGAGCGAACGAATCGGGACTTCAAACTTAAGCACCTGGTAATCGAGCGTCTGGTGAACGGCGTTGACGAGTTCGATCAAAACTTTGTGCGCCCCCGGATTTAGACCGGTGATGGTCAGCGGTTCGCCGCTCGCGTCGAGCCAGTGCCACGGCGCGTCGTCCACCGTGACGTGGACGTGACCGATTCGCGGCGAGACGTCCAGAGCGCCGCGTCCGAAAACCTGAGCGATTCGGAGATTTTCCGTTTTATACCGGATCACGACGCGACCCGCCGCCAGCGCCTCGGGAAGCGGCGCGTCGACGATCAGCCGTGCCGCCGCCTGCGGCGCGGCGAGGGGAACGACCGGTGCCGGATCGAAGATGTTTTTTTCAGTTTCGGCCTCTCCGACCGAATCAGGTTTGACATCGGGAACCGAAACTTTGCTCGACGCGCCGGACTGAATTTTGTCCGAAGCGGCGACGATCACTTCCGTCACGGTTTTGGGCTGGGTGAGCAGCACGACGTGACTGCTCACGACTTCGGTGACTTTCGCCTTGATGTCGGCAGCCATTTTTTCCTGAAGCTTCGGGTTGACCATCTGGTCGTTTTTGCCGATGATCCACCACGAAGGTTTGTCGCGCCAGGCCGCCTTTGTCACTTTGTCGGTCAGGCAGCCCTGAAACCACGTAACCTGCGTCGCGGCAAGGACGCGCTGCTCAGGCAAGGGCAAATCCGGCGCGAAATATTTCATATAGGCGGATTCGGAGAGCGACAAAAATCCGCCCTCGTCTTTGACGACCGGAGCCGCCGACGGCGGAAAACCCGCCACCGCGTCAACGAGCGACTGCCCGCTGTCGGGGGCAATGCCGGAAATATAGACCAAGCCTTTGACCTTCGGGTTGTTTCCCGCCTCGGTGATTACAACGCCCGCCCAGGAGTGTCCGACGAGCACGACCGGTTCGGTCTGTTGATCGATCACGCGGTTCGTTGCGGCGACGTCGTCGGCGAGCGAGGTCAGCGGGTTTTGAACGGAAACGACCGTAAACCCTTGAGCCTGAAGCATCGGGATGACCTTGCTCCAGCTCGACCCGTCGGCATAGGCGCCGTGGACGAGCACGATCGTCGGCTTTTTCACGCCGGTGTTTTGCGCCGTTGCGACGGGCACCACGACGGATAAGAACAGAAGTACGACGGCGGTCAGGAAACCGAAGCCGAACCAGGAAACGCCGGATACGCTCGAAATTAAAACCAAACTTTTCATTTTTTTTCTCCTTAAATACGTTTTTACAGGAACCGCTGCCGGATCTTCTCCAAGCCTCCGCCGAAGAACGTCACGAGCTCGGTCGTCTTCCGACTCGTTTGGCGGCCCCGGTTAGTTTTGTGCCGATCACAAAATTTCGGCTGCTCCGCCCAGGTTTTGAAACAACTTCCATTCCAATCGCCGAAATTACCTCGAACTTGCAAGTAATAAGAAAAATAAGGGTTTAATCATTGCCGTGAGGCGCCGACAAGACATTCGGCAGCGTCGTCTTGTCGGCATTCAGGCGTTCCGGGTCGCTATTTCGACATCTTTGAAAAGTCTGAGCTTTCAGCAATTCCTGTTAAATCGGTCACGGGATGAGCGGCGTCGCTCAGAGGCGATCGCTTTCGTTAAATCCTCGATCATCAAAACCGAAATTTGCGCGTTTTTCCCCTCCGCCTTTAAACGTCCGTTTCAAGAATCGATACGAACAGAAGAAATCGTCGTCTCAGAAAATGTCGAAATGCCGGCACGCCGTGACTTAATGCCGACAAGATATGGTTCTCCGGGACTCGATTCGGTAGTTAAAATGTGCCCTAAAAGCCTTGAGAAAGCTGCACTTCCGGCTTTGCCGTTAATCGCACGTCAAATGGAATGCAGGTTGTTTATCAAAAGGCAGGCGCTTTTTGGCGGGCGGTTTGTGGGAACCGGATGGCGGCGACGCGGGTCGGTTTCGGTCATTCGATTGCCGCAATTGACCAAAGCGTGATGGGTTTTCGCGGAGATGTCGGTTAACGAAAAAGCGGCGTATAAACCCGCAGAGCAAAGGCGCCTAAACGAACGAATAAACTTTAATAACGAAGCGCTCTGAACAAGTTCAGCGCAATTCAGGCAAAAATAATGGCGGCGGTTGCTGCGAGGAGTCGGATGGAAAAGTCGATTCTGCGCTATCCGAGGTCAAACAACAGGAGAAAATATAATGACGATGATTACAGCCAAAGACGGCGCGCAAATTTTTTATAAAGATTGGGGCAAAGGACAGCCCGTAGTTTTCAGTCACGGGTGGCCGCTGTCGGCGGACGCTTTTGAAGACCAGATGTTTTTTCTGGCAGAGCGCGGTTACCGGTGCGTCGCCCACGACCGGCGCGGCCACGGAAGGTCGGAGCAAACCTGGCACGGCAACGATCTCGACACCTACGCCGACGATCTGGCGGCGCTGGTCGAAGCGCTCGATCTGAAGGACGCGATCCACGTCGGCCATTCGACGGGCGGCGGACAGGTGACGCGCTACATCGGCAAATACGGCACGGAGCGCGTCGCGAAAGCCGTGCTGATCAGCGCGATTCCGCCGCTGATGCTCAAAACCGAAGCGAATCCGCTCGGTTTGCCGATCGAAGCTTTCGACGATATTCGTAAGGGAGTTCAGGCCGACCGTTCCTCATACTGGAAAGATCTCAGCGTGCCGTTTTATGGCTTTAACCGTCCGGGCGCGAAGATTTCCGAAGGCTTACGCGATTTCTTCTGGCTCTGGAGCAGCATGGCGGGTTTTCCCGCATCGTACTTCGGCATCAAAGCCTTTTCCGAAACCGATCTGACGGAAGACCTCAAGCGATTCGACGTGCCGACGCTGATCCTGCACGGCGACGACGACCAGATCGTGCCGATCCAGGCTTCGGCGCTGCTTTCTTCAAAAATCGTCAAAGACGCCGTTTTGAAAGTTTATCCGGGACTGCCGCACGGAATGTGTCAGACGAACAAAGACCAGATTAATGAGGATCTGTACGAGTTCGTCAAAACGGCCGCTTTAAAATCTTCTGCCGCTTAGAAGTTACGTTCGGCGAGAAAGCGAGCGAGCTCGAATCGCTTTCTCGCCGGATTTCGTTTTTTCAACCGTTTGCTCTCATCCATTGAACTCTCGCCCGCAACCGCCCATTCTGTCTCAACGAACATTTCGATTGACAAGCATAATTAAAATTCCCTGGCGGGAAAGTCGCTGGTTTTAACGATGACGATCTCGGATTTTTCGCGGCGATTTTAATCGCGCCTTCCGCTTTTCGTCTCCAAAATCAGGCGACCGCCTCGTCGATCCATTTGCCGATGGCTTGAAACGCCGTGTCTTCGAGACCGTACCGTTTTTGCAGGTAGTTCGGACTGTTATAAGCGAGCCGAACCGATCCGTTTTCGTCTTCCCAGGCAAGAGCTTTGAGCGGCAGATCGATCGCCAGATGCGGATAACTGTTCATCAAATCGGTTCCGGCCCGCGGGTCGCCGAAAATCAAAACTTCGGTCGGGCGCATTTCAAGTCCGACCGAACGAGCCGCTGCGGCGTGATCGATGCGGGCGAAAATTCTCATACCCTTCGATTTAACGATCTCTGCAAGACGGTCGATCGTTTCGGCGACCGGACGATCGCTCCGTTTTTCGATGACGCCGTTCGTCGGCAAAGTTTCATTTTCCATAATGTCTATCTCCGAATTCCCGAAAGCTTTTCTCGCCGGCGGGTCATATCGGTTGTTTTGCAAGTCGAGTGCCTTTTCTTGGTGATCGGCGGGTAGTCGCCTTTATGCGCGTTTTATGAGTCGAAACTTCCAAGCGATGTCGAAATAACGTCCGGGCGTGCCGGAATACCGACATAATCTCTCGGGCGCGAAATTACTCCAAAAGCCTAAGAGCTCCGGAAATGCCCGAGGATCAAAGCGATTCCTTGTTTGCGCGCAAGGCGACGGCGATTGGTACGAAGGTTGTTTAAGCAATGGGAGAACAATCCGCTAAGCGAATAAAAGGAGAAGAAAAATGTCGATTAAAAATGCAACGAAAAAGAAAGAGGGCGGCGAGCAGAGCTTTCGGGCGCCGATACAACTCGCCACGCCGACCGGCTTAAAGCCGGAAGAGGTGGCGCAAATCGCCGCCGCCGTCAATCCGCTGATCGCCGACGCTTTCGCGCTCTACATCAAGACCAAGAACTTCCACTGGCACCTTTCGGGGTCGCATTTTCGCGAATACCATTTATTGTTCGACGAGCACGCGGATTCGATCTTCGCGTCCATTGACCCGCTCGCCGAGCGGGTGCGGAGAATCGGCGGAACAACTCTGCGCAGCGTTTCGCACGTCGGCGAACTGCAAACGATCGGGGACGACAACCGTGATTACGTCGCGCCGGACGAAATGATCGCGGAATTAATCGAAGACAATCTGCAAATCGCCGAACGTCAGCGGGCCGCCGTCGAGATCTGCGAATCTATGCGCGACACGCCGACGAGCAACGTTCTGCAGGACGTTCTCGACCAAACCGAACGGCGCATCTGGTTTCTTTACGAAGTCAGTCAGGGTGGTAAAAACGAGCTTTGAAAAATCGTTAGATTGACGAAATACGCGCTCGAATCCGGCGGGAAATTGTGACGGCTGACGCCCCTGCCCGCCGCTCTTTAAATTCTGCCGCTTTTATTTTTCGGGCGTATCTGTTCGTGAATTTAAGGATTTTTTCCGTCCGAATAAACTGCCCAGCCGGTTAAGCAATCCGCCGGAGGATTTTCGTTTGTAAGCGATGTGGTGCGGGACGATCAATTCGACCTCGGTTCCGCCTTCCGACCGGCTCCAGATTTTTAATTCCGCGCCGATTTTTTCCGCGAAATCGCGCATCCCCGGCAGACCCATATGTCCTTCCCGCCCGGCATCGAGAAAGTCGGGGTCGATTCCGCGCCCGTTGTCGCGAACGGAGATTCGCAAAAATCTCGTGGCATATTCGACCCCGACTTCGATTTTAGTCGCTCCCGAATGACGGAACGCGTTGGTCAGCGCTTCGCGCCCGATTCGGTAAACGTCGTCGCGGACGAGCGGATCAATCGGGCGGTTTTCGCCGCCGATCGTGACGGTCAGATCAGCCCGGTAAGTCGTGCTTAAATCTTCGCCGACGAGCGTGAGTGCCCGTTCCAGATCGTTGTCGGGCACAGCCGAACCTCGAATGTTCCAGATGCCGCGACGGCCTTCTTCAAGCACGTCGTCAACCTGATCGAGCACGTCGTCGAGTTTATCCTTGGCGCTTTCGGGTTTTTCCGGAAGCATATTCGATATCGCCTGCAGACGCATCGTCGTCCCTAAAAAACCCTGCAGCAAGGTGTCGTGCAAATCCTGGGCGATGCGCGTGCGTTCCGAGAGGCGTTCCTCGTAAAGCAGATGCAGACGCGACTTCACCTGACGAACGCGCCATTGGTAGATGATCCAACCAAGAACTCCGACGGCGGCGAAAAAGACGAGCATAAACCAGTCGGTTTGATAAAAGCGGGGCAGCACCTCAAACTCCAAAACCGCCCCCTGCTCGTTCCAAACGCCGTCGTTATTGGCGGCGATGACCCGAAACCGATATTTGCCCGGACCGAGGTTCGTAAAAAACGCCTCGCGCCGGTTTCCGGCATCATGCCACTCTTTTTCTGAACCTTCAAGACGATATTTGAAAGCGACTCTTTCCGGTATCGAAAGGCTCGTGGCGGTGTAATTTATCTGCAAATTCGCCGTTCCCGCCGGAAAGACCGTGTTTGCGGCAACTTGATATGGCTTTTCGTCGGCGATCACGGACTTGACGACCACCGGCGGCGCAAAGGCGTTTTTTTCGAGGCGCGACGGATCGATCATCGCCAGCCCGTTGTCGGTCGCAAAATACAAACGTCCGTCCGTCGCCTCGACCGCCGTCGAAACCGTATAATTCATCTGCGGCGCGCCCGGCAGATTGTCCTGAAAATCAAAGAGCCGGTATTTGACGGGGTGTTCGGGATCTTCATTAAGGCGGCGAATCTCGTCCGCCGGAATGTTGACGATTCCGTGAATTTCGTTGAGCCAGACGTCGCCGTTTGCGGCGGCGATGATGCCCGACACCGCGCCGAACGGTTTGCCGTCCGCTTTGACCGTGTAAAACCTGTCGTCTTTGAAAAAGGCGAGACCCGTTTCGCCGCCGAACCAGAAATTCCCGCCGCGCCCGCGGATGACCTTGATCCTGCCGATTTCGATGCCGTCCGCGCTCGAAAACCCTCGAACGCGCTCGCCGTCTAAAATGTAAACTCTGTTCTCGGTGTAACCGAGCCAGATTCTTTTCCGCTCGTCCTCAAAAGACGCGCTCGGACCGCGATCGGGCAGCCCGTCGGGCGGTTTGCGCCGTTCCCAAACTCCGTCTTTGAAATAAATCAATCCCTCGTCGCCGAAGTTGACCCACAGACCGCCGTCGCTGCCGGCACGAATAACTTCCCACATCCAGTCGGTCTCCATTTCTTTCGGCTGCGGATAAAATTTGAAATCGCTGTTTTGCTGGCGCAGAATGCCGCCGCGCGTTCCCCACCAGAGCGTGCCGTCGTCCGCTTTGTAAACCGAAGCGGCATACCGGTCCGCCGGCGCGGCCATCGCCATTTCCGGCTGCCCGTCACGCAGGCGTAGATAACAATTTATCGCCATCGCGCTTCCCGCCCAAACGTCGCCTCCGCTGCCTGCAACGAGCGTCAGATTTTTGAGCGGCGAATCGAGAGCGACCGGAACGATCGGGCTGTAGCGAAAACGATCTAATCCAGCAACCGTGACGAACCAGATATTGCCTTCACGATCCTCGAAAACTTTCCCGACCGTATTGCTCGACAAGCCGTCTTTTTCTTTAAAGAGTTCGATCCGGCTGTCATTTTTTGTGAGCGTTTCCGTTTCCAGCTGTTCCGGATAACGAATGCGTTTGACTTCGTCGCCCCCGGCGATCCAGAGACTGCCGTCGCGGTCAAAAAGAAATTCAAAAGCCAGGGTTTTAATCGTCGGATTTTTGGTTGACGATGCCGGGCCGGGCCGGTTTTCCGGATAGATAGTTTCTCTGTTTTTGGACACCCAGAGCCGGTCGTCTTTCGCCTGCGCGAAATGAAAGTCCGTCTCGCTGATCTCATTCTCCAATGCTTGAAAAGTCTTCGAGCCGGGCGGTAAATAAAAGATTTTACCGCCTTTACAAATCCAAAGCGTTCCGCTGCGATCCGTAAACATCTTTCTGACGGAGTCGGACTGAAAATTCCAATCCGCTCCGATATCGTCCCAACCGGCGCCGTTAAATAACGACAGCCCCGAGCCGGAGCCGGCCCAAATTCTGCCGTCCGGTGTGCGGGCGAAACAACTCACCTGTTTCTTCGGTATTTCTTTCGGACGGGTGTAAAGCTTTAACTGCCCGTCTTTCAAAAAACCCAGCCCCGAAGGGCGAAACGAAATCCAAAGACCTCCGTCCGGCGTCGCCAGCAGCGAGTAGATGTTGTATGACGGCAGCTTCGTTCCGTCAGGCGGCACGTACTGCTCGAAAGTGACGCCGTCGAAGCGAAACAATCCGAGCGCCGAACCGATCCACAAAAAACCGTCTTCGGTTTGTGTGATGGCGCTGATCTGACTCGGCGCGCCGTCTTTAGCCGTCCAGGCCGTATGGTAAAACTGATTGATGGCGCGGTTTCGGTCGAGCCCGCTAACCGCGGCGCAGAGTATAATGCCGGCGAGGGATATGAAAAAAGCCTCCCCCAAAAACCTCCGGAATGTTTTAATCGGATTTTTAGCCGTATTCATCATTACCTCAATCAATTAAAGCAATAATTCCGGTTTCCAAAGCACGAAAGTCCGGAAAATGACTCCGAAATGTTCATCGTGGGACACAGAAAAAATCCCGCCGGACGATCGACTGAAAAGAAATTGAAACTAATTTGAGCGGTACGGCTTTCATCGCTCGCCGCGCTGCGCCTAAAAAGCAGTAAAGATCAGAACTATAAATCTAAAAAAACAAACACTGCGCCCGATGCATTATAATCCAAGCGATCTCCAAACTTTAACCAACCGGTTTCAAGCGATGCGCCATAATCCGGTTCCCGTTTATTTCTTAGGATATTTCGGAGACAGTTGGAAAAGCGGATCATTTTGCGCCGACGATCGATTTTTAGCCGCAGTATTCCGCCTCTTTCCCGAACAACGATTTAATCGCCCGTCTTTCGTTCTCGCGCTTTTGCCGCAATTCGACAATCCAGGATTTAACCGTCGTCGCGGTCGCGGCTTGCGCGTCCGCTTTTTTCAATTCATCGACGCCTTCCGGAACCGACTTTGCAATTTGTTTGCGATCAACCCGTTTGATGACTCTCACATTCATAAATAATTTTCTCCATTAGAAATGTTTGTTTAAGATCGAATCAATTCTCATTCCCAAAACGGGCGGATTGTATTTTGGGAGGATAACTCATTTGAATCAAAACGTTTTTGGCCGATCGAACCGGTTTTCAGCCAGGCGGGTAAAAGCCGGATTGACGTTATTACATTATCTTAGCGTCGGTATTTCGTCGCGGGTTAGCGGTTTTTCGTTTCGGAGCCGGCGGCGAAGAAAAATTCGCGCTCTGTGACAGCGGAATCGGCTCTCATAGAAAAATTTGTATTTTTTGCGTTAGACTGTTAAGTACACTTTCAGATTTTTGCGGCATCGGAAAGCTTTTCTTCGGTCTTTCAGGATTTTCTCCGATTATCTAATCGATCGGAACGATTTTTGCTCGCGATAAAAACTAAGGAGGCGAAAAATGAGCGAACAGACCGGACAGATTCGCGTTTTGAGCGTTGACGACCATCCGCTTCTGCGCGAGGGGCTCGGAGCGATTATCGGCAGCCAGAGCGATATGACGCTCGTTGCGGAAGCGTCGAGCGGTACGGACGGCATCGAACAATTTCGCAAACATCTGCCGGACGTTACTCTGATGGATTTGCGGCTTCCGGATATGAGCGGCATCGACGCCGTGCTCGCTATCTTAAGCGAATTCCCGAAAGCGCGAATCATTATCTTAACGACGTTTGAAGGCGACGCGGAAGTCGGTCGGGCGCTCGCCGCGGGCGCCAAAGGCTATCTTTTAAAAAGCATGGTGCGCAAAGAGCTGCTCGACGTCATCCGGATCGTTCACGCGGGGAAAACGCGGCTTTCTGCGGAAATCGCCGAACAGATCGCCGAACATTACGGCGACGATTTATTGACGAGCCGCGAAATCGAGGTCTTGAAGTTGGCGGCGACCGGACACCGAAACAAACAGATCGCCCACAAACTCGACATCTCGGAAGAAACCGTCAAATTCCACATTAAGAACACTCTTTCCAAACTCGAAGCCAATGACCGCACCCACGCGGTCACGATCGCCGTCAAGCGCGGGATTATCCAAATCTAAATACCGAACCGAAACCCGTTACCCTTTAACCTTACCTCCCCTAAAGAGTAGTCTCTCCGATACCCTGTTTAGTGATTTTAGCTCGCCGAAAAACGTTTATCATCATATTGGTCGAAAAACTTCTTAACGATTTCCTATTAATAATGAGGACGATTTTGCGTAAAAATTACACAACGTTTCCCGACGGCATAACCGGTGTCGGGCTGCTGCTCTTAAGAATCGCCGCCGGGGTCGCGACGATTCTTTACGGCGGCATTCTTCTGATGAGCCTCGATTCGGTCAAGCACTCTCAATATTCGTACTTGAGCTGCCTCGTTTTGAGTCTGGCGCTGATTTTCGGCGGCGGACTGCTGATTCTGGGGGGCATAATGCCTTTTGCGGCCATCGGAATTGCCGTTTGTATGGTCATCGAAGTGTATTTCAGGTTCGTCCGGATGAGTCCCCTTCAGGTGAACGGATTCGGCTTGACCGGACTGCTTTTGTTATTGAGCATTTTGATTGCCCTCGCGCTTTTGGGACCCGGCGCCTATTCGATCGACGCACGGCTTTTCGGGAGGAGAAGGATTTTCATTCCGGCGTCAAAAAAGGAAGACCAGCAGCAATTATGAGTTAAGAAAATATTTTACCAACATAAAATGTAAAGGCTGAAAACAAGGGGCTTAAGAGGAATTGGTTCAGCATTAAGGTTAATTTTGTTTGTGAAAAGATGGAGAAGTATTATGTCGGCAAGAATGCAAATAAATGAGTTTAACAGCGATTTTTATAGTCCGGAAGTCAGAATCGGCAGCGCGAGCGGCGGCACTGCTTTCGCCCAAAAAACTTTTACTCCTGAATCAAAATTTACCGAAATCGTCGGCGTCAGCGCGCCGCTCAAAAGGCTGCTTCAATTAATCGAACAAGTCGCACCGACCGACGCGACCGTGCTGATTATGGGCGAAACCGGAACGGGAAAGGAACTCGTCGCC
>JAFDVJ010000096.1 GCA_018269075.1 Acidobacteriota bacterium
TCGCCTACGCGCCGTACGCCGACCTGATCTGGTGCGAGACCTCGAAGCCGGATCTCGAAGAGGCGCGGCTCTTCGCCGAGGCGATCCACGCGAAATATCCGGGCAAGATGCTGGCTTATAATTGTTCTCCCTCGTTCAACTGGAAACAGAAACTCGATGATGAAACGATTGCAAAATTTCAAACTGAGCTCGGCAAGATGGGTTACAAATTTCAATTTATTACTCTGGCTGGTTTCCATTCGGTTAATTATGCGATGTTCGAACTGGCGAAGGGTTATAAAGAAAGCGGAATGACGGCCTATTCGGTCCTCCAGGAACAGGAGTTCGAGGCCGAAACCGACGGCTACCGCGCGACCAAACACCAGAGCTTCGTCGGCACCGGCTATTTCGACGCGGTGACGCAGGTCATCACCGGTGGAATCTCCTCGATCGGGGCCCTCAAGGGATCGACCGAAGAGGAGCAGTTCGAAGCGCATCCCGAGAATCTGGCGGCGGCGGTTTAGGCGAACGGAACGGATTTCGGATTTCGGATTTCGGATTGTTCGAAATGGGGATCGGCCGCGGTGAACGGTGCGTTCCATAAATGAGGCCGTGTTCGGTAGATTTTGTCGATATCGACAAAATCCGCCGGGCGCGGCTTTTTCTTTTAATGGTTGTCGAGATTATGCAGCAGCGGAAGCTTGACAATGACGGTGATGCCGTTTTCCGGATTGTTCTCGATTCGGATCAAACCCGAATGTTTCTGGATGATCCGGTAGCTGATCGCCAGTCCGAGGCCCGTGCCGCCTTCCTTGTTGGCCGTGAAGAACGGATTGAAAACGTGCGGCAGCGCGTCGGCGGGAATGCCGAGTCCGTTGTCGGCGATCTTGATGATGATGTGCGGGTGCGGAAAATTTTCGGTCGGCATCAGGCCGCTGTCGGTCGTGATCTTTAAAATCCTTTCCCGTTCGCGCGGCGGAATCACCTCCATCGCCTGCCGGGCGTTGGTGATCAGGTTGAACAGAACCTGCTGGATCTGCGACGGGTCGCCGTCCACCGTCGGGAGATAGCTCGCGAGATTGAATTCCGTCCGGATCCGCGCTTTCTGGAGCTGGTGATTGAGCAGCCCGACCGTTTTCTCGATCAGCTGGTTGGCGTTGACGGCCGAAAATTCGGGCGAGCGGTCGCGCGAAAAATCGAGCAGCTGGCGGACGAGCTGCGTGATGCTCTGCGTCTGTTCGCGGATCGCTTCGAGCTCCTCCTTCGGGTTGACGGTCTTGCCGCGGAGCATAAATTCGACGTTGGCCGAGATGATGTTGAGCGGCGTGCCGACCTCGTGCGCGATGCCGGCGGCGATCTCGCCGATCGCCGAGATCCGTTCCTGCTGGATCAGCCGCCGTTCGATCAGTTTTTCGTCGGTGACGTCGCGGGTCGTGCAGACGACGCCGGCGATCCGGCCGCTGTCGGAAATGATCGGATCGGTGATGACCCGCAGGATCCGGCCCTTCGCGCTGTCTTCGAGCTCGACGCGCTGCGGCATCCGCTCGGTCACCGTCCGCATAATCGTGCAGTTCGCCCGCGGTTTTTTCGCCCCGTGGTAAAGCTCGCAGCACCGCATTCCGACGAGGTTATCCGATTTCAGTCCGAACATCTTGGCGAGGCTCTCGTTGGCCCGGCGGATCTTGCCCGACGGCGCGTGGATCGAAACGCCGTCGGTCATCGCGTCGAACGTTTCTTCCCATTCCTGCCGCGAATCGTTGACTTCCTGGAGCAGCTTGGTCCGTTCGAGCGCGACGCCGACCTGTTTGCCGATGGCCGTCAGCATCGAGTTTTCGTGCTCGGTGAAAACTCTCGATTCGCCGTTGAAAAGCGCGAGCACGCCGCGCAGGTTGCCGCCGCGGCCGACGAGCGGGACGGCCGCCATCGAGCCGATTTGCTCGGCCGCGACCGGCCGCGAAAGCCGGCGGTCGGTCGCGGTGTTCGAAACGATCAGCGTTTCGTTGAGCACGGCCGCCTGCCCGATGATGCCCTCGCCGAGCTCGAAATTTTCGAGGATCCGGACGGTCTGATCGCTCAGATTCTGGTAAATCGCCAGCCGCAGAAACTCTTCCTCCTCGTTGAACAGGTAGATGCAGCCCGACTGGAGCGAGGTCACGCGGAGCACCGCGTCGAGCACGTTCCGCAAAAACGTCGTCTCGTCGTTCAGCTGCGTGATCGCCTCGGCGACGTCGATCAGCGCGAAGAGCTGGTTATTGCGGCGTTCGATCCGCTTTTCGCGCTCGCGGCGCTGGGTCAGGTCCTTGATGACGGCCGACAGACCGCAGATTTTTCCGTTTTTATCGAAGATCGGGCTTTCCGAAACGTCGACCTCGATGATCGCGCCGTCGGCGTTGATGACCTGCGTTTCGAAATTGTCGATGACCCGCGTTTTCTGGAGCCGGTCCCAGTGCGCGCGCCGGTAGTCGGGGCTTTGAAAAACCGAATTTTCGGGAAAGATATCGGTGATTTTCTCGATTTTCCGATGGTCGAGCCCGAAAATCTTCCGGGCCTGTTTATTGGCGTAAAAAATCTCGCTCCGGTCGCCGATCAGCAGGACCGCGTCCGGGAGATCGCTGAGGATGTTGATAAACGGTTCGTTGCCGTTGGAGGTCTGCTTGAACCGGATGACTTTTTCGAGCGAAGATTTCATAAAATAACGGGTTGCCGAATTTCGCTTTTCAATCTTAAACTAATATCGAAATTAAATAAAACGCTATTTATGACCGGATCCAACGCCAAGCTCCTGATCGTCGACGATAAAGCTCAGATGCGCGAGGTTTTGCGGAAATTCCTGCTCGCCGAGGGCTACGAAGTCGAAACCGCCGAAAGCGCCGAGCAGGCGCTCGAGATGTTTCGCGGCGGCCGTTTCGATCTGGTTTTATCGGACATCCGGATGCCGCTGATGGACGGCAACGAGCTGCTCGCGGCGATCCTCGACCTGAACCGGGAAGCGGTCGTCATCCTGATGACGGCTTTCGGCTCGATCGAGGCCGCCGTCGAGGCGATCAAAAACGGGGCGACCGATTACATTTCGAAGCCGTTTCAGATGGAGGAGGTGCTGCTCCGGATCGGCCGCGCGCTCAAGGAAAAGAACCTCGAAAAACGGGTCGCCGATCTTGAGGAGCAGCTGTCGCAGAAACGGCCGCTCGACCGGATCGTCGGGAGCAGTCCGCCGATGAAAAAGCTGCGGCAGATCATCGAACGGATCGCCCCGCTCGACGAAACGGTGCTGATCACCGGCGAAACCGGCNNGGCACCGGCAAGGAACTCGTCGCGCGCGCGCTGCACGAGCTCGGGGCGCACGCCAAATCGCCGTTCGTCGCGCTCGACTGCTCGTCGATTCCCGAAACGCTGATCGAAACCGAGCTGTTCGGCCACGAAAAGGGCAGTTTTACCGGCGCGACCGATATGCGGCGCGGGCTCTTCGAGACGGCCGGCGACGGCACGCTCTTTCTCGACGAGATCGAAAGCCTGAGCCTCAACGTCCAGGCCAAGCTGCTCCGCGTCCTGCAGGAAAAAAACTACCGTCGCGTGGGCGGCCGGAAGGATCTGAAATTTTCGGCGCGGATCGTTTCGGCGACCAATCAGGACCTCGAAAAACTGATCGCCGAGGGCGCATTCCGGCGTGATCTTTATTACCGTTTCGCGGTTTTGCCGATCAAGATTCCGCCGCTCCGCGAACGGCCCGAGGACATCCCCGAGCTGATCGACCATCTGTTGAAGCGGCGGGCCGGCCGGCCGCTCAAATTTTCGACCGAGGCGATGCAGGTGCTGATCGGTCATCAATGGCCCGGCAACGTCCGCGAGCTCGAAAACGCGCTTTCCTACATTTCGGCGCTCGGCGGCGATTTCGTGACGGTCGAGGATCTGCCGCTTTCCGGCGGAAGGCCCGGCGGCGCGCCCGCGTTCGACGGGAATCTTCCGCTCGCCGAGCTCGAACGCCAGCATATTCTCCGGGTTTTCGAATCGACCGGCCGCAACCGCGTTCAGACCGCCCGCCAGCTGGGCATCGACCGGCGCACGCTCTACAACAAATTACGGCTTTTCGGGATCGACGAAAATTCTTGAGACGGGAAAAAAATTCCCATATTCATCCGGCAAAACATTCCCAGCGGCAATAATTTCCCGCCTTTTCGGGGTTTGAAGAATAATCCTGCCTGACCCGGCAAATATATGTTACTGCAATAAATAACCGTTCGATCGAAGGCTCTCGCCGGGGTCTGGCACGGCGTTTGTTGATACCACGGCACATTTCTAAATTCCAAAATTAGAAAAACCCGATGGATTTTCAATAAAAATAAAAAAGAGAGGATTCGATTAATGAAAGTTTGTTTGCGGTTACTTTCAACAATATTAATTTTATGGTTGGGGACGACGTGCCTTTCAGCGCAGGACGTTCGCAGTTTCCCGACGACATCCCCGTCGCTGACGAATGCCGCCAGCGTCAACGGCGACGATAAGAAGACCGAATCGAGCGAGATCAAGGATCCGCTGATCAGTCTGCTCGTCAAAAAAGGTCTGATCGACGAGACGGAAGGAAAAACGATCGCTGCGAGCGGCTCGATCGGCGAACAGCGCGACCGGCTGGCCAATCTGCTGCTGGCCAAAGGTCTGATCACGACGACCGAATTCGAAGCGATCCGCGTGGCGCCGGCGCCGGTTCAGTCAGCCCCGTCGGTCGCTCTTCCGCCCCGCACCCAGACCGCCGACGCCGTCAGGAATACGGTCGGGCCAACGCCCCAGCAGACCACGCCGCCGCCGGTCATCGCCGCGGTCGCGCCGATCCGCGTTCTGCAGCTCGAAGGCACGAAACGCGACGGCCTGATTCCCGACATCAAGCTCGGATCGGGCGCCAAGATCAAGCTTTACGGGTTTTTCAAGACCAGCGCGGTCTATGACTCCTCGCAGCCCTCGGCGACGGATTTTCCGCTGCCCGGATTTTTGGCCGATTCCGGCCCGAACGGCTCGCCCGAATTTCACCTGAAGGCCCGCGCCTTCCGGGTCGGCGCGAACTTCGAATGGCTCGACGCCGCCCCGAAACTGACCGTCACCGGTAAACTCGAACTCGATTTCGAGGGCGACTTTACGCGGACCGTCAACCGGAACATCTCCTCGATCCGTTCGAGCCAGCCGTCGATCCGCCTGGCGTGGGTTCGCCTCGACCGCGTTTTCGACGACAAAAAGAGCGCGTTTCTGCTGATCGGACAGGACTGGACGCCGTTCGGCTCATCGACCGTTCCGAACACGATCGAAACGACCGGCTTTCATCTCGCCTACGGCAACATCTACGAACGCGCGCCGCAGTTTCGGACGGGCGTCAACTTCCTGATCAGCAAAAAGCGCAACGTCCGGTTCCAGCCCGAATTCGCGATGGTTCTGCCGATGTTCGGCAACACGCCGTCGGATTCGGCGAACCAGCTCGGCTTCGGCGAACGGCAGGGCCCGGATTCGGCGCGGCCGGAAATGCAGGGCCGGTTCGTGCTCCAGTTCCAGCTCGATAAAGCCGCCGGAGTCGCTCCCGCGCAGCTGATCGGCAGCTGGACCTTCGGCACGCGCAAGGCGATCGTGACTCGCGCCAACGTGCCGGCGGCGTTTCTCGGAGCGTTTCCGGGCGGCGCCGAGGTCGATTCGAACCGGTACGGCTACACCGCCGAATTCCAGCTCCCGACCCGCTATTTCACGCTGATCGGGAAATTCTACAACGGCGCCGATCTGCGCGCCTACTTTGGCGGTCAGCTGTTTTCGACATATAATGACACCGCAGGTTTAACAGGAACGGCGACGGCAACTTCGATCGATGGCTCATCGACCGTGGTTTTCGGCTTTTTGAACGGTCAGCCGGTGATCGCGGATCAGAACGCGGTCCGCGGCTACGGCGGCTTTATCAATCTCGGCATCCCGCTCTCGCGGATCTTTAAGGCCGATCCGAAAGGCCGTATGGCCGGCTGGACGATGTATCTGCATTACGGTCTGGACGGCGCCTACGCCCGCGATGCCCGCCGGCTCGGGGCGGTTCGCGGCCGGAGCGACGTCGCTTTCGCGAGTGTTCAGTATAAATTCAATTCATTCATCACCTTCGCTTACGAACAATCGCTGTTCCGGACCCGCGCGGTCAACAACGCCGGCGCGCTCCCGCTGTTCCGCGGAGTTCCTTCGCGGTCCACGCAAAACATCCGTTCGGAATTTGCGACGATCTTCAACTTCTAACGGGTGATCCAACGAAATTCGGGGACGATCGAGGCGCGAAGCCGGAAATCGTTCCCGAATTAACAACAGTTTTTCAGAAAAAAAGAGAGGAGATAAATTCTAATGTCAACATCGGCACAGGACTTGGGAACTTTATACAACGACGAAATTTCAAGCAGTAAAATCTGGCAGGTCATCGGCGCATCGGCCGTCGGGACGATGATCGAATGGTACGACTTTTACATTTTCGGCAGTCTGACGGCGGTCATCTCGCCGCTTTTTTATCCGCCGGGAAACGACACCTTCGCCTACATCGCGTATCTCGCGACGTTCGCGGTCGGCTTCATCGTCCGCCCGTTCGGCGCGCTGTTTTTCGGCCGGATCGGCGATCTGGTCGGTCGTAAATACGCCTTTCTCGTGACGCTCCTGATTATGGGCGGCGCGACCGCGATCATCGGCTTCCTGCCGACCTTCGCCCAGATCGGCTGGGCCGCTCCGATCACGCTGCTTCTGATCCGCATTCTGCAGGGCCTCGCGCTCGGCGGCGAATACGGCGGCGCGGCGGTTTACGTCGCGGAACACGTGCCCGACACGAAACGCGGCTTTTACACGTCGTTCATTCAAATCACCGCGACGCTCGGCCTGTTCGTCTCGCTGGCCGTCATCCTGATCGTCCAGAACACGATGAGCGCCGACCAGTTTGCCGGTAAAACGGAAGGCTTCGCCGGCTGGCGGATCCCGTTCCTCGTTTCGATCTTCCTCGTCGGCATCTCGCTCTACATTCGTCTGCGGATGAAGGAATCGCCGATCTTCCAGCACGTTAAATCCGCCGGAATGACTTCGGCCAACCCGCTCGTCGAGGCGTTCACGCACTGGGACAACCTCAAACGCGTCCTGATCTCGCTCTTCGGCGCGACCGCCGGCCAGGGCGTCGTCTGGTACACCGGCCAGTTTTACGCGCTGTTTTATCTCCAATCGATCCTCAGCATCAACGCGACTTCGGCCAACTACATCATCGCCGTCGCGCTGTTTCTCGGAATGCCGCTCTTCGTCTTTTTCGGCTGGCTCTCCGACCGCATCGGCCGCAAATGGATCATTATGGCCGGGCTGCTGCTGGCGGTGATCACCTATATCCCGATCTATCAGGCGATGCAGTCGGTCGCCGGGTCGAACGTCGTGACGGCCGCCTCGAAGAAGAACCCGGTGACCGGCGCGATCTCGCTGACGCCGCAAACCAAGGATCCTGCGGGCAATCTCGTCGAAGCCCCGAAGGTTCTGGCCTACACGAATTTCGGCGATTTCATCGGCAATCCGACCGCGTGGAAGCTGATCGGTCTGGTCTTTATCCAGCTGATCTGGGTGACGATGGTCTACGGTCCGATCGCGGCCTATCTGGTCGAGGCGTTCCCGGCGAAGATCAGGTACACGGCGCTGTCGCTGCCGTATCATATCGGCAACGGCGTCTTCGGCGGACTGCTGCCCCTGATCGGCCTGTCGGTCGTCGCGCAGACCGGAAACATCTACGCCGGTCTTTACTACCCGATGATCGTCGCCGGTATTACATTCATCGTCGGCTCGGTCTTCCTGCGCGAAACCCACGGTCACCGCATCTGGGAAGAGATCAAGGTCGAAGCGGACGAGCTCGAAGCCACCGAAGAGGCGGGCGGCGAGGCCGACGACCTGATCCCGTAAACACTCGATCGAAGCCCGCGGCCCGTTTGCGGCCGCGGCCGCGGGCTTCGATTCCGACCTGCTTTATTTAGCTGACTCGAAGGAATTTAACTTGAATTTTGTGAGAGAGGTAAGATTTTATGACGCCCGACGTCCAACCAACTGACGAAACGATCAAAAAATTATCATCACAGGAAACGGAATACGCGCCGCCGCCGTGCGTCGCCGAGAACGCCCATCTGAAGGACGCCAAAGCCGAATATGAACGCTGGAAAAGCGATCCGGACGGCTTCTGGGCCGCCGAAGCGGAAAAATTCGTCTGGCACGAAAAATGGCACACGGTCTCGAAATTCGACGGCGTTTACCACGAATGGTTTGTCGGCGGGAAAACGAACATCACGCTCAACGCGCTCGACCGCCACGTCAAATCCGACCGCCGCAACGTCGCCGCCTTTATCTGGCTCGGCGAGGACGGCACCGAACGGATCGTCACCTACGATCAGCTTCTGCGGCTGGTCAACCGGTTCGCCAACGGCCTCAAATCGCTCGGCGTCGGCAAGGGCGACCGGGTCGTCATCTATATGCCGCTGACGATCGAGGGCGTCGTCTCGATGCTCGCCTGCGCGCGAATCGGCGCGATCCATTCGGTCGTTTACGCCGGATTGGGCCACGCCGCGCTCCGTGACCGGATCGAGGACGCGCAGGCCAAGGTCGTCATCACCGGCGACGTCGGGTTCCGGCGCGGCAAGGCCGTCCCGCTCAAGTCGATCACCGACGAAGCGGTCGCCGATCTCGAATTCGTCGAAAAAATCATCGTCTATTCGCGGCGGCTCCCGAAGATCGAATTCGTCAGCTCGCGCGAGATCGATTTCGACGATCTGATGGATTTTCCCGATAAGTGCGAGGCCGAGATGATGGAGGCCGAGGACAGCCTGTTCATCCTCTATACCTCGGGCACGACCGGCAAGCCGAAGGGCGTCGTCCACGTCCACGGCGGTTATATGGTCGGCACGACCTATCATCTCGAAAGCTTTTTCGACGTCAACCGGTCGGACGTCTTCTGGTGCACGTCGGACATCGGCTGGATCGTCGGTCATTCGTACATCGTCTACGCGCCGCTCTGCGCGGGCGTGACGACCGTCTTTCGCGAGGGCGCGATCGATTTCCCGCATCACGGCGTCGTCTGGGAGCTCGTCCAGAAATACGGCATCACGAAGATGTTCACGGCCCCGACGGCGCTCCGGTTCTTTATGCGGTTCGGCGCGGAAATCCCGGCGAAATACGATATCTCGACGCTTCGCCAGATTTCCTGCGCCGGCGAGCCGCTCAACCCGGAAGCGTGGAGCTGGTCGCAGAAACATCTGTGCGGCGACGGCGACTGGGGTTACGTCGTCGACAACTGGTGGCAGACCGAACTCGGCGGGCCGACGATCGGAACGCCGCCGACGATGGCGATGCGGAGCGGAAAAGCGGGCATTGCGCTGGCCGGTGTCGAGGCGGGCGTAGTCGATGCGGAAGGGAACGACGTCGCGCCGAACGTCGGCGGACGGCTGGTGCTGCGGCGACCCTTCCCGCATATGATGCGGACGGTCTGGAACGACCCGTCGCGCTATGAACGGATGTGGAAGCAGATCGAGGGCTGTTATGTTTCCGGCGACGTCGCGATGATCGACGAGGACGGCTACATTCAGGTTCTCGGCCGGGCGGACGACGTTCTGAACGTCGCCGGCCACCGGATCGGAACGGCCGACGTCGAATCGGCGCTCGTTTCGCACCCGGCGGTCGCGGAAGCGGCGGTGATCGGCGTCCCGGACGAGATCAAGGGCGAATCGATCGTCGGCTTCGTCCAGCTCCGGCAGGGCCACGAAGATCACGAAAGCCTCCGGGCGAGTCTCGTCGAGCACGTCCGGATCGAGCTCGGGCCGATCGCGACACCCTCGAAGATCAACGTTCTCAAGGGGCTGCCGAAGACGCGTTCGGGTAAAATTATGCGGCGTTATCTGAAAGCGCTCGAAATGGGAACCGATGCGGGCGATTTATCGACGCTCGAAGAATAACAATTTCTTAATTTAGCCAAAATAACTTCCGAAATGTTATATTTGGCTTGATGGATGATAAATTTTCGATGGCGGACAGCGGCGGAAAAGCAAATCCTGCGATGACCCCCGATGTTGGTGCGAATAGCGTAAATCTGGCTGTTTTGACGTTGAAAAAATATTCGTTTGATCGTTCCAAAATAGCTTTGATCTGGGAAGGCATCGAAGGAGATTGCGCAAAATTCACATTTTTTGAGCTCGAACGGCAATCCAACCGGATTGCCAACGTTCTGAGCAGTTTCGGGATCGGCCCCGGCGACCGGGTTTTTACCCTGATGAACCGCGCGCCCGAGCTTTACTCGGTGATTCCGGCGGTGCTCAAAACCGGGGCCTCGGCCGGCGTGCTGTTCGCCGATTTCGGCCCGGAAGCCGTCCGCCAGCGGCTCGACGACTCGCGGGCGAAACTGGTCGTGACCGACGCCTGCAATGTCGACAAGATCCGGGAAATCATCGGTAAGCTCCCGAATCTCGAAACCGTGCTGGTGATCGGCGACCGGCCGTCAAACGAAAACTTTTATAATTTCGGGGAACGGCTGGCGACCGCCTCGCCGGTTTTCGAAGCGGCGGCCGTCAACCCCGAAGACAGCTGTTTTCTGATCTATACCTCGGGCACGACCGGGCTGCCGAAGGGCGTCGTTCACCGGCACGCGATTTCCGAACGGCTGATCGCGACCGCCCGCAGCGTGCTCGCGCTCGGCGAGGACGATCTCTACTGGTGCACGGCCGACGCGGGCTGGGTCACGGGACTGTGCTACGGAATGTTCGCGCCGTGGCTGCTCGGCCGGCCGATTCTCGTTTACGAAGGGGAATTCGATGCCGGAAAATGGTTCGAGCTGTTCGAGAAGCATCAGGTGACCTGTTTGTACACGACGCCGACGCTGCTCCGGCTTTTGCGGAACGAGGTCGGCGGCCTCAGGTTCAATCGCGATTTTTGTCTCAAACGGATCTATTCGGCCGGCGAACCGCTTAACCCGGAAGTCATCGAATGGGCCGAAAAAACCTTCGGCGCGAAGGTTTACGACAATTACTGGCAGACCGAGACCGGTTCGCAGATCATCGCCAACCGGCCCGACGTGCCGCTCGTCCGCGGGGCGATGGGCAAGGCGGTCGACGGCGTGCAGGTCGCGATCATCGACGAGAAGGGCCGCGAGCTGCCGCCGAACGAGATCGGCGATATCGCGATCAAACCGAATCTTTCGTCGCTGTTTAAGGGCTACTGGAATTTTCCCGAGGCGACGCGGGCCTGTTTCCGGGCCGGCTGGTATATCACGCGCGACCGCGGAAAGATCGACGAAAACGGTTATTTCTGGTTCGTCGCGCGCAACGACGACGTGATCACCTGCGAGGCCCAGCGCGTCGGCCCGTTCGAGGTCGAAAGCGCGATCCTCGTTCATCCGTCGGTCTTCGAATCGGCGGCGGTCGGCGTCGCCGACGCCTTTACGACCGAACACGTCAAGGCGTTCGTCGTCCTGCGAAAGGGTTTCAAGCCATCGCAGCGGCTCGCCGACGAGATCGCGGCGGTCGTCCGCGCGCAGCTCTCGCCGCAGTCGACGCCGAAGGAGATCGAATTCGTGACCGGGCTGCCGAAAACGAAATCCGGCAAGATCCAGCGCGAGATCCTCCGCAAGGATTTGAAGTATAACGACGAATTTATGTTCAGAATCGAATGAATGCCGTTGTTTTAATATTTGTCGATTGATTTGATTTTCGATCTTTGATCTTTGACCCGTGAATCTCTTTCAAAGGTCAAAGATCAAAGACCAAAGATCAAATTTATCCGGAAGAAATTAAGAAAACTAAAAAAACCGAAGCAATAATCCGTAATTTATCACAGGAGAACTTATGTCAGAACCAGGAAAAGCCATCGAATCCGTTTTAACCGAAGAACGCGTTTTTAATCCGCCGTCGGATTTTTCCGAGCAGGCTTATGTCAAATCCTTCAAGGAATACGAGAAACTCTACGCCGAAGCGGCGAAAAATCCCGAGGAGTTCTGGGCCAAACAGGCCGAGGCCCTCGATTGGTACCAGAAATGGGACAAGATTCTCGAATGGGAAGAGCCCCACGCCAAATGGTTCGTCGGCGGCAAGCTGAACATTTCCTACAACTGCATCGACCGGCATCTGAAGACCTGGCGCAAAAACAAGGCGGCGATCATCTGGGAAGGCGAGCCCGGCGAAATCCGCACGCTGACCTATCTGCAGCTTTACCGGCAGGTTTGCAAGTTCGCCAACGTGATGAAGAAGCTCGGCATTCAGAAAGGCGACCGCGTCGCGCTGTATATGCCGCTCGTCCCCGAACTGGCGATCGCAATGCTCGCCTGTTCGCGGATCGGCGCGACCCACACGGTGATCTTCGGCGGGTTTTCGTCCGAGGCGATCCGCGACCGCGTCAACGACGGCAAATGCAAGATGATCGTCACCGCCGACGGCGGCTACCGGCGCGGTTCGGTGATCAAATTGAAGGACGTCGTCGACGAAGCGGTCGTCCACACGCCGAGCGTCCGGAGCGTCGTCGTCTACAAGCGCGTCGGTCTCGAAGAGATCAAGATGCGCCCGGGCCGCGACCATTGGTGGCACGAGATGATGCAGATCGTCGAGGACGACGTCGAACCGGCAAAGCTCGACAGCGAGCATCCGCATTTCATTCTTTACACGTCGGGCACGACCGGCAAGCCGAAGGGCATCCTGCACACGACCGGCGGCTATCTGACG
The DNA here is from genome assembly GCA_018269075.1 of Acidobacteriota bacterium. GTDB lineage: Bacteria > Acidobacteriota > Blastocatellia > Pyrinomonadales > Pyrinomonadaceae > JAFDVJ01. The sequence goes on from JAFDVJ010000096.1 coordinate 12,684, forward strand.
CAGGCCGCCTACACGTCGAAGCTCGTTTTCGATCTCAAGGACGAGGACGTTTACTGGTGCACGGCCGACATCGGCTGGATCACCGGCCACACCTACGTCGTTTACGGCCCGCTCGCCAACGGCGCGACCGTTTTTATGTACGAGGGCGCGCCGAATTATCCGGAGCCGGATCGTTTCTGGAAGCTGATCGACCGTCATAAAGTGACGATCTTCTACACCGCGCCGACGGCGATTCGCGCGTTCATCAAATGGGGCGAACAGTATCCGATGAAGTGCTCTTTGTCGAGCCTCCGGCTTTTGGGAACGGTCGGCGAGCCGATTAATCCCGAAGCGTGGATGTGGTATCACGAGATCATCGGCAAGGGCAACTGCCCGATCGTCGATACCTGGTGGCAGACCGAGACCGGCGCGATTATGATCTCGCCGCTGCCGGGCGCGACCCCGCTCGTGCCGGGCACCGCGACGCGGCCGCTGCCGGGAATCATCGTCGACGTCGTCACCAAGGCCGGCAAGCCCGTCAAAGCCAACGAGGGCGGCTATCTCGTCATCAAGCATCCGTTCCCGTCGATGCTCCGGACGATCTGGGGCGACGACGAGCGCTATAAACAGAACTATTGGTCTGAAATTCCGGGCATGTATTTCGCCGGCGACGGCGCGCGCCGCGACAAACACGGCTATTTCTGGATCATGGGCCGCGTCGACGACGTGATCAACGTCAGCGGACATCGACTGGGAACGGCCGAGATCGAGTCCGCGCTCGTCTCGCACGAGATGGTCGCCGAAGCGGCTGTCGTGGGCCGGCCCGACGAGCTCAAAGGTCAGGCGATTTCGGCTTTCGTCACGCTCGAAGGCGGAAAGACCGGCAACGAGGAGCTCAAGGCCGAGCTTCGCGCGCACGTCGCGCACGAGATCGGCGCGCTCGCCAAACCGGACGACATCCGCTTTACCGATATGCTGCCGAAGACGCGTTCGGGCAAGATTATGCGCCGATTACTGCGCGAAATCGCGGCCGGCGGCACGATCGCCGGCGACGTCACGACGCTCGAAGACTTTTCGGTCCTCGAAAAGCTCCGCGAGGACGAAGAATAGTTCCGGGTTCCGGCTTCAGGCCAAAGGCATTAGAGTCTGTTTATAGTTGGTGACAGAACTTATTGGAAAAGCGGCGATCCGGTCGCGTACGCTTTTTGGGTCTTCCACTAAAAACACGAAATAACACGAAAGAAATTTAGTGTTTTTAGTGTTTTTAGTGGATCGACAAACAAACGCTCGCCGTTCGGTCGGTTGATTCCTTCAGTTGATGATGTCACGAACGATGCCTAGACAGCCGATATTTCGAAAATTTAAACAGGCTCTTAAATAAAGGAACAAGTTCGGCCCGATGATTGATTTGGGCGGAACAAAAAAATAGGCCGCGGATGACGCGGATGACGCGGATTTTCACGGATTTTTCTTTGATTTTTTTTGTAGGAAAAAGAAATCCGCGTAAATCCGCCAAATCCGCGTTCGTCCGCGTCCTTTTAAACTGTTCAATTCATTCAACTTCGTGCTTAACTTAAGGCAATTGGCCTGAGGACTGAACTCAAAACATTGCTTTAATAAAGTTCATCATTCCAGACTTTTTTTCGAAATTTTTCTTCCTGCCAGAAATTCTCGAAATATTCGATTTTGGTGCGGCCGGCCTCTCCGAGGACGATGCCGACGGCGTCGTAGCGGTATTTTATTCCCGATAGATTAAAGATTTTGCGGTAGACGCGCGCCGTCCGGATGATCTGGCGCTGCTTGCGGAGATCGACGGCCGAGAGCGGGGCCGCGAATTCGTCCGACGAACGGGTTTTGACCTCGATAAAACAGAGCGTTCGGCCGTCGAGCGCGACCAGATCGATCTCGCCGGTGACGGCCGCGCCGCGCCGATTTCGGCCGATCGGGACTTTGAAATTCGAACAGACGAGCCGCAGTCCGCGCCGCGCCAAAAACCGGGCCGCGAGATTTTCTCCGGTCTGCCCGACCGTTTTTGTATTTTTCGGCGGGCTTAAAGTATCTTTTAGGTTGAGGATATCGAAATCGGGCATTTCGTTTTTTTCACGATTGTATAATTTTTCGAAAAAAAAGCGAATTATTCCGGCCGGAAATTCGTCTAATCCCCGTCATATTTGAAAGCGCTATGAAAAAGATACTGAAAACAGTCGTTCTGATCGTCTTCGCGGTGTTGGTTTTGGGATTCATCGTGATCCAGTTCTTCCGGCCCGATTTCACGAACCCGCCGATCGATCCGGCGGCGACTCTGACCGCCAACGTCGAGGTTCCCGAAAACGTTAAAACGATCCTCGACCGTTCGTGCCGCGACTGCCACACGAACGAAACGCAGTATCCGTGGTATGCGAAGATCCAGCCGTCGGCGTGGTTTCTCAAGGACCATATCGACAAAGGCCGCCGCGAGGTCAATTTCTCGACGTGGAGCGCGCTCACGCCCGCGCGCCGGAAACGCAAGCTGAGCGAGGTTTGCGAACAGGTCCAGAACCGCGAAATGCCGCTCCCGTCGTATCTCTGGATCCACCGCGACGCCGCGCTCTCGGACGCCGACATCAAAACGCTCTGTGACTGGACCGAAGCGGCGCGGGCGAAAATGTCCGAATAACAGAATTCCGTATTTCGATTGCCCGTCGGAATAAGTGAAAAGTGATAAGTGAAAAGGGATAGGTTGTCACCTTTCACTAAAAAAAAGAAGCCACT
>JAFDVJ010000097.1 GCA_018269075.1 Acidobacteriota bacterium
CCACTTATGAATCTGCGATTCGGTCACGCCTAATTCCTGGGAAACGGATTTGACCGATTGCCCGTCGAAGACCTTTCTCAAAGTGTTTTGCTTGAATTCGTCATCGTATTTTCTGTTCATACTGTCATTTTATCTAAAGACAGTTTTCATTCCACTTTTATTAGACCACCTCAAGTATAAAAAAAACAAAGAAAAGAAATACTATAAATCACAAGTTGAAGCGGTTTATGAAAATGGAGATTGGTATTTCACTTCTTTAATTGGGGTTAGTGGCGGATTTTCTGATGAACCCCAAAAATGTCTAATGTGAAAATAGAAAGCTAAATCAGCATTATTTCAGATTTGACAGCCTTTCGAGGCTGTCATTTTTTCGCCTTTTGCTGATTGGAATTGAGAACTGTTTCCAAAAGCTGTAAAACAAAATTCTGCTTTTCTCTTGGCAATAACTTCACTTGCTCAAAGTTTCGCTGAAGTTGAGAAGTTGGTCCGGGCTTCGCCTTTGCCGTATTCGGTTGACTTCCAAGAAGTTCAGTGACTGAAACTTCCAAAGCATTCGCGGCTCACTCGATAAAATCTAATGCCGGATTCGCGCATCGAGTTTCGTAATAATCAATCAAGGAACGTTTGACGCTCAGATTGTCAGCGATTTGATAAGTGTCATTCCCTTGTTGCGCCGGACGGCGGCTAATCTTTGTCCGAAAAACGGCTTTTCCTTTTCTGCTCGGTTCTATTCCATCCTTGCCAGAGCCCGCACAATTAATCTTCCCGATTTTCTATGATTGAAAACTGTAAATGCCAGGTTCATTTCAGGACGAATTTAACGAAGGAGATAAACATTTTTCAATTATGCCAAGAATAGCGACAACGAAACCGACAGTTCCCGAATTCCCAACCGCCCCCCTGACCCAGACGGTCCCAACGGGGGAAGATCCGGTCCGGGATGAGGCCGCCCCGGAAGCGACGATCCCGAACGACGTCGATCAGGCTCCGAAAACCGAGCCCGAAGCCGACGAGGAACCGATCGTCAAAAGCGGTTTCAAAAAGATCCGCGTGAAGGAATTCCGCGGAAGCTTCGGCCGCGCCAAATTCGACGACGACGGCATCTGCGAGGCGATCGACGAGGAAACCTTCAATCAGCTCCGGAAGCAGTTCCCCGGCGCAGAATACGAATTCATCGACTAAATGCCCGTCATCACACCATCCGACACGCCGCCGGCCGACGACCTTTTCGGGCCGGCCTATCTCGACGCCGCGACGTTCCGCCAAAGCCTAGCGCTCTTCGGCGTCGGGATGGCCCTTTGCGATTACCCGGACACGGACGACGGCAACCTGAAATTGACGCAGGTTCTGCAGGCCGCCTCGCGGTCGATCGACGCCTTCTGCGCGAAGACCTTCGCGCCTGACGATCTCGTCGAGCAGCACGCGCTCGATCTCGCGACCTGGCAGTTTACGGTCAACAACCCGCCTGTCTCAGAGATCGTCTCCTGCACGATCCGCTACTCGAAGGACGGGACGATCTCGATCCCGCCGGCCAACGTCTACATCAACAATCAGAAAGGATATTGCGAGATCACCCGCCGGCTCGACGGCACGCTCAACATTCTCGAATATATCGGAACGGAACTCGTCGAACCGCAGGTCGAGGTCGTCTACAAATCCCTGCAGGACGTTCCCCGGCACGTCAGGCTCGCCTGCGGCTTTCAGGCCGCGCACCTGATCAATTCCGGCTTCGTCGATAAGACCCTGCCGCCGAACTTCGGCAAGATCGATATGGGCGGTTTGAGTATCAATAATAAGAAAGGCTACAGGTCGAGCGAATCAAAAGCGGGCGCGGTTCCCGCCAACGGCACTTCCGATTTTCAGTTCGAGCTCCGCACTTCGCCGTCGTGACGGAAGAGGAAAATTGAAGGGCCGGAAATGTTTTATTATAGTTAGCGGAAAACTAATTGGAAAAAGTGTCGGTTACGGTCGCGTTCGCTTTTTTGATCTTCCACTAAAAACACGAAAAAACCAGAACTGTTCGGCACGGTAATTGATCGATCCGGCGATTCGTTCGGGAACCGCCGGATCGATTGAATCGGAATCGGCAGCCCGGCGAACAGCTGTTTTCGATCCACTAAAAACACTAAAAACACTAAAAAAACACGAAAGAAATTTAGTGTTTTTGGTGTTTTTAGTGGATCAATAAACAAACGATCGGCTGCGGGTTTAACGCTCATTATTGCAAAAAGTTGTGTCACACACCCTTGAAGCTCGGCGACGGGCGGTTGGTTTTGCGGGCCGGCGGGTCTCAATTCCGGTTGGGCCGGGAACGGATCAAATCTTCCATTTTGTCTTTGAGGAGGCTGTAATCCGCCTGTTCGAGGAATTCGAAAAGCTGCGCGCCGCCGCGGCGGGCTTCGACGGTCAGAACCTTGTCCGCGTCGAAATAAACCGAATTCGTGCCGAGCCACGGGTCGTTTCCGCACTGCGGCGAATAGCTGTAGGCCTCGAAGTTTTTGAACCTGTATTTCCGGTTGAAAAGCATTTGCGGCTGGGCGGCGAATTCCCGGCGCGTCTTCGTCCGGAGGCCGGGCTCGATCCGGAGCGTGATCCGGCCGCATAATTCGGCGGCCGCGTTATCCGTCCCGACCGTCAGCTCGTAGTCGGCCGACTGTTCGAAGATCGTTTCTTTCCAAACCGGCGGCAGGACCGCGCGCCGGCAGCCGCGGATTTCGGGGAAAAGTTCGGCGAGACCGTTGAATTCGGTCCGATTCCCGGTCTGTCCGAAAACGATCCCGGCGGCCGTCGTGATGAGCAGCAATTCGATGATCGCGAGCTTCATAATCCTCCTTAAAATCGAAGCGGGCGCGTCCGCCCCCGAACGCGCCCGCTTCGAGTCGGTTTATTCGACGGTCACGAAGTCCGTGCCCGTCCGGCCGAAGGTTTCGGGATGATACATCTCCTCGGCCTTCGCCGGCGGGACGACGAACTGGCCGGGCGTCGTCGCGCGCGTGACATACGTGTAGTTGTAGACGCCTTCCCAGAGCAGCGAGGCGAAGGCCTCGGCCCGCTCGTCGCGGAAGTTCTGGTGCTCGAACCAGTACTGCCGCCACCACCACCAGCCGTAGCCGTAGGAGCGGCTGCCGTATTCGACGACCGGCGTGTTGCCGCCGCCGGTGTCGCCCGGGATCGACTCGGTCGTCGCGAGCTCCGGATTGAGGATCTCCAATCCGGCCGGCAGATTGTCGACGAGCGCGACGTGATAGCGGCGCGCCTGCGCGACCATCGTCAGCCGGACGCGGACGCGTGCGCCGGCCTTGAAGGTCCACGTGCCGTCGGCGTTCTGCTTGACGTCGTCGGCGTTGTCGACCGCCTCGTATTTCCTGAGCACGGTGAAGCCGTAATCGGCCGGGTCGAGCTTCAGGTTCTTCGGCGCGTACTTCATTCCGATCCGGTAGTAAAGCCGGCCGGCGCCCTCTTTGTCGAGGATCAGATTGGACGTGCCGCCCTGCTCGACGAGATACGACATCGGGATGTCGAGCTGGTTCGAATCGATCGACCGGCCCTTGAAGAGCTGCTCGCCGGCGTAGGCGCTGCCGAGCCAGATCTTGGTCACGAAATCGGGCGTCACCTTTTCGAAGGCGTTGAAGTATTTGTCCAGCGCGAGCAGGATAAAGACGTTCTCCTGCGTGTTCGACCAGGCGCCCTTCGTCCGGTGATCGAGCAGACCGCGGACGAGCTTCGGAATCAGGTCGCCGGTGTTGACGCCGGGCGTCTGATTGAGCACGTCCGATTTGATCAGCGCTTCGAGCAGCACGCCGTCGGCGCGGCGGTTCGAATACATAATCAGCCACGCGGCGTCGCCGTAATCGGTGACGAAGTTCGCCGTCGCCGCCGTTTCGGTCGTCCGGTTCATCAGGAAACGCTTGATCGCGATCACCTCGTTGGCCGAGCCCTTATCGTCGGCGAGCACCGAGAGAATCCAGCCGATCGCCTCGAACGGCAGTTTTTCGAGCGTCGCTTCCTTGAGCAAAGCCTTCGCTTTGGCCGCGTCCTTGTCGCCGAGCAGATCGCGGATATAGAGCGCGTAGGCCGAGATCGTCCACCGCGCCTGGGGCGACTGGCGATACCATTCGTCGAAATGTTTCTCGACGTTTTTCAGATACGGCGTCGTCCGGTCGATCATCTCCTGCGGCACCTTGTAGCCCTTCGCCTTGGCGAGCCCGAGCGCGTGGGCGACGTGGATCGTCAGGAACGGATACTCGTAGCGCTCGCGGCGCTGCGACCAGAGCCCGAAGCTGCCGTCCGACCGCTGCCTTCCCTTGAGCGTCTCGATGTCCTTGGCGTAGGACTTGTCGAGCTCGTCCTTCGACGGCATATCCTTCGATTTGAAGGCCGTCAGCACGTCGCGGAGCGCGGCGATCGAGATCATCCGCGAGGAGATTTGTTCCGAGCATTCGTACGGGTAGCGGTAGAGATAGATAAACGCGTCGGTCAGCTCCTGCAATTGCGTCGACGAGGTCGTCACCTCGAGCCCGCCGAACTGCGGGTAAACGTCGCCCGGCGTCTGGACCGGCTGGAAGATCGCGCCGTTCTGATCGGTCGTCCCGTAGGTCGCGAACGCCTCGGTCGTCGCCGGCGTGTAGACCGGCAGCGAAATTTCGGCCGCGTCGGCCCAGTTTCCGCTCGTCACGGCGATCTGGAAGCGGGCCGTGCCGGCCTTTTCGGCCGCGACCGGGAACCGCACCTCGGCGCGGTCGTTGGCCTTGATGAGCACCGTCCGGCCGTTACCGTTCGTGAGCGTCGCGTTGGTCGCGCGGACGCCGACGTTGACGGCCATATCCTTGTCGGTCTGGTTCTGAACGACGACCGGCAATTCGATCTTGTCGCCGAAGTTCAGAAAACGCGGCGCGCTCGGCCGGACCATCAGCGGCTGCCGGGCGGTCAGGCTGGATTCGCCGCCGCCGAAGCGTTTGCCGGTGTCGACCGACACGGCCATCACGCGGTAGCGCGTCAGATTGTCGGGCAGTTTGACGTCGACCGTCGCCCGGCCGCTCGAATCGGTTTTGACCGACGGCGCGAAGATCGCGAGCGCGTTGAAGTTCGAGCGAAGATTGATCGGCGTCTCGGTGTTGCCCGGCTGATCGTCGGCCTGTTCGGCCGTCTTGTTGGCATCGCGGTTGGCTTCCTTTTTCATCGCGCGCGAAGCCTGCACCGGCGCGGGCGGCGTCGCCGACGGTTTGGCGAGCATCACGCTTTCGGTCTGCGCGCCGCCAGTCGTCGCATCCGCGGCGACCAGATTCTGGGCGACGTTCGTCGGTTTGACGTCGAGCGGATTCGCGAGCAGGATGTCCTTGCGCGAGTGATAGTTCGTGACGCCGTCGCCGCGCTGCGCGTAGAAGAGATCGAGCGGGCTGCCGATCCGGTAGCCGGAGAGCGCGAGCACGCTTTCGTCGACGACGACGACCGCGACCTCGGAATTCGCGACCGGCTCGCCGCGATTGTCGGTGACGGCGACGTCGATCTTCGTCGAGCCGCCGGGTTCGATCGTCTTATCTTTCGGTTCGGCCGAAACGGTCAGCTTGCGCGAGTCGGTCGAGATCGGCAGATTGAGGCTGCCGCTCGCGAAGGCCGGCCGTTTGGCGAGCTTCGGATCGGTCTCGCCCTTGTCGTTCTGCCGTTCGCTGGCCCCGACGAGATCGACCTGCACGTAGACGTTCGGGAGATATTTTTCCTGGAGCGGGATCTTCAGCGTCACGGAATTTTCCTTGATCGTGAAGCGCTCGGTCTTGACGATGCCGCCGCGCCGCAGCGTCAGGACGCCTTCCGCGCCCGGAAACGGCGAGATCACGAGGATTTCGGCGACGTCGTTCGGGCCGTAGTCCTTTTTGTTCGGAATGAGCTGCGCTTCTTCCTGCTCGACGTTGCGCTTCGGCGGCGTCTTGCCGCCCGGCACCCAGATCGTGAACTCGGATTCGTTGACGCGCTCGCGGTCGTCCATCACGCGCGCCGTGATCTTGTACTGGCCGCCCTGTTTGGCGACGAAATCGCAGGTCTGCGGCTTGTCGCCGAGCGATTTGACGGTGCAGGTCTGCTCGTCGACCGTCTTTTCGGCCCACGCGCCGTTTTCGAACGCCCAGTCTTTCAAAACGGCCGTCATCTCGACGTCGCGGCCGGCGACGAGCCCGCCGTCGATGTTCGTGACGATCGATTCGACCGACATCTTTTCGCCCTTCTGGACGAAGGTCCGCGGCGTTTTGATGCCGACGTAGAGATCCGACGGGTGAACGAGCAGCGAGGTCGTGCTCGACCACGTCTGGCGGTTGACGTCCTGCACCGAAACGGCGGCCGAAACCGTGTACGGACGCGGCGGCTTGACCGATTCGAAATCGATCTTCAGCCGGTGCTTGCCGGCGGCGTCGGTGACGCCCTTGAAAGTCTGCGTCGTGCTCTGCCCGTAGGGCGAGTAACCGCCCGAATATTCGTAATCGTAGGACCGGAAACGCCACCACGGAACCCACGTGCCGAACGTGAAGTCGCCGCGGTTCGGCGGCGTGTAGGTCGTCGGCGTCGCCGTCACCGTCCAGTTCGCCTCGGCGTTCGCGAGCCCGCCGCCGGCGTAGTATTTCGCCTCGACCGAGAGATCGGCCTTGCCGCCGACGAAATGCGGCGACTCGGAATCGACCTTCGCCGAGACCTCGAACTCGGGCCGGCGAAATTCCTGGACGTTGAACTGGTGATAGGTCGAGGAACCGCCGCCCGTGATGTAGACGCTCGCCTGACCGAGATTCATATTGTCGATCAGCTTGAATTTGAAATCGAACGCGCCGAACGCGTTGACGGCGGCCGCGCCCTTCGCGACCTCGTTGCCGCGCGAATCGGTGACGCGATACTCGACGCCGCCGACGCGGTCGCCGATCGGCTGGATGTCGCCGAGCTTGCCGGCCTCGTAATAGCGGACATAGCCCTTGATCGAAACCTCTTCCTTCGGTTTGTAGAGCTTGCGGTCGTCGAACACGAACCAGCGGTAATCGTCCGAAGCCGTCTTTTTATACCAGCTGCCGTAATCGTTCCAGTAATAGTCGGAATTTTCCGGCATAAAGGCGACGTCCTTGCCCTTGCGGGCGATCAGGACGTTCTGCGCTTTCTGCGACTGAACGTCGGGCAGCGGAAGCCGCAGGATGCCGTTCTCGGTGGTCTGCGTCGTCGCCGCTTCCTCGATCGTTTCGGTTTCCTGCGCCGCGCCGTTTTCGTCGACCGACTCGACTTCCTGCGGCGGCTCTTCCGCGCTGCCCCAGCTCCAGAGCCACTCCCACCACGACTTGTTGTTGGGCTCGGTTTCCGAAACGGTCTTGCCGGTCGGCGTCTTGCCGTTCGGGTAGATCGAGAGATCGACGCCCGAGAGCGGCTTGCCGGTCTTCAGATCGGTCGCGAAACCGACCAGCTCCTCGTTGTCGACGAACGCGTCGAGGCCGATCTGCGTCGACTGCGCCCAGACGGTGATCTTCGTGCGGTCGTACTTGTCGCGTTTGACGGTCGGCTCGATCTCGATGATCGCGTTGCCGTATCCGCCGTCGAGCGCCTCGGATAAATCGATCCGCGTTTCGACCATCTCGTCCGGATTGTTCTGGATCGAAACCGTTTTATTCTCGACGATGCGGCCCGGAATCTTCGGGCGCTTCTGTTCGTCGTAATACTGGTAGCGCATATACTGCCGGAAGGCTTCCCAGTCCTGCGGCGTGACGGCCATAATCTTGACCCTGACCGACGGCATATTGGTCGAATAGACCAAATAGGTCTGTTTGCCCGTCGGGTCGAGCACGACGAACGTGCCGCCCTGCGAATAGAGGCTCGATTCGGCCGAACCGACGTTGAAGGTCGCCGTCGCCTGTTTGTCGAGCGTCTGGCCGTAAATGTCCTTGAGGCCGGGTTCGAGCGTCACTTTATAGGTCGTTCTTCCCTTTTTGTAGCCCTGAAAATAAATGTAATTGCCGCTCGGGTAAATGCTCATCCCGTCGACCGGCGGCTCGACCTTGATCTTCGATTTGTCGAACGAAGCGCCGTCGATCGAGTTGGTGAACTGCATATACCACGTATCGGCCGGCCGGCAGACCTTGCTGCCCTGATAGCTGCACCAGCCGCCGACGTACCGCATCGCGCCGTAGGTCTGAAAGCTGTAGGCCTGATCCTTTTCGGTCGTCAGCGGGCCTTCGGCCGAGGGCGTGCCCTTCGGAAAGGTGACCGTGATCTGCGCGGCCTGCGGGAGCGCGTCGGCGGTCTGGCCCTCGCTGGTGACGGCGCGAAAGGCGAGCCAGCGGCCCGGCTGCGCCTGTTTCGAATAATATAAGATCGAGCTGTCCTGATTGATTTCCTCCGGGGTCGCGAGCCGCACGGTCAGCGGTTTGCCGCCGCCCGTCACTTTCATCGTTTTCAGAATCGCTTCCGGGTTGACGGCCTGATCGAACGAGACGAACATCAGCGCGTCGCGCCGCGTCACCTGGTTTTGCGGGATCATCGTCTCGACTTTCGGCGGCGGCGTCGTGAAGGTCCACGTCACGTCCTTCTGCAAAACGGGGCCGGTCGCCGACTTGGTGCCGGCGGGGACGCGGACGGTGAATTTCGTCGCCATCGGAAAGCGTTTGGTCGTGTCGAACATCAGCGTTTTCGTTCCCAACCAGCGCCATTTGCCCTCGACCTGCGGCGACAGTTCGACCGGCGCGTATTTGGCGGCCTCTTCCTGCGAGGTGACGGCGACCATCGGCTGCGAAAACGTGACGTTGAGGTCGGGCGCGACCGGGACCTCGCCCTGCGGCGAGTAGCGGATCACTTCGAGCGGCGTTTTGGCCTGATCGGTGATATTCGGATTGATCTGTTCGGGCGCGGGAAACTTGACCGGGATCTTGTTGCCGGTCTTCGGCGCGGGCAGCGTGCCGAGGCGTTTATTGAAATCCTTCTGATCGTCGTCTTCGGTCTTGATCTCGGGAATCCGCTTGAGGAGCGCGTTCGTTTCGCTCTCGGAAAGCGCCTTCGTCTCGGCCAGCGGCTGTTTCTCGCGTTTTTCCGCGCCTTCCTCGCCCTCCGACAGGCGAAACTGCAGACCATCGGGTAAATTTACGTTCATATTTTTGTTCTGGGTTGTTTTTCCGCTCGTCTTCTGGGCCATTGCCGACAGCACGAAAGGCGAAAAAATATTCAAATACATTCCGCAAAGCATTAACAGAGCGACCGTTTTCTTCATTGTTTTATCTTCCTCACGCCGATTCGCGAGCCAGCAATCAGGGAATCGTTTCGCGTTCATCTTACTCTAAATTTTGTATGGAAACTAGCTAATGCCGAGTCTCGTTCTAAGAACTGAACGGTTCAGGCTTTGAAACTTGCAGGTTAAACCGTTGATAAAAGATAAAATCTCTCGGCGGAACGGCCGCTTTCGGAAACGGAAGCGCCCGGTCCCGCGAACAAAACCGCCGGTCCGGTCCGGTCACCGGCCGGTCCGGTCTTGTCACCGGCCGGTCCGGTTCGGTCACCCGCCGGTCCGGTTTCGTCACCGGCCGGTCCGGTTTCGGTAACGGGCGTTCCGGTCGATAAACCGGCGCGTCCGGTCACCGGACGCCCGGGTTCCGTTAATTTCGCTCGCGTTCCGGTCAGGTCACCGGCCGGTCCGGTCGATAAAGCGCGCGGTCCGGTCGATAAAGCGGCCGGTTCCAAAACCGGACCGGCCGTTTCCGTTTCGGGACCGATCATTTTGTTCTTCGAAAACTTTTTTGATGCCCGGTGAGAGCCGATTTTTAGAGGGTGATAAAACTTGTCGGAATGATGAGCTTTAGAATCTGTTTAAATTTTCGTAGTTTGTGCGGATGACGCACCGGCGGACAACAACCGAAGGCGGAAGCCGAAAAAACACAGGCCGTCATCAAACATTCCTTAAAAGCTCGCGGAGCGAGCGACATCGCACCGCTTCGCCGCCTCGGGGCGCGAGCCCGTGGACGGATCGCAGTTATGATCCGAGCCCGGGAACGGGCGACAGCGGGTGCGGCGTCTTCGTTTTCTGTCGCTGTCTCCGACAGCTTTGAATCGAAAACCACCGAACCACGGGCTCGCGCCCGTGGCTACACGATGTCGCCGTCTCCGACTGCTGAAGACGGATTCCCGCCCGCTGCCCTGACGTTTCGCTTGCAATTACCTGCTTTCGGTCTTTTTCACGGCCTCAAACTTAAATTTAAACAGACTCTTAACCCCGCGGGCGGTTGTCAAACGATCGATCAAAAACACGAAATAATTTAGTGAAACAATTTCGTGTTTTTGGTGTCTTTAGTGGAACAAAAATAAAGCAAACGCGACCGGAATCGCCGCATTTCCAATAAATGCCGTCAGGTTCGCGGCCCGGATCAAAAGCCTTCGAGCACGACGAGCGCGGTTTCGCCGCCGCCCTGAGTGATGTTGACGAGCGACTGCGCCGAGAGCCGGCATAAACCGCCGTCGACGCGGCCGCGGAAGAGAAACGGATCGAAATCGATGTTCAGCGTCTCCATCGTCAACTCTTTCCCGAAGGTCGGGATCGTCACTTTTTCGACGGCGACGCGTTCCTGCGCGACGTAGCAGTGCCCGAGCGCGTTTTCGAGCACCGCGTCCCATTCGGATTCAGAGCTCTCCCAGCCGAACCGGACGCCGTGGCCGCCGTAATCGTCGTGCGGCTTGAGGAGAAAGTTTTCGCGGCGCGTTCGGAGCAGCTCCAACAATTCGACTTCCCTGCCCTCGAAGGTCGTCCGGGCGTCGCGGACGCGGCGCGTCCACGGGATATGTTTGCGGATCAGCCCGAGCTCATCCGGCGTGAAAAGATGCGCGTATTTTTCGTCGCTGAGGATCGCGAAGCTCGTCTTTTTATGCGGGACCTTGACGCGGAAATTGTTCGCCATACAGACCTTGCCGTCGGCGTAGGCGCGCACGAGCGGGTGCGTCTCGTCGAATTCTTCCAGAAACTCGTGGATGATCACGCGCTTGTAGAAGATGTCGACCTCGAAGTCGCCGACCCGCAGATGCTCGCCGTCGTACTCGAAAGCGTACGGGTTGACGATCCGCGTCGCGTGGCCCTCGGCTTCCCAGAGCCGGCGCAGAATCTCGAATTCCGAGGCCGTCGAAACTCCGTCCCAGTCGACGATCGCGATGTTCGGTTTTTCCCGCTTTCCGCCCATATCGCGATAGGCCGAAACGAGCGCTTCGAGGAGCGAAACGTGCGGGCGCGGCCGCCAGTGCGGGTTCGCCGCCAGAAATTCGCAGACTTCGGGGACTTTTTCGAAGACCATCTCGAACGAATACTGGTCGCCGATCCCGGCCGGCGTCTCGGCGTTGTATTCGAGAAACTTGAAGTCCTCGCCGTTCAGGTAAGTATCGAACCGGCTCGACACGCAGAGGCCCGGATAACCCGGATCGATCCGCGCCATCCGCTCTTCCTTCTCGGTCAGGTTGAGCTCGGCCATTATTTCCGGGTCGGCGAGCGCCGCGAGCGTCATTTTCTCGAACGCGACGTTGAGCCGTTCGGCGGCGCGGGCGACCGCGTCGTAACGCGCGCGCGGAAAGAAATGCGGACGCAGAAACGGGCAGATCGGACGCGTGTCGTGCAAAATGCCGGTCTCCCTTTCGATCGCCGTCAGACGGTCGAACAGTTCGGTATCGTAGCGGTATTTGGCGAGCAGGCTTTCGTCCAGCTCGCGGACGATTTTTTCGAGTCTTTCATTCATATTTTCCGGTCGGGGTGACGATTCAGGCTATAATGTACATCAATTTTACCGAAATCCAAATTTTTACTTGTCGGGAAGTTTTCTTTATGCTATTCACTAATTAAATTTTCCTGTTATACTGAAAGCGGAATTTGCAACTTTGAGGAACGGGCCGTCGTAGAGATTTCCGGTTAAAAGTTCTTATTAGACAATTTTTAGGAGCGTGAGACATTAAAAATGGGATTGTGGGCAAGAATTACTAGAATTTTCAGGGCAAGCACGGGCGCGGCTTTGGACAAGATGGAAAATCCCGAGCTGGTTTTACAGCAGACCATCCGGGATATGCGCGACCGCGTGCCCGAACTCAACAATTCGGTCGCGCAGGTGATGGCGACCGAACGGCTGCTCAATAAACAGAAGGAAAACCTCGAAAAGCAGGTCGTCGATCTCGATTCCAAGATCAAGGCGTCCGTCAAGATGAACCGCGACGACATCGCGACCGCCTATATCGGCCAGCTTCAGCAGGCGCAGATCGATCTCGAACGCACGAATATGCAGCACGAGAACGCGCAATTGGCCTCGAAACAGGCTTTGAAGGCGCGCGACAACTACGTGCTCAATATGAAGAAGCGCACCGCCGAAGCGATGCAGCTCATCTCGGCTTCGAAGCAGGCGCGTCTTCAGGAACAGCTCGCGCAGACGATGGAAACCTTCAACATCGGCGACGACGCTTCGACCTTCAACGAGATGCGCGAGAAGATCGACCGCCGCGTCGCGGCCGCCGAAGCCAAGCTCCAGCTCGGCTCGAGCTCGGTCGACGCGCAGATGCAGGACATCGAACGCGAAGCGATGGACATCCAGCTTCAGGACAAGCTGCTCGAATACAAACAGCAGATGGGTCTGCTCGGAGCGGGCGGCAGCACCGCCGGCAAACAGATTTCGGCCGGTTCGGGCGTCAAGACGGAAGAGCCGTCGCTCGACCAGATGCTGCTCAACGAGGCGAACGAGAGCAACCAATCGAATTAATTTGAAGAGACGGCGAAACAAAGCGGGACGTTTTTGCATCTACATTAGTTATGGCTGATTTAGCGAAATACCAACAGGAATTCAACCGGTTCAATTCCAAATACGTCAAGGAGGCAGTCAAGGAGCCCGTCAATTTCTGGGGTCTGGCCGGTTTTCTCGTCGCCGCCGCCTATACCGGAAGCATCATTCCGTTATTCATCGCCCTGCTTTGCGAAGCCGTCTATCTCGTCGCCCTGCCGATGGTGCCCGCCTACCGTCAGCTCGTCAACAACCGCGAAAAGGAGCGATTCCGCGCGCTCAACAAGGCGACGCGCGAAAAGCTGATCAAGAGCTTCACCCCGCGCGAGCGCGAAGCGGTCGAATATCTCCGCTGGCAGAAGGACAAGATTCAGGAAAACTATCACAAATTCACCGGCGCCCGCGAGCTGCCGACCAATCTCCGCTCGCTCGAACAGCGCTGGGAGGATTTCGTCGATCTGCTGGACGTCTACCGCCGCCGCAAGCAGCATCTCAAATCGATCAACCGGCAGGCCGTCCATAACCAGCTCGCGCAGGCCTTTCGCGCGGCCGAGAGCGCGCCCGACGAAAAGACCCGACGGATCCAGCAGACGAACGTCGAGATTCTCAAACGCCGGCTCGCCTCGTTCGACGAACTCGAACGAAGCGTCAAGCTCGTCGAGGGCCAATTGCAGTCGATCGAGAACTTTTTCGGCTATCTCAACGACGAGATCGTGACGATGAGCACGCCCGAAAAATTCTCGCTGCTCGATTTCGAACAGCTTTCCGATTCGATCGCGATGACCAAACAGATGCTCGACGCGACCGCCGATTCGGTCGGCGCGCTCGACGCCTACAACCGCGAGATGGGCAATTACGAATTGCTGCCCGAAGCGAACAGATAGGGGATTTCGGATTTCGGATTTCGGATTTCGGATTTGGATTATTGATGAGAAAAAGACGCCGGTGCGATTGAAACCGGCGTCTTTTTTGTTTTTTTAATTTAATTCAGCTCTGCGCCTCTGCGCCTTTGCGCCTCGGCATTAAAACCCAATCAAAAAAACTACAAATTTCCGCCGAGGCGCAAAAGCGCGGAAATACGGTCTTCAAAAAAGCCCGGATAATTGAAAATCCCTTTCGCCCGTTTATCGCGAAAGGGATCAAACCGTTGACCGGATAATGGAACCGGCCGAAACGGCGAATCGATCGCCGCTTCGGCCGGGTTTTGTCAATCAGGGAACGAAAGCGTTCTCGGTCGGCGTATCGGTCGCAATTCCCCATTGAACGGCCCCGAAGCCGGCGGTCGTCTGCAGGAGATACCAGATGCCGGTCGACGGCCTGAAGACCGCGATGTCCGCCTTCCCGTCGCCGTCGTAATCGGCCGGGATCGGCTTGTCGCCCAATGTCCCGAACGACGTCGAGATGAACGTCCCGTTGCTGCTCCGCGAAACGAACCAGCCGCCGTCCGACGGCCGGAAGATCGCGAAATCCGTCTTCCCGTCGCCGTCGTAATCGGCCGGCGCCGGGATGTCGCCGGTCTGTCCCCAGTGAACCGCGAGGAACTGGCCGCCCGACGCGCTCGCCGCGTACCACCAGTCGCCGGTCGACGGCCGGAAGATCGCCGGATCGGATTTGCCGTCGCCGTCGAAATCGCCCGTCACCGGCTGATCGCCGGCCGCGCCGAACGCGACGATCGAGGTCTGCCCGGTCGCCGAGAATCGATACCAGACGCTGTTCGACGGCCGGTAAAGCACAAAATCGGTCTTGCCGTCGCCGTTGAAATCCGACGGTCGCGGGATGTCGCCGGCCTGGCCGAAATTGACGTTGATCTGGGCGTTGTTGATTGATGACAGATACCACCAACTGCCGGAAGACGGCCGGAAAATCGCGACGTCGGTTTTGCCGTCGCCGTCGTAATCGGCCGGGACGGGAATGTCGTTCGGAATCGCGAAGACGGTCTGCGTAACGCCGAAATCCGAGCTGCGGAGAATGTACCATTTGTTTTCCGAGGCGCGGAAGACGGAAACATCGGCCTTGCCGTCGCCGTCGTAGTCGAAATAGCGGCGCGGCGGCGCGGCCGGCGCATTCAGGAGCCGCGCGATCCGGAGCGCCGATTTTTTCCGGACCTTCGTAAACTGGCCGCCGATCAGGATCTTGCCGTCGGCCTGCAGATTGACGTCCTGCGCGACGGCGTTGATCGACGGGTCGAACGAAGCATCGACCGAACCGTCGGCGTTGAGCCGCGCGACGCCGATCCGCGGGCCGCCGGCGACGGCCGACATCGTGCCGGCGATCAGAATCTTGCCGTCCGCTTGAATCCTGATCTGGGTGACCGCGCCGTTGGTCGACTGGACGAAGCCCGTGTCGAGCGTTCCGTCCGCGTTCAGCCGGCCGATCGAGACCTGACCGGCGCTGCCGTTGAGGGTCGAAAAAGCTCCGCCGAGCAGGACCTTGCCGTCCGGCTGTCCGGCGATCGAAAGAACCGAAGCGTTCGCGCCGCCGGCCGGATTGAAGCCCGTGTCGAGCGTTCCGTCCGCGTTCATCCGCGCGATCCGGCCGCGGGCGTTCGCGCCGATCGCCGTAAATTCGCCGCCGATCAGGATTTTGCCGTCGGCCTGCGCAAAGACTTTCCAGAGCAGCGCGTTCGGCTGGACGGGCGCGAAGCTCGAATCGAACGTCCCGTTCGAGTTGACCCGCGCCAGATATTTGTGATCGCTGCTGCTGCCGACCTGCATATCGCCGCCGAGCACGATCTGGCCGTTCGGAAGCAGGGCGAAATCGTTGACCGAATTGGCGAGCGGCGGGTTGAAGCCGGTGTCCTGCGAACCGTCGGCGTTCAGTCTTCCGAACCCGAGAATATTCGGCGAGCTGTACAGAATTTTGCCGTCCGGCTGCAGTCCGAGACTGAAAACCGGCGTCGCGGTCGCCCGGTTGTTGAAAAACGGGACGAACGAAGTGTCGAGCGAGCCGTCCGCGTTGAGCCGCGCGAGCCCGTTCCGCTTCACTCCGCCGATCGTCAGGAAATCGCCGGCGATCAGCACTTTGCCGTCCGGCTGCGGAACGACTTTATAGACATTTCCGGTGCGGGTCACGCCCGGCGCGAGCGTCGGATCGAAGACGCCGGCCGGCGTAAATTTGATCAGCGGAGCGTTGACCGTATGCGCGTTGATCCCGACGAGCGCGCCGCCGTCCGGGGCGATTTCGAGGGCCCTGACCGTCGACGAAACGAGCGTCGACGGATTCTGGTACGACGGATCGAGCGTGCCGTCGGCGTTGAGCAGCGCGATCTTCGTGCGCGAAACCGTGTTGTAAAACGAAAAAGTACCGGCGATGTAGATCTTTCCGTCGGCCCGGAGCGCGATTTCGGTGATCGTCCCGTCGGCGCCGGGGTTGTTGAGGTTGAAGGTCAGATCGACCGTGCCGTTCGGATTGAGCAGCGCGATCCGGTTGACCGGAAAACCGCCGATCGAGGTAAAGCTGCCGACGATCAGGATCTTGCCGTCGGGCCGGACCGTCAGCGCCGCGAGCCCGAAAATGTTGTTATCCTGCATCGTCGAATCGACGGTGCCGTTGGTGTTGAGCCGGTAAAGATGCGAATTCGAGTCCAACACCAGAATTTTCCCGTCCGGCTGGAGCGCGGTGTCGACGTACGGGATGGTCGTGTTGGGCGGCGTAAACGTGCCGTCGAGCGTGCCGTCGGCATTCAAACGGTAAATATTGGGCGCGTTGAGACTGTTCGAAAACGCGCCGGAAATCACGATTTTGCCGTCCGTCTGAAGCTCCATATCGTTCACGGTTCCGACCGCAACGACCGAAAAAGAGGGATCGACGGTGCCGTCCGCGTTGAGCCGGCGAACGCCGCCTCCGGCCACGCCGTCGACCGCCAGAAACGAGCCGCCGACCAGAATCCTGCCGTCCGGCAGGACGATGAGCGACCGGACCTCGCCGCCGAGACCGGCCGAGCTGATGAAATCAGGGCCCTGAAACGAGGTGTCGACCGTGCCGTCGGCGTTGAGCCGCGCGAGCCCGCTCGCCGCAAAACCGTTGACTTCGGTGAACTGGCCGCCGATCAGCGTTTTGCCGTCCGGCTGCGGTTTCACGGCCAGCACGCCGGAGCGCAGATTGCCGTAAATCGAGGAGGTAAACGTCGGATCGAGCTCGCCCGCGCCGACGGCGGTCAGAGCTCCCGCCGTCAGAATCAGAAGCACCGGCACGACGCCCGCGCTTTTTCTTATCAATTGTTTTATCGCTGAAATCATATCGTTTTTTTCAAGTCAAACACCCGTTTCGACCGGTTAAGGAATAAAAGCGTTTTCGGTCGGCGTGTCGGTGGCGACGCCCCATTGAACGGCGCCGAAGCCGGCGGTCGTCTGCGAGAGATACCAGACGCCGGTCGACGGACGAAAGACCGCGATGTCCGCTTTCCCGTCGCCGTCGTAATCGGCCGGAATCGGCTTGTCGCCCAATGTCCCGAACGACGTCGAGATAAAGCCGCCGCCCGCGCTCTTCGAGACGAACCAGCCGCCGTCCGACGGCCGGAAGATCGCGAAATCCGTCTTCCCGTCGCCGTCAAAATCCGCCGGCGCCGGAACGTCGCCGGTTTGTCCCCAGTGAGCCGCGAGGAACTGGCCGCCGGAAGCGCTCGCCGCGTACCACCAGTCGCCGGTCGACGGACGAAACACCGCCGGGTCGGACTTGCCGTCGCCGTCGAAATCGCCCGTCACCGGTTTGTCGCCGGCCGCGCCGAACGCGATGAACGACGTCACGCCGGTGCTCGTCATCCGGTACCAGACGCTCGTCGACGGACGGAAGACGACGAAATCCGTCCTGCCGTCACCGTCGAAATCCGAGGGCCGCGGAATGTCGCCGGCCTGTCCGAAGTTGACGTTGATCTGCGCGCCCGTGATCGACGAGAGATACCACCAGGCGCCGTTCGCGGGGCGAAAGATCGCGACGTCGGTCTTGCCGTCGCCGTCATAGTCGGCGGGCACGGGAATGTCGTTCGGGATCGCGAAGACGGTCTGCGTGACGCCGAAATCCGACGAGCGGAGGATGTACCATTTGTTTTCCGACGGCCGGAAAACCGAGACGTCGGCCTTGCCGTCGCCGTCGTAATCGAACGGCGAACGCGCCGGCGCGGCGCTCGTTTGGAGCCGCAGCAGGGTTATTTTCGAAACGCCGTTGAATTTCGTGAATTCCCCGCCGACCAAAATCTTCCCGTCCGGCTGGACGGTCAAAGCCCAGACCAGATTATTCGTTCCGCTGCCGGTTTGAAAACCCGGATCGAGCGTTCCGTCAGGATTCAAACGCGCAAGACCGCTGCGCGACACGCCGCCGACCGTCAACATCGCCCCGCCGATCAGAACCTTCCCGTCGGTTTGCAGACTGACCGTATAAACCGGCGCGTTGGGCTGCGGGTTGAAACCGCTGTCGACCGTCCCGTCGCTGTTGAAGCGGCCGACGTATTTCGGCGAGGGAACCCCGTTCAAGCCGGTAAAATCGCCGACCACGACGATCCGGCCGTCCGCCTGCACCGCCGCGTCGTAGATCGTATCGTTGGCGCCGCCGGGCGGATTGAAAGTGTTATCCAGAGATCCGTCGGCATTAAGCCGGGCGATCCGCCCGCGAGTGCTTCCGCCAACCTGCGTAAACCAGCCGGCAATGATCAGTTTGCCGTCCGGCTGCGCGACGACCCTCTCGACCAAACCGTCGATCGTGCCGGGGT
Organism: Acidobacteriota bacterium; assembly: GCA_018269075.1. Classification (GTDB taxonomy): domain Bacteria; phylum Acidobacteriota; class Blastocatellia; order Pyrinomonadales; family Pyrinomonadaceae; genus JAFDVJ01. The sequence goes on from JAFDVJ010000097.1 coordinate 18,445, forward strand.
TGAAAGTGGTGTCCGCCGCTCCGTTCGATTGAAAGCGGGCCAGCTTCACCGAAGAATTATAATCGCCGGCCAGAATGATTCTGCCGTCGGGCTGCACGAGCACGTCCTGCTGATTGCCCGACGCGAAAACGGTCTGAAAGCCCGTGTCTTTCGATCCGTCCGCGTTGAGCCGGATCAGCAGCGTTCCCGGCGCGGTCGCGATCAGTATTTTCCCGTCCGGCTGGAGCGCCATCCGGCTGATCGTGACATTCGTCTGGTTGTTGGTGTTGAATCCGGCATCGAGCGTGCCGTCGGCGTTAAGGCGCGCAATGTTCAAGCGTTTGACGCCGTTCGCCGTTTGAAAACGACCGCCGACCAGAATCTTGCCGTCGGGCTGCCGGAGAATGGCGTTGACGATCCCGCGCGTCCCGACCAGATAATTTCCCGTTTGGTAAACTCCCGCGCTATTGGCGATCCCGATATAATCCCAGGTGCCGCGATCGCCGGCGTACAGGACATTGCCGTTCGGAAATCGGGCGACCGCCGTGACCGCTCCGTTGATCAGCCCGGCATTGCTGAAGCCCGGATCGAGCGATCCGTCGGCGTTGATCCGCGCGACGTGATCGGATCCCACTCCGTTGTAGGCCGAAAACTCGCCGCCGACCAGAAACTGCCCGCCCGCGATCGGTTCGATCACTTTGATCGGCGAATTATTGCCGCCGACGTTGTTGCCGTTGAAGGTCGCATCGATCGATCCGTCCCCGTTGATGCGGGCGATCGTTTTCCGGGCAAACCCGTTGAGCGTCGAAAAAGATCCGACGATCAGGGTCTGGCCGCTGCCCAAAACCTCCAGATCATAGACGGTGCTGTTGGGGTTGAGCTGAACCGCCGGAAATGAAAAATCGAGCGTCCCGTCGGGATTCAGACGGGCGAGACCGCCGCGGTTGAAGCTCGTGCTGCCGGTCCCGCCGACCATGATCCGGCCGTCGGGCAAAATGCCGGTTCGCTGCACCTTCATCCAGCCGTTGTTGTTGAACGTTTCGGAAAATGTCGTGTCGTACGAGCCGTCGGCATTAAGCCGGGAAATGCCGCCGAAAATCCGCACGGTGTTGAATCTTAAAAAACCGTAATCGCCGGCGAGCAGGATCTTTCCGTCCGCCTGCGTCCTGATGTCGTAGAAACTGCCTTCGAACTGGGTCAGATCCTGATGGACGGCGGTGTTAAAGGCCGTGTCGGGCGAACCGTCGGCGTTGAGGCGGATCAGATGCGGCAAATACACGCCGTTGACGTAATTGAAATCGCCGCCGAGCAGGATTTTCCCGTCCGGCTGCAGCCCGATCGCCGTCGCCGTCGCGCTCGTCGTGATATTGTTGACCGTCGAAATCGCCGCATAGATCTCGGGCGGGTTAAAGGTCTGATCGACCGTCCCGTCCGTGTTCAGCCGCGCGACGTTGCTTCGCGCCGAGGTGCCGACGACCGTAAAGCTGCCGCAGATCAGGACTTTTCCGTCCGGCTGCGTGACCGACTGCTTGACTTCGGCGCTGATCAGGTTGAACCCGTTGATAATCGTCGTCGAAGGGTTAAAGCCCGGGTCGAGTTCGACGGCGGCCCGCACCGTCAGCCCCGCCAAAGCAACCAGCAGGACAGCTATAACGATATTAATTTTTATAAAGTTATTCATTTCCCAACGCAATTAGCCGGAATCTTGTCAGACAAGTTATTATTTCCGGCGATGAAGCCCACAAACCTCAATTTTTTCCGGTTTTGCCGCGCTTTTACGGGTTCCGCCGCATTTTAAGCGAAGCTAACCGAAATTTACCACTGCCCGGCATCAAAATCGCCCCTATTATTGATATCAATACGTATTAGGTTTTCGTTAAATTTTCTGCCAACATCCTGTTTTTCCGCTTCCGGCTTTCAGCCGCGGAAATTTTCAATTTGCATTAACAATCGGAATCGGGAAATTAAATTCCCGACAAGTTTTGTCAGCCATTATTAATTACGGCACGAAAGCGTTTTCGGTCGGCGTGTCGGTGGCAATTCCCCACTGCAGCGCGCCGAAGCCCGATGTCGTCTGCAGCAGATACCAGACGCCGGTCGACGGCCTGAAGACCGCGATGTCCGCCTTGCCGTCGCCGTCGTAATCGGCCGGGATCGGTTTGTCGCCCAATGTCCCGAACGACGTCGAGATGAATGTTCCGTTGCTGCTCCGCGAAACGAACCAGCCGCCGTCCGACGGCCGGAAGATCGCGAAATCCGTCTTGCCGTCGCCGTCAAAATCCGCCGGCGCCGGAACGTCGCCGGTTTGTCCCCAGTGAACGGCCAGGAATTGTCCGGTGATCGACGAAGCGTACCACCAGTCACCGGTCGATGGCCGATAAATGGCCGGATCCGATTTGCCGTCGCCATCGAAATCGCCCGTCACCGGCTGATCGCCGGCCGACCCGAACGCAATGATCGAGGTCTGCCCGGTTGCCGAGAAACGATACCAGACGCTGTTCGACGGACGATAGACGATAAAGTCGGTCTTGCCGTCGCCGTCATAGTCCGACGGCCGCGGAATGTCGCCCGCCTGGCCGAAATTGACGTTGATCTGCGCGTTGCTGATGCTCGATAGATACCACCAGGCACCGGATGACGGCCGGAAGATCGCGACGTCGGTTTTGCCGTCGCCGTCGTAGTCGGCCGGGACGGGAATATCGTTCGGAATCGCGAAGACGGTCTGCGTGACGCCGAAATCCGACGAGCGGAGAATGTACCATTTGTTTTCCGAGGCCCGGAAAACCGAGACGTCGGCCCTTCCGTCGCCGTCGTAGTCGAAGAAGCGGCGCGGCGGCGCGGCCGGCGCATTCAGGAGCCGGGCGATCCTGACGGCCGAGCGCCGGTTGACTTTCGAAAACGTTCCGCCAAGCAATATTTTACCGTCCGCCTGAAGAGAAAGCGTCTGCCCGTAACCGTTGGTCGTGGCGTTGAACGACGAATCGAGCGTGCCGTCGACGTTGAGCCGCGCGATGCCGACGTGCGGATCGGTGCCGACCGTCGACATCGTACCGGCGATCAGGATCTTGCCGTCGGCCTGAATTCCGATCGAATTGACCGCGCCGTTGGTCGTCTGCACAAAGCCCGCGTCGAGCGTCCCGTCGGCGTTCAGCCGGCCGATCGAGACCTGACTCGTGCTGCCGTTGAGCCCGGTAAAACCGCCGCCGAGGACGATCTTGCCGTCGGCCTGGACGGCGACCGCGACGACCGAGCTGCTCGCGCCGCCCGGCGGGTTGAAGGTGTTGTCGAGCGCGCCGTCCGCGGTGTAGCGCGCGATCCGGCCGCGGATGAATTGGCCGACCATCGTAAATTCCCCGCCGATCAGGATTTTGCCGTCCGGCTGGATTTTGACCGTCCAGAGCAGGTTGTTCGGCAGCGGCGGCGCGAAGCCGGAATCGACCGTGCCGTTCGCGTTCAGCCGGAGAATTCCCTTTCGCAGCCCGCCGTTATCGGTCATATCGCCGCCGACGATGAACCGGCCGTCGGACAGCACCGCGACATCGTTGACCGTGCCCGTAAAATTTGGATTAAAGCTCGTATCGCGTGAGCCGTCCGCATTGAGGCGTACCAGACCGACGGAATTCGGCGCGCTGAACAGAATCTTGCCGTCCGGCTGCAGCGCGACCGCGACTCCGAGCACGTAACTGATCTGATCGTTGAAATACGGGACGAACGAAGTGTCGAGCGAGCCGTCCGCGTTGAGCCGCGCCAGCCCGTTCCGGCGGACGCCGTTGACGAGCGGAAAATCGCCGGCCGCGAGAATCTTGTGATCCGGCTGCTCGAGCAGCCGGTTGACCTTGCCGTTGCGGGTCACGACCGGCGCGAACGCCGGATCGTATGAGCCGTTCGCGCCGAACCGGAGCGCCGGCCCGAGATCGGCCTGCGCGCTGATCCCGACGTAAAACCGGTTGTCGGGCAGCAGTTCGACGTCGTTGATCGTCGACGAAGCGAGCGGCAGCGTGTCCTGAAACGAGCCGTCGAGCGTGCCGTCGGCGTTGAGCAGCGCGGTCTTCGAGCGCGAAACGTTGTTGTAAAGCGAAAAGCCTCCGGCGACGAGGATTTTCCCGTCCGGCCGGAGCGCGATTTCGCCGATCCAGTTGTCGGCGCCCGGATTGCCCGCATTGAAGGCCGGATCGAGCGTGCCGTTCTGATTGAGAAGCGCGATCCGGCCGACCGGCGTGCCGTTGATCGCCGTAAACGCGCCGACGATCAGAACCTTGCCGTCCGGCCGGATCTGAAGACCCTGAATGCCCGTGTTGACCGCTGTGAAGGTATTATCGACTGAGCCGTCGGCGTTCAACCGGCCGACCGACGTGTTTGTCCCGACGACGATTTTGCCGTCCGGCTGCACGGCCAGATCGGTAACCCACGTCGAGGTTGCCGGAGGCGTGAAAGAAAAATCGAAAGTGCCGTCCGTATTGAGGCGCACTGTGTTCGGCGCCGTCGGGTTGGGGCTGAAAGATCCGCCGAGGATCACTTTGCCGTCGGGTTGAAGATCGAGATCGTAAACGCCCCCCTGAAAATTCGTGATCGTCCACGTCGGATCGAGCGAGCCGTCCGGATTGAGCCGCCGCACGCCGCGGTTGAAACCGCCGTCGGCCCCGAAAATCGAACCGGCGACGAGAATCTTGCCGTCGCTTTGGAGGACGATCGAGGTGACGTCCGCGCCCAAACCGTTGAAGCTGAAGAAATCCGGGCCGCTGAACGACGTGTCGACCGACCCGTCCGGGTTGAGCCGGGCGAGACCGCTGGCCGCGAAGCCGTTGACTTCCATAAAATTCCCGCCGATCAGCACCTTTCCGTCGGGCTGCACCCGGGCGACGTAAACCGTGCCCTTGACGCTGCCGTAAGCCGACGCCGTCAACGTCGGGTCGAGCTCGCCCGCGCCCGCGGCCGTCAGGCCGAACATCGTCAGAAGGATGAATGAAAACAAAAGTAAGCCGCTTTTTTTTCCGGATAGTCTTATCGATGGAATCATATAGTTCTCAAAATAAATGGCCGGCCGGCCGGGCATATCATTCGAAATCGCTGTTCGGCCCGGGGACGGCCGGTTTTCTCCATCGAAATCGAATTCTCAATTATCGCCTGCCCGGGAACGTGAGCCCTGAAATGCAACCGTGTTCGCGTCTGCGGAATCGACGATTTTCAACAGTCGATAAAAACGCTTTTTCCCTTTTCAATTAACTTTACCCTAGTTTTCGCCAAAAAAACCTTAATAAATATTAAAATTCGCAGGTTGGTCTTCGATTTTCGATTCCGACTTTCATCTCAAAGATCAAAGATCGAAGAACAAACCCCGAATTTTTCCGGATCATATTCCAGTTGGCGCCGTTGTTGCCCGAATCGATGCTTCGGACCGGCGCATCGCGCCGCGGCTCGAAAAGATCGCCGAACAGCCGAATCCCGACGGCGACGGTTTGTATTTTTCGGCCCGGGCCTGCGCTTTTACGAATGAAAAGGAACGCGCGCTCGACGATCTCGAACGGGCCTTTCAGGTAAAGCCCGTAATCTCGATGCCGTTCGTCAAATCCGATCCGGTTTTCGACTCGCTGCGCGACGAACCGCGCAACCGCGAGCTTCTGAAAAAAATGCGGCGGTGACCATTTTCACGTCGCTTCGGATGCTTCGCGGCCCCGAAACCGGCGTTTCGATTTCCGGTCGCTCAGGCGATTTGATTCCATCCCGCTTGCCACACGATTTCATATCCCTTAAAATTTATCATTTCAGAAGCATCTGAAATTTTACGCAATTTATAAACAACTATTTTATTACAGGAAAATTTAACGAAACTATGAAAAAAGTGGGTATTTTAGTGGGGCGTGAAGTCACGTTTCCCGAATCGATTATCAAAGCGATCAACGAACGCGGGCAGGGCGAGGTCGTCGCCGAAATGGTCAAGGTCGGCGGCATCCGGATGGATCAGGACAAAGCCTACGACATCATCATCGACCGCATCTCGCACGAAGTTCCGTATTACCGCGCGATGCTCAAAAGAATGGCGCTCGAAGGCACTTACATCATCAACAACCCGTTCTGGTGGTCGGCCGACGACAAGTTCTTCAACTTCTGCCTGGCCGACAAGCTCGGCGTCGCGATCCCGAAAACCGTGCTGCTGCCGCAGGAAAAATACATCGACGCGATCTCGAGCGAATCGCTGCGCAACCTCGAATTCCCGATCGACTGGGAAGGCATCTGCGAGTACGTCGGCTTTCCGGCGTTTCTCAAACCGCACGACGGCGGCGGCTGGCGCAACGTCTCGAAGATCTGGAATCTCCAGGAGCTCTGGCACGAATACAATCAATCGGGCCGGCTCTGTATGACGCTCCAGCAGGGCATCGAATACGATCAGTTCGTCCGCTGCTACTGCGTCGGCAAGGAAAAAGTGCTGATTATGCCGTACGACCCGTCGAAGCCGTATCTGTCGGGTATGCAGTACGTCAACGTCGACGATTATCTCTCGCCGGAGCTGCACGCGCGCGTCGAACGCGACTGCATCACGATCTGCGAGGCGCTCGGCTACGATCTCAACACGATCGAATTCGCGATCAAGGACGGCGTTCCCTACGCGATCGACTTTATGAACCCGGCGCCGGACGCCGAGCTCGCCTCGGTCGGCGAATACAATCATAACTGGATCGTCGACGCGATGACCGATCTCGTTTTCAAACGGCTCGAAGAAGGCATCGCGGCGCCCGAATATCGCTGGTCGGCGATGCTCAGCGCGCCGGCGAAGGCCGCGCCGAAGGCCAAAACCGCCAAAGCCAAAAGCCCCAAAGCCAAAAAGGCCGGCAACAACGATTAACGAAAAACGGTTTCGAAAACCGAACAGGGCCGCGCTCCGATCCGGAGGCGGCTCTTTTTATTTGTTCAATAATTTCGTAAAACCGGCAGCCTGACGGAGAATTTCGCGCCCTTGCCCTCGCCCTCGCTTTCGGCCTCGATCGAGCCGTGATGAAGCCGGACGATATGTTTCGAAACCGCGAGCCCGAGCCCGAGCCCGCCGAATATCCGGGTCGTCGAGCTGTCATACTGGCTGAAGCGATCGAAGATCTGCGGCAGAAACGCCGGATCGATCCCGCGGCCGCTGTCTTCGATGACGATCTCGACAAACCCCTCGGCCGCTTTGAGACCGATCCCGATCTGGCCGCCGGCCGGCGTGAATTTCAGCGCGTTCGACATCAGATTGACAAAGACGATCCTGATTTTTTCGGCGTCGCCGAGTATTTTCTGCCCGTCGAGCTCGTCCGTTTTGCTGACGACGATCCCTTTGAGCGCGGCCGCCTGCTCGATTTCCGCGTACACGTTGTCCATTATCTCGCCGCAGTCGACCTCGGATTTGTCGAGATCTTCGCGGCTCGAAACGAGCTGCGAATAATTCAGCAGATCCTCGACCAGCCCGGTCTGCAGACGGAGATTTTTTTCGATCTTCTGGAGGGCGAGCTCGCGCGTGCTTTTCGAAAGATCGCCGCTTTTCAGGATCTGCGCCCAGCCGGCGATCGCGTTGAGCGGCGTCCGCAGCTCGTGCGAGACGACGGAAATGAATTCGTCCTTGGTCGCGTTGGCCGTCTCGGCGACCCGCCGCGCTTCCTGTTCCTTTTCGAAAAGCCCCTGAATCTTCTTTTCCGATTCGGTCAGATCATCGGCCGTTTCCTGCAGTTTGGCCCGCGTCGAGGCCTCCCAGTAGGTCATTCCGAACAGCAGCAGGCTGAAGATCAGACCGCAAAAAAAGATCAGCGGCGTCCAGTTGGCGCTCGACTGGATCGCGAACGACGGTAGCGAATCGTACTCGATCAGCCACCGGCGGCCGCCGATCTCGATCTCGTTGCGGGTCGAAAAGCTTCCGGTCAGCGGACTTCCGAGATTGTTCTCCGGCGCATTGACGGTTTGCGCCAGCAGGTTACCGTCCTCCGGCGAGCCGTCGTAAATCCTGATCGCGATGTCGGTCAGACCGGCGTTTTGCTGCACCTCATTGAGGAAATTGGTCGCCCGGAAAGGACTGTAAATAAAGCCCGACAGATTTTGCCGGCGGCTTTCGACCGTTGCCGGCGAACCGCCGTTTTCGTAGATCGGGAGATAGATCAGAAAACCGAACTGCCGGTCCTCGCCGTTTTCCTGAAACAGCACGACCCGGCCGGTGCCCGCCGCCAGCCCGGTATCGCGGGCCTGCTCCATCGCCGCCCGCCGGTTTTCCTCGCTGGCCATATCGAACCCGAGCGCCTGGCGGTTGCTTTCGGTCGCGGGTTCGAGATAGACGATCGGCTGCAGCGTGTCGCCGGCCGGATCGGGAAACACCCGGAAATCGGAAAATCCCTCGGACTTCATCCGGTCGACCAGATTTTCGAGCCCGTCCCGGCGAACCGTTTTCGTGTAGCCGATGCCCTGCGAGCCGAAATAGTTTTTCTGCAGCTCGAGACTCTCGACGAAATTCGTGAATTTACGGTGATCGAGATCTTTCGACGACTCGATAAAGCCGCGGCCGGCCTTGAGAAAGGCGATGTAGAGACCGAGCCGGTTTTCCATCGAAAAACGAATCCGGTTGACGCCGCTCTGAAAACGCAGCTGGTCCTTGCCCCGCGCGCTTTGATAAAAAAGAAAAGTCGCCCCGATCGTCAGGATGATTGAGAAAGCAAACACGAAGTAAGGAAATTTAATCCGGCTCGTCAGCCTTCTGAATTGAGATTTTTGTACAAACTCCGTCACGAAAACCTATACCCTTTTCCGATGTTTCCGGCTTCGATTATTCAGCAACCGGAATTTTTTCGTTTGCAATAAATATGCCCGAAAAATCAGGCTTCTGATTCGATCGTTATTGCTTTATTTTGCTGAATCGGCCGGCAAATTTCAACTTGTACGATTTTGATGCAGGCTTGTTTTGTATCATTCCAAAACCGCTGATCGAAACTAGATTTTCCCTTATTTTTGGCGGCCGCCGGCGGCTTTTTTCTGGCATCCCGTTTGCTTATCGTGATTTCGAAGCAGTTTTTTATTACAAGGAGGAAAATTATGTCAGAAGAAAACAGCACGGGTTCGAACTTCATCTGGGCGGTCACATTGATCATCATCGTCGCGATCATCGCCGGCGCGCTTTATTACAGCGGCTTTCTGGGCGGGACGAAAAAGGAAAAGATCGACATCAACGTCAGCGCGCCGTCCGCCCCGTCGAGCAGATAATACTTTATATTTAACAAGCAGATCATTGAAAAAAGCCCTTCGAAATTTCGAAGGGCTTTTTGATCAGGCCAACGGCCGAAAAACTCTACCGGAATCGCGGTCAGATCTTCTCTTCGAGCTTGTGCCGCTTGATCATTCCGTAAAGCCGCGGGCGGTAAAGACCGAGCAGATTGGCCGCCGCCTGTTTGTTGCCGTTCGTCCGTTTGAGCGCGGCCAGCACGACGCCGGTTTCGAGCGAATCGAAAACGTCCTTCTGCTCGACGCCGTCGACCGGCTCCGGCAGATTATCGACGATCAGCTTGCCGATCTCCTCGAACAGCGGTTCGCCGCTCAGCTCTTTGCCGAAGGCAAAGCCCTGTTTTTCCGCGCCGTGACCGTTGAATGTCGGCGAATGATCGGCAAAAGCCGCCTTGACGGTTTCGGCCGGCGCGCTGAACGCGATCGACACGCTCTCGGAGCTCGTTTTCGGAATGTTCAGCTCGGTGATCGCGTCCTTTTTGCACAAAAGGACGGCTCGTTCGATCGTGTGCTGGAGCTCGCGGACGTTGCCCCGCCAGTTGTAATTGAGCATCTGGTCGAAGGCGTGCTGCGAAAACCGGAGCGGCTTGCCCTTGTATTTCTCGGCGTACATCTCGAGAAAATGTTCGGCGAGCATCGGGACGTCCTCCATCCGATCGCGGAGCGGCGGGATCTTGATCTCGATCGTGTTGATCCGATAATACAAATCCTCGCGCAGGTTGCCGTCCTGGATCGCTTCGAAGGGTTGCCGGTTGGTCGCCGAGATCAGCCGAAAATCGACTTCCTGCGGCTTGTCGCTGCCGACGCGGTAGTAAACTCTTTCCTGGAGGACGCGGAGCAGCTTCGGCTGGAGCTCGATCGGCATCTCGGCGATCTCGTCGAGCAGCAGGCTGCCCGAATTGGCCTGCCCGATAAAACCGGACTTGTCGGCCGTCGCGCCCGTAAACGAGCCCTTGGTATGACCGAACAGCTGCGATTCGATGAGGTCTTTGGGAAGCGCCGAGCAGTTGACCTTGACGAACGGCTTTTTCGACCGGTGACTTTTGTAGTGGATCGCGTTGGCGATGACTTCCTTCCCGGTGCCGGATTCGCCGAGGATCAGGATGTTGGCGTCCGATTCGGCGACGCTCTCGATGATCTCGTAGATTCCCTGCATCGTCCGGCTGCCGCCGATGATGCCCTCGTACGAAGTGCGGCTCGCGAGCCGGCCGCGGAGCTCGCGGATTTCCTTCGACTGCTGTTTGCGTTCGACGGCCTTGTCGATCAAAAGCACCAGCTCGTCGAAATTAACGGGCTTTTCGACGTAATGGAAAGCGCCGGCCTTGGTCGCCTCGATCGCTTTTTCCATCGAGCCGAAACCGGTGATCATAATGATTTCGGTATCGGGCGAGATCTGTTTGGATTGTTTGACCATCTCGATGCCGTTCAGATCCGGAAGGTTGAGATCGGTCAGAATAATGTCGAACTCCGTTTCGCGCACGAAATCCAGCCCCTTCTGACCGTGTTCGGCGGTCGTTACCTGAAAACCGGCGTCCGTCAGCTGAAATTTCATCAATTCCAGCGTCGCTACATCATCGTCGATTACTAAAGCTTTGAATGCCATAATGCACTTGATTTCTCAATTCAGATTCAGATAATTTTTTCGAGCGGCTTTTGGTATTTTAACAAAATCCGTCCGACAAACATACGTTCGTCCGGATGTTTGATAAAATTTTGCGGAAGAGGCGAGCCCCCTTCTTCTCGCCCCTTCCGATATGTGGGAAACCCTGATAACAAATTCAAGAAAATAAAGCCCGCTTTCCGACCTGCAATCCGCAACGCGCGTGCCAGACACCGGTAAAACGTGTGTTTTCTTTTGTTTACCGTCCATTCCGTAAACTCTTCACCGGCTTTTCGCGGTGTTTAAATGTATTGAAACCATACAGATCTTCAAATCAAACACAGCCTGCACGTTTTGATACAAGGCAAGCCCCAATTATCGTCCATTTATGCATCGTTTTAGTACGATACCGCTCGGCAGTCTTCGTAAAGAAAATCGGCGATTTTTACTAATACCTGTATTTTCAAGGATTTGCTTCTTTTGGCACGCGGTTTGAATCAGCGAACGGCAATTGCCGGCAGGCAAATATCAGGGTTGAAAAGGAGAAATAAGATGTTAGAAACAATTATCGTCATTTTACTGGTTTTATGGTTGATCGGGCTGGTCGGCGGACAGACGCTCGGCGGGTTTTTGCACCTGCTGCTGGTCGTCGCGCTCGTCATTTTCGTCATTCGTCTTTTAACCGGCAGAAGGGCTGTTTGATCTGTTAATTTTACATTGACCAACAACATTTCAGGTAAAACGGTTTTTCTTTCGAATAACCTCGCGTTCATCCGAACGGCGGGGTTTTCCCCATTTCCCGAACGGGCCGAGAAATCAGATCGTTATCTGGATTACAATTAGTATGTTTCGAACATTACAGAACCCCGGCACTTTTTTTCCGGATTCGTTTCAGAGGATCGAGAACGACAATATTATGAATGTTCCCTTCGATGCGGCGACGACCGAGATTTTCGACCAATTATTCGCGCTCTACGGGACGATCACGCCGTCCGGAAAAGTTCTCGATCTGGCCGGCCGGATCTTCGAAAAAACCCGGCTCGACCCGCGGCTGCTGATCGGCCAGCAGCTGACCGAAACCGTTTTCTGGCAGTCGTCCGAGCAGAGCTACCGGATGATCGCCGACGCGGTCGAGGCGGCCGGCAAAGGCATCCGGTCGAATACCGTCCTCGAATTCCGGGTCGATAAAACCGAAAAGATCTTTCTCGAGCTCGATCTCTGCCCGGTTTACCGTCCGGAAAACGACGAGCGCCGGCTGACCCATATTTTCCTTTGCGGCCGCGACGTGACGGCCCGCGAAAAGGAGATCGAATTTTATAAACGCCGCAGCGAACAGCTTTTATACGCCGCCGAGAGCGCGGACGTCGGGCTCTGGTTCTGGGATCTGAACGAGGGAAAAATCTTTTCGACCCCGAAATGCAACGCCTTTTTCGATCTTTCGAAATACGACACGATCCGCTACCCGGACTTTCTCGAAACCGTTTTCCCGGACGACCGCCGGCAGCTGATCGACGTTTTTCTGGAATCGCAGAAAAACGGCACCGAATACGACGTCGAATACCGCGTCATTCATTCGGACGGCGGCGTCGAATGGCTCTCGACAAAGGGCAAAACCTATCTCGACGCCGACGGCAGCCCGGTCAGTATGATGGGGATCGTCCGCCGGATCACCGACCGCAAAAACGCCGACCGCGAAATCTCGCGGGTTTACGAGCTCGAACGAAAAGCCCGCGACGAGGCCGAGGAGGCCAACCGGGCGAAGGATTATTTTCTGGCCTTCGTCTCGCACGAGCTGCGGTCCCCGCTCAACGCGGTGCTCGGCTGGACGAAAATCCTGCTGACCAAACAGGTCGACGAAGCGACGCGCCGGAACGCCCTCGAAACGATCGAACGCTCGGCGACCGCGCAGGCCAAGCTGATCAGCGATCTGGTCGATTCCTCGCGGATCGCCTCGGGCAAGCTGCGGCTCGAACTGCGGCCGATGAATCTCTTCGACGCGCTCAACACGGTCATCAATTCGCAAAAGCCGCTGGCCGACTCGCGGAAGATCAGTCTCGATTTCGACAATGATTCGAAAAACATCGTCATCTTCGGCGATCTGATCCGGATCCAGCAGGTTTTCACGAACCTGCTGACGAACGCGCTCAAATTCACGCCCGACGGCGGGCATATCCGAATCGCGATGAAAACCGGCGGGAACGAGGTCGCGGTCTCGCTCAGGGACGACGGCCAGGGCATCAGCCCCGAAGCGCTGCCGAAAATTTTCCGGCAGTTCGCGCAGGGCGATCAGAACATCTCGCGCGACCAGAACGGGCTCGGGCTCGGGCTCTCGATCGTCAAGACGCTGGTCGAAAAACACGAGGGCCGGGTGACGGCCGAGAGCGACGGCATCGGCTGCGGCGCGTGCTTTACGGTCGTTCTGCCGTTGTTCAAACAAGCGCCGGCGGTCTCCGCGCTGACCGAAAAAATAGCGGTCGGAAAGGAAACGCCGCTCGCCGGACTGCGGATTTTGCTGATCGAGGACGATCACGATTCGCGCGAGGTGCTGCAGCTTTTTCTCGAACAGAACGGGGCGCAGGTCGAAAGCGCCGAATCGGCGGCCGGCGCGTTCGCGGTTCTCGAAAACGGGGCCGGCGTCTTCGACGTGATCGTCTCCGATCTGGCGATGCCGAACGAAGACGGCTATTCGCTGATTTCCCGGATCAGAAGTTTTCCGACCGAGAAGGGCGGCCGGATTCCCGCGCTCGCGCTCAGCGCCTTTGCCGCTAAAGACTGTCGCGAACGGGCTTTCTCGGCCGGTTTTCAAAAGTATCACACCAAGCCGTTCGACCCGGATCAGCTGATCCGCGACATTCTCGGCCTGATCGGGAAACAATCCGAGGTATGATACGTCAAAAGGCCGGCGGAAAAGCGTTTCGATCGCTTTTCCGCCGGCCTTTCGATCTCGAATCTCAGCCCTTCATCCGCCGCGCTTTTTCGATCAGCTCGAGAAATTCGCCGCGGTAGTTTTTCAGATCGTTGCCGCGGGCCGCGTTGGCGATCTGCCAGATGTTGTTGAGATTGGCGTCGCCCTTGTAATTCGAATTCCGCAGGATCATCCCGAAACCGGCGACGGCCGCCGCGAAACGCAGATTGTCCGAAGCGTTTTCGAACGCGCCGTTCTTATCCAAAAGCCCCATCGTCAACAATTTCGAGCTGTCGCCGTCGGGCTCCTTGTAACGCAGCTTGACGGTCAAAAGCTCCGAGCTGAACCGCGTGTCGGACGGCTCGACTTTGCTGTAGCGGAGATCGTCGACGCCCGGATTTTCGACCTTCTGGCCGGCCGGCACTATCTCGTAGAGCGCCGTCACGGTATGGCCCGCGCCGATCTCGCCGGCGTCCTTGCGGTCGTCGTTGAAGTCGCGGTCGGCGAGCAGCCGGTTTTCGTAGCCGATCAGCCGGTAGCCGGCGACCTTGGCCGGGTTGAATTCGACCTGGATCTTGACGTCTTTGGCGATCGTGTAAAGCGTGCCGGCGACCTGCTGGCCGAGCGCCTTTCGCGCTTCCTCGCTCGAATCGATATAGGCGTAGTTGCCGTTGCCCTTGTCGGCGAGCTTTTCCATCATCGAATCGTTGAGATTGCCCGCGCCGAAACCGAGCACCGAGAGAAAGATGCCGCTTCCGCGTTCCTTTTCGATCAGCCCGACGAGCTCGTTGTCGCCCGTCATCCCGACGTTGAAATCGCCGTCCGTCGCAAGGATCACGCGATTGTTGCCGCCGCTGATGAAATTGTCCCGGGCGACCTGGTAAGCGAGCCGGATGCCCTGCCCGCCGTTGGTCGAGCCGCCGGCTTCGAGCCGGTCGAGCGCGGTCACGATCTCCTGTTTGTCGGCGGCCGACGTCGACGGCAGCGCGAGACCGCTCGCGCCCGCGTAAACGACGATCGCGACGCGGTCCTTCGCCGACAACTGGTTGACCATCGTCTTCAGTCCCTGTTTGAGCAGCGGCAGTTTGGCCGGGTCGTTCATCGAACCGGAAACGTCGACCAGAAAGACGAGATTCGACGGCGGCACGTTGTCGAGCGAGACTTTCCGGCCCTGCAGACCGATCTCGACGATCTTGTGATTCACGTTCCACGGGCAGGCGGCGACTTCGGTATTGACCGAAAACGGCAGATTGCCGGCCGGCTGCGGGTAGTCGTATTCGAAATAATTGATCATTTCCTCGATCCGCACGGCGTCTTTCGGCGGCAGGCTGCCCTGATTCAGAAAGCGCCGGACGTTGGCGTAGGAAGCCGTGTCGACGTCGATCGAGAACGTCGAGAGCGGCGCGCGGACGGTTTCGAGAAACGGATTTTCCTCGATCTTCGCGTAGCGCTCGCCGTCGGCCCGCCCGTCGTAATCACCGGCGTCCTTGCGGTCCATACTCACCACCGGAGCATTCGCCGCCGGTTTCGCTTCGGTCGCGATCCTCGTTTTATCGGAATAGTCGGCCGTCCCGTTCCGGGCACTGTCCGAAGAGCTGCCCGCGCAGCCGGAGAAAATCACCGCATTAGGACTTACGCAAGCAAATAA
>JAFDVJ010000098.1:0-750 GCA_018269075.1 Acidobacteriota bacterium
ACCACTAAATTCCCAGTAGAACCACTTTATTGTTTTTAACACTGCTCTCCGGCGTTTCGATGACGGCGCAGACCGGAAATCCGCCGTGTCCGGCGATCGAGATCGCGGGCGGCGGTGTCGTGCGTCCCGGCGATCCGATGTCTTTTTCGGTCAAAGAGGCGGAAAATCTCAAGCTCGAATACGAATGGACGGTTTCCGAAGGCACGATCGTCGAGGGCCGCAACGGCTCGTCGATCAAAATCGACACGACCGGCTTAGGCGGCCGGAACATCACGGCGACCGTGAAAATCAAAGGTCTGCCCGCAAACTGCGCGGACACGGCTTCGGAAATCGGTTCGGTCATTCAGACGCTGCCGCTCGAATTATACGACTAGTTCGGGAAGCTGCCGGACGACGAGGTCAAAGCGCGAGTCGACGCATTGTTCATTGCGATCAACAATCAGCCGAACTGGTTCGGCTATATACTCAACTATGGAACGGGGCGCGAAATCGTCGACCGTGAAAGACAGATCCGGAAAGCGATCGCCTTCCGGAAATACGATGCCAAGCTCATCAAAATGGTCAGGTGCGGATCAAATCCGAACGGTCGGGGCGTCTGGACGAAAATCTGGGTGATTTTGCCGAGTATTGAAATCAATTGTTGAGTAAAACTGACTGTTGGAACAAAACTGTCCGGAGGCGAAACGCCCGCTTCGTTTGAGAAGCGCTCCCAAATTTTCGGACTAATCTTCCCGCAAAGGCGCAGAGCTC
>JAFDVJ010000098.1:765-31275 GCA_018269075.1 Acidobacteriota bacterium
GAGCTCTGCGCCTTTGCGGGAAGACATCCGTTAGCTTTTTTAATTGAGAAGTGATTAAAAGGTGCGTCCGGTCAACGAGCGGGCCGTGCAGACTGACAGTCCGTCCTACTTTTTGCCGAGCGCGAAGATCTTGACCGTCGCGAGACCGGCCAGGAAGCCGCCGATGTGCGCGGCGTAGGCGACGCCGCCCGAGCCGGCGGGCGTCAGGAAACCCAGTAAGATCTGATACCCGATCCAGATGCCGAGCGCGACGTAGGCCGGGACGACCGTCAGGAAATTGAAGAGGATCACGCGCACGCGGTTCGTCGGAAAGAGCAGCAGATAGCCGCCCATCACGCCCGAGATCGCGCCCGACGCTCCCAACATCGGGATCACCGAATCCGGCCCCAACACGATCTGCCCGAGCGCGGCGGCGAAACCGCACAAAAGATAAAAAACCGCGTAGCGGATATGCCCGATGTGGTTCTCGATGTTGTCGCCGAAGATGAAGAGAAACAGCATATTGCCGAAAATATGCGAGATGCCGCCGTGCATAAACATCGAGGTCAGAAACGTCAGATAGACCGAGCCGGGCGTCGGTTCGAGCTGAATCTTGCCGACCGTCTTGCCGAACGCGTCGACGACCGGCACGATCCCCGCGAGATCGTGGCCGGTTGTGATCTCTTTCGGCACGAGCGAAAAAGCGTAGGTGAACGCGTCGTTTCCGCCCAATCCCTGCAGAAAGACGAACACCAGGATGTTGATCGCGATCAGCGCGTAGTTGACGTACGGCGTGATCGTGCGGTCGGAATTGTCGTCGCCGAGCGGAAACATCTTTATTCTCCTATAATTTTTTCAACTTCGATTTCCAAAGTCGGGATCGCGTCCGACCTTAAAATCTCGCCCCGATTATAAATTTTAACAAGTTGATAAAGCCCGAATTTCGGTTTGGTGTGAACTTCGACAATCTCGCTCGGCAGATTGACGATCCAGACTTCGCCGATCTCGGCTTCGGCATAAAGCGGGAGTTTGACGTCACGATCATATTTCAAAGTGGTGTCGGAGACCTCGACAACGAACAGCACTTCCGCCGGCCGCGGATGACGTTTACCGTCGTATTTCGTCAGATCGGCGAGCACGAAATCCGGCTCCGGCTCATTGTAATCCGAAATCCGGAGCGGGTTTTGGACGCTTACCAAAACATTGTCCGAAACATTTTTAACGAAAAGCCTGTTCAACGAATTAACGACTGAAGCGTGTTTGTCACCGATCGTCATTTTCTGTATCAATTCTCCTTCGATGATCTCGGCTTTTTCGTAGTCGTCGATCATTCCGAGTTCAATCATCTTGTAGTAATCGTCGACCCTAAGACGAAGACGCCGCGGCTGCGGATGTGATTGAATATTCGTCATAAATACCACCTCGTAAGAATTTTAACCGATTTTTGCCGACCTGAAGAAATAATTTTCCGTTTTTCAGGTCGCGACGATCGGTTCCTGGCCGGTGACCTCTTCGAGCTCCTTCATTTCGGCTTCCCATTCGTGGTTGCGGAAGGCGTTTTCCCACTTCGCGATGACGACCGTCGCGAGACAGTTGCCGATCACGTTGATCGCGGTCCGCGCCATATCCATCAGCTCGTCGACGCCTAAAATCAAGAGCACGCCCTCGACCGGCAGGCCGAACGAGGCGAGCGTCGCGAGCAGGATCACGAGCGAGGCGCGCGGCACGCCGGCGACGCCCTTCGACGTCAGCATCAGCGTCAGCAGCATCAGCACCTGCTGTTCCCAGTGGGTCGCGAAATCGGCGATCGGCGAGCCCGCCGCCTGCGCGACGAAGATCGCCGCGAGCGACAGATAAAGCGTCGTGCCGTCGAGATTGAAGCTGTAGCCGGTCGGCAGCACAAAGCCGACGATCCGGCGCGGAACGCCCATCAGGACGAGATTTTCCATCGCCTTCGGCAGCGCCGATTCGCTCGAAGTCGTCGCGAAGGCGATCGACGCCGGCGTTTTCACGGCGTTGATAAAATCCCTGAGCGGAACCCTGAACGCGAGCGCGACCGGCAGCAGAACGAGCAGCGCGAAGACGATCAGCGCGCCGTAGAGCGTCAGCACGAGCGCCCCTAAATTCGTCAGCACGCCGAGCCCTTTTTCGTTGTGCGCGATCGTGTAGGCCATCGCCGCGCCGACGCCGACCGGCGCGAACTTCATCACGAACTCCGTGAAGCGAAACATAATGTCGGCCAGCGATTCGCACCATTTGACGACCGCGCCGGCCTTTTTCTTGCCGATCGACGTGACGGCGAGCGCGAAGATCACCGAAAAGATGACGATCTGCAGGACGTCGCCCTCGGCCATCGCCTTGATGATCGAGGTCGGCGAAAGATGCGCGATGATGTCGCCGAAAGACTGCGGCTTGGCCGGCGGATCGGCCGCCGTCAAACCTCTCGTCAGCGCTTCGATCGACTGCGCGGATTTCTGCGCCGAAAGCGCAGCCTGCTCGTTGGCCTGGGCGGCCGCGTTCGGATTCGTCGCCGCCTGCGCGAGCAGCTCGTCGGCCTTGACCGACGCGTCGTTCGCCTCCTTCGACAATTCCTTCGCGCGCTTCGCCCAGTCGGCCTTGTCGTAGTCTTTTTCCATTTTGACCGTGCCGGCCAGCGAGACGCCGACGCCGGGTTTCGTGATGTTGACCGCCGCGAGCCCGATGACGAGCGCGAGCGTCGTCACGATCTCGAAATACAGCAGCGACTTCGCGCCGATCCGACCGACCTGTTTGATGTCGCCCGTGCCGGAGATCCCGATCACGAGCGTCGCGAAGATCAACGGCGCGATGATCGATTTGATGAGATTCAGAAACAGCGTCGAAAGCGAGCGGATAAACGCCAGTACCGTGTCGAACTCGACTCCCAAAACCATAAACTTCTTGGTATCGATGTTTTCGACTTTCAGCTCGCGCAGCAGCCAGCCGAGAAAAATCCCCAGCACGAGCCCGATCATAATCTTCCAGGTCAAAGAAATCTTCGGTAGTTTCATAATTTATTATTAATCAAGTTGTTCCGAACAATCCGAAATCCGAAATCCGAAATCCGAAATCGCTCTATCTTCCCCATTTTAGTTTGTTGCGCAGAACGTCGAAATAATTACGGTTCGGCGGTTGGACGAGATTGAAAGTCAGCGGGCTTTTGCGGATCAGCACGCAGTCGTCCGTTTGCATTTGATAACCGATTTGACCGTCCAAAGTCAAAACCACGCCGTCGCTTTGATTGGTCAGCCGGAGGTTGATCGCGGCCGTGTCGGGCACGACGATCGGCCGGTTGGTCAGCGTGAACGGGCAGATCGGCGTCAGCAGAACCGCGTTCATCGACGGGTAGACGATCGGGCCGCCGGCCGACAGATTATAGGCGGTCGAGCCGGTCGGCGTCGAGACGATCAGACCGTCGGCGCGAAAATTGTTGACGAACAGATCGTTGAGGCTGACCTCGATCTCGATGATCCGCGCGAGGACGGCTTTATTGATGACGACGTCGTTGAGCACGCGGCCCTTTCCCAAAAGCTCTTCGCCGCGCCGGTGCTCGACATCGAGCAGCTCGCGCCGGTCGATGTTGTAGCTGCCGTCGAGAATCGCTTCGAGCGCCGAAAACAGCTCCTCGATCCGGAATTCGGTCAAGTAGCCGAGGCTGCCGTAATTGACGCCGAGGACGAGCGCCTCGCGGTTGCCGACGAGCCGCGCCGCCGAGATCATCGTCCCGTCGCCGCCGAGAACGACGATCAGATCGGCCTGTTCGCCGAATTCCGCGGCGCCGACGTGCTCGACCGGACAGATTTCGTTCTCGTCGTGCGGCCGCCCGATCAGTTTGATGCCGCGCCGTTTGAGCCAGTCGGACATCTCGCAGGCCGTTTCCCACGCTTCCTTATGATTCGGCTTGACGACGACGCCGACGCATTTGATCTGATTTTTAGTCATTCGCAGTGGACCAGAATAGTTTGGATTATGATTAAACAAATGTCGCGAAACTGCAAGCGACAGACGATTTCGGATTTCGGATTTCGGATTTCGGATTTCGGATTTGGGGGCGAAAGCGCGAGTGGCAAAGGATGGTTTTTTGATTTTAAGGTGATTTATGAAAACACCGGTCGACGACCGAAAATCGGATGTCGCCGAAACGCGGTCACAAGTCGCCGGAGCGTAGTCACAAGTCGCCGGAACGTGGTCACAAGTCGCCGAAACGTGGTCACAAGTCGCCCGGGCTTACTCACAAGTCGCCCGAACGCACTTACAAGTCGCCGGAACGTTCTGATTCCGCGTCTTTGCGTCCTCGCTTAAGACCAAACCGAACCGCCGAATTACCGCCCGCCGTTGGTGCCGGAAAGATCTCGAAAAGGGTTCGCCCGAAAGGTTTTCGCGGGGGCCGGCGGATGTCTCCGGGAGAACGAAAATATATTGCTATTTGACGAAAAAAGGATATATCATAACTAGACAATCGAAAAATAGTTTTATGGAAAACAATTCTTACAATTACGACGAGCAGCAGCCGTTTGCGGCGGCCGAGTTCGCGGAAAATCCCGAGCCGCGCTGCCCGTGCGTGCTCCTGCTCGATACGTCGGGCTCGATGCAGGGCGACCCGATCGAAGAACTGAATCGCGGCATCCAGGGCTTTCGCGAAGAGCTGTTCGGCGATTCCCTGAGTATGAAGCGCGTCGAGATCGCGGTCGTCACGTTCGGCCCGGTCAACGTCGTCCAGAATTTTATGACCGCCGACCAGTTTCGGCTGCCGCGGCTCGAAGCCTCGGGCGACACGCCGCTCGGCGCGGCCGTCTCGCGCGGGCTCGGCCTGCTCAAACAGCGCAAGGAAGTGCTGCGCGCCAACGGCATCAAGCTCTTCCGGCCGTGGATCTTTCTGATCACCGACGGCGAGCCGACCGACAACTGGTCGCACCTGCCGCAGATCATCCGCGCCGGCGAGGAATCGAAATCGTTCTCGTTCTTCGCGCTCGGCGTCCAGAAGGCCGATTTCAACGTCCTCAAACAGATCGCCGTCCGCGAGCCGCTCAAATTGTCGGGCGTCCGCTTCAAGGAGTTTTTCCTGTGGCTGTCGGCGTCGCTCAAAAACGTTTCGCGCTCGAACCCGGGCGACTCGGTGCCGATCCCGGATTACAAGCCCTACGGCTGGTCAGAAGTTTGATGAACCCGAATTTTTGGCGCGTCGCCCACGCCTCGGCGATCGGGCTCGCCCACATCAATCAGAACACCGAATGTCAGGATCGCTTCGCCTGCCGGACGATCGAAACCGCCGCCGAGGGCGAGATCCTGATCGCCGTCGTCGCCGACGGCGCGGGCAGCACGACCGACGGGCAGACCGGCGCAGCCGCCGCCTGCGCGATCTTCACCGAAGAGGTCGCCGATTTTCTGAGCGCGAAGGACGCCCGCGTCAAATCGCTCAACGAGGAATTCGGCCGGCGCTGGATCGGTTATTTTCAGCAGCAGATCGCCGCGACCGCCGCCGCCGACAAAAAGGAGCCGCGCGATTACGCCTCGACGCTGATCGGCGCGGTGATCGGGCCGACCGCCGCCGCTTTTTACCAGATCGGCGACGGCGGCATCGTCTTCAGCCCGGACGGCGCGCCCGAGAGCTATCGTTTCGCGGTCCCGCCGGTCGAGGCCGAATACGTCAACGTGACGGATTTCATCACCGACGAGACGGCCGCCGAGCGGCTCCGGTTCGTGCTCGTCGAGGAGCCGGTCGAAGACCTGATCCTGTTTTCCGACGGGATCTACGCGGTCGCCGTCGACTACCAGTCGAACCGCCCGCACGAGCCGTTTCTGATGCCGATGATCGCGCCGCTCCGCCGCGGCGGAGCGGTCAACGGGCTCAACGAAAAGCTCGAAAATTTTCTCGCGTCGCCGAAGATCAACGAAAAGACCGACGACGACAAGACGATCATTCTGGCCTCGCGCGCGGGCGCGACGAGTATTTGAATCCCGCCTTGAGGCGGCTTGGGTTTGTTATCGGGCCGATTGAGTTTTCGGTCGTCTATTGCTCTTTGAAAAACAAAATCGGTCACGAAAAGCGTCGAACGAATATGGCCGCCGTCCCTGAAAGGGACGAATTCAATAGCCGTGGGTGCAACCCACGGACTCGACGCCCGAAAACGCCCGCTCGCTGAAGGCGAGCAACCTGCCGCACTATGAAAACGATTGTTCGTCCCCTTCAGGGACGGATCGCGTGTGGCGGCGGACCGGGGGTGGCGCTCGTTTCACTCGCTTGACCCCCGGCTATTGAATTTGTCCCTTTCAGGGACTGTTACCGATTTAGTTTTTCAAAAAGCATTAGACGGACTTAAAACAATCCGGCGCTCGAAGCAATGAGGTAAAAAGCTATGCCGACATTCTATGACAGCAAGGGTCAATCTTACACTCTGACGAATCAGCTCGGACGCGGCGGCGAGGGAACCGTCTTCGCCTGTCCGGACGATTACAATCTCGTCGCCAAGATCTATCACGAACCGATCGATGACGAAAAGGCCGAAAAGCTCGCCTGGATGGCGGCCAACAAAAACGAGCAGCTTCTCAAAGTCGCGGCGTGGATCGTCGACACGCTCCACGACCGGCCGGGCGGCCGCGTCGTCGGCTTTCTGATGCCGAACGTCCGCGCCAAAGAGATCCACGAGCTTTATTCATTGAAAAGCCGCCGCGTCCATTTTCCCGAAGCGACGTGGAAGTTTCTGCTCCACACGGCGGCCAACGTCGCCCGCGCTTTTTACAGCCTGCATAAATACTCGCACATTATGGGCGACGTCAATCACGGCAACTGCGTCGTCCTCAAGGACGGCACGGTCAAGCTCATCGACTGCGACAGCTACAGCATCAGCACCGGCGAATTTCGCTACCGCTGCGAGGTCGGCGTCGCGACGCATCTCGCGCCCGAACTGCAGGGCAAGGACTTAAGCGAGGTCGAGCGCAAAAACGCGCACGACAACTTCGGGCTCGCGGTGATCATCTTCCAGCTGCTCTTTCTCGGCCGCCACCCGTTCGCCGGCAATTATCTCGGCGACGAGGACAAATCGCTCGAAGACTGCATCCGCGAACGGCGCTTCGCCTATTCGAAGGACGCGCACCTGTGGCGCGTCAAACAGCCGCCCGGAACGCTTTCGCTGTCGGCCGTCACGCCGCGGCTCGGGGCGATGTTCGAACGCGCGTTTCTGACCGAGGACCGGCCCGAGCCGCGCGAATGGATCGAAGCGCTCGAAGACCTGTCGGAATCGCTCAAACAGTGCGCGCTCCACGTCGGCCATTATTATTACCAAGAATTGCGGCAATGCCCGTGGTGCGCGCTCGAATCGCAGACCGGCCTGATGCTCTTCCCGTTCGTCAATTCGGCCGGCGCGGGCTCGTCGGAAGCCTTTAACATCTTCACGATCGAAAATCTCGTGGCGAGTCTCGCCGTCCCGTCGAACCTGCCGATGAAGCCGCCGAAGACCGCCATTCTGCCGCCGCCGTCGCCGGAAGCCGAAACCGCGCGGCGCGAAAATCTTTCGCGGTTCGTGATTTTGGCGATCGTCCAGCTCTGCGTCGTCGTCTTTCTGACGGCGATCGGCGGGCCGGGCGTCGGCTTTTTCATCGGCGCGCTGCTGATGGTCGGGTTCATCGTCTCGCTCAACAACGCCGGCAAGGACAACAAGATCGATCTCGAAGTCCGGCTCGAAAACGCGCGGCGCGAATGGAACCAGCTCGAAACCGAATGGTCGCGCAGCGATGCGAACGGCTTCGACCACGATTTTACGCTGATCCGCCAGAAGATCGACGAGCATCACCATCTCCAGCAGGACAGCCGCAAACGGCTCAAAAAGCTGCACGACGATGTTTTTCAGTACAATCTAGATATGTATCTTGCGTCGTTCAAGATCGGCGACGCGAAATTTCCCGGCGTCGGCGTGCGAACCATCGAAATGCTCAAGGGCGGCGGCATCCGGACGGCCGCCGACGTCGACGCCAAACGGCTCGATTCGCTGCCGCCGGTCGAGGGCGACATCAAGGACAGGCTCGTCGAATGGCGCAAGAATCTCGAACGCAATTTCGCCTACGATCCCGACACCGGAATTCCCGAGGGCGAGCAACAGAAGCTGACCGGCGAATTCGTCGAAAAACGCGGCCGGCTCGAGCGCGAGATCGAGAATCTGCTCGTCAGCCTGCGGTCGGGCTCGACGCTCGTCCGCCAGCGCCAGCAGCATCTGACGACGCGCGCCGAAACGGTCGCCAAACAGCTCCTGCAGAGCGAAAGCGACATCGCGACCGCCGGCAGCATCACCGCGCCGGTCGTCGTCCTGATCCTGATCACGACGCTCGTCCCGATGTTCGGCAACATCTTCAGTATCCGGAATGAGGTCACCTCCCATTCCATCAAGCCTGCGATAGAAATCGCGGCGAATACCGCGCAGCCGATGAGCACGAAGACTCCGTCCAACGCCAACGTCTACGCCTATTACGTCCCGGAAAATCTGACCGACGCCGACATCGCCAAACTGTCGACGGCGGAAAAGAATTCTTACGCGCAGCAGCTGCTCGACCGCGCGACGCAGCTCGCCGGCGTCAACAAAGACTACAAGAAAGCCGAAGACCGGTTACAGCTCGCGCTCAAGCTGACGCCCGAAAATACGAAGGTGCTCAACAAATTGGGCGACTTGCTTTACGACCAGAAGAAATACAAGGAATCGCTCGTTTACCTGAACCGCTCGCTGCTGCTCTATTCGAGCAGCACCGAAACCAAGTTCGCGATCGGGATGAATTATCTCCAGATGAATTATTTCGACGACGCGCGGCGGATCTTCGCCGATCTGGTCGCGGGAGACCCGAGCAACTTCGAAGCGCAGTTCAATCTCGGGATGGCCTACAAGGGTCTCGGCCAGTATTACCCGGCCGTCAACGCCCTCAAAGCGGCGCTCCAGATCAACGACCGGGACGGCGACACGCATTATCTCTACGCGGTCTGTCTGAACAAGATCGGCTCGCAGGACGAGGTCGTCGCCCAGTATCAGAAACTGCTCGAAATCGACCCGAAAGCCGCCGAACGGCTTCGAAAGGATCTGGGCCTGAAAAACGTGCCGAAGGCGGCCGCCAACAAAACCGGCGTCGGCAACGGCCGCGGCGGATATGCCGACAACACCGTTACCATCAGAGAGAGCAGCGGGCGCGGACGGGGCAATTGATTCCGAAACTATGATCCAAAAAAGGCAGGCGTCGAAACGCCTGCCTCAATAGATTGACTTTTCGCGATCGGACACGGACGCGAAAACCCGCTTATTGCGGATTGGAATTTCCGGCTCGATTCCTTCAACTGCCGCGATCCGCCAAGCCGGCCGCATTTCGAGCAATCCGAAATCCGAAATCCGAAATCCGAAATCGAAAGTTATTTCTTAGTGAAAACCATCTCCGACGAATTCGTGCCGCGCGGCGATTCCGAATCGCGTTTGACGGTCAGCGTCTTGCCGTCTTCGGACAATGACCACGTCTCTTTGGTCGTCAGCGTGATCTCGCCCATCTGACCGCTGAACGTGCGCACCGACGTCAGCTTGAGCTTGCCGTCTTTTTCCATCTCGGCCTTCAGCTTGACCGGCATCTTGCCCATCGGGCCGTCGACCTCGGTCGTCGTTTCCTTGCCGTCGAGCGTGTAGAGGTTCGTGCCGTCGCCGAAACCGCCGCGGCCCATTCCGCGGCCCTGACCGCCGCCCTGGCCGTTGCCCTGACCGCCGCCGCCCTGCATCGCGCCGTCCGGCGGCGGAGTGCGTTTGGTTTCGGTCGTGACCTTGATGTCCTTATCGGTCTGCGCGACCGTCAGCGTCATCGATTCGACGCCCATCTGCATCCGCTGATCGAGCTGGGATTTGGTTTTATCGAGCGACCACGTCCCCGAAAAATCGGTCTTCTTGTCCTGCGCGAAAGCGGAAATCGCGAGCAAACAGACGAAAGTCGCCAAAAAGATAGTTTTCTTCATAATGTCTCCTTAGAAAAATAGAAAAAGTTTCCGTCCTATAAGACGCACGGAAACTTTTTTTGGTTATGTCTTTCTGTGTAAAGATTTGTAAAGCTTTTCAGACCTCGGCCGTCTTCCGGCTTCGTTCGAGCGTGACGCCGGCGATCGCGCCGATCAGCCCGATCACGAACAGTCCGAGCTCGAGATACGAGACCGTCGCCGCGTCGAGCGTCGGAAACAGGTAGATCACGAGATCGGACACGAACGTAAAGGCCGAAAACGCGAGCCCGAGACCGGCCGCGAAAAAGCCGAGCGAGGCGAGCATCAGGTTCGAATTGAGCTTGCGCGCGCGGTCGTCCTCGGCCCCGAGATTGCTGTGAACATACCCGTAGCCGAAATAGATCGACAGCCCGAAAAGCAGCCAGACCGCGAACCGCAGCCAGTTCGTGACGCCGAGCTCCGTCATCAGATAAGTGCAGAGCAAAAGCCCGAGCACCGGGATCAGCGAGAGCCGCTTGATGATCGAGAGCGCCGCGATAAAGCCGCAGAGCAGGATGAAGACGATCATCGGGATCTTATGGCTGAACGCGCTGAACATCGTCTCCTCGCCCTCGGGCTTGATCTGGAAAAAGCCCGTGATGCCTTCCGGGTTGAACCAGTAAAGCAGCCCGAGCGTGACGAGCAGCAGCGCGGGCACGACGAACTGCCCGCTGATGTACGGCACGAAACGGTTTTCGCGGCCGAATTCCTCGTCCTTGAAGAGCACGCCGGCGCAGACGACGACGAACGCGAAGAGCGTGCCGATCGACGCGAGATCCGTGACTTCCGTCAGGTTCATAAAGAGCGCCGGGATCGCGACGACCATTCCGGTGATGATCGTCGAAAACCACGGCGTCTTGAATTTCGGGTGAATCGACGAAAAGCGTTTCGGCAGCAGCCCGTCGCGGCTCATCGCCATCCAGAGCCGCGGCTGACCGATCTGGAAAACCAGAAACACCGTCGCGAGCGCGATCACCGCCGAGATCGCGATGATGCCCGCGACCCACGGAATGTTCGCGCCTTCCGCGCCGAACACGAACGCGAGCGGGTCGCCGACGTTGAGCTTCGTGTAGGAGACCATCCCGGTCAAAACGAGCGCCAGCGAACAGTAAAGGATCGTGCAGATCACCAGCGAATAGATCATCGCCCGCGGCAGGTCGCGGTGCGGGTCCTTGCATTCCTCGGCCGTCGTCGAGAGCGCGTCGAAACCGATGTAGGCGAAGAAGACCGCCGAAACGCCCTTCATAATCCCGGCGAAACCGTTCGGCGCGAACGGCGACCAGTTCTTCGGATTGACGTAGAAGAGCCCGAGGAAGATGACCATCAGGATGACGCCGATCTTGAGGATCGTCATCGCGTTGCCGGCCCATTTCGACTCGCGGATGCCGATGAAGACGAGCGTCGTGATGACGAACGTGATGAGCAGCGCCGGCAGGTCCATCACCAGATGAATGCCGCCGATCGTCGGCGCGTTGGCCCACGCCGTGTAGGCGTCGAACTGCGCGCAGTTGATCGCCGCGTCCTTGGCGTCACAGGCCATCTTCAGATTTTCGAGCGTCGCGCCGTTCGCGATCGCCTCGGTGACGGCCGCGAAACCGCGTTTCGCCGTCAGAAAATCCATCGTGAAGAATTCCGGAAGATTGATCCCGTAGCCGGCGAGCAGGCCGGTGAAGTAATCGCTCCACGAGATCGCGACGGCGATGTTGCCGATCGCGTACTCGACGATCAGGTCCCAGCCGATGATCCACGCGATGATTTCTCCCAAACTCGCGTAGGAATAAGTGTAGGCCGAGCCGGCGACCGGAATGCGCGACGCGAACTCGGCGTAGCAGAGCGCCGAGAAAGCGCAGGCGACGGCCGTAAAGGTAAAAAGAAAAATGACGCCCGGCCCGCCGTCGAACGAGGCCTTGCCGACCATCGCGAAGATTCCCGCGCCGATGATCGCGGCGATGCCCATCAGGGTCAAATCAAACTGCCCGAGTGTTCGCCGCAGGCCGCCGCCCTCGCCGCTTTCGCCGTCGTGCGCGTGCTCGCCCAAACCGCTGGCGGCATCTTCCTGAATTCTGGTTATAGATTTTGTCCGAAATAGATTCATAAGTTTTGCCTGTCGTTAGTGGTTCGCCGTCCGTCGCGGGTATATTTTGCCGGTTCCCGGAGAATCTCAAACAATGATTGAAGCGTGTGAGCCATTATCTGGCGCAATCTCAGGACCGGCAATGAGCGACGAACAAATTACTTTGTGCGAATTTTGACGGAATTTTTCAAAAGATGCAATGGAAATCCGGTAAGATTACGCATTTTTTAGTTTGAAGGGTGTAAAATCGTCTTGATTTCCCTTCGAAATTGCGTTTAATTAAAGCTGCATCCCCGAGACAAGTTTACCGCGATGAAAAACCGGCCGATCCACGAAAATTTAGACACTTCGTTCGTCAATCTCTCGGCGCTCATCAAGTATCTGCGCCGCCGCCAGTTCGCCGGGCAGGTGCGGGTCGAGCTGAGCGGTTACGAGGCCGACATCTATCTGACGAGCGAAAACCGGCTCAAGGTCCGCGAGTACGACCATATCGCCGGCCGGATCGCCGAGGGCGAGGAAGCGCTCCAGCGGATCCTGATCCGCGCCCGCGAGCCGGGCGGCATCATCAACGTCTACCAGACCGTCGCCGAAACCGAGAGCGTCGAAAAAGTCGAGCGCGTCGAACAGGCCGAGCGCCGCGAGGAACGGATCGAGAAACACGAACCGCCCGTCGTCGCGCCGCCCGTCGCGCCGCCGCCGGTGCCGGTCGTCCGCCATCCGCCGCTCGTCGAAGCGCAAAGCGCGAACGGCGCGAACGGTTCGAACGGCGCGAACGGCCACGCGAAGATCGAATTGCCGGCCAACGGCCACGGCGCGAACGGTCACGCCGTCGTCGTGCCGCCGGCCGAAGAACACCACGCGCCGCCGAAGCCGCTGCTGCCGAATCTGCCGTTCGAATTCACGAACCGCGTCGAGGACCGCGCCAAACAGCCGGCGCTCACCGACGAGGACCGCGAGCTGCTGCTGAAATTGACGGGCGAGCTGCTCGGGACGATCGATCACGCGCTCGCGATGGCCAAGCTCGATTTCACGAGCGCCTTCAGGAAAGCCTGTCACGAGCTCGTCACCGACTACCCGTTCCTCGCGACGCTCGATTACGGCAAAGGCAAGATCCACTACGCCGAACGGACGAACCCGAAGGTCTTCGTCGCCGGCATCCTCGAAGCCGTCCGCCGGAATCTCGAAAAGCTCGGCCACAATCCGAAGTTCGCCGAAGTCTACCGCTACACGACGCAGCGGATTCTCGCGCTGATCCACCAGCGCAAACCCTTTTACGACAAGTTTTCAATCACCAAACCCCTCGAAAAGATCCTCGGAACATAGCGATTTCGGATTTCGGATTGCGGATTTCGGATTGGTTTCGTGTCCGGAGGCTGGGGTTTGTCCGGCGGCGGGCGAGGGGCGGGGAATGGTTAAAAAGCCGCCGGAAATAAGGCGCGGCGGCATTTCTCAAAGGGCGTTGCCCGAGCGTATTTGACCGTTGCCCGAGCGTATTTGACCGTTGCCCGAGCGTATTTGACCGTTGCCCGAGCGTATTTGACCGTTGCCCGAGCGTATTTGCTCGTTGCCAATGCGTATTTGACCGTTGCCAATGCGTATTTGACCGTTGCCAATGCGTATTTGACCGTTGCCCGAACGCATTCTCTCGTTGCCCGAACGCATTCTCTCGTTGCCGGTGCGAATTCCGCCGCGGCCCGCGCGCGGCCCGGGTCCGACATCCGATTTCCGACATCGACCAATCCGAAATCCGAAATCATTACTGTTAAAAGGATTTATTTTGAAAAATAAAATCCTGATCAAGCCTGTTTACAGGCGAAAGATAATAGCTACAGGCGCGAGCCTGTAGTCAGCGGCCGAATACGAATTTGAGCCTGCCCGCAGGCGACAGAGGTTTTCGCGCGGCCGCCGCGGGCCGAATGTCGATAACCCCGAACGGTCTTTCTTAATGAACCATTTTCTTCTGTCGCCTGTAAACAGGCTCGGGATTCGGGGGCGCGCTGGTCTACAGGCTGGCGCCTGTAGCTATATTCTTTCGCCTGTTCCACAGGCTTTTTAAGGATTTTATTTTTCACATTACATCGGCCGAACCTTCCGATTCATGAAATCCTTTTAACATCAATGATCCGAAATCATTACTGTTAAAAAGATCGACAATTCAGATTTTTGTTCGTTTAATAGGACGCTGGAAATGCGCGGATTCAGCGGATTTTCGCGGATTTATTTTAAAGTTATCCGCGTTCATCCGCTGAATCCGCGTTCATCCGCGTCCTATTAACCTAATTATTCAAAACTCATTCAATCCTTTTAACAGTAATGATCCGAAATCCGAAATCCGACATCGGCAAATTCGTTTGTTCTGCGGCCGTTTTTTGTTATCATCTTTTTCAGACAAAACTTCAAAACAAGGAATCATCGATGAAAAAACGGCTTGCGTTATTTTTAGCCATCGCGGCGGCGGTTTCGTTTTTTGCCTTGCGGCCGAAAACGAGCGGCCGCGCGCTCGACTCCGCGTCCGACCGGGCGCGCCTCTTCGCGGAATTGAAACCGCAGACGGTGACGGCCGTCGCGGCCGGCGTTTCGCCGAAAATCAGCTCTTTTAAGGAAACCGATCCGAAACCCGCGCCGGCCGCGGCCGCCGTGCGCTTCGTTTCCGAAAATCAAATCGCGCGCAATCCGGACGAGGCGGCCGCCGCGCGCACCGAGGAACCGGTTCTCGGCCGCACGTCCGCCGCGCCGATGCCGACGCCGTCGCTCTCGTTCGACGGCCTCACGAACCGCGACAACGGCGAGGTCTTCGGCCTCTACTTTCTGCCGCCCGACCCGAACGGCGACGTCGGGCCGAACCATTACGTGCAGGCCGTCAACACGCTGCTCCGGATTTACGACAAAACCGGCAGCCCGCTGACGCCGCGCTTTAAGATGAGCGACATCTTCGCGCCGCTCGGGACGGTCTGCGCGCAGCGCAACGACGGCGAGGCGGTCGTCCTCTACGACCCGCTCGCCGACCGCTGGCTGCTCACGCAATACTGCAACGCGTTTCCGCCGTTCCGGCAGATGATCGCCGTCTCGCAGACCGGCGACCCGCTCGGCGCGTACTACATCTACGAGTTCGTGATGCCGAACGTCCGGCTCAACGACTACGCGAAATTCGGCGTCTGGCCGGACGGCTACTATATGTCGGACGACGAGTTCGTCGGCAGCGACTACGCGGGCGCCGGCCTCTTCGCGTTCGACCGTCAAAAAATCCTGACCGGCGACCCGACCGCGAGCTACGTCTATTTCAACATCCCGTCGGCCTCGCCGCTCCGCACGGGCGGCCTGCTGCCGGCCGATCTCGACGGGCTGACGCCGCCGCCGCCGGGCGTGCCGAACGTCTTCGCGGGCTACACCGCGACCGAGTACGGCGCGGCGCAGGACGCCGTCCGTTTGTTCGATTTCCACGCCGATTTCCGGAACCCGGAGAATTCGACCTTTACCGAGCGGCCCGAAAGCCCGCTCGCGGTCGCGCCGTTCGACCCGACGTCGCCCGACGGCCGCGCCGACATCGCGCAGCCCGCGCCCGGCGATTTTCTCGATTCGCAGAGCGACCGCCTGATGTACCGCGTCGCCTACCGCAATTTCGGGACGCACGAATCGCTCGTCTTCAACCAGACCGTCCGGATCACGCCGGTCGGCCAGACCTACCGCGCGGGCGTCCGCGTGTACGAGCTGCGGCGGGCGAACGGCGCGTTCGCCGTCACCGAGCAGACGACCTTCGGCGAACCGCTCTCGTCGCGCTGGATGGGCGCGGCCGCCGCGGACCATCAGGGCAACATCGCCTTTGAATACAGCTTCGTCAACGACCAGAAAAACCCGTCGATCCTCTATTCGGGCCGGCTCGCGACCGAACCGGCCGGCGTGTTTCGGAGCGAGGAGACGCTCGTCGCCGGCACCGGCGTCCAGACCGCGTTCGGCTATCGCTGGGGCAATTTTTCGGGCCTCACGGTCGACCCGGTCGACGACTGCACGTTCTGGACGACGAACCAGTATTTCTCGGCCGAAAGTCAGGCCGAAAGCCCGTTCAGCTGGCTGACGCGGATCGGGCGCTTTCGCTTTGCCGAATGCGTGAACGCGCCGCGCGCGACGATCAGCGGGACGGTGACGGACGCGTCGAACAATGCGCCGCTCGGCGGCGCGCTCGTCACGGCCAACGCGGTCTATTCGCGGGCGACCGGCGCGACCGGCAGCTACGGCAGTTTAATGGTCCTGCCGAATACCTACACGATCACCGCGACGGCGAAGGGCTACCGGCCGCAGACCGTCACCGTGACGGTCGCCGACGGGCAGTCGCTGACGCGGAACTTCGCGCTCGCGCCGAGCGCCGCGCTCGAAGGCGCGGGGACGAGCGTCACCGCCGAATCGTGCGCGCCGAACCAGACGATCGAGCCGAACGAAACCGTCACGCTGAACGTCGCGCTCCGCAATACCGGCTCGCGCGGTACGACCGCCCTGTCGGCGACGCTGCTCGCGACCGGCGGCGTCGTCAACCCGTCGGGCCCGCAGAACTACGGCGCGTTGGCCGCGGGCGGCGCGAGCGCCGCGCGGCCGTTCACGTTCACCGTCTCGCCGAACGTCAACTGCGGCGGCACGGTCACGCTGACGCTCCGCTTAAGCGACGGCGCGGACGATCTCGGCACCGTTTCGATCGAAATCAGGACCGGCCGCAAGCGGATCGCCTTTACCGAGAACTTCGACGCGCCGGCCGCGCCCGAGCTGCCGGCCGGCTGGACGACGAGCGCGACCGGCGCGCAGCAGAACTGGACGACCTCGACCATACAGGTCCAGTCGCCGCCGAACTCGGTCTTTTCGCCCGACCCGAACCAGGTCGGCGTCAACGAGCTCGTCTCGCCCGCGTTTCCGGTCGCGTCCGCCGGCGCCGAGCTCTCGTTCCGCAACTGGTACGAGCTCGAAACGACGTTTCTGAGAAACCGCCTGTACGACGGCTCGGTGCTCGACATCAAGATCGGGAATAACGACTGGCAGGACATCGAAGCGGCCGGCGGCGCGTTTCTCGCGGGCGGCTACGACGGCGTGATCGACGCCTGCTGCCAGAACCCGCTCGCCGGCCGGCGCGGCTGGTCGGGCCGCAGCGGCATCAACCAGACCTCGGAATTCATCACCTCGCGCGTCCGGCTGCCGGCGGCCGCCGCCGGTCAGAACGTGCAATTGCGCTGGCGGATCGGGACCGACATCGGGACGTTCCGGACCGGCCAGTTTATCGACGATCTCGTCGTCACCGACGGCGACGTGTGCAGCTGTCAAAATTCGCAGGCCTTTCGCGCGCCGTTCGATTTCGACGGCGACGGCCGGACCGACCTCGGCGTCTTTCGCCCGTCGGACACGCCCGATCAGCCGGACTTTCTGGTCGAGGCGAGCGCCAACGGCGCGCCCCGCAACGGCGTCTGGGGCAGCGTCGGCGACGTCGCGGCGGCGTCGGATTACGACGGCGACGGACGGACGGATTTCGCCGTCTTCCGCCCGGCGGACCGCAACTGGTATATCCTGCAAAGCTCGAACAACGCGGTCGCGGTCGTCAATTTCGGCCTCGCCGCCGACCGGCTCGCGCCGGCCGACTACGACGGCGACGGCAAAACCGACATCGCCGTCTTCCGGCCGTCTTCGGGCGTCTGGTACGTCCTCCAAAGCGGCAGCGGTCAGGTGCGGATCCAGCAGTTCGGCCTGAGCGAGGACCTGCCGGTCGCCGCCGACTACGACGGCGACGCCAAAGCCGACGTCGCGGTCTGGCGGCCCTCGACCGGCACGTGGTACGCGTTCCGGAGCACCGACAACGCGGTCACGATCGTCAATTTCGGCCTCGCCGGCGACCGGCCGGTGGCGGGCGATTACGACGGCGACGGCCGCGCGGACTTCGTCGTCTGGCGGCCGTCGGACCGCAACTGGTATCTGCTCCAAAGCGCGCAGGGCTTCGGCGTCGTCAACTTCGGCCTCGCGACGGACAAACCGCTGCAGGCCGACTTCGACGGCGACGGCCGCCGCGACATCGCGGTCTGGCGGCCGGCGGCCGGCGTCTGGTACTACCTGCGCTCGGCGGACGGCGGCTTTTTCTCCCGCGGCTTCGGCGCGCCCGGCGACACGGCGATCCCGTCGATCTTCGTTCCCTGATCGGGCGGGAGCCGGTATTTAACGCCGGGACGCAAAGGCGCAAAGACGCTGAGATTTATGAGGAGAAGGTTTCGCCGGCGAAAGCGAACGTTTGCCGGCGAAACTTATTCACCGCTCAAGCAAGACGCAACTAAACCTTTGCTTATTTGCGTCTTCGCGACCCGGCGTTAAAACAAACCGATCCCGTTATTCGAAGTTAAATTTGTCGGAAAAACGGTCGAAAAACGCGGAAAACGGGGCGTTTCGAATATGCTATTCGGACGAAATATGTTAAAAAAGTAGTTTACCCTAAAGACTGCCTGCCCAGGGTCGTGAAAATTTGGAAGGTCGTATTATCTAATGAAAAAGTATTACATTGCTCTAATCGGGATTATTTTGTTAACCGTCTGGTGCGTTTCCGGTCTTAAAACCACCGCTCAGAACGAGCCCGGGGCTCAGGCCGCCGGAACGAATTTCGTCTCGCCGAATCTCGTCGTCAGCCAGTTTCAGGTCGCCGGCGCGACGGCGACCGACGAATTCATCGAGCTTCACAACACGAGCGCGAACAACGTCGATCTGAACGGCTACCGCGTCGTCTACCGCTCGGCCGCCGGCGTCAACGACGTCGCGATGGTCGATTGGACGACGAGCACGATCGTCCCGCCGGGCGGTTTCTACCTGATCGCGACGAGCACCTACGACGGCACGCCGGCCGCCAACATCACCTACAACACGGCGACCGTCTCGATGTCGGCGACCGGCGGCGGCATCGCGATCCGCAACGGCGCGCTCAACACGGGCGTGATCGTCGATTCGGTCGGCTACGGAACGGCGACCAACGCGTTTATCGAAACGGCCG
The DNA here is from genome assembly GCA_018269075.1 of Acidobacteriota bacterium. Classification (GTDB taxonomy): domain Bacteria; phylum Acidobacteriota; class Blastocatellia; order Pyrinomonadales; family Pyrinomonadaceae; genus JAFDVJ01. The sequence continues at coordinate 19,822 of JAFDVJ010000098.1, forward strand.
TCACGACCGCGCCGGCGACCAACGACAGCCGCGTCCGCAACTCGAACGGCTGTCAGGACACCGACAACAACTCGAGCGACTTTACGACGCAGACGCCGTCCGCGCCGCGCAACGCGGCCTCGACGGCGGTCACCTGCTCGGGCGGCGGCGGCACGGTCATCCTCGCCAACGGCGCGGCGACGCCGAGCACGGTCGCGCCCGGCGCGACGACGCTGCTGACGGTTTCCGTCCTGCCCGCGACGACTCCTCCGAGCACCGGCATCACGGTCACCGGCAACCTGACGAACATCGGCGGCTCGGCCGCGCAGCAGTTTTTCGACGACGGCACGAACGGCGACGTGACGGGCGGCGACAACGTCTTTTCGTATCTCGCGACGGTCGGCGCCGGCATCGGCGGCGGCCCGACGACCGTTTCGGCGGTCGCTTCGGACGCGCAGGCGCGGAGCACGCCGGTCACGATCAACCTGACGATCGACGCGGCGGCGGCCGGCGAAGACCCGCTCCTGTTCGGCAACCCGTCGAACGCGACGACCGACACGGCCAACGAAAACAATTACCTGATGACGAAGGCGCAGTATTCGCTCTCGTACAACCGGAGCACGGCGACGCCGAACTGGGTCGCGTGGCGGCTCGACAGCACGTGGGTCGGCAGCGCGCCGCGGCAGGACGATTACCGGCCCGATCCGGCATTGCCGGCCGGCTGGTATCAGGTGCAGGACAACGATTATTCGGGTTCGGGCTACGACCGCGGCCATATGTGCCCGTCGGGCGACCGGACGCGTTCGATCCCCGACAATTCGGCGACGTTCCTGATGACGAACTTCGTCCCGCAGCTCGCCGCCAACAACCAGGGACCGTGGGAAGAACTGGAAACCTACTGCCGGACGCTCGCCGCCTCGGGCAACGAGATCTACATCATCGACGGGCCGAAAGGCAATATCGGAACGATCGCCGGCGGCCGGATCGTCGTCCCGCAATATACGTGGAAGGTCGTGCTCGTGCTGCCGAACGGCAACAACGATCTTTCGCGCGTCAACCGCGCGACGCGCGCGTTCGGGATCATCGTCCCGAACTTCCCGCCGCTCAACATCAACGCGCCGTGGCGGCAGTTCCGCGTGACGGTCGATGCGGTCGAAGCGTTTACGGGTTATAATTTCTTTTCGAACATCCCGAAAAACACGCAGGAGATCATCGAACGACGTCGCGATCTGCAGTAAAATCCGAGGCTTTCGGTTAAATCGAAACCACGCCCGCCGCGCCCGGCACGAATCTTTTTCGACACTTCGTGTTTTTTGGCGTCGCGAGCGTGGTTTTTTCGTCATCTAAGACGGCGGAAACGATTCCGCCCCTAAATTTATATCTGGATATGAAAAAAGTTTATTTTCTTTTGATTCTGAGCCTTTTTATCTTCGTCACCGAAACGGCGGCCCAGAAAAACCGGCTGATCGGCGATATTCAGGGCGAGAAAAACACCTCGCCGTACAACGGCGAAAGCGTCCGCGTTTCGGGCATCGTGACGGCGCGCACGCGGACCGGCTTTTTTCTGCAGACGCCGGACGACAAGGTTGACGCCAACCCGAACACCTCGGAAGGCGTTTTCGTCTACACCAAGTCCGAGCCGCCCGGCGAAGCGACGATCGGCAACGCCGTTACGCTGACCGGCACGGTCACCGAATTCACGCCGAAGGCCGACCCCGAGAGCCTGCCGATCACGGAAATCTCGTTCTTCAAGGGCAAGGATTTCATCACCGTCGATTCGAAGGGCAACGCGCTTCCGAAACCGATCGTGCTGACGATCGACGACTTTAAACCGAACAAGATCGACGAGCTCGAAAAATACGAGGGAATGCGCGTGACGGTCGCGGAGATGACGGTCGTCGCGCCGACCGGCGGCCGGGTCGACGAGAAAACCGGCAGCGCCGACTCGGACGGCACGTTCTACGGCGTCGTGAAGGGCGTCCCGCGCCCGTTTCGCGAGCCCGGCTTCGACGTTTACGACTACATTATGATGTCCGACAAGGACAAGGACAAAATGAAGAAGGAAACGCCGAAGATCGCGCTGTTCGACCATAACCCGGAACGGCTCCGCGTCGAAAGCACGGCGCAGCTCGGCGCGCAGCCGATCGACGTGACGACCTTCACCGAGATCAAAAACCTGACCGGCGTCGTCAATTACTCGTACCGCGCCTACTCGATCCTCGTCGACGCCGACAGCAAGCCGATTGTCTCGAATCTCTGGAAGGCCGCCCCGCTGCCGCCGCCGACCGAGCGCCAGTTTTCGATCGCCTCGGCCAATCTCGAAAGATTCTTCGACGACGCCGACGACCCGTCGAACCCGAACGAGCCGATCATCACGAGCGAGGGCTTCGAGCGCCGTCTGAAAAAGGTCTCGCTCGCCGTCCGCGAATATCTCCAGACGCCCGACGTGCTCGCGGTCGTCGAGATGGAAAGCCTGCCGGTTTTGAAAAAGCTCGCCGAACGGATCAACAAGGACGCCGAAGCGAGCGGCAAGCCGAACCCGAAATACGAGGCCTATCTCGTCGAGGGCAACGATTTCGGCGGCATCGATTCGGGCTTTCTGGTCAAGTCTACGCGGGTCGAAGTGCTCGAGACCAAACAGTTCGGCAAGGACGAAAAATTCGAGAATCCGGTGTCGAAAAACGAGGCCTTTCTCAACGACCGGCCGCCGTTCCTGCTGCGCGCGGCGATCAAGGATCCGAAGACCGGCCAGCCGTTCGAGTTTGCGGTGATCGTCAACCACCTCAAGTCGCTGCGCGGCTACAACGACGACAAGGAAGCGCCGTTCGTGCGGACGAAAAAGAAGCTGCAGGCCGAGTTTCTGGCGAAATACGTCAACGAGCGGCTGAAGGCGAACCCGAACGAGCGGCTCGCGCTGGTCGGCGATTTCAACGCCTTTCAGTTTAACGACGGCATCACGGACGTCGTCAACACGATCAAGGGCACACCGGCCGCGAAGGACGCGGTGCTCTATCCGTCGGACGATCTGGTCAACCCGGACCTGATCGACCTCGTCGATCTGATCAAGCCCGCGCAGATGTATTCCTACAGCTTCGACGGCAACGCGCAGGTGCTCGATCACTTCCTCGTCACCCCGGCGCTGAAAACCCGGATCGCCGGCTTCGGCTACGCGCGCGTCAACGCCGACTTTCCCGAAGCCTACCGCAACGACCCGAACCGCGTCGAGAGATTCTCCGACCACGATTCGGAAGTCGCGTATTTCACGCTGGACGGTAAGTAGGAAAGAAGGGGAGAAGAGGAGAAGAGGAGAAGAGGAGAAGAGGAGACAGGGGTTTTCAAGAATGACGGCTTTCGTTTGAAACCGGAGCCAGCCATTGAGAAAAACTATTTCTCCTCTTCTCCTCTTCTCCTCTTCTCCCCTTCTCCCTCTCAGTCGCGCCGCTTATACGCCTCGACCGCTTCGGCCGCGCCGGCGTGGATGATTTCGGGTTTGTGGTATTTCCAGAATTTTTCGAATTCCTCGTCCGAGAGCTCGGGTTTTTCCGTGCGGGTCTTGTTTTTCAAGTATTGTTCGGCCCATTCGCGGATCTCCGGGCTGCGGTTGAGCGCCGTCCGGGCGCCGTGCGTCAGATTGTCTCGTTCCATAATTTTTCGTTCCCTGTGTTAGAATTTCTGCATCTAAAACTTTGTTCGCAAAATTTGCGTAGAAGTCGGATGCCCGAGTCAAAGCGTCAATCGAAAAAATTCGTCCTTTCGCCGGGACCCGACATTTTTTAGGAGTTCTTAAGTGAAAAAATTCATCTTATCGTCGCTGTTAATTTTATCAAGCTTCTCCGCTTTCAGTTTGGCACAAACCAAGCCGGCTCCGCAAAACAAGCCGAACGCGCCGAACCTGATCCGCACGGACGCCCCGAAGCAGCAGGGGATCGACATCCCGTTCGTCACGAAAACGCTGCCGAACGGGCTCGAAGTGATCGTCCTGCAGGACAGCTCGGTCCCGATCGTGACGGTCGAGATCGCGGTCCGCAACGGCTCGTTCACCGAACCGCCCGAGCTCAACGGCCTCTCGCATCTTTACGAACATATGTTCTTCAAGACGAACCGCGCGATCGCGCTTTTCCGCTGCGATATGTTCACGAAATACGGCCGCCAGGATCTTTTCAGCAGCTACGGCTGCGGCGCGCAGCAGTCCTACAAGAACCAGCTCGGCGACGTCAGCTATCTCAACGAGGTCGATCAGCTCGGCTATCTGCGCAACGGCACGACGCAGGAAGAATACGTCAATTACTACTTCAACACGACGAGCGGCAACCTGCCGACGATTATGCGGATGATGCGCGACGCGATGCTCTACCCGTCGTTCGACGAAAGGGAATTCAGCCAGGAGATCCAGGTCGTCCTCGGCGAGCTCGACCGGCAGATGTCCGAGCCGGTCTATTATCTCGACCGGACGATGATGGACAAGCTCTTTTATAAATACCCGTCGCGCAAGAGCCCCGGCGGCACGCGCGCGACCGTCGCGGCGGCGACCACCGACCAGATGCGGCTGATCCAGTCGCGCTACTACATCCCGAACAATTCGGCGCTGATCGTGACCGGCGACGCCGACCCGGAAAAGGTCTTCAAGCTCGCCGAAGAGCTCTTCGGCGGCTGGAAAAAAGGCGACGACCCGTTCGTCAAGTTCCCGATCGTCGATCATCCGCCGCTGCCGAAAAGCGAGGGCGTGATCGTCCCGCAGGACGTCGAAAACGCGCTCATCCAGATCGGCTGGCTCGGCCCGTCGATCGGCAAGGACGACGCTTCGACCTACGCGGCGGACGTCTTTTCCTACATCGTCCAGCAGCCGGATTCGCGGCTCAACCGGGCGCTCGTCGATTCGGGCCTCGCGAGCGGCGTCGAGGTTCATTACTACACGCAGCGCAACGTCGGCCCGATCCGGATCACGCTCGTCACGACGCCCGACAAGGCCAAGGCCGCGCTCGCCGCGCTCTACAAGGAAATCGATCATTTCAACGACCCGGACTATTTCACCGACGAGGAGCTCGCCAACGCCAAGACCCTGCTCGAAGCCGAAAATCTCTTCCGGCGCGAGAAACTGAGCGAATACACGCACGAGCTCGGCTTCTGGTGGTCTTCGACCGGCATCGACTATTACCGCGGCTATTACAAGAACCTGCGGGCGACGACGCGCGACGACATCAAGCGCTATATCTCGACTTATATCTTAGGCAAGCCGCACATCGGCGTCGCGCTCGTTTCGGCGGCCGACCAGCAGAAATCGAAACTGACCGAGCAGGATCTGATCGGCAAATAGTCATTTATTGAAGACGGTTTTTATATGAAAAAATTTGGAAAGCAGCAATCAACCGCCGGTAAAATTTTATTACTGACCTTTGTCGTCCTATCGTTCGTTTTCGCGGCCGGCGCGCAGTCGAGCGGCCAGCCCTCGACCGGCGCGCAGGCCAATCTGATCAGCGATTTCGAGGTCAACGGGCTGAAGGTCATCGTCAAGCGCCGGACCGGCGCGCCGACGGTTTCGGCCGGCCTCTTTATCCGCGGCGGCGCGCGCAACCTGACGCCGGCGACCGCCGGCATCGAAAGCCTGATGCTCTCGGTCGCGGCCGAAGCGAGCAAAAACTTCCCGCGCGACGTGATGCGCAAGGAGCTGACGCGGATGGCGAGCAGCCTCGGGTCGGGCTCGAACGAGGATTTCAGCGTGATGTCGCTGACCTCGACGCGGCAGAATTTCGACCGGACGTGGGAGATCTTCACCGACGCGGCGCTCAACCCGTCGTTTACGGCCGAGGATTTCGATCTCGTCCGCGGCAAGATCCTGACGGCGCTGCGGAACCAGTCGATCAGCCCGGACAGCGCGCTCGACGCTTTGCAGGACAAGGTCATCTACGCCAATCACCCGTACGCGAGCGACCCGAACGGGACGCCCGAAACGCTCGCGGGCTTTAAGGTCGACGATCTTCGCGCCTATCACAAAAAAGTGATGCAGACCTCGCAGCTGCTGCTCGTCGTCGTCGGCGACGTCGATCCGGCGACGCTCCAAAAACGGGTCGCGGATTCGTTCGGCAAGCTGCCGCGCGGCGACTACAAGGAACAGCCGCTGCCGGCGCTCAATTTCGACAAGCCGTCGCTCGACATCACGAACCGCGCGGTCGAGACCAACTACATCAAGGGCATCTTCGCCGCGCCGTCGCTCAACAATCCGGATTATTACGCGATGCGCGTCGCGATGACGCTGCTCCAGAGCAAGGTCATCAACGAGGTCCGCAACAAACGGCAGCTCTCGTACGCGCCGAACGCCGAGATGGAGGACGACGCGGCCAACACGGCGAACATCTACGTGACGGCCAACGACGCCAACCAGTCGGTCTTCATTATGCTCAAGGAGATCGAAAAGATGCGCGACAGCGGCGTCGACGAGGACGAGTTCACGGGCCTCCCGGGCTTTTTCCTGACGACCTATTTCATCAAACAGGAAACCAACGCCTCGCAGGTCGCCGAGCTCGCCCGTTACGAGCTGATCGGCGGCGGCTGGCGCAACTCGCTGTCGTTCATCGACAAGATGCTCGCCGTCCGCCCCGAAGACGTTCAGACGGTAGCCCGCAAATATATGAAGAACATCCGCTTTGTCGTGATCGGCAACCCGGCGTCGATCAATAAAAAGATCTTCGTCCCGACGGAATAAAAAGGGAGCGCCGGCATCTCGGCCGGCAAACGGCGCGCAAGCGACGTAAAAACGCTTCATTAACCCGTAAACTGCGAGTTAATGAAGCGTTTTCGCGTTTTGCAAACGCGTTGCCGGCAAGATGCCGGCGCTCCCGGCCGGTTAGTTGTCGTCCTTCTCGTTTTTCTTCTGGTTGACGACCGGCGGCGGCGCGGGCTTTTCGGGCTTCGGCTCGTTTCTCGGCGGCTCCTGCTTCGGCTGCGGCTGCTGGCGCGGCTCGTCGCGTTTCGGCGGATCGGGCCGGCGCGGCTCTTCCTGCTTCGGCCGCGGAATCGTCGGCTGCGGCCGTCGTTCCTCGTCCTGCTTCGGCTTCGACGGCGGCGAGTAGATCGGCGGCGTCTGGTTTTCGTCGCGCTTCGGCCGGACGGGCTGTTTTTCCTTCCGCGAATCGTCATTGCCGTCGGTTTTGCCGCCGCCGGTGTCGCGGGTCGGGTTGCGCGGGTTCCAGTCGGGCGTCCGCGAGGTGTCGGAGTCCTTTTCATCGCGTTTGACGACCGGTTTCCGGTCGACCGCGCCGGTGCCGCGCGAATCGCCGCCGTCGGTCTTCGTCTGACCGCCGCCGCTCGCGTCCGGGCTGACCTTCGGCCGGCGGTTTCCGTAAATCCGCTCCTGTTCGAGCTGCTTGTCGAGCGCCCTTCCCTTTTCGCGGTCGGCCGCGCCGGTCTTGACCTGATCCTCGGACTTGCGGTCGATGCGCGGTTTTTCGATCCGGATGTTGCGGTCGATCTTGTCGCGAACGTCGTCGTAGGTCGGCAGGATCGGCGGCGTCCGGATCTCTTCGGGCGTCTTCGAGAGCACGCGCCGCGCGTCGTCGGCCGTGACGGGCTGGAGACGGCGGCCGCCGCGCCCGAATTCTTCGGCGCTCGCGGCGACGACGCCGTCGATCGGGATCCGCTGGAAGGTCGGCGTCGTCGCGTTCCGGCGGCGCGCCTCGTTGATCTGCTGCGGCGTCAGGACGGGCGGCGTCGGCGACGCGTTCGGCGTCGGCGACGGCGTCGGGTTGACGATGACGGTCGTGTTGTTGATGATCGTGATGTCGCGGTCGCGCCGGCCGCGTCCGCCGCGCCGGCAGTAGACGTTGTAATCGTAGTAATAATCGTCATACCCGAGCGGGAACCAGTAGACCGAGCCGTTCCACGTCGTGATCGAGATCATCGCCGGCTGCCACCAGCTCCGCCGCCAGCGGTAATAACCGTACGGCGACCAGACCCAGTAGCCGTTGTCCCAGACCCAGCGGCCGTGGTGATACGTCGCCCAGCCCCACGGCTCGTCGTTGACCCACGTCCAGCCGTAGAACGGGACCCAGCGCCAGCTGCCGTAGCGATACGGCGACCAGCCCGCGTAATTCGCGACCGAGTTCGGGTAGGGCTTCCAGACGTAGCCGTATTTGTTCGTGTAGACCCATTCGCCGTAGTCGTTGAGGTCTTCCGCGCCGTAGATGTCGCGGTCGTAATATTTGTCGTAATACGCGTCGTTCAGGCGCTTGGCGGCGGCCGCGTCGCGCTGCAGAACCCATTCGTCGAACTCGTCCGTCACGCGCGCGACGCCGCTCGTCTCGTAATCGCCCGCATACTGGCCCTCGACGACGATCTTCGCCGTCCGGCCGCTGCGGAGCGTGAAGCCCGAGCTTTTCGTGTAGACCTTCGCCTCGCCGTCCTCGGCCGCCGTCACACTGATCTCCGAATTGCGCGTGTCGCCGGCGTCGATCCGGTACATTCCGGCCCTTTCGAGCGAGACGGTCGTGCCCGGCGCGTCGGCTTCGAAAAAGGTCTTGTCCTTGTCGAACTGCAGGACGCGAATGCTCGCCGTGCCCTGCGGCAGGCTGATCGCGACGCCCTCGTCTCTTAAAGTCGTGAACTTCAGATAGGCGTTTTCCCACAAACGGATGTAGTTTGAGCTGTCGAGCTGGATCTCGACGACCGCGTTCGGGCCGGTCGAGACCTCGTCGCCCTCGACGAGCGGCAGGTTGAGCGCGGCGCGCTCCCATTCGGGCTTGTCGCCGTTATCGGCGCTCGCGTGCCGGATCTGCACGTCGCCGCGGATAAAGCTGAGACGCACGACGCGCGCCGTCACTTCGGGCGTGTAATCGTCCGTCACGACGCCGAAAGCGTTTCCGGCGCCCATCACTAAAAGGGGCAAAAAGAAAAACGATGCCCAAAGAAACTTCTTCGCTGAACGCATAAAATTTTTTCTCCTTGTAAGTCTGATGCTGTCTTCGGGGAAGAGCGGTTGGGCGCAGAGCTCAACTTTTACTTTTATTTACAGCAAATTTTATACCTCGATGAGAAAATTTTACGGCCGCGATTTTATGCAGGATTTATCGATATTTCAAAGCGGCGAAAGAAACCGGTTTCGACCAAATCGTGCAGGGTCGAAACCGGCGGATACGAAATCGTATAAAAGGTTTGCGGGAAGGCGGAACGGCCGAAACCGAGCCGCCGGTCTTAAAAGTTCAATTTGTATTTGATGACGTACGGCCGCGCGGCGACGAACATCTCGTCGCTGTCGTTGAAGGCCATTCCGAAAACCTGATTGACGCTGAAATCGTTCAGGAACCGGCCGTCGCCGTCGAACACGCTGATCCGGGAAAGCTGGCTGACGTAAACGCGGCCGCGCGAATCGACGGCGATGCTCATCGGCGGCGTATCGAACTGATCGCGCGTCCGGCTGTCGTCCGCCCGTCGTTCCTTGCCGCCGAACCGCGTCAGCAGCCGGCCTTCGGGCGAGAGCTTGAAAACCGCCGAATTCTGCCGGTCGATCAGAAAGAGGCTGCCCGTGCCGTCGATCGCGATTTTTTCGATCTGATCGATGTTCAGGTCCTTGCCGAGCGGCATCGTTCGGACCTTCGTGCCGTCGCCGTTGAGGACGGTGATGCCGTCGTAGCGCGTCGCGACGTAGAGCTTGCCGTCGAGCCCGAGCGCCATTCCCGAAGCCGAATCGACGCGGTATTTGCCGAGCGTCTCGCCGGTCGCGGCGGCGACCCGGTACACGTCGTAGCCCTGCAGGACGAAGAGATTTCCCTTGCGGTCGACGGCGAGCGCGTCGACCGTGCGGGTCGTGTCGGTCGTGATCTGCGTCTGAAAATTGCCGGCGGCGTCGAAGACCTGAATCCGGCCGCCCGAATAATCGGCCGAGTAGATCCGGCCGTCCTGATCGACGGCGACCGTCCGGTTGTCCTTGAATTTCCCGGCGCCCGTGCCTTCGCCGCCGAACTTGAGCAGCTGCTGCGTGAGCGAGACCGGCGGAACGGGCGAATTTTTCGGCGGCGTCGACGGCGTCGTCCGGGTGACGTTCGGCTTGTCGATCACGTTGTTGATCGTCCGCGAGATCAGATAAAAGGCGAGCGCGATCACGCCGACGATCAAGAGGGCGACGATCAAAAACGTGCCGAGGATCGAGCCGCCGACCGTGTAGCCGATCTTTTTGGCGGTTTCGAGGTTCTGCGCGTTCGAGCTGAAATGCGTCGCCGAAGTCTGCGTGACGACCTGCATCCCGGAAAGGTCGAATCCCTGCCCGCGCTCCATCGCATCGACGGCGTCTTTCGCTTCCTTGAGCCCGGTGCCGAACGTCTCGCGAAAGACCTTGATCGCCTCGATTTTCCGGCCGTTTCGCAGCAGATTCTGAATCTCGGCGATTTTCAGCGCCTTTCCCTTGAGCGCCGAAAGATCGCCGAAATCGAGATTGCCGACGCCGCCGAAATGCGGCGAGCCCTGGACGACGCTCGCCGGAACGATCACGTTGCTGCCGCAGAAGCGGCATTTCTGCATCGGCCGGCCTTCGAACTCGAGCGGCGCGCTGCACGACGGACATTTAAAGGTTTCTGCCATAAATTAAGAAAACTCGTGTCGGGGATTTTGCAACTAAGATTTTTCGATTATAAACTAATTTTTCGATAAAGCCCCTACTTTATAAGGACAGATAATATGAAAAATTTTGCGATATTCGGCTTGATAATTTTGACCCTGACGTTCACGGCCTTCGGCCAGAAAACGAAAACCGACCCGGCGAAGGACGTCCGCGCCGTCTTCGACCGGCTGATCGACGGCATCAAGACGGTCGACGTCGAAAAGGTGATGAGCGTTTACGAAAAAGGCGACCGGACCCTCTTTTTCAACAACAACGGTTCGGCGACGATCGGCTGGCAGAATATGTACGACAACCGCAAGAACCTTTACACGAACACGGCCAACGTCAGTCTCGAAACGACCGGCGTCCGCGTCGAGATTCTGAGTCCGACCTCGGCCTACGTTTCGTGCAAATGGAAACAGTCGCAGGAATACAAGGGCAAGCTCGAAACGGCTTCGGGCCGGATGACGCTCGTCCTCAAAAAGATCGGCAAGGAATGGAAGGTCGTCCACCTGCACACGTCGCCCGACAACCCGGACACGACCCGGCCGGTTTTTCCGTCGGAAAAAGAAAGCGGCAATTAACGAATATGCCGGTTCAGAATTCCGTCTTCGGTTCGAAAGATTTCTGGGAGCTGTACCTGTTTCTGGAAAGCAGTGCCCTGTCGGACGAGGAAGTCGAAAAGCAGCTGGAGCTGCTGAAAAATGATTTCCCCGTCCGCGAAGATCTTATCGAGTTCGAATATCAGTAGGACTTACGCAAGACGCATTTTAACAGATGGACTTTTCAGTTGTTGGATCAAATAATCTGAAAGTTGTCCGAACTTGATTTGATAAACTGTTTTTCCTGTTTCGTACATTAGTTCTTTGAACCGACACCAGACCAGGAAA
>JAFDVJ010000099.1 GCA_018269075.1 Acidobacteriota bacterium
GCCCGTTCGGCGGCCGGCCAGTCGCCGAGCTCGGCGTCGGCCATACCGAGCGCGTAAAAGGCCTTTTCGTACACGCCTTTTTTCAGTTCGATCGCCGTCTCGAACTCGCGGACGGCCCGCGCGCTGTCCTTCAGGCGATAGCGGCAGACGCCGATGTTGAAATAAATCGCCGCCCGGAAATCGTCGCCGGCCGCCGCCGGTTCGGCGAGCGTCAAAGCCCGCTCGAAATCGCCGAGCGCCGCCGCGAAGTTTTCGCGGCCGGCCGCCGCGAGTCCTTTTTCGAACGCCCTGCGCGCCGCTTTGTCCTGCGCCGAAACGCCGGCCGCGGCGAGCGTCAAAATCATCAAAATGCTCAATAGTAATCGTTTCATTCCTTAAAATCTCCCCGGACTTTTTTTCGGTCCGTAAGCGATTCTAAAAAATGCCGCCCGCCAAAATCTTTCGTCTGTTTGCTGTTTGTTTTCTGAAATTGCTTCGAAAGTTTAAAAGTGGAAAAGTGGAAAAGTGAAAAAGTCGGTTTCGCCGGCGCGAAGCGGGCTTTTTTACCTTCGGCTTTTTCCAAATCGGCAGCGCGAAGCGAATTTTTCACTTTTCCACTTTTCCACTTTTCCACTTTTTCACTTTTACCCTTTTCCACTTTCAGGCCCTTTCGAGCTCGCGCCAGAGTTTGGGCGTGTATTTCGTGAATTTGCGGAAAAGCGTCGTGAAATGGCTCTGGTTCTTGAAGCCGGTGCGCAGGCCGACCTCGACGATCGGCAGCTCGTCGCCGGCGAGGAGCTGTTTGGCGCGCTCGATCCGCTGGCGCATCAGATACTGCTGCGGCGTTTCGCCCATCGAGCGGCGAAACGCGCGGGCGAAGTGAAACTGGCTGAGATCGGCGATCCGGGCGAGCTCCTGCAGGGAGATGTCCGCGTCGAGATGCGCGTCGATGAATTCCCGGACCCGCTTGAGGCGATAGCCCGAGAGGCCGCCGCTCGTGTTTTCCGGGACCGGCGCGGCGTCGGAATAATTTCGCAGCAGATGGAGCGTCAGCGTCTGGATCAGCGAATCGGTGTAGAGGCGGCCGGCCGGCGTCGGCGAGTGCGCCTCGTCCAGCAGTGCGAGCCCGAGATGTTCGACGAGCGGATCTTTGGCGGCGTAGATCTCGCGCAGCTCGAAAGCGGTCGAAAAACGATTTTCGAGCGCGACCGTTCGGACGAAATCCGGGGCGAGCAGAATGCCGAGATTGTCGAGCGGCTCCTGCCAGTAAGCGCCGACGGTTTGCCCGCTCGGCGTCAGGCAGAGCGTGCCCTCGCCGCTTTTCGTTTTGACGAATTTCCCGCTTGCCGCGCGTCTTTCGGCGACGAAATGACCGGAAACCGTGATGTTCAGCTCGTGGCAGCAGGCTTCTTCTTCGAGCATCCGGCCCGGCAGAACCCGTGCGCGGTGAACCTTGACGCCGGTCCATTCGGCGGCCTGCCGGAAAAGATACGGCTCGGCGGCGTTCGATGTCCATTCGATCTGCATGAATTTTATTTGTAAAGCAGTCGGCGCGAAAAAGCAAGATTCGCGGCTTCCGGTAAAGGGGGAATTTAGTCTTGAGTCTTGAGTCCTGAGTCTTGAGTCCTTGTTTTGATCTTTGGTCTTTGGTCTTGACTCAAGACTTAAGACTCAAGACTCAAGACTCAAGACTCAGAACTTTCCGCTTGACCTGACAGCGGGTGTCAGGTTGTAAAATGTTTGAGCGGCTCGAAATTGAAATGATTTCGGTCGTGATGGTAGATTAAGATAATCGAAGCGGGGACGAATGACGATGAGGAAGAGCGTGAAAAAAATCGGGCGGGCGGCGATCGGCGGCTGGCTCGTTTTATCGCTGCTCGCCGCGTCGGTCGCCGCCTGCGCCTGTTCGCATCACGCGGAAGCGCCGGCATCGGCGGGTGCCGTTCCGGCCTGTCACGAACACGCGAAGCCGAAAAACGAATCGGCCGCGCCGGCCGGTTCCTTAAAATCCGAGTCCGACGAATGCAGCTGTCTTCAGCCCGCGCCGCGGATCGTTTCGAAATCGGAAACGCTGAAGGTCGAAAAACAGGCGGCCGCGTTCGTGCTGCCGCGCTTTGCCGGCCGGTCGCCGAGCGTTCCCGAAAGCTTCGAAAACTCCTTTGCCGAAAAGCCTTTTTACCTTTTCGATTCCTTTTACAACATCCGCTCTCCGCGCGCGCCGCCGGCCGCGTAAAACGAAAATCGCTTGTCTGAAAATTCAGCGCCGCCGCGGGCGGGCCGGATCGTCCGGTTCGTGCGCGCGGCCGAGAAGATTGTTTTTGTTTTACGAAATAGGGAGATTTTACCGATGAAAAAGATTATTTTGCTGATGCTCTGCGTCGGGCTGCTCGGCGGCGGCGTCTTCGCGCAGGACGCTTTCCGGCTCGTTTCGAGCGCCAAGAAAACATTGAAGCTGACCGAGCTGATCGAGCTCGAAAAGAGCCGCACGCCCGGTCGAAAAGACGGTCAGAACCTGACTTTTACCGAAAAGGACATCCGGCTCGTCGTCAAGACCGGGCCCGAAGACGATATGCTTTCGTACCGGATTCAGGGGCTCCGGAATCCGAACCTGATCGTCCCGGCCGGCGCGACGCTCCGGATCCTGTTCGTCAATTCCGACGAGGATATGAAGCACGACGTCCGGTTCGGCGGCGCGGCGGGCGAGTTTGCGCTCGCGCCGGACGCGGCCGGCACGGTCGGCACGAACCAGCTCGAACATAAATCCGACGACGGCGCGATGGCGGCCGAGGAGATCGTCGTCGAGGCGGCGAAGGACGGCGCGTACAAATATTTCTGTTCGGTGCGCGGCCACGCGAAAGGCGGAATGTGGGGCAATCTGCTGGTCGGCAACGCGCCGGCCGCGCCCGAAACGAACGTGAAAAAGCCCGATTCGTCGATGCCGGAGATGAAGATGCCGGACGGTTCGTCGATGCCCGGAATGAAGATGCCCGACAAAAAGCCGGACGAAAAGATGCCGGAGATGCCGGGGATGTCGCATTCGATGACGATGCCGGCCGTCACCGATCTCAACGCGCCGATGACGCGCGAAAGCTCGGGGACGGCGTGGGTGCCGGATTCGACGCCGATGTTCGCGCGGATGAAGATGTTCAATGACGGCTCGATGCTGATGCTGCACGGCAACCTGTTCCTGCGCTACACGGACGTCGGCACGAGCCGCGATCTGTCGGTCGCCGGCCGGGGCGACAACGCGCGCTTCGACGCGCCGTCGATGCTGATGGCGATGTATTCGAAGCCGCTGACAAAGCGCTCGCAGCTCGGCCTGCGCGTGATGCTGAGCCTCGATCCGCTGATCGAGCGCGGCTTCGGCTACCCGCTGCTTTATCAATCCGGCGAGAGCTATCGCGGCGCGCCGATTCACGACCGCCAGCATCCGCACGATTTCTTCAGCGAGCTGTCGGCGTCGTATTCGTTTCGGGTCAGCGAAAAGCAGTCGTTTTTCTTCTATGCCGGCTATCCGGGCGAGCCGGCGCTCGGGCCGCCGACCTTTATGCACCGGCTCTCGGCGATGAACAATCCGGACGCGCCGATCTCGCATCACTGGCAGGATTCGACGCACATCACGTGGGGCGTGCTGACGGCCGGCTATAATTTCGGGAAGTTCAAGTTCGAGGCGTCGGCCTTCAAGGGCCGCGAGCCGGACGAGAACCGCTGGAACTTCGACGCGCCGCGGCTCGATTCGTTCAGCGCGCGCTTTTCGTGGAATCCGACGAAGGAATGGGCGTTTCAGGTCTCGCACGGCTATCTGAAAAATCCCGAACCGTCCGAGCCCGGGATCAGGATTATGCGGCGGACGACCGCGTCGGCGGTCTTCAACCGGAGCTTCGACGAGAACAAAAACCTTGCGGCCTCGTTCGTCTGGGGCCAGAACTACGCGAACGGCAATCGGTCGAACGCTTTTCTCTTCGAGGGCGATTACGATTTTAATAAAAATTCGGTCTTCGGCCGGTTCGAAAGAGTCCAGAAGGACGCGCACGAGCTGGTTCTGCCGGCGCCGCATCCGGAAGGGAATTTCTGGGTCGGCGCGTATTCGCTCGGCTACCTGCGCGAGCTTTATCGAACGAAGGACTGGAACGTCGGGCTCGGCGCGCAGCTCACGCTTTATCAAAACCCGGCGTCGGTCGCGTCCTTTTACGGCGGGACGAATCACCGGGGCTGGCAGGTCTTTCTCAGGTTCCGGCCCGGAAAGATGCGGTAATTCTTCCGGCGCGGTTCCGGTGAAAGACATTTGCCGCGCCGGATGGTATAATGACCGAACGGTTTTTTTGCAATAATTTTTATTTGAAGGATGTCTGGAAAATTATGAAATTCCCCGGTGGATTCGATATTAACTCGATGATGAAGCAGGCCCAGAAAATGCAGGAGCAGATGGGCAAGGAAATGAAGCAGATGACGGTCGACGCCTCGGCCGGCGGCGGCGCCGTGACGGTCAAGATGCGCGGCGACTTCGAGGTGCTCGAGCTGACGATCTCGCCCGATCTCGTCAGGGACGGCGACACGGAAATGATTCAGGACCTCGCCGTCGCGGCGCTCAACGAAGCCCGCCGCAAAGTCGAAGAATCGCTCAAAGGCAAACTCGGCGGTATGCTCCCGCCCGGACTATTGTAATTGCGGATTGCGGATTGCGGATTGCGGATTGGTCTAAAGTGGGATTTTCTCCTTGCTCTTTAGACCAATCCGAAATCCGAAATCCGAAATCCGAAATCGTCTTATGTTGGAATATTCGGAACCCGTCGCCAAATTGATCGACGAATTTAAACGTCTGCCCGGGATCGGGCATAAATCGGCGCAGCGTCTGGCCTTTTATATCCTGCGCCGGCCCGAGCAGGAGGTCGAAAACTTTATCGACGCCCTGCGCGAGGTCAAGGAAAAAATCGTTTTCTGCTCGGTCTGCAACAATCTGACCGACGTCAACCCGTGTATGTACTGCGCTTCGACGACGCGCGACCGCTCGCAGATCTGCGTGATCGAGGAGCCGTACAATCTGGTCGCGATCGAAAAAACGCGTTCTTACAAGGGTTTGTACCACATTCTGCACGGTTCGTTGTCGCCGATCCGCGGCGTCGGGCCGGACGAACTGATGCTCGCGAATCTGCTGCCGCGGCTGATGCCGAACAATAACGAGGGCGTCGAGGTCAAAGAGATCATCATCGCGACCAACCCGACGACCGAGGGCGAGGCGACGGCCAACTACATCGCGCGGCTGCTCAAGCCCTTAGGCGTGCGCGTCACCCGGATCGCGATGGGAATGCCCGTCGGCTCCGATCTCGAATTCGTCGACGAAGTGACGATGGACAAAGCGCTCGCCAACCGCCATGAAATCTGACGATTTCGGATTTCGGATTTCGGATTTCGGATTGGTTTAAGGCGTAGGGATTTCGGATTTCGGATTTCGGATTTCGGATTGGTTTAAATCGTCAGGAAAACATGTCGCTTTTGACCGATCTGATGACGGATCTGCCTGAGATGTAAAGGGAAAACTCCTCTTTTCACCATTCTGTCTGCGGGTCTGCTTAAAGTGCAAAGAGAAAATACCATTTTCGACCAATCCGAAATCCGAAATCCGAAATCCGAATTCGCCTATGTCTGATGTGAGAAAACTGCGTCTTCGCGATGTCGTGCTGCGCCGGTACGGTTCTTTTTCGCTGTGGCTGATTCATTTCATCTTCGGCTTCGGCATCAGCGTTTTTTTCAGGCGGATCGAGCTTTACAACGCTGAGAGCCTGCCCGAAAACTGCGGGCTGATCTTCGTCAGCAATCATCCGAACGCGCTCATCGACCCGGCGCTGCTGTTCATCGCGCTGCCCCGGAACATCGCCTTTCTCGCCAAATCGACGCTTTTCAAAATGCCGGTCATCGGTTATCTGGTCCGGACGGTCGGTGCGCTGCCGCTCTACCGCCAGCAGGACGCCGGGGCCGACGTCTCGAAGAATCAGGAAACCTTCGCCGTCGCCCGCGAGCTGCTGAAAAAAGGCGGCGCGATCGCGATCTTTCCCGAAGGCATCTCGCACGACAAGCCGCAGCTCCAGCCCCTGAAGACCGGCGCGGCGCGGATCGCGCTCGGCGCGGTGTCGAGCGGGCAGAACCCGTCGTCGCTCGATCTGCGGATTATGCCGGTCGGGCTTTTCTACACCAATAAAACGACTTTCCGGAGCGAGGCGCTGCTGCATTTCGGGCGGCCGTTTCCGGTTTTGCCGGAAACGCTCGACGAGCACGGCCACCCGCCGCGCGAAATCGTCCGCGAGCTCACCGAAAGGATCG
Source organism: Acidobacteriota bacterium (assembly GCA_018269075.1). Taxonomy (GTDB): domain Bacteria; phylum Acidobacteriota; class Blastocatellia; order Pyrinomonadales; family Pyrinomonadaceae; genus JAFDVJ01. The sequence continues at coordinate 6,298 of JAFDVJ010000099.1, forward strand.
GGAATTCGCTCCGCGAAGTGACCTTAAACGCCGCCTCCGATGCCGAGCTCGCCGTCGCGCGCGTCGCCGAGGAAGTCTTCACGTCGGTCACGCCGCACGAGGAAAATCTCGCCGAAAGACTCGATTTTCTCCAGAAATTCGTCGCCGAACCGGCCGGCGAAGAGGACGCGAAGCTCGAAAAACGGCTCGCCGAATACGAGAAAAAGCTCGACCGGCTCGGGATCGAATCCGAATTTCTGGCGCTCGCCGAATATTCGAAAAGGTTCGTCCTCAAGCACGCCTTCCTGCGGTCGTGGCATCTCGTCCTGCTCGCGCCGGTCGCGCTCTTCGGCATTCTTCTGCATCTGCCGGCGTATCAGTTCGGCCGTTTTCTGGCCTCCCGGCAGACGAAGAAGGGCTTTTTCGATATGGCGTCGACGGTCAAGTTTCTGACGGCGATGGTTTTGATTCCGCTGACGTGGCTGGTTTTCGCGGGCGTTCTGGCCGTTTATTCCGGCTGGCTGATCGCGCTTTTGTCGATCCCGTTTTCCGCGCTCGCGGCCTACGTCGCGCTGCGCTCGCTCGAAGAGATCGACGATCTCCGCGGCTGGCTCAACGCGATCGCCGTCTTTTTCCTCAAACGCGAAAAATTCCTCCGGCTCCTCGCCGAACGCCGCCGGCTCTTCGAAAAAGTGAAAAAGTGAAAAAGTGAAAAAGTGAAAAAGTGAAAAAGGGGAAAAGGGGAAAAGATGGAAAAGTTAGAAAAGTGAAAAAGTGAAAAAGTTTGATCGCTCGCTGAGCTGAAAACTTTTTCACTTTTTCACTTTTTCACTTTTCTAACTTTCTACTTTAGAAGTTAGAGGACGTCTTGGGCTTCGGCGTCCGAGGCGTTTTTCGATTGGCGCCAGTCTTCCTCGTTATCGTAGTAGTTGACGTCGAACGTCAGGAGCGACTTGACCGGCACGCCCTCGATTTCGGTCGGGGCGTCCGCGAACTTGACGATCGCGCCGATGCCGATGATCTCCGCGCCGAGATTTTTGGCGAGCGCGATCGTTTCCCGCATCGCGCGGCCGGAGCGGATGATGTCGTCGACGAGGATCGCCGGATGAATGTCGCCGGGCCCGATGTACTGCCGGAACTGGCGTTTGCCGGTCTCTCTTTCGGTCCAGTAGATCTGCTCGGCGTTGAGCGCTTCGCGGACGCCGAACGCGACCATAATGCCGGCCGCGCCGGGGCTGACGATCGAGACCTTCGGCAGGCGGCTCGAAATCGCTTTCTCCATCCGGAAGACGCGGCTCAGACCGACCGATAAAATGCGGGCGTTGTCATAATAGCGAAACGCGAGCGGCATCTGAAAATAATGCGACGCGTGTTTGCCGTTCGGGTAAACGAAATGTCCTTTGCGATAAGCCCCCGTGGACTGCAAAATGCTCATTACCGAATCCCCTGAAGGAATCAAATTAACCATTTTTTTTCTCCTTAAAGTCTTGAGCGACTTTGACTAGCTGTGTGCCTCTATAATTTTAAGCGCCGTCCGGCGTTTAATCAAATTCGCCCCGCAAAACTTTTTCGACGATCGATTTCTGAACGGCGCTCATTTCGGGCGGCATCTCGGCGGGCCCGAACCAGCCGAGACTTTTGATCTCGCGGCTTTTGACCTTGGCGCGGTCGCGGCTGTCGGCGCGAAAGAGGATCTCGATGTGACGGCCGACCGTGCGGACGCGCAGCATCCGGAGATTTTCGAGCTCGATCCCGGTTTCCTCGTGCAGCTCGCGCCGCGCGGCCGCCGCCGGCTGCTCGCCCGCGTCGATGAAGCCGCCCGGAATTCCCCAGCCCGAAGCCGGCCGCAAAAGATGTTCGAGCAGCAAGACTTTTCCGTCCGGATTTGTTACGATAACCCCGACGGAAGCCGTGAATTTTTTCTGCGTGGCGCGGATGATCAGCAGCCGAAACCGACTCGGCAACAGCTTCCAGATTCCCCCTAAGATTACCCCTAACATTATTTGTTTTTAAGTTTACGAAATCCGCTCCGGGCGGTTTGGTTTCGTGGAAAAACAACGCTGTTAATACTTTATTAATAATGTCAGCGAGATTTCGCCCCGAGTCTCAATTTCCAATTAAAAACATATAATTTTTTCTTCGGAGGGTTAAATGACGAAACGTTTTTTCTTTGTCGTCTTCATCGCATTAACTTCATTTTTAACGACTTCGGCACAAAGCGGGGCATTAAGAAATGATCTCGGAAACTCGTTCAGAAACGTCGACGTCGTCCGTTTGAACGCGCGCGACGCGATCCGGCGCGCGCGCTCGGACCGCCCGATCGCGTTGGCGGCCGCCGCCGGAACTTTCGAACTGGCGGTCGCGCCGCACGATCTGCGCGCGGCGCGCTACACGGCGCTCGACACCGGCGCCGACGGTCTCCGGCCGCTCGACCGGACGCCGGTCACGACCTACAAGGGAAAGATCGTCGGCACGAACGGTTCGGAAGTCCGTCTGACGATGGACGAAACGGGCATCGAAGGCTATTTCTCGACCGGCGCGGAACGCTACTTTATCGAGCCGGCCGCGCGTTATTCGAAGCTCGCCGCGGCCGACGAATTCGTCGTCTACCGGGCCGCCGACGTGCTCCGCGACAAAAGCTTCATCTGCCCGCAGGATCTGGCCGGAAAAATGCAGGACGGCGAGAAGCTGGTCTGGTCGGGCAGTCAGACCCTGACCGCGAACGGGCTCAAGGCCGTCGAGATCGCGACCGAGGCCGATTCGGACTTCGTCGCTTCGGCCGCCGGCCCGGCCGGCGCCAACGCCAAGATCCTGAGCATCCTGAATATGGTCGAAGGCGTTTACGAAACCGATCTCGGTCTGACAATCAGCGTCGTTTTCCAGCATACGTGGACGACGCCCGACCCGTTTAACGGCGCGACGACCGACACGCTGCTCAACTCGTTTCAGTCATACTGGAACGCCAATTTTCCGCTCGCGCAGTATGCGCGCGACACGGCGCATCTGTTCAGCTATAAGCCGACCGTCCGCGCGCAGGGCTACGCGTTTCTGAGCGTGGTCTGCGGCAATCGCGATTTCGCCTACGGGCTCAGCGGCCGGGTCGATGTCGGCTGGGGCTGGGAAGAGGCGAATTTTCTGGTCACGTCGCACGAGATCGCGCATAATCTCGGCGCGACGCATTCGGACGCCGTGCCGAACTGTGCGAATACGCTGATGAACGCGCAGCTTTCGGGCAGCACGCAGATGACCTTCTGCTCGACCTCGCGCAACGAGATCACCAGTTATGTCGTCGCCAACGGAACCTGCCTGACGCCGCGCAGTCTGGCCCGCTTCGATTACGACGGCGACGGCAAGACCGACGTCGGCATCTTTCGCCCGGCGGTCGGCGAATGGTGGCTCAACCGGTCGTCGACCGGCGTGACGGTCGCCGCGCAGTTCGGCAACGCCGCCGACCGGATCGCCTCGGGCGATTTTACGGGCGACGGCAAAACCGACATCGCGATCTTCCGGCCGTCGAACGGCTACTGGTTCGTGCTGCGCTCGGAGGACGGCTCGTTCTTTTCGTTCCCGTTCGGCGCGGCGGGCGACATTCCCGAACCGGCCGATTACGACGGCGACGGCAAGACCGACGCGGCCGTGTTCCGGCCGTCGAACGCGACGTGGTACATCAGCCAGTCGGGCGGCGCCGGCACCGTGATCGCGCAGTTCGGCGCGACCGGCGATCTGCCGGTGACGGCCGATTACGACGGCGACGGCAAATCCGACATCGCGATCTTCCGGCCGTCGAACGGCGAATGGTGGCTTAACCGCTCGACCGCCGGCACGATCGCCTTTCAGTTCGGCAGCGGCACGGACAAATGCGTGCCCGGCGACTACACCGGCGACGGCAAAGCCGACATCGCGTTCTTCCGGCCGGCGACCGGCTTCTGGTACATCCTGCGGAGCGAAAATTTCTCGTTCTTCTCGTTCCCGTTCGGCACCGTCGGCGACGTGCCCGCGCCGGGCGACTACGACGGCGACGGCAAATTCGACCCGACCGTCTACCGGCCGTCGAATCTGACCTGGTACATCAGCGGCACCGCGGCCGGCACGACGATCGTCAGCTTCGGCGCGACCGGCGACAGCCCGCTCCCGAACGCGTTCGTCCCGTAGGATTTCGGATTTCGGATTTCGGATTTCGGATTGGTTTGAGGGCGGAAGATGATTGTTTGAAATCGAGGCTTTCAAACAATCATCCGCCCTCCGCCCTCAATCAAAAGACTCAAGACTCAAGACTTAAGACTCAAGACTAAAAAGAAGCGGCTTGCGGGCCGCTTCTTTTTTTTGCCGACGGGATGGTCGCGAAAAAAAATCGAAAAAAATTTCGATCGGCGTCGGCCAAAACGAAAATTCGCGCGTCAAAAAGATAAGCCGCCCCGATCAGGTAAAATTATAATTTGGAGTATTTTACGGATGAATCGAGAAATTCATCGCGCGCCGGGTTCCTTCGGGATCCGCGCCGCCGCCTTTTTTTTCGTCGTTTTTTGTTTGTTTTTACAGGGATTCGGGCACGATCTGAGCGATCCGGATCAAACGCATCAGCCGCATTACGACCGGAGCGTCAGGCCGCCGCTCGAGGTCGTCGATTTCAGCCGCGTCCACGATTTTGCGGACGTCGATCTATTGTCGGGGCCGGTCGTCTTCGACGGCTTTCTCCTGTCCGGAAAGACGTCCGCGAACATCGCCTTCGATAATCAGAACGCGCTCGCCGTCTCGATCGCCGAGATTTTCCGGCCGTTCGCGCCGAAGGTCAGCGTGCGCTGGGACGACAAGTTTTTCTACGTCGAATCGGACGGTTTCCCGAATCACCGGATGATGGTCGGAATCCGCGCGTGGCAGCAGCAGGTGCCGATCCCGCAGAAATACACCGGCGCGAACGCGTGGCGCTTTCCCTTAAAACCGGTCGTCGCCAAATACCCGCTCTCGGCGAAAGATCATTTCTTTCGCGGCGCGATCGCGATCGCCGCGAACGGCGTGCCGATCTTCAACCCGATCAAGAACGACGGCCGCACCGACACGTTTCTCGCCGGCGAGCTCGACGAGTTCGGCGGTCACGCCGGCCGCGCCGACGATTATCATTACCACATCGCGCCGCTCCATCTGCAGGAGCTCGTCGGGAAGGGCAAACCCGTCGCCTACGCGCTCGACGGCTACCCGATTTACGGGCTGACCGAGCCGGACGGTTCGCCCGTCGGCAAGCTCGACGCTTTCGACGGCCACGTCGACGAGAAGGGCAATTATCACTATCACGCGTCGCTCGCCTACCCGTACGTCAACGGCGGCTTTCACGGCGAGGTCGTCGAGGAGGACGGCCAGGTTTCGCCGCAGCCGCGGGCCGACGGCGTGCGGCCCTCGACCGAGCCGCTGCGCGGCGCGCGGATCACCGGCTTCGTACTCAACAAGGACGGCTCGGTCGATCTGACCTACACGGTCGACGGCGAGACGCGGCGGATCAATTACGCGGTCCAGAAGGACGGCGGCTACCGGTTCGAATTCATCGACGGCAAGGGCAAAAGCACGGTCGAAAACTATTCGCGCAGCGACCGGCGGCGCGACGAAAACCGCCCGCCGCGCGAGTCGAACGGCGAAAAACGAATCCCGTGGATCGTCCAGCACGCGTCGGAGATGGACACGAACGGCGACGGCGCGCTGACCCGCGCGGAATTGAACGCCGAGGCCGACAAGACGTTCGCCGCCTACGACAAAAACCGGAACGGCCGGCTCGAAGCCGACGAGGTGCAGACCGGCGAAGTCCGCTCGGCGATGGGCGGTTTCGTCCGCCAGCACGCGAAGGAGCTCGACGCGAATTCCGATTCGTCGATCACGAAGGAAGAGCTCCTCGCGGTCGTCACGCGGATGTTCGACAAGGCCGACCGCGACGGCGACGGAAAACTGTCGAAAGAAGAAACAAAAGACGCGCAGCCGCTCGACCGGCCGCGGAAAAACTGAACGGATTTCGGATTATGCCGATTTCGGATTTCGGATTTCGGATTTCGGATTTTTCGTGCTTTAGCCAACTTAGCTTGTTCCAAGCGTTGATAGTTGAGAGGCCGAAATTCGAACTTAGGCTTCCGACAGCGAGCAATCCGAAATCCGAAATCCGAAATCCGAAATCCGAAATCCCCAATCGCTATGTTTTGGAAAATCTTGTTTTGCTTACTGGTGTTGGCCGTCAGCGCTGCGGCGCAGGCGGGGAAGGTGCGGATCAGGGCCGAGGTTTGGGCCGACAACTGGTTCGCGTTTTATCTCGGCGAAAAATTCGTCAAAGAAGATTCGGTGCCGATCACGACCGAGCGGTCGTTCAATGCGGAAACGTTCACGTTCGACGCCGAGTATCCGCTCGTTCTGAATTTCGTCGTCAAAGACTTTAAGGAAAACGACACCGGACTCGAATACATCGGGACGCGCCGCCAGCAGATGGGCGACGGCGGATTGATCGCGCAGTTTACCGACGCCGACACCGGCGCGCTCGTCGCGGTCACGAACGCCGGCTGGCGCTGTCTGGTCACGCACGACGCGCCGCTCGATCCGGCCTGCGAGCGCGAGCGCAATCCGGTCGCCGGCCGCAAGCCCTGCGAATTCACGGCGCTCGAAGAGCCGAAAAACTGGAAGTCGCCCGGTTTCGACGATTCGCAATGGAGCCCGGCGACCGTTTACACGGCGGCCGAAGTCGGGCCGAAAGGCGGCTACGACGAGATCGTCTGGAACCCGGCGGCGAAGTTCATCTGGGGGCCGAATCTGAAGACGAACAACACGGTGCTGTGTCGGCTGACGGTCGGCCGCAACAAAAATTAGGGCGGTGTAAATTTGATTTCCCGATAATTTGGTCTTTGGTCTTTGGTCTTTGGTCTTAAAGCTTTTTTCAAAGGTCGAAGATCAAAGATCAAAGATCAAAGGTCCTCGAAACAATCAATTTACACGGCAATTAGGAGAGAAATGAGAAGATTATTGATGATTTGTTTTTTGATCGCGGGAGTTTTCACGATTTCCGCTTTTGCGCAGCGGACGGACAATCCGCGCCGCAATCCCGACCGGAACCGGTCGGAACGGCGCGGCGACGGTCAGCGCGGCCGCGACCGGTTCGACCGGCTCGACCTCGACCGCGACGGCTACATCTCGCGCAACGAATGGGAAGCGGGCCGCAGCCGGCAGGGCAGCGAAAAGGCTTTCAACCGCATCGACACCGACGGCGACGGACGGATTTCGCGGATGGAATTCGACTTTTTCCAGCAGCAGAAAGCGGGCCGCGCCGACCGCATAAAACCTGATTAAACGGAGACTATTATGGGAAAAATCAATCGCCGGCGGTTCATCGCGTCGGCCGGGATGGGCGCGGCCGCTCTGCTGCTCGCCGGAAAAGCGGGACGCGTCGCGCAGGCTAAAAAGAAGCCGAATTTCGTCGTCATTCTGGGCGAGGGCTTCGGCTGGTCGCACACTTCGGGCCAGATGGACGAGCTGATCGCGGCGTCCAAAAGCTCTTTCTACCGGACGCCGAACATCGAAAACTTCGCCCGCCAGGGAATGCGCTTCGCGAACGGCTACGCCGCGTCGCCGCGCTGCACGCCGTCGCGGGCAAGCCTGTTCACCGGCAAGACGCCGGCGCTGCTCAAGATGACCTTCGTCAATATGGGCGGCAACACCAAGCGCGGCGACGAGGACGCCGAAACCACCGGCAACTACAAACTGCTCTCGCCGCGCCCGACGATCGAGCTGCCGGCGAGCGAGACGACGATCGGCGAGCTCCTCAAGAGCGCCGGCTACCGGACGGCGCATTTCGGCAAATGGCACGTCGGCCGCACCGATCCGGCGAAACACGGGTTCGACGAAAGCGACGGCCCGACCAACAACGGCGGCCCCGACAACGTCCCGAACCCGAACCCGAAGGAGGCGTTCGGAATGACCGAGCGCGGGATCGCCTTTATGACGAAACAGGTCCGGGCCGGAAATCCTTTTTATCTCCAGATTTCGCATTACGGCGGCCGCCGCGCCGAGGACGCGCGGCCGGAGACCTACGCCGCCGCGCTCAAACGGCTGAACGGCGACGCGCGCGACGCCGGCGACGCGGCGGTCGTCGAGGATCTGGACGAGACGATCGGCACGCTGCTCAAAAAGATCGACGAACTCGGCATCGCCGCCGATACCTACGTCGTTTACACGGCCGATCACGGCTCGCCCGGCCAGCGCGCCAACGAACCGCTGCGCGGCGGCAAAGGGACGCTCTGGGAAGGCGGCATCCGCGTGCCGTTCATCGTCCGCGGGCCGGGCATCAAGGCGAACACCTACGCGCACGAACGCGTGATGGCATTCGACCTCCTGCCGACCTTCGCCGAGCTCGCCGGCGTCGAAAAGCCTCTGCCCGACGGCGTCGAGGGCGGCAGCTTCGCCGGCATCCTGCTCGGCGGCGGCAAGGGCGGCGTCCGGCGCAAACGCGAGGAGCTGGTTTTTCATTTCCCGCATTACGACAACGGCAACGACGGCCCGGCGACGGCGATCATCCTCGGCAATCTGGTCGCGATCAAGACCTACGAGACCGGCAAGCTCGATCTCTACGATCTCGAAAAAGACATCGGCGAGCGTCGCGACCTGTCGGACAAGCTGCCCGACAAAGCGGCCGAGATGGAGCGCCGGATGAACGCCTATCTCAAGGAGATCGGCGCGCAGATGCCGCAGCCGAACCCCGATTACGATCCCTCCAAGCCGGAGCCGGACAGACGCGGCAAGGGCGGCGGCAACCGCGACGGCCGCAAGGAAAAGAAGGACCGGCGCAATCAGTAATACCGATGTCGGATGGGCGATGTCGGAGGGTCGGAATAGATGAGAGATGATAGATGAGAGATGGTAGATCCGGCGGCTTTTCATCTATCATCTCTCATCTATCAGCTATCATCTATTCCGGAGAGTTTCACTCGGGGGCGGAAAACTTCGAGCCGCACGCATAAGGTTCGCTTTTTCCGATACCGTTCGGTCGCCGGCCGTCAGTTTTAAGTCTATGAAAAAAACGTTTTCGAACAATCTCGGCCGGGCAGTCTCGGTCGCTGTGGTGCTCTTACTGCTTGGCGGCTTCGTTTTCGCGCAGCGCAGTCCGGACGACGAAAAACGGCGGCGGCGCGATGAAAACGGCGACCGGCGCGGCAATCGCGAGGCGGCCGTCTTTCAGACCGACGTGCCCGCGCACGCGTGGGACATCGTCCTCGGGCGGCCGACGCGAAACTCCGTCACGCTGAGCGTGCTCGCCTACACCGACACCGAAGCGACGATCGTTTACGGCCCGCAAAAAGGCAAATACGACCGCGAAACGGCGAAGCTCGCGCTCAAAAAAGACGCGCCGTCCGAGGTCGTGCTCGGCGATCTGAAGCCGAACACGCGCTATTATTACCGGTTCCGGTCGCGGCCGGCGGGCGGCGGGCGGTTCGAGGACAGCCGCGAATTCGATTTCACGACGGCGCGGCCGGCGGGCACGGATTTCACGTTCGCGATTCAGGCCGACTCGCATCTCGACGAGGGCATCGACACCGACGTTTACCGGCGCTCGCTGCTCAACGCCGGCGCGGCGAATCCCGATTTTCTGGTCGATCTCGGCGACACGTTTATGACCGATAAATACCCGGAATTCCGGCAGGCGGCCGCGCAGTACGTCGCGCAGCGCTATTATTTCGGGCTGGTCGGCGCGTCCGTCCCGGTCTTTCTCGCGCTCGGCAATCACGACGGCGAAAACGGCTGGCGGCGGTCGGGCGGCGAGAGTATGTTCGACTGGTCGAATATGATGCGCCGGCGCTATTTTCCGAATCCGGTGCCGAACGAATTTTACGGCGGCAACCGGACGCCCGACAAGACGCTCGGGCTTCTGCAGGATTATTACGCGTGGGAATGGGGCGACGCGCTCTTCGTCGTGCTCGACCCGTTCACGTTCACGGTTTCGCGGGCGCGCGGCGACGACGACAACTGGAACTGGACGCTCGGCCGCGAACAGTATTTTTGGCTCAAGGAGACGCTCGAAAAAAGCCGCGCGAAATACAAGTTCGTGTTCATCCATCATCTCGTCGGCGGGGCCGACCGCGTCGCGCGCGGCGGCGCGGAAGCGGCCGCGTTCTGGGAATGGGGCGGCCGCAGCTTCGATTTGAAGGACGAATTTTCCGCCAATCGGAACGGCTTCGCGCTGCCGGTTCACCAACTGCTCGTCCGCAACCAGGTCGCCGCCGTCTTTCACGGCCACGATCACCTGTTCGTCAAACAGGATCTCGACGGGATCGTCTACCAGGAAGTGCCGCAGCCCGGCCACCGCCGCGCCGACAACGTCCGGACGGCCGAAGAATACGGCTACAAATCGGGCGTCGTCCGCGGCAGCTCCGGCGTGCTGATCGTCCGCGTCACGAGCGCGAGCGCGAAGATCTCCTACGTCCGCGCCTTTCCCGAAGGCCGCGAACGAAACGGCCGCCCGGACGGCGCAATCGAATACGAGTACGAGATCCCGGCGCGCCGGCCGTAGGGGAGTCTTGAGTCTTGAGTCTTGAGTCTTGAGTCAAAGACAAAAGCTGAAAAACAAAGACTCATAGTGCGTGACAAAACCGATTAGAAACAATCTGCATTCAGCCGTCGGAGATGGTGACAGCGCTCCGTTTCGCCGCCCCGGGTGATAACCCGGGGGCACGGTCGATACGGATTTCGAGCCCGTGAAAACGGGCGACAGATGCGGCATCGCAAGTTTCTGTCGCTGTCTCCGACAGCTTTTTGATTCATTTGGCGAGCGAACCACGGGCTCACGCCCGTGGCTACACGCTGTCGCCATCTCCGATGGCTTAAGAGCGGAAGGTTTTTTTGAAAAACAAACCGGCTTCCGATCATTTTACAAATAGTTCCGTCACTATCTATAAGACTCAAGACTCAAGACTCAAGACTTAAGACTAAAAAAAGGAGCGGCCCGTGAGCCGCTCCTTTTGGCATTCCAAAACAGGACGTTTTACTGCAGGACCGCATCGTCGACGCGGAAGGTCGTCGTGATCGAGCTGTCCATCGTCGTGCGGAACTGGATCCGCACGGTCTGGCCCTTGTAGGCCGCCAGATTGAACGACTTCTGCGAGTAGGTCGTCGCCGCCGCGACCTTGTTCAGGTTGCTGTAGGTCGCGAGCGTCGCGAGCAGCGTGCCCGACGTGTTGCGGACTTCGACGAAGAGCTTGTCGTACTGCGTCGTCGTCGTCGTTTCGCTCGACGTCACGTTGAGCCAGAAGGTCAGCGTGCCGGTCGCTGTCGTCGGGATCGCCACCTGCTGGTAGGTCTGACCCGAAACGCTGTTGTTGACGCCGAAATAGGCGTAGCCCGTGCCGCCGTGCGGGGCCGAGCCGTTCGCCGTGTAGAACGCGCCCGTGCCGCTCATCACCCACGGCGTGATGACGCTTTCGAAGCCGCCGTTCGCGAGCAGGTTGCCGCCCGGAGTCGGAGTCGGGGTCGGGGTCACCGTCGGGGTCGCCGTCGGGGTCGGGGTCGGGGTGCCCGGGCAGGTGCCGACGCCGACCGCGCACCAGCCGGTCGCGACCGTGTTGTACTGCGCGCTCGACGCGCCGTACAGGACGGATGCCGCGTTGAGCGTCGCCGTTCTCGCCGCCGAGAAGTTAGTGCCCGACGTGAAATAGGTCGTCAGCGCCTTGTACCAGATTTTTTCCATCGCCGAGGTGCCGATCCCGGTCACGGTGACGCCGCTGACGCGGTTCGTGCCGCCGGCCGCCATCAGATAGAAGGCGTGGTTGACGATGCTCGAATTGGTGTGGACGCCGCCGTTATCGGCCGTGCCCGTGTAGCGCAGGCTGTAGTGATCGGGATCGCCGACCGAGTTCGGGTTGCTCATCGAGCGCAGCGCGTCGCCCGCGGTGCCCGGCGTGTAGCAGTCTTCGCCGATCTTCCACGTGTCGGCCGAGACGGTGCCGCCGTCCGCGTAGAGCTCGACCATCGAGCCGAGGATATCGGAAGTCGCTTCGTTGAGCGCGCCCGATTCGTTCGAATAGGTCAGATTCGCGGTCCGTTCGGTGACGCCGTGCGTCATTTCGTGACCGCAGACGTCGATCGTCGTGAGCGGCGTGAAGTTCGTCCCGTCGCCGTCGCCGTACGACATCATATTGTTGTACCAGAAGGCGTTGTTGTAGCGGCCGCTCGTTCCGAAGTGGACGCGCGAGGCGACGAGGCTGATCGCGCTGTTGGCGGCGGCGGTCGTCGTGCCCGGTCCGCCCGAACCGTCGATGCCGTTGCGGCCGTGGACGTTCAGGTAGTAATCGTAGGTCTTCGCCGCGCCGTAGTGCGCGTCGACGCCGGCGCGCTGGATCGTCGTGTTCCAGACGTCGTCGGTGTCCGTGTAGCGCGACTGCGTGCCGCCGGTGCCGGTCGATTCGTTACCGGTGCTGTTCATATTGAAGGTGCCCTGTTTGCGGGTCAGGTCTTCCATATAATAGGTCGCGCCGACCGAGCTCGTGTTGATCGTCACCGTGCCGCTGTAGAGCGACGAGCCGCTGCCGGTCTGCAGGTTGTCGTAGTTCATCACGCTTTCGCCGGTCTGCGCGTCGATGAAGGTCACCGGCACCGACGTTCCGCGCGAGCCGTCGACGCGCGGCGTGACGACGCGGAAAACGAGCCGGTCGCGGTCGGGCGCGCGGTAGACCCAGAGGTCCGCCGTCGGCTCTTCGGTCAGCTTGGCGCGGCCGCGATAGCCGTCGAGCGCCAGCGCGACCGCTTCTTTGGCCGATAAATTGGGCTCGGTGTTGACCGCGACCATCTCTTTCAGCTCGTCGGTGACGGTCGAAAGAGTGCCGTCCTGATTCAGGTGGACGATCGCTTCGCCTTCCCAGACCGGGACGCCGCCGACCGTCTGACGAACGCGCGTGTGCGCCATTTTCAGGTCGTCGATCTCGACTTTCTGAACCTGGAATTCGTCGACGTTGCCGATCGCCCGCTGCGCGGCCCGCCCGCGCAGGATGTCTAAACTGATCTGTTTGGCCGTTTCGAGCTCATCCTGCGAACCGCCGTTGAAAACGGGCCTGTTCGCGTTCGTTTTCTTGGTGACGAGACCGAAAACGAAGATCGCGATGCCGAAAACCGCCAGAATACTTAAAAATTTTTTCACGCTCTTTTATTCTCCTTGGGACTTAAAATTTAAATTTGTATTTGCCGATATCAATCAAGCCGGTATTAAAAAAACACGAACCTAGAGCCTAAAAACTTTCTAAGCTTTTTACGAAAAAATAAAGGGGTCAACTTTTTTCCGAAACGCTAAGGAAGACCTTTGAGAGCGTTTCGACGGATAAAAAGGAAAGTAGAAATGAGTTTATTCATCAGGAAATATTGTGTCAAGTATAAACTGGCGAAATGACCCAATAAGCTGCAGTTTTTTTCGGATAAGCGGTTGCCGGAGTTTTCGGAGGTCAAAAAAAAAAGGAAACGATCAGCGGATCGTTTCCTTTTTTTGACGGCTTTGCGGGCCGGGTTATTACTTGACCGAGACGGTGTCGACGCGGAACGTCGTGATGGCCGAGCTGTCGGTCGTCGAGCTGAACTGAACCCTGATCGTCTGTCCGGCATAAGCCGCGAGACTGAAGGTTTTCTGCGAGTAGCTGCCGGCCGCCGCGACCTTGTTCAGGTTGCTGAAGGTGCCGAGCGTCCCGAGCAGCGTACCGGCCGAATTGCGCACCTCGACGGTCATCTTATCGTAGGCCGTCGTCGTCGTCGTTTCCGCCGACGAAACGTTCAGATAGAACGAAAGCGTCGGAGCGGTTCCCGCCGGGATCGTGATCTGCTGGTAGGTCGTTCCCGTAACGCTGTTGGCCGCGCCGAAATAAATATAGCCGGTGCCGGCCTGCGGGTAATTGCCGTTGGCGACGTAAAGCGCGCCCGTTCCGGACTGCACCCACGGCGAAACGCTTGTTTCGAAACCGCCGTTGGTGATTCGTTCCGTGCCGGTACCGCCGCCGCCGCCGCCCGTTCCGGGGCAGGCGCCGACGCCGACCATGCACCACGCCTGCGCGACCGCGTTATACTGCGCGCCGGTCGTGCCGTAAAGCGCCCCCGCCGCGTTGAGCGTCGCCGTCCGCGCGCCCGCGAAATTCGTCGACGACGTCATATAGGTCGTCAGCGCTTTGTACCAGATCGCGGCCGCCGCGTCCGCGCCGATCCCGGTCATCGAGCCGCCGAGATGATGCGTGCCGCCTTTGGCGACCAGATAAAAGGCTTTATTGCCGATGCCGGAGTTGATGTGGACGCCGCCGTTGTCGGACGTGCCCGTGTAGCGTTCCGAATAATGGTCCGGATCGTCGTCCAGCGTAAAGCCGCTGTTCCCGGCGAGATGCGGGTTGTCCATATAGCGGAGCGCGTCGTTCGTGCCGTTGGCCGGCGTATAGGCCGCCTCGCCGATTTTCCACGTATTGACGCTTTCGCCCTGCGCCGAGCGTTCGACCATCGCGCCGAAAACGTCGGACATCGATTCGTTGAGCGCGCCGGATTCGCCCGAATAAACGAGCGCGGCGGTGCGTTCGGTGATGCCGTGCGTCATTTCGTGGCCGCAGATGTCAAGCGTCGTGAGCGGCGAGAAGGTCGTGCCGTCGCCGTCGCCGTAGGTCATATAGCGGCCGTTCCAAAAAGCGTTGTTGTAGCGCGTGCTGTAATGGACGCCCGACGAAACGAGACCGGTCACGCCGTCGACCGACGTGATGTAGGCCGGACCGCCGCTGCCGTCGATGCCGTTGCGGCCGAAGGTGTTGAAGAAATAATCGCGGGTCTTCACGGCCCCGTACTGAGCATCGACGCCGGCGCGCGAGGCGGCCAGATCGAACAACGAGTCCGGTTCGCTGATCCGGTTCATCGTCGTCGTGCCGTTCCGGAAATCGAACGTGCCGACTTTGCGGCCGACGTCTTCGAGATAAAAGCTGGTGCCGCTCTGGTAACCGGTCAGACTGACCACGCCGCTGTAGAGCGAAGAGCCGCTGACGGGGGCCGAAGCGTTCTGCAGGTTGTTGTACTGAAAGACTTTTTCGCCGGTCTGCGCGTCGACGAAGATGACCGGCAGCGCGGTTTCCTTCGAGCCGTCCTCGCGGCGCAGCTGAACGCGGTAAGCGAGATGATCGCGGTCGGCGGCGCGGTAGATCCAGAGATCGGCGATGGGTTCGGCCGTCAGGAACGGCGAGCCTTTATACATACTGATCGCCGCCTGGATCGCGTCCTTCGGCGACAGGTTCGGCTCGGTGTTGACGGCGACCGACGTCAGCAGGTCGTCGGTGACGGTCTGGAGCGAGCCGTCCTTGTTGAGATGGACGATCGCTTCGCCTCCCCAGACGGGGACGCCGCCGACCGTCTGCCGGACGCGCGTGTGCGCCATCTTGAGTTCGTCGACCTCGACTTTCTGAACTTGAAAGTCGTCGACGCTGCCGATCGGGCGCAGCGCGGCGCGGCCGCGCAGCACGTCGAGACTGATCTGTTTGGCGTTTTCGAGCTCGTCCGGCGTGCCTTTGCCGAAAGCGAGTTTTTTGGCGCTGACGCTCGTCGGCAGCAGTCCGACCGTCGAAAGCGCGACGGCGATCAACGCCGTCATACTTAAAATTTTCTTCATTTACAATCTCCTCAGGTTTTATTTGTTTTGCCGGTAATTATCAGGCCGTATGTTCGAAAGACTAGGCTGACGCGGGAAACATCATCTTTTTAAAAAATGTTTATTATATCTTCAATTCCCGAACTTCTTTGAAAATAACGACTTGGAATTATCCGCCCGCTTTGTCCGGACAATCCGCTCGAAAAATCGTTCGAATTGGCGGACCGGCCGGCGGGTGTCGAACACTCGATTTTTCGGCCGTTGCCTATCAAAACGAGATCGTGCCGCAAAAAGGATCATCGGCGCGGATATTTTTTCTTTCGGACCTTACGGATCGTGTCGTTCGGCGGATCGTTCTGGTAAAATCGGTTCGATGGAGAAAAACGGGCCGCGCCGCCGCGACGAGGATGACAAAAGCTGATTCGCGCCGGCGCCGGCCGGGGTCGGATGTCGGATGGGTCTTCAGTCAAAGGCTTGAGATCAAAGATCAAAGACCAAAGATCGAAAGCCCGGAATCGAAGACTTAAGACTCAGGACTCAGGACTTAAGACCAAATAAATCTTATGAAGAAAAAATCCCGGAAAAAAAAGCCGGCCGCGAAGCCGCTGCGGCTGGCCGACGTGCGGGAGTCGTTCGGCGATATGATCCGCGATCTGCACACGACGATCGACGAATTCGACGACGAGGAATTGATCCGGCTCGGCTGCGACGCCGATCCTTATCAGAACATCGTCCGGCTGGTCGAAACGCGCGACGGCCTTTTCGCCGTCAAGCACAACATCCCGCCCGAGGACGATCCGGACGGGGCGATCGCCGATTTCAACGAGGCGATCGACGCCGCGTGGCGGCGGCTCGGCGAGAAGTGGGACGCGGCCGTCAGCCGTTTTCCGGAGCTCGCCGAGAGCCTTCGCGACGAGCCGGGCAACATCCGGATCGAGGAAGACCGGACGCCGTTTCAGATCGAGGTCGAGGAACTCAGCGCGAACATCGCCGAAGCCCGGCAGTTCTATAACAAGCTGGCCGCCCAGTTCGAAGCCGAGCCCGGCAACGCCGAGGTCGCCGCCCTGATGCTCGAGCTGGACGATGCCTTCGCGACCGGCAACCGCCGGATCAGCGCCCTGACGGCGCGCAATTTCCGGCAGTTTCTGATCGACGTCGACGGGCAGCTTCGCGACGAGCTCGACGAGCTCGACGAGCAGGAGCTCGTCCGCAGCGGGCTCGAGACGACGCCGGCGCAGCATATTCTTCAATACGCGAACCTCGTTCAGCAGTCGGCCGACGCGTTTATGAACCTGCATCCGGACGACAACCCGCAGCAGCTGCTCAACCTTTTCGAGCGGACGATCGCCGAGGCCCGCCGCCGCTTCAAGGCCAAACGCGCCGCCGCCGAAGCGCGCTACCCGAAATTGCGCCGGGAATACCCGATGGACGACGATTACCAAAAGGCGCTCGCCGATCTGCTCGAAGCGATCGCGGCTCGCGACGAGCTCGCCGACAGCCTCAAATTCGCGACGCCCGCCGACCGGCCCGAAGGCCTCCGGCTGCTCCGCGACCTCGACGCGAAGATCGAGGCTTCCGAAGCGGCGCTCGCCGCCGAATACGAAGCCGAGCAGAACCGCGGCCGCGCGCTCGACGCGCTCCGCGACGAGATCAAATTCGCGAGCGCCGCCGAGCTTCGCGAGCTCCGAAAATACCTGAAGGACAATCCCGAAGAGATGAAGGATTTCCAAAGACTGCTCGCCGACGAGTTTCCGGACCTGGATTAACTAAATCCGAGTCCTGAGTCGGAAGTCCTGAGTCTTAAGTCCGTTTTCGATTTCGCGGTTTTTTCGTTTCAGGCAAAGATTTTGTCGATAAAACCCGCCCGGATGACGAAATTGAAACTGCCGCCAGATGACTTAAGACTCAAGACTCAAGACTCAAGACTTTAATTTTTCAACTCAGGACTCGGATTAAGTTATGGAATGATTGAGGAAGAGAGTCTTGAGTCCTAGAGTTTGTTTAAATTTTCGAAATATACCCTGAAAAGGCGTCGTTCTTGACGAAATCGGCTGAAGGAATCAACTGTCCGAACGGCGAGCGGTTGCTTTTTTATCCACTAAACACACTAAAAACACTAAATCCTTTTGGTGTTTTTAGTGTGTTTAGTGGATCGATTAAACATCGTTCGCGGCCTCGAACCATAAACTTAAACAGACTCTTAAGTATTGTATAAATAAAGGGTTTTGATGATTTGGTCGTGATCGAAAACGAGCCCGGCAACGCCGGCGTCGACAACATCACGATCCGGCGCAGCGGGACCGATCCGATCACCGCCGGAAACGGCGTCAACTCCGTCCGGCTCTACGGCGACGGCGGCTCGCGCTGGCATCAAATGTGAGGGCGATTTTGGATTTCGGATTTCGGATTTCGGATTTCGGATTTTAAGATGAGCGGGGGAAAACGAGACGTGAAGCATAAAACCACCGAAACGCGGGGCGACGCGGATGTGCCGTGGACGTCGGCGGACGTCGGCCGCGTCTTTTCGTGGGCCGAGGTCGCCGAAGTTCACCGGATCCGCAACGGCATCTACCAGCGCGGCGGGCGGCTCGTTTCGCTGCTCACGGATTTCGGCCGCATCAACCCGTGCTACCCGGATTTCCACGGCGAAACGCGCGAGACGATCTTCTACACCGGCGCCGGCCGCCGCGGCGATCAGAAGCTCGACGCCGCGAACCGCGCGCTCTTCGACGCGATCGAATCGCGGCACGCCGTTCCGCTCTTCAACAAATTAAAAGTCGGCGCGTGGCAGTTTCTCGGCTTCTGGCGGGTGACCGAAGGCAAATACATCTTCGACGACGCGCAGAAAAGAATGGTCTGGAAGTTTACGCTCAGGCGGACGTCGGACGTCGGATTGTAAGAACTGTGAATGATTTAATAGGACGCGGATGAACGCGGATTTAGCGGATTTTCGCGGATTTATATTAAAATTTTTGACGGCCGGGAAACCTGTTCGGCGGTTATCCGAACGCATCGGGCGCCGCGGCTTTCGGGCGGCGAACGAGTAACAGCGGGGCGCGGTTTTATGATAAAAGGATGAGGAGAGTATTTTTATGACGGAGACGATCGAAATCAGGGAAGCGGCGGCCGCCGATCGCGAGGCGGTCTGGAAAATCATCGAGGAAACGCTCGCGCGCGGCGACAGCTACACTTTCGCGCCCGGTTCGCCGCGCGAACGGATGCTCGATTTCTGGTTCGGGCCCGACAAACACACCTACGTCGCGGACGCCGGCGGCGCGATTCTCGGCACGTTTTTCATCAAGGCCAACCAGCCCGACCTCGGCGCGCACGTCGCGAACGCCGGCTATATGGTGCCGGACGCCTCGAAAGGCCGCGGCGTCGGCCGCGCGATGGCCGAATTTTCTCTGGACGAAGCGCGCCGGCTCGGTTTTCGCGCGATGCAGTTCAATTTCGTTGTCAAATCCAACGAAACCGCCGTCCGCCTCTGGCAGCGTCTCGGCTTCGAGATCGTCGGCGAGATCCCCGAAGCCTTTCAGCACAAAGAACACGGGCTGACGAACGCGCTGATTATGTACCGGAAGCTGTGAATTTGCGATTTATGTACGACGGACTGTTAGTCTATCGCCGCGCCGCGCGGGTGTGAAGCGTTGCGACAGGCTTTCGCCTGTCAACCGGCTGACAGCCGATTGTCCGTTTTGTATGGCGGGCTGTCAGCCGGCCCACGCCGCG
>JAFDVJ010000009.1:0-525 GCA_018269075.1 Acidobacteriota bacterium
TCCGAACCCGTCCAGATCACGCCGGGCGTGACGGGCGATTCGGCGACCGTGAAGATCGTGTCGTAATATTCGACGCTCGTGTTGTCTTTGGAGATCGGCCCGCCGGTCGCGGCCTGCTTCGATTTGTCGTTGCGCGTCAGATCGGGCGAGATCGCCTCCCAGCTTTGGCCCTCGTCGTAGGAGCGGAAAAGCACGTTGGCGGCCGTGTAGAGCGCGTATTTGCCGTTTGTCTTGTGCGGCGAGAAAAGGATCGGGTAATTCCACTGAAAGCGGTATTTCGAAGCCTCGGCGCCGGCGCCCATCGGGTTGTCGGGATAGACGTTGACCTCGCGCATCTGTTTCGTGCGATAGTCGAAGCGCGTCAGCAGGCCGCCGTAGCTGCCGGCAAAGATGATGTCGGAGTTTTCCGGGTGCGGCGCGATCCAGCCCGATTCGCCGCCGCCGACGTCGTACCAGTCCTTGTCGGTGATGCCGATGTCGGCGGTGCGCGACGGGATCTTGACGGTCGAATTGTCCTGCTGCGCG
>JAFDVJ010000009.1:614-960 GCA_018269075.1 Acidobacteriota bacterium
CGATCCAGAGATCGTGGTTGTCGCTGTGCGGCGTATTGATCGTCGTAAATGTCCGGCCGCCGTCGATCGATTTATGGAACTGGACGTTTAAGACATAGACCGCGTCGGCGTTCTGCGGGTCGGCGTAGACGCGGAAATAATACCACGGCCGCTGCAGCAGGCGCGGGTCGCTGGTCGTCCGCTGCCACGTCTCGCCGCCGTCGTCCGAGCGGTAAAGACCGGCGTCTTTGGCTTCAACCATCGCCCAGACGCGGTTCGGGTCGACCGGCGAGACGGCGAGCCCGATCTTGCCGATGACGCCAGCCGGCAGGCCCTTGTTCTTCGTGATCTCGGTCCACGTGTCGCC
>JAFDVJ010000009.1:1006-83070 GCA_018269075.1 Acidobacteriota bacterium
AGAACGAGGCGTAGACGACGTTCGGGTTCGACGGATCGAGCACGATGTCGTTCGCGCCGGTGTCCCGGTCGCGAAAGAGGACTTTCTTCCACGTCTTGCCGCCGTCGACGGTGCGGAAGACGCCGCGCTCGTCGTTGCCGGCCCAGAGATGGCCGATCGCCGCCACATACGCGATGTCCGGGTTTTTCGGGTTGACGCGGATCCGGCCGATCTGGCGCGTGTCGCCGAGGCCCGCGAACTTCCAGGTCTTGCCGCCGTCGGTCGATTTGTAGACGCCGTCGCCGTGCGAGACGTTGCCGCGCAGCGTTTCCTCGCCCATCCCGACGTAGATCGTGTTCGGGTCCGAGAGCGAGACGTCGATCGCGCCGACCGACGCGGTCTTGAAATAATCGTCCGAGACCGGCTGCCAGCTCTTCCCGCCGTCGGTCGTCTTCCAGACGCCGCCGCCGACCGCGCCGAAATAGTAAACGTTCGGCTGGCTCGCGACGCCGGCGACCGCGCCGACGCGCCCGCCGCGAAACGGCCCGATCTGCCGATACTGAAGGAGTTTTAACGGGTTGGATTTATCGGCCTGCGCCGGAAAGGAAGCGAAAAACAGCAGCAGCACGGCGAAGGTTAAAAGGGCTTCGACCGGTCGCGGACGGACGGAAAACGGTTTGGACATAAGTTTTGTAAGTTCAGATTTCGGATCGATGAAATCCGGTTTGGACGAAAATTTTGAAAACGGAGTAACTACGGACAATGATAGTATAAGGTTTCGCGAAGCACAAAATAAGGACGCGCCGGACGCGTCCCTGAAAACTCTCTATTTTTTCGCGCCGTTCATTCGCCGGCCTCTCCGCGGGAATGTTTGTCGAAGCCGATGTAGATCCGGGCGTTGGCGTTTTTCGCGAGCTCCTGCAGCGCGTCGAGCTCGCGCAGGCGGAGGAGCGCCGGATTCCGGGCGAGCGAATCGGTCGCGACGGCGAGCTCTTCGAGCGACCGGAGCTCGGCTTCTTTTTTGAGCCGCTCGATTTCGGCGCGGGTTTCGGCTTCGCGGCGCTCGATCTCGGTCTTGACGACGGCGCTCTGCCGTTCGGCTTCGAGCTTTTGCGCCGTTTCCGTGCGGCCGATCTCGGCGAGCATCTGGGCGTTGATCTTCTGCACCTCGGCCTTCGTCCGCGCCTCGACGAGCTGCGCCTCGCTCATCCGTTCGGCGGCGAGCACGCGGTTCATAATCTCCTGCAGATTGCCGGGAAAGATCAGGTCCTTGACGTCGGCGCGGAGGATCGAAACGCCGTAGCCGCCGGCCGCTTCCTTGACGTCGGCGAGAATGTCCTCGCTCAGCCGGTTGCGGTTGGTGAGGATTTCTTCGAGCGTCATCGAGGCGAG
The DNA here is from genome assembly GCA_018269075.1 of Acidobacteriota bacterium. Taxonomy (GTDB): domain Bacteria; phylum Acidobacteriota; class Blastocatellia; order Pyrinomonadales; family Pyrinomonadaceae; genus JAFDVJ01. Next base: position 2,378 of record JAFDVJ010000009.1, read on the forward strand.
ACTGCGCCGCGCGGCGAGCTGGACGTCGCTGTAGAGGCGGTCGGCGTAATTCTCGACCTCGTGGATCGCGGCCTGCGGGTCGATCACGCGAAACTGGACGATGATGCTGACGCGGATCGCGACCTTGTCGGCGGTCAGGATTTCCTGGCCCTTGATCGTCAGGTCGCGTTCGCGCATATCGACGACGACGATCTCGACCTTCGGCCGCCGGATCAGACCGAAAAAGGATTTTTCGGGCCGGATCTCGTAGCGCCCGGCGTCGAGGATCTCGACGAGCCGCCCGTCTTCGTACCGGAGGCCGCGATGCGTGTTCTTGATGATGATCTCGTTTTTCATAACCGCTCGAATTTTTCGGGCAGCACCGCGCCCGCCCGCTAATTTGAAGCCCCGGAGTCAATGTCGATTCGGAGGACGAATTTTCAGATAGGCAATCTGACCATACTTTTAATGGATTTTGCGTGTTGTCTATTCGCTCCTAACTTGACCGGGGCAGAAGGATTTTACACCAGTCCGCGGGTTTTGTGAAGAATTATTTCGGGCCGCTCAGACGCCGAACTGCCGGAGGTGATGATCGATGTGCTTGTGACACAGCGCGCCCCATTCGGCGCGCGACAGGGCGCCGAACTTGAAATGCGGCGACCATTCGAAGTCCGCCGGCCGGTCGGCGACCTTTTCGACGAATTCGATCAGCGTCCGGCGGTCGGTTTCGAAATCGGTCGGCCGCGTCCCGGTGCCGTCGACCTGATCGACGCGTTTCGCGGTCGGCACTTCCTTCGGGATCGGAAGCACGTACAGAACCAGCCATTTGAGCGCGCTGCGGGTCAGAAAATTGCTTTCGTCGCGAAAATCCCCGAGCTCGCCGAGACAGCCGCGCAGGCCGTCCGTGCAGTGACAGATCATCTGATTGACGTTCATCCGGCCCCACAAGGCCGGGGCGTCGGGCGTCAGCCGGCCGATGCGGGCGACGATTTTCGCGCGTTTTTCGTTTTCGAACAGACTCATAATTATTTTTTCTCCGGTGTTTTTTCCTTTTTCAGCCGGTCCTCGAACGATTTTTTCATCCCGGCGATCAGCGTGCGGTAGCCGGCCGGATCGATGAACGGGTTCGGGCCGGCGCCCGCGCGGAGCTTCGCGGCCTTCTCCGTGAGATCGAAAAAGACGCCGTGCGAGACGAGAAAGACGTCGGGCTTGAGCTTTTCGAGCCGCTGAAACGTCCGCGCGTAGTCGGCGGCGATCTCCGGATATTTCGGGTTGTCGGCGAGCTTGTAGTCGAGCGTCGTCAGGCTGCTGACGAAGGCGACCTTGTATTTCCTGCCGCCGTCGGTCACGTCGGTCGTCCAGCTCGTCGCGCCCTTCGTGTGGCCGGGAGTGAAAATCACTTTGAGGCTCGTGCCGCCGAGCGCGATCGTCTGGCCGTCCGTCAGTCTTTCGTCGACCTTGACGGCCGGAAAGACGGGCTTGTCGCCGCCGAAATAAAAATCGCTGCGGCCGCCGTCTTCCAAGACCGACGCGTCGGGCGGGCTCACGAGGAGCCGCGCGCCGGTCAGCTTTTTAAGCTCGGCGAGACCGCCGCAGTGATCGTAATGCGCGTGGTTGAGCAGCAGGATCTTGACGTCTTCGAGCTTAAAGCCCAATTTGGCGACGTTGGCCTTGATCTGCGGAACGGTTTCCTCGTAGCCGGAATCGATCAGGATATGACCTTTCGGCGTCGTGATCAGATACGACGTGACGTCCGAAGCGCCGACGTAATAGATGTTGCCGATGATCGGGAACGGCTCGACCGGCCGGTTCATCGCGCGGTCGTTCTCGCTCTGCTGGGCGACGGCCGCACCGGACAAACAAAGTAAAATTAAGACGAAAAGTATAAATTTGTTCATAGTTTTTTGAGTCTTAAGTCTTGAGTCTTGAGTCTTAAGTCAATCGGACTCAAGACTCAAGACTCAAGACTCAAGACCAACTTCTCACCGCATCGGCCGCGGGTAGACGACCGGGCTCTTGTGGCCGGTCTTGTCGACGGCGCGGACGCCGAAGAAGTAGTTGTCCTTCGACATCGATTTGGCGGTGTAGCTCGTCACGTTGCCGACCGAGACGGAATTCGTCCATTCGGCGGCGGTCGTGTCGCGCCAGACGACTTCGTAACCGGCGAGATCGGCGTCCGCCGACGCGTCCCATTTGAGATCGGTGTCGTTGGTCAGCCGCGCGGTCACGATGCCGACGTTCTTCGGTTTGGCCGGCGCGAGCGCGAGCGCGGCGAGGCTCACGAGATTGACGCGCGCGACGTTGGCGACGTATTCGAAATCGACGTATTCCGGCGTGTCGCCGTAAAACGTGCCGTTCTCGGTGCGGACGTTCTGGTGCTGGTGCGTGTAGTCCTCGTCCGACTCGGTGATCCGAACGGCCGTAAAGCCGCGTTCGAGGAACGGGATGTGATCGCCGCCGCGCAGATAGCGGTCGCGCCGGTACATCATCCAGACGCCGAAATTTTTGATGTATTTGTCGGACTGCTCCTTGATGAAGCGCGCGAGTTGCCGCGAGGCCGAATCGTTCTCGCCGCCGACCGAGCGGCGCGTGCCGGCTTCCTGCTCGGATTCGCTCGACGGAACGCCCTCGGAAAAGACGCGGACCTTATTGCGGTTCGGCGAGTTTTTCTGCGAGGTGACGCCGCCGATGATGTCGTTGGTGAACATGCCCTCGATGTTCATCTTTTTCTCGACGGCCTGCTTGGCGAAATAGGTCGCGCCCAAAAGTCCCTGCTCCTCGCCGGCGACGGTCATAAAGACGATCGTCGCGTCGAACTTGCGTTTGCTCATCACGCGCGCGAGCTCGATGACGGCGGCCGAGCCCGACGCGTCGTCGTTCGCGCCCGGCGCGTCGCACTGCGCGTCGGACGGGCTCGTGCACATCGAATCGTAATGGCCCGAAACGACGTAGACGCGCGACGGATCGGTCGTGCCTTTCAATGTCGCGACGATGTTCGTGACGTTGATCGCCACGGGGACGCGCCCGCGCGGCGGCGGCATCGCTTCCTGCAGATAGGTCTGTTTTTCGACCGAAAGGCAATTGCCGCAGTCGGCGGAAATCTTCTGAAACTCGCCGAAGATCCAGTCGCGCGCCGCGCCGATCCCGCGCACGGTATCGTCCTGCGACGAATTCGTGTTGCGCGTCCCGAAAGAGACGAGCTTGCGGATCGTCGCCTCGATGTTCCTGGCCGAGACCTCTTTGATCATTTTCTGGATCTCGGGATCAAGCTTTTCCTTCGGCTTCTGCGCGAAGGCGGAAAGCGAAAAAACTGACAGGCACAGCACGAGTGCGGCAAAGAATTTGGTTTTCATATTTTTGTTTAGCGAAAAGAAAGAGCGAAATGACAGATTATCATAAACCTGCGCGGAGTTTGAACGAAGCAACGTATTTTCGGAAGTTTGCCGGTCAGTCGGGCCGGTTGAACCGGTAAGCGATCAGGCCGCGAAATTTGACCGGCCGGCCGTCGCAGCCTTTTTGCGGAATGAAGCGCGAACGGTAAACGGCCCGGAGCGCGGCCTGATGCAGAAACGGAAGATTCCCGAAAGCGCGGGCGTCGATCACCCGGCCGTTTTCGTCGACGACGGCTTCGACCGTGACCGTTCCGTAAATCCGCAGCCTGCGCGCTTCGACGGGATAGTCGGGCAGCGCGAGCATCTCGGGACAGAAATCATAACAGAAACCGGAGACTCTTTTTCCGGTGGGCCGGCAGGCGGCCCGCTCTTTTTCGCGCGCGCAGACTTCGCCGAGGAGGCTCTCGTAACGCATCTTTCCGCTCTGGGCCGGCGTTTGCGGGCAATCGAGAAAAATGCCGGACAGCAGCAGAATAAAGCAAAGTAAATACCGAATCATCATCGGTTTAGACAAACGTTTCCGGGAAATGTTCCGGAACGAGTCCGGCCGTCAGAAGCTGAATCATCATCAAGTTGTTGTAAGTCAGAAGCGTGGAACTGTCGACCGAAATAGTGAAGGCAGTGAATCGCAATTGAATTGACATTTCAAGCCATCGCGTATTCGGTGTATTTCCGCAAAGCGGGCGATTTAAAGGCCAGAACTATTTTGTCTTTCGGCACGCCGTATTTTTCGAGATCGGTTGCAACGCCTTCTTCGGTATTGTCTTTTTGAATCCAAATTTTGCCGTTGATAATATCGAGATGGGCGATCAAACTATACATCCGACTTTCGCCGCGCCAACCGACATCGAACAAAACGTAACGGTCACGGATCCGATCAAAAATAACTTCGGGTGTATTGTCCTGCTCGGGCGGAGCCGTTCGCGGCTTTATAAAGTCAGCCCATTCGAGCAAGACTTTTTCGACTATTTCACGAAGTTCATCTAAATTTTCCATCCGATTACTTCCTCTTTTTCAGTTGAATAACCAAATATTTTCAATCTTCCCTGACTCAACAGTATTTCACCTTTGACGCCTTCGAAAAGCTGTCGATAAATGGTTTCGGGGACGGCAAGAAATAAAAGGCGGTCAGGGTCCTGAATGTCCATAATCCAGCGGTATAAGAAATACTGGCCGATTGCCTGTTCCAAATCCGCCGTTTCCGATTTGCCGATAAAGCTTTTGACTTCAACCGCAATTTTCTGATCGCCTTTCTCGGCGGCAATTGCTCTTTCCGCCGCTAAATCAACATACAATGTGGTCAACTCCCATTTTAGTCGATAAGGATCGTCGGTTATCGTCCAACCGTCCTTTTCAAGCGCCCGGCGCACTTTATCGTGAAAAATATCTTTTGCCGACATATTTCAAATTACAGGTCAAATTATAGGTCATCTGTCCAAAACATCAAAAGCCTTTAGGCTCGCGCCGTCGGCCGTGTAGAGCAGGCCGAGAATCTCGTCGGTCGTAAAGCGCGGGTCGGGATCGGAGACGAGGATGAAGCGCGCGTCTTTGCCGGTGTGGACGTTGACGCCGACGAGGCCTTTTTTATCGAACGGTTTCGGGAGATCCGTGTAGAAATACATATAATTGCCCCTTAAAGCCGCGAGCCGTTTGCGGCGCAGGAAATAGTCGGACAATCGCTCGACCTGCCGGACCGGATCGAGCCGGTCGAGAACGCTGTCGGCGACGTCGGCGCGCGACGGCGCGGCGCGGCTGAGCAGACTGTTGCGGACGCTCGACGGCGTGACGAGCTGCAGTCCGTTGAGACGATTGATGATGTTCGGCGTCCGCGCGGCGATGCCGTAGAGGCCGATCTGGTTCGTCACAAAGGAGCGCGCCGAGTTCGTCGCGAGCGTCGTCAGATCGAACGAGCCGAACCGCGACCTCAGGCCCGACCAGCGCAGCGCGAGCACCGACCGCGCGATCGACGCGCCGCGGACGATGTTCAAAGCCGACGTCGCGAGCCCGCCGTAGCGGAAATAGATCGCCGCCGCCCGCAGCGCGATCCCGGCGACGATCCGAAAAACGCCGCGCGACGGCGCTTTATGCTTAACTCTCCAGAGCGATTTCGGATTTCGGATTTCGGATTTCGGATTGGTATCGTCGCGGAAGCTCTGACCTTTCGATAAACCGGCGTAATTCGCCCGGTCTTTCGAATCCGAAATCCGCGATCCGAAATCCGAAATCCCGAATGCGGCTATTTCGTCGCGGCCGCCGACGACCGCCGCGCCCGATTCGTTGACGAGCACGAAAGCGGCGCGCTCGACGTCGTGTTCGAGCGCGCCGGTCTTTTTGCCGGTGCGCGCGTCGAGCTTGATCAGATCGTCCTTGTCGGCGACGAGGATCGTGTTCGCGTCGGCGAAGACGAAGTTCGTCAATCCCTTGTCCGCGCCCTTGTAACGCCAGAGCGTCTTGCCGTTTCTGGTGTCGATCGCCGAGACGCCGAACGCGCCTTTGTCTTCGGTTTCGCCGTCAGACACGCGCGTAAACTGCCCGCCGGTGCGGACGTAGAGGACATTGCCGACGACCGCCATTTCCGGCGTCACGCCGAGATCTTTGGCTTCCCATTCGGTCTTGAAATTCTTCCGGTTGATCGCGCGGATTTTGCCGCGGCCGGACGTGTAGAGATATTTTTCGTCGAAGACCGGATCGGCCTCGGTCAGCGCGAGTCCGTCCTCGTTGACCTTGAAGCGGTCGCGCTCGCCTTCCTTGCCGGACCGCGCGTCGTAGGAAGTGACGCCCTCGTAAAACAGATAGACGCGGCCGTCGAGGATCAGCGGCGCGCGGTAATTGTCGAGCGTGTAATCGACCTCGTCGGTCGTATTAAAGCGCGACGGCATCATCCGGACGTCGGACGAAAGCTCTTTTTTCCAGAGCTCGTCGCCCGACGAGAGCGCGAAAACGTGGACGACGGGCGAGCGCTTGAACTCTTCGCCGGTCTTGCCTCTGGCTTTTTTGACGAGGACGACCGCGAGCAGATCGGACGCCGGATCGACGGCGAGCTGCATCACGTCGCCTTTGACTTTATCCGAGCGCCAGAGCGTTTCGCCCGACAGCAGATCGACCGCCTCGACGCGCGATTTGTCGCCCTCGTCGGTCGAGACGAGGATCAGATCGGTCGACGGCACGGGCGTCACCGAGGTTTCGTCCAGACCCTTCGTTTTTTTCCGCCAGAGCCGTTCGCCCGTCTGCCCGTCGAACGCGAACAGCGAATTATTGGTGCCGGCGACGACGATCCCGAAATCGGTCGTCTGGTAAAATTCGATTTTCCCGTCGAGATTCGCCTGCCAGACCGACTGCGCGTAAGCACCGGAAGAAACAAGAAGCAGAAAGCAGAAAAGTAAAGCCAAAACCTTCATAAAACCATTTTAGCCTTTATCGAACGGGTTTGGAAGAAGTTCTGTAAGTTTGGGAAGTTTGGGAAGTTTGCGATCAACGTGCGGCGGACTGTCAGTTCCGGGACTGTAAAACAGATTGTGTAATCGAAGGGAAAAGCGGCGAGAGCCGCGCTCGTGTCAGTAGCGTCGGCGATAGCCGATGCACCGCTGCGCCGATGTGACTTAACTGGAAGGCTAAAACCCCTGTTGTCGAACGCTTTGAGATGCAAGGGCCCGGCCGGCGGACGGTGCATCGGCTGCCGCCGACGCTACTGACACGAGCGCTCGTCGAGAACGGATCACACAATTACTTTTACAGTCCCTCAGTTCGGCCGGCGCGCTTCTTGTTTGTGAAGCGTTTCTACAGGCTGTCGCCTGTCAACCGGCTGACAGCCGATTGTACGTTGAGGAAGCTTGGGAAGAAAGGCCTTTACTTCCCAAACTTCCCAAACTTCCCAAACTTCCCAAACTGTTATTGTATCCGGTAAGCTTTGCTCTTCCAGAGGACGATGACGGTGCCGCCAAGCTCGTCGCCGATCGCGCGGAGGCCGGAATCGAGCTTGCGGTATTCGTCGGTGCCGCGGTTGACGGTTTTCTGCTTCTGGTTCGTGTAGGCCGAGTCGAACCACGTGCCGCCGACGTTGTTGAAGGTCTTGCCGCCGACGCTGCGGGTCGTACCGGGAACGGGCTGCGCGCCCGCGTTTTTCTCCGGCACCGAACGCGTTTTCAGCTTCGGCTGATCGTCGCCTCCGAAACGCTCGTCCCGCGTTTGGGCTTCCTTTTTGCTCAGATCCGGTTTCGGCACCGCGCCGGTCGTCGTCGATGACGGCTTCGGGGCCTCGTCGGTATTTTGCTGGCGGATGATGTTGCCTTCCTCCGCAGTTTTGTCGGCCGTTTTCGTGTCCTCTTCCGTGATCGGCGCGGGCGCGGCGCTCGTTTGGCCTTCGCCGGTCGTGATGTCGGATTTTCTTTCGGTCGGGACGGCCTCGCGGTCCTTGTTCATCGGCCCTCTTTCCGGCTCGGCGGGCGGCATCGAAACGCCGGGCGTCGCCGCCGGGCTCGACGCCGAATTGGCGGGCGCGGTGTTGGCCGCCGCGACATTTTCCGTCGGTTTGTTCGCGACCGAGACGGCCGGCGCGTTGGCCGCCGGCGCGGATTTCGTCGCCGGTTCCGAAGGGGTTTTCGAATACGATACATCGCGGCTTCCCGAACTCAGGTTCTGGAGCGCGACGTAGCCGAAAAATCCGCTGAACAGCAGCACGAGCGCGCCCATCGTGTAGGCGAGCTGCGGAAACGCGAAGAGCCGGCGGTACCACGGCACCGGAACGGCGGCGATTTCCTTCGGCGTAACAGTCGAAGAAGCGGTTTCGGGTTCCGCTTCGGCATTCAGGGCGACGACGTTCGACAGGATCCCGCGACACCGCGCGCATTCCGCCAGATGCTCGACCGAACGGCGCCGCGCCTTTTCGGGCAGCGCGTTTTCGGCAAAGGCGGAAATCTGATCGGCGTCGAGATGCGCGTCGAAAAAAGCCGCCGCCTCAGTGCCGCGCGCTTTTCGCAGAATCGCATCCATTTCCTTGTCGAATTCAAATTCCATCGTTTATTACATTGAAAGCGCAAAAGCGGGCGGTTTTCCTCGTCTCTCCCTTTTCGCTTTCAAACACCCACATAAGAGAACGGTTCAGCGCAAAACTTCTTGCACGAGCCCGAAAATTATTAAAATCGCGACCAGTTTTTCGAGGCTGATGCCCAGTTTCGACGCGGTTTCCGCCAGATATTTTCTGACTTCGCCGTCGCTCCAGCCGTGCCGGCTCTTCAAAATTCGCTCGACCGATTTGCGGATTTCCGTCTGGATCCGGACGACCTTGCGGCTCGCCGTCGCCTCGTGATAACCGAACATCTGCGCGATTTCCTTGAGCTTGAGCTCGTCGTAATAATAGAGTTTTAAAATCAGCTTGTCGTCGGCGTCGAGCTCGGCGATCGCCTGGTTGAGCGCCCGCGAAACGTCGCGCGTCAATTGTTTTTCGTCGAAGATCTCCTCCGGGTTGTCGTGATGCGCGAGGACCGCCAGATTTTCGGTCCGCTCGGACGATTCGTTGGCGAGATTTTCGAATTCGCGCGCTTCTTCGACCTGCACGAGCCGCGACTGTTTGCGGAACTGGTCGACGGCGAGCTGCGAAACGATCGCGCGCAGCCAGCCGCCCAAACTTCCGCGGCCGGAATAATACGAGAGCTTCGATTTCAGGTTGCCGTCCTTGTCGTGTTTGAGGCCGTAGAGCTCGGCCCAGATCGAGCTCGCCAGATCGTCGGCCTCCTCGGCCCTCGGCGAGATCTTCCAGGCGGCGGCCTTGACCGTTTTGTCCTGCGTCGCGACGAGCTCGGTCCACGCCGCTTCGTCGCCCTTCTCGCAGGCGAGCACGAGACACAGATCGTCGGCGCGGAGCTCGTCGATAAAGGTTTTGACGTCCTGCGCCGACACGTTTTCGTTGTCGCGAAAGAGATATTTTTCGAGCGATTTGTCGATCCGCGGCCGCAGCTCGTCCGCGCCGAGCCCGCGCGCGTTCGCCGCCCGCGAGATCAGTCGGGCGATCGATTCCTCGATAATCGGTTTGTGTTTTTCGGCGACGGCGATCACGATATTTTCCGGACGAAAGATTTTAACACTAATTTGCGGATTTTGGGGAACGGCGTCGCGCAATCGGTGTCTAAAACATTGTAGTTGCTAAAATAAACGTCCGGGTTGCTTGACTCTTATGATCGTTAAAATTTCCGCTTCATTGGGTATTTGTCTTTTGCTTTTATCTTTCCGGTCGATTTCCGGCCAGACTTCCGAAAGCGCCGAAGTCTTTTCGCTCGGCGCTTTGAACGAGAAGGCGACGCGGCTCGTGATGCCGAAACTGCCGAACGTTCAGCCGCGCGTCGCCGGAAAAGTCGAGGTTGCGGTCGAAATCGATCTGCAAAAAGGCGAAGTCGTCTCCGCGACCGCCGTTTCCGGTCATCCGCTCCTGCGCGCGGCGGCCGTCGAAGCGGCGCGCAAAACGCGGTTCGCGCCGGTTCTCGAAGGTTTCGACACGCTTTACGGGAAGGGCATTTTGACATATAAAGTCGAAGATTTCACGGGCCGGACGATTCTTAACAAAGACGCGCGGCCGGTGTTGCCGGTGATCCGCGGGGGCATCATCAACGGCAAGGCGGCCGATCTGAAAAAGCCGGTTTACTCGAAAGAAGCGAGAGCGGGCTGCGCGGCCGGCAAGGTCGAGGTGCTGACGCTCGTCAATAACTGGACCGGAAAAGTCGCGGCCGCGAAGGCCGTCGCCGGCGACGAGCTGCTTTTCGAAGCTTCGGAAAAAGCCGTCAAAGAGACGAAATTCAGCCCGAGCAATATCGACGGGCCGAACGATTTCTACGTGATCGGCCGAATCGTCTACAATTTCGATCCGTTCGCCCGGAAATGCGTGGACGGCGGCGTTCTCAACCGAAAAGCGCTCAAACTGCCGAAACCGGTCATTAATCCGGACGTCAAAATTCGCCGGGAATCGACCGTCAGAGTGCGTGTCGTCGTCGACGGAAAGGGAAATATAATTTTTGCAAGAGTCATCGGCGAGCTTCACCCACTGCTGCGCTATTTTTTCGAAACGGCGGCGCGACAGGCCAAATTCTCCCCGACGCCGGGGCCCGGAGACATTTTGGTCAAGGGCGTGATCATTTATCGCATCCGGTCGAACGGCGAGATCGAAAATTGAATTTGCGGGTGAATCAACACGAACAGCTTATCCCTTAAAACAATCCGCGAAAATCCGCTAAATCCGCGTTCGTCCGCGTCCTATTAAAACTTCTTACTTCAAATTCCGCCGCAGAAACGAGATGATCTTGTAGCCGTCGAGGTAGACCCACGGTTTTTCGCCCAGAGTGTAGTGGCCGCAGGGGAGCGCGGTTTTGTGGTGTTTGATGTTGTTCTCGCGGAGCAGGCTGAGCGTCTGGAGCGAGAGTTCGATCGGGAACGTCAGATCGTAAAGCGTGTAGATGTAGCGCTGCGGGCGCGCGCTTTGCGCGGCGAGCTTTTTCATATAGGCGGCCGGCGAGATCGGCAGCCAGTATTCGCGCAGGTCTTCGAGCTCGATCTCGCGGTGCAGACTTTCCCTGACGTGATAGGTCGACAGGCCCTTCCAGACGACGTCGGCGAAATAGCTCGAAACGTGATTAAAGACGCCGGCGGCGAGCGTTTCGTCGTGGACGAAGCTCAGGAACGCGACGCACGAGCCGATGCTCGTGCCGACGATGCCGATCTTTTCGTAGCCCTGTTTTTTGAGCCAGTGAACCGCCGTTTTCGTGTCGAGAACGGCCTGCCGGACGGACTGGATCGTCTGCCCGACGTTCGGCGCGACCAAGTAATCGGCGCGTTCCAACGGCGGCGGCATTCTTCGTTCGTGGTACGGCAGCGTGAGCCGCAGCGCCGAGATGCCGACCTTGCGGAAGACCTTGCCGAGATCGAAGTAAGTGCCCTCGCGCGCGTTCCAGTGCGGGAGGATGACGACCGCCTTTTTGCGGTGTTTTTCGACCGGGAAATAATGCGCGTAGGCCGTATTGTTCTCCGAATAAGGCGTCCAGAGCGCGCTCGACCACGTCAGCTCGTGATTTTCCATCCGGAAGCGGAAATCGTGATCCGCGGGCAGCGCGAAGAATTCGTCGCTCGCGGCGACCGCTTTTTGCGAATAGTCGCCGAAAAATTCGGCCGGCGGCCGGCCGTCGCGCGCTTCGTCGATGAATTCCGCGCCCCATTCGAACGGCCGCACGACGCGGTTGTCGTTGAGCATCGCAAAATGGCGTTCGCGCCGGTGCATATAGCGTTTGAGCATAAAAAGCTAATGGTAGAGAAACGGGGGCGCGGTTTCAAGTCGGGGGCGAAAATCGAATTCGAAAGTTCAGGCCGCGGCGGCCGTCTGCGTCTTTTTGAGAACCTGTTCGTAAAAGGCGATATACTGCGGGATGATTTTCTGCGTGCTGTAGCGCGAAACGGCGAGCTCGCGGCCGCGCGCGCCGAATGCGCGGCGGAGGTCTTCGTTGTTCAGGAGCCGCAAAACGTCGTCCGACATCTTTTCGGTGTCGCCGACGTCGCTCAGGAAACCGGTTTCGCCGTCGGTCACGACCTCGGGAATACCGCCGACGCGCGAGGCAACGACCGGGACTTCGCAGGCCTGCGCTTCGAGCGCGGCGAGGCCGAACGATTCGAGCTCCGACGGCAGCAGCGAGACGTCGGCGATGCCGAGATAATCGGCGATGTTCGGCTGTTTGCCGACGAAATGAACTTTATCCAAAACGCCGCGCGTCCGCGCGCGATGGTGCGCGGCCGAATATTCCGGGCCGTCGCCGACCATTACCAATCGCGCGTCCGCGCCTTTTTCGACGGCTTTGGCGAAGATCTCGACGCAGTCGACCGGCCGCTTGACGGCGCGAAAGTTAGAGAGGTGGACAACGATCCGCTCGCCGTTCGGCGCGAGCTCGTGTTTTAAGGGCGAATCGTCGATCTTTTGATAATGCGACGGGCAGATGAAATTCGGGATGACCTCGATCTCATCGAAATCGAACGTCTCGATCGTCGCCTGTTTCAAAAACTTCGAAACCGAAGTGACGCCGTCCGACTGCTGCAAACCGTAGCGTGTGATCGGCAGATAAGAGCGGTCCGCGCCGACGAGCGTGATGTCCGTTCCGTGAAGCGTCGTGATCACCGGCACGTAGCGTTTCTGCTTGATCGATTCGCGCGCGAGGATCGCCGAGATCGAATGCGGGATCGCGTAGTGGACGTGGAGCAGGTCGAGCTTTTCCGAGCGCGCGACGGTCGCCATCTTCGTCGCGAGCGCGAGATCGTAGGGCTGATGCTCGAACAATGGATAGCTCATCATCTCGACCTCGTGAAACTGGACGCGGTCGTTGAGCTCGATGAGCCGCGTCGGCAGGCTCGACGAGATGAAATGGACCGTATGCCCGCGCGCCGCGAGCTCGCGTCCGAGCTCCGAGCCGACGATGCCGCTGCCGCCGTAAGACGGATAAACCGTGATCCCGATGTTCATACCGCTTGATAGATTATCACAAACTCGCGGGCCGGGTTTTAACGCGAAGGCGCGAGGGCGCAAAGATTTTAAAAATTCTCCGCGTCTTCGCGCCTCTGCGTCTTCGCGTTAATCGACTACTTCCTTGAGGATGAATTCGTCGGGATCGACGACGATCTTTTTCGGTTTCGCCCCTTTGACGGTGACGCTCGTTTCCTTGCCGGCGGGCGTCACGACGACGCGCTGCGCGCCTTTATTGGTGACGATTTCGAGCGTCACGGGTTCGAGAAAAGCCTCGTCCGGCTGCAGCTGTCTGAGCGTGATCGCGAGCGAGTTCGCGCCGGCCGCGCGCCAGCTCGTCTGATAGACCGGATGGCCCGACTGGTAGATCCAGCGCGTGAAAAATTCCTTCAAATCCTTGCCCGACGCTTTTTCGAGCGCGGCGCGAAGGTCTTCGGTCGTCGCGGTCGAATCCTTGTGCGCTTCGTAATAGGCGCGCAGTCCCTCGAAAAACGCGCGGTCGCCCAAAAGCCCGCGCAGGTTGTGCAGAACCCACGCGCCTTTTTCGTAGTTGTTCGGCGTTAGCAGATCGAAGAGCTTTTCGGTCTCGGTGTCGTGGATCGGCGTCCGGCGCGTTTTTTCGTAGTCGAGATAGCTTTTCGCCTTTTCCTTCATATAGCTTCGAAACACCGCGCGGCCCTCGTTTTTTTCGAGAAAAAGGCCGGCGAAATAGGTCGCGAAGCCCTCGCTCAGCCAGAGATCGGCCCACGTCGCTTCGGTCACCGTGTCGCCGAACCATTGATGCGCGATCTCGTGGGCGACGACTTCCTCGACCGCGCGCGGAATTTTATAGCGCGGGCTGCGCGGTTTTTCCGTCAGAAAATTCCGGAAGAGCGTCGGCGTGAAGACGATCGTGTTGGCGTTTTCCATCCCGCCGAACTTGGTCGCGCCGACGATCAGCGCGAGCTTTTTGTACGGATACGGCGCGATCAGCTCGCCGAAGGTCGCGAGCGCGGGCGCGGCCGGCGAAAAGCCCGGCTCGGCGAACCGGCGGTCGGACTGCGGGACGTAATAGGAGATCGGCACCGGCGCGTTCGTCTTCAGAACGGCGGTCGCGAACCGGCCGGCGGCGACGACCATATTGTACGGCGAAACCGGCCGCGCTTCGTCGTAGATCCAGGTTTTCGTCGCGTCCGCGTTTTCCTTCACGGATTCGAGGACGCCGTTCGCGACGACCGGGTAAACGGCGGCGGCCGTCACCGTGAACCTGACCGACGCCTTCGCCGACGGGTGATCGAGACACGGAATCCAGTGGTGGACGCGGTCGGCCCAGTTGTCGCCGACCGCCGACGGGCTGCCGTCGCGGTCGCGCGTCAAGATCAGACCGTCCTCGGGCACGCCCGAATAAGTGACGGAAACATTGAGCTTCGTGTCTTTGGCGGGCGGCGCAGCGAGATAGACGTCGAGCTTTTCGTCGTGACGGACGAAGCGCGCCGGCCGGCCGTCGACCGCGACGGCGCCGATCGGGAGCGCGCCGAAATCGAAATCGATCATCGTCACGTCCGGCTCGCGGATCAGGACCGTCACGACGGTCGTCGCCGAGGCGATCCGCGAAAGCTCGCCGTCGAACTGCAGGCTGACGTCGAAATGCAGCGGCTGCCACGCCTCGATCCGCCGCTCGCGGCGCTCGGCCGAAACGGCTGCCGCGAGCGCGGCGACGAGCAGGATGAGGCCGAAAAATCTTTTGAAACGAAGGCTGGTCAGGGTTTTCATAATTTTGATCTTTGATTCTTAAAATCAGTAAAGCGAGCGGCAGCGGGTCTTTTACGCTCGGAAATCAATATCGGTGAAACGGACTCGCTGCCGCTCGCTGTACCGATTGGTCGATCTATTTCCGGCGGCGCACGTAATAGACGACGCCGCTGTAATCGTCGGTGAAGAGAAACGCGTTTTCCGAGAGCCTCAGGATGTCGCACGGCCGGCCCCAGACTTTCGAGCCCTGCAGGAAGCCGTTCATAAAGTCCTGCAGCTTTTCGCCCTTGCGGAGGACGACGATCTTGTAGCCGTGGCCGATGTCCTTGTTGGTCGAGCCGTGGAGCGAGACGAGAAACGCGTTCTTGATGAAATCGTCGGTCGCGTCGTCGAAATAGTCGAAGCCGAGCGCCGACGAATGCGACGGGAAAAAGCCGTAGGAGGCCGGGACGTTGTCGCAGTTTTTCAGGCGTTTCGTCGGTTTCTTGAGGTCGTTCGGCGGCGTCGTGTCGAAATAGACCTTGCCGTTCGACTGATAGCACGAGGCCCAGCCGTAATCGGCGCCGTCCTTGAGCGCGTAAAACGTTTCGTCCGGCTTGTTCAGACCGAGATGATCCGAGCCCTGGTTCGACGCGAAGAGATTGCCGGCGCGCCATTTGAGGCCGACCGCGTTGCGGAGGCCCTTCGCGAAGATCCGCCGGCCGCTGCCGTCCGGGTTCATTTCCAGCACGCTCGCGCGGACTTCCTCTTTTTCGTCGCAGGCGTTGCAGCTCGACCCGACCGCGACGTAGAGCTTGCCGTTCGGCGCGAAGGCGATCGTCCGCGTCAGGTGCCAGCCGCCGTATTTGTAGCTCAGACCGTAATCGGGAAAGGTCGCCAGCGTCTGCGGTTTCAGATCGGACGGTTTCGTTTCGCCGGGCGTGAAGCGGCGGCGCGTCAGCTTGTCGGTCTCGGCCAGATAAAACCAGTTTTGGCCGTCGGCGTCGGTGTAAAACTGCGCGCTGTTCGGGTTGCGGAGATTCGTCAGGTAGGGGACGACCTTGCCGAATTTGCCGGTTTTTTCGTCGAAATCGTCGAGAATGTAAACCGTCCCCTTTTTGTTGTCGGTCAGGTTGTACATATCGGTCACGAAGATCCGGCCGTCGGGCGCTTTGGCGAAAAAGCGGACGCGTTTGAGGCCTTCGGCGGCCGGCGTGATCTCGTAATCGGCGGGCAGGTTCAGATTGAAGACCTTGCCGCTTTTGAGACTGATCTTGTGCGGCGTGAGCCGCGTCTGCGCGGGCAGGCTTTGAAACAGAAAAAACGCGGCGAGCGGCACGAAAAGAGCGCGAAAGATTTTCATAATATTTGAATTTTATGCGATCTTCGCGATTTGTAAAACCGGAATTCAGTTCGCGACGCCCGCGCTGCGGGTCGAGCTGTAGCTCCAGCTCATCTTGCCGCCGGCCGGATTCTGCTGCCGGAGCGGCAGCTCGCGGCTCGTCTCGACGGTCAGGACGGCTTTGCCGATCACGAAATTTTTCAGGTTTTTCGGTTTGAGAACGATCAATGTGCGGGTCGCGTCGAGCTCGTTGTTGAGCGAGATCTCGTAATCCTCGACCGGCTTTTTCGGGCGCGCGTTGGTGTTCGCGCCGGCGGGCGGCGTGAGCTCGGATTTGAGCGAGACCGTGATCTTTTCGTCGTCTCCGACGGCGCGCGAAAGCGCGATGCGGGTTTCCTGCGAGCGGTTGACGGCAACCTCTTCGGCCGTGATTTCGAGCGGTTCGACGGTCAGCTCGTTGCGGAAAATCCGGCCGTCGTTGTTCGTGTAAACGAAGCTGTGCGCGGCTTCGAAGCTGTCGATCCGGACGCCGTAGCTGACGCCGAGGATGTTGAGCGAGCTTTGCGACAACTCGCGGCCGTTGTCTTCGATCCGGCTCGGCGCGTCGAGATCGACCGATTTTCCCCAATTGCCCTGTTGAAAGTAAGCCGAGACGATCGTCTGGTCGCGGTTCGCCCTGACGGTGTAATGCTGGGCGATCTCGGACTGCCGGATCTTCGTCGATTCGACGGTTTCGATCCAGCTGCAGCCGGCCGAAAGAAAAATCGCGATCAAAAGGGGCAGGGTTTTCAAGACCGAACGGAGATTGATAATTTTCATACAAGTAAAAGCGAAAAATAAATTTACCGCTTTTTTACGAACGATCGCCGGCGATTGTTCTGACGGTTCGCCGCCGGTAAATTTTTTCGGGCGTCCGGGAAGTCTGCGCGTTTTGCCGGCCGAAGCGGACTTCGGCCGGCGAAACCGGCATTTTCAAAGCGCGTTTTCCCCAAAACGTCTTGAACCCGAGGACGATTGAACGTCCTCGTATATAATCGCCGGAAATTTTTGTAGAATAGGTCACGACATCGAAAAAAACTCGGAGAAAAAAAACGAATGGATTACGACAGATTTCGCGCCGCCGAAGGCAAAAAGTTCGAGCTCGACAAACATCCGACCGATTTTACGGGCGATTACCGCGACAAGACGGAAGCCGTCGAGGATCTGGAAAAAAACGTCGCGCGGCTCGCCGCGCTGCAGGACGTGCTTTATGCGCAGAACGAGCACGCGCTGCTGATCATCTTTCAGGCGATGGACGCGGCCGGCAAGGACGGCGCGATCAAGCACGTGATGAGCGGCCTCAACCCGCAGGGCTGCCAGGTCTTTTCGTTCAAGCAGCCGTCGGCCGAGGAGCTCGACCACGATTATCTCTGGCGCTGCGCGAAGAACACGCCCGAACGCGGCCGGATCGGCATCTTCAACCGCTCGTATTACGAAGAAGTGCTCGTCG
Source organism: Acidobacteriota bacterium (assembly GCA_018269075.1). Lineage (GTDB taxonomy): Bacteria > Acidobacteriota > Blastocatellia > Pyrinomonadales > Pyrinomonadaceae > JAFDVJ01. The sequence goes on from JAFDVJ010000009.1 coordinate 19,774, forward strand.
TCCGCGTGCATCCGGAAATTCTGCGAAACCAGCCGCTGCCCGAACATATCAAAAACGATAAGAACATCTGGCAGAAGCGTTTCGGGCAGATCCGGCATTTCGAGGACTACCTCGCCGAAAACGGCGTTCACGTCCTGAAATTCTTTCTCAACGTCTCGAAGGACGAACAGAAAGAACGCTTTCTCGCGCGGATCGAGGAAAAGGAGAAAAACTGGAAATTTTCCGCCGGCGACGCGAAGGAGCGTGCCTTCTGGAAGGATTATATGAAGGCTTACGAAGAGGCGATCGAAGCGACCTCGACCGAAAAATCGCCGTGGTTTATCATTCCGGCCGACAAAAAATGGTTCACGCGCGCCGCCGTCGCCGAGATCATCGTCAAAAAACTCGAATCGCTCGATCTCAAATACCCGACCGTCACCGCTGAGCACCGGCAGGAACTTTTGAAGGCGAAGGAGATGCTCGAAAACGAGGGTTAAAGATCGTTGTCGAATTCGATCCGGTCGTAAATGTCGGCGAGATTCAGGTCGGCGGCGATCGTTTCGATCCGGAAGCTCGTTTCCAGACCGCGATATTCGCGCAGCAGCCAGCTGCCGTCGGACTGTTTGATGTAATGCTCGACGAGCGGCGCGGTCTGCGAGACCAGCAGGTAATCGGTCAGCGTCGAATTCCACATCCGGTAGCGGATGAATTTTTCGCCGCGATCGAAGCTTTCGGTCGATTCGGAAAGCACCTCGATGATGAGCTTCGGATTGACGACGACGTCTTCGTGTTTATCGTGATACTGCGGCGGCCCGCAGATCACGACCAGATCGGGATACGAAAACATTCCTTTGGGCGAAGCCGTGTTCTGCGCCGCCGCGCCGCTTAAAACCTTGGTGTCCTTGATGCGTCCGCGACAGCCGGTGCCTTTCGTTTGATTACCGAAAGCGATTGCCAGATTCATACAGATGTCGCCGTGCGCGCCGCTCTCGCCCGCCATCAGATAGATCTCGCCGTCGAGATACTCGTAGCGTTCGGCCGATTCGCGGTCGATCGCCAGATATTCGGCGAAAGTATAGGCGGGTTTCGTTTTAATCTTGGCTAATCCCATAATTTCATAATTTGCTGAGCGGGATCACCTCGGCGCGGCGTTTGGCTTCGTCGAGAAAGGTTTCGATGTCGCTCGCCACTTTTTCCTCGGTCAGGATCTGGTCGATCTCGGCGCGTTTTTCGTCGAAGCTCGGGACGATCACGCCGGGAAAGCGCTTGCGAAAGTCCGGCAGCAGGACGTCGCGGTAGTAGCGCGCCTCGTCCTCGGGCGTGATGACGACGAACGAGCGAAACCGGAAATCGAGATATTTCTCGATCTTCACGCGCTGCGCCATCATCCTGACGAAATTGTCGTCCTTGACCGAATCGAACCCGACGGTCCGGAGCCGCCGCTCGAATTCGGCGGTCGACGAAAAGCCCGCGAGGACGTCCCTGATCTTCGCGTCGACTTCGGCGTCGGTCGGTTCGGAACGCGGCAGGCGCTCGGCTTCGAGCGCGATCAGACGCTGGTTGATGACGATCTGCAGGGCGCGGTTGAGGTCTTCGGAGCTCGGCGGCGTGATCGGGATGTTCGGCTGCAGGGCGAGCTGCCAGAGCAGGTCGGAATAGGTGATCAGCTCGGGATTGCCGACGCCGTCGTCGACGGCCGCGACCGTTTTGTCGACGATCTGCTGCGCGGACGCGGGCAGAGCGGCGAAAAACAGGCCCGAAAAAAGCAAAACGAGCCACACCGCCGACATTTTTACCCCTGACAGACTCTTCTTCATAACGCTTTTTCGATTTTCGTCCGAACGGCCCGATCTGTCAAATATTATTGTTTAACAAAGCGTTAAAACCATTGACAAAAATGTTAAAATCCTATTTAATTTAATAGGCGGTTTGTATAAACCGGCCGATTCTCGTATTCCAACCGACCTCTTTCAGATGACAAAATTTCGGGAAAGTTTGTCAGACTGCAACAAAAAACCAGAAATGCTAGCCCCAAAACCGATAAAACCCGCGTCGAAGTCTTTTTCCGCCGCCCGGAAGGAAACTGACGCTTTATCCGATTTAAAGTTCATCACCGAGCTCGGGCGCAGCCTGCAGGTCGCCGTCCATCCGAAAAAAGTCGCGTCGCGGATCGCCGAGGCGCTGTGCCTGAAAACGCGGGCGCAAACCTGCACGGTCGTCGTCGAGCTCGAACAGATCGGTCTGGTGAGCAGCAGCTACACGCCCGAAAACGACGATCCGCGCCAGAACTTTCTGCATCACCGGCGCTTCAAAAAATGGCTCGCTCTGCTTCCGCCGCAGGTTTCGGTCTGGACCGAATCCGAGGCGGAATTTCTGCTCAAGGACCGGATTCACGGTTTCGAATACGTCTCGCCGCTCCATATCAACGGCGCGGTCAAGGGCGCGGTCGCCGTCGGTTTCGCCGATAAAAAAGACTGCCGCGAGGGCGTCAAGCGGCTGATCGACGCGGCGGCGCAGATGGCCGCGATGAGCGTCAATCTCTCGGCGCATTACGAATCGACGATCGATGCCTCGATCAGTCAGGCGCGCGAGGAACACCGCCGCTTTACCGAATCGGTGCTCGACGCGCTGCCGATCTCGATCTACGTCATCGACCGCGACTATCAGATCGTCACCTGGAACCGCCAGCGCGAGGTCGGGAATCAGGGAATGCCGCGCGAAGCGGTCATCGGGCGCAACGTCTTTCAGGTCTTCTCGAAATACCCGCAGGGCCGTCTCCGGCAGGAATTCGAGCGCGCTTTTCAGACCGGCAGCATCGAGCGCATCGAGCAGCAGACGGTCGATCACAGCGGCGCGACCAAGCATTGGATGGTCAGCAAGATCCCGATGCGGAGCGAGACGACCGGCGAGGTGACGCACGTCATCACGGTCGGCGAGGACGTGACGACGCGCGTCGAAGCGATCCACGCGGCCGGCCGCGCCGAAAAGCTCGCCGCCGTCGGACGGCTCGCCTCGGGCGTCGTCCACGAGATCAACAACCCGCTCGCGACGATCTCGGCCTGCGCCGAATCGCTCGAATCGAGGGTCGAAGAAGGCGCGTTCGGCGCGTCGCCCGAGGTCGACGACCTGCAGGAATATCTCGGCCTGATCCGGAGCGAGGCGTTTCGCTGCAAGGCGATCACCAACGGCCTGCTCGATTTCAGCCGCGTCCGGACGAGCAACCGGCTGATGATCGACGTCGGCGATCTGGTCCGTTCGTCGGCCAATCTGGTCGCGCACCAGAAACGCGGCAAGGACATCGCCATCAATTTCGATCTGAGCGACGATCTGCCCGAGATCTACGCCGACGGCGGGCAGATCCAGCAGGCGATCATCGCGCTCGCGACCAACGCGATCGACGCGATGCCCGAGGGCGGCGCGCTCACCTTCCGCGCCTTTCCGGCCAACAACCGCGTGACCATCGAGGTCCAGGATTCGGGCATCGGCATCGCGCCGGAAAACCTGTCGAAGATTTTCGAGCCGTTTTTTACGACCAAAGAGGTCGGCAAGGGAACCGGTCTCGGACTGGCCGTCTGTTACGGCATCATCACCGAACACGGCGGCCGCCTCGCGGTCCGCTCGAACGTCGGTGTCGGCACGACCTTCACGATTTATCTCCCGATTCAGAAGCAATGGTAGACGAGAGTCGAGAGTCGAGAGTCGAGAGTCGAGAGTCGAAAGCAAGCAAGAGAAGAGAAATATGGCGGGATTTAAAAAGTTCGAAGAGATCAAAGCCTGGCAGAGGGCGCGGGAAGCGACGAAACGGGTTTACGAGATCACTTCGGACGGGAACTTCGCCAAAGATTTCGGCTTGCGCGATCAGCTTCGCCGGGCTGCTGTTTCCGTGATGGCCAATATCGCGGAAGGGCAGGGTCGAAACTCCGATAAGGAATTTGCAAATTTTCTGAACATCGCTCACGGTTCGATTGCAGAAACCCAATCTCACTTATACATCGCGGTCGATTTGGGGTATTTGAATGAAAACGACTTTCGTCAAATCTACGATTTATTTGAGGAAGTCGGAAAAATGACGATGAGTCTGATGAGACATCTGCGAAAATCGTAGCCCGACTCTCGACTCTCGACTCTCGACTCCCGACTAAACAAACTTATGGCAAAACTTCTAGTAGTTGACGATGAAAGCAATCTGCGGCTCGTGGTTCAGAAGGAACTGAGCCGGCAGGGGCACGACGTGGAAACGGCGGCCGACGGGGAGGCGGCGTGGGAATCGCTCGAACACGAGGATTTCGACGTCGTTTTGTGCGACATCAATATGCCGCGGCTCGACGGCATCGGCCTGCTCCGCCGGCTGCGCGAGAAATCGCAGAATCCGCCCGAAGTGATTATGCTGACCGGCCAGGCGACGGTCGAATCGGCGATCGAGGCGATGAAGCTCGGCGCGTACGATTATCTGACGAAACCCTACCGGATCACCGAATTGGCCGCGCTCGTCCAGCAGGCGGCCGAAAAACAGAAGCTCAAGATCGACAACCAGCGGCTCCGCGCGCAGATCGAGCGGACGCATTTCGGCCTGCCCGAGATCGTCGCCGAATCGCCGCAGATGAAGGAAGTGCTGCGGCTCGTCCAGCGCGTCGCGACCTCCGACACGTCCGTCCTGATCACCGGCGAATCCGGCACCGGCAAGGAGCTGATCGCGCAGGCGCTCCATCGCTTAAGCCGCCGCAGCGACAAGACCTTCATCGATCTCAACTGCGCCGCGCTCCAGGACAACCTGCTCGAATCCGAGCTCTTCGGCCACGAAGCCGGCGCGTTTTCGGGCGCGCGCGGCCGCAAGCTCGGCCTCTTCGAGATCGCCGACAGCGGGACGCTCTTTCTCGACGAGATTATGGAAATGCCGATGCAGCTCCAGTCGAAGCTGCTCCGCGCGCTCGAAACGAAATCGTTTTTCCGCGTCGGCGGCGTCAAGAAAGTCGAGGTCGACGTCCGGCTCGTCGCGGCGACCAACCGCAGCACGAAGCGCGCCGTCGCCGACGGCGTCTTCCGCGCCGACCTGCTCTACCGCATCAACAGCTTCGAGATCAACATCCCGCCGCTCCGCGAGCGCCGCGAGGACATCGAACCGCTCGCGCGGCATATTCTCAACAAGATCGCCGGCGTCAACGCGCCCGAGATCGCGCCGCCGGCGATCGACGCGCTCTGCTCGTTCCACTGGTCGGGCAACGTCCGCCAGCTTCGCAACTGTCTCGAACGCGCCGTCCTGCTGGCCGACAACGGCCGCATCACGATCAAGGAGCTGCCGCCCGAGGTCGTCTACAAGATGAGCGAGCCGAGCGTTTCCGTGAGCTATCACGAGCCGATCGAACCGGTCGTCAACTCGTTCCAGAACGCGTCGCCGACGAATCTGCGCGACGTCGAAAAACAGCAGATCATCAACGCGCTCGAAAAGACCGGCTGGCACCGCGGCAAGACCGCCGAGCTGCTCGGCATCTCGCCCTCGACGCTCTACCGGCGGCTGCGCGAATACGATTTAGACGCACGTTGATTTCGGATTTCGGATTTCGGATTTCGGATTTGTTTAATAAAGACAGGGATAAAAAATATGCGCCACCAAATGGATTCGCTGCCGGTTAGAGTTATTAGTTTGATCGACCGGGAAAATCTCAAAAAATTGATCAGCTGGAAAAACCTCAAGCCGGTGCTCTTTATCGTCGTCGTGCTGATATTGACGGCGATTTCGGCGTATCCGCAGCGCAAGTTCGGCGGGCGCGTCGTCGAAGTGGTCGACGGCCGGACCTGCGTCATCGAGCTCGGCAACGGCAAGGTCACGGTCGTTCTCGAATACATCGAAATTCCCGAGCCCGAACAGCCGCTTTACGCGACCGTCAAAGAACATCTCGCGGCGCTCGTTCTCAATAAACAGGTCGAATTTCTGCCGCGCGGCGTGATGCCCGACCGGACCGTCGGCCAGCTCACGCTGAAGGGCGTCGACGTCGGCCAGCAGATGCTCCGCGACGGCGCGGCGTGGTATGCGGTTCCCGAGCAGGAAAGCCAGGCGGAATCCGACAGCACGCTTTACCGCGACAACGAACAGCAGGCCAAAATCGAGAAACGCGGCGTCTGGAGCCTGCCCGATCTCAAACCGGCGTGGGAATACCGCGCCGAACAGGAAGCGATCAAGGAACGGGAACAGAAAGAGGCGTTCGAACGGATGAAGATCGCCAGCTATTCGCCGAACCGCCGCGTGACGGCGCGGCCGACGTCGACGCGGCAGGTCGCCTCGCCGCAGGCCGAGATGTGGGCCGACGTCGGCGAGGTCAGCAGCCAGTACGATCAGCCGCTCGGGCTCGGCGGTCTGCGCGGCGGTTTCGATCCGGCCAGCAAGGTCGGTCATATCTCGACGCCGAGCATTTATCTCGATTTACCGAAGGCCGAGCTGCTGCGCAAGATGGAAAGCCGCGTTTTCTATTTTTACAAGGGCGACAAGACGAACATCGAAGACAGCGTCTACGTGATCGGCTTTCTGTCGATCGCGAAAGAGTATAAATTCGCGAAGTCGAACTCGCTGACGCTCGTCGCCGACGGCCAGAAACTGCCGGTCGGCCGCGCGCGGCGTTTCTTCCGGCAGTGGGATTCGGTGTATGGCGAACTGCTGCTTTACAAGGTGACGCGCGCCCAGTTGATGAAGCTCGCCAAGGCCCGCACGATCTCAATTCAGCTCGGCAGTTACACGGGCGGCATCTCGGACGAATCGCTGACGTTCATCAACAACCTGCTGAGCGCGTCTTAAAAGTTTGGGAAGTTTGGAAAGTTTGGGAAGTTCGGGAAGTGATTATCTTCCCGAACTTCCCAAACTTTTTTTTCGGTGTTATTTTGAAGCGAGACTGAAAATGGCGCAAAACGATAAATGGCCCGGGCCGAGAAACCATTCGCGGCTCGGGATCGCTTCGACGGTGATCGGCATTCTGCTGCCGGTTCTGCTGATCCTGTTCGTCGTCGCCGGCGTTTTTCTCGGCACGCGCAAGGGCACCGTCGGCAACAGCATTATGGTCGTTCTGCTGATCGTCAGTCTGACGTTTCCGTTTCTCCATCTGCTCGGTCTGATCTTCGGGCTGATCGGCCTGTTCTCGAAAACGACGAAAAAGGCGTTTCCCGTCATCGGCACGCTGCTCAACGCCCTGCTGCTGACGGCCGCCGTTTTGATCGTCGTCTTCACCTTCGAGAACTTGAAGTTTCCGACCTGAACCGTTTGAAGGAGAAATATGCTTGAGACAACTCAAACGTTCCGTCTATAACGATCCTGACAATCGTGATTAATGTAAATCGATAAAGCGGCCGCGATCGTCGGCCGCTTTTTTAAGTTCGGGAAGTACGGGAGACAATCACTTCCCAAACTTCCCAAACTACCTAAACTTCCCGAACTTTTTAGTCCCGTCCGATCTTGACGCCGCCGTTGGTCGTGACGACGCGGACCAGCGGGCCGCCGCCGTTGAGGTCGCGGCTGAAGTTGACGCCCTGCCGGCGATAGCCGTTTTCATCTTTTTCACGCTCGATTTCGAGTCCCGGGAGGTCGCTCTTGAAGCCGCCGTTGACGGTCCGCGTTTCGAAGCGCGCGGCGTAATTGTCGGCCATCGCGAGATGGACGCCGCCGTTGGTCGTCGCGACGTCGAGACCGTTGCCCTTCCACGTGCTGCCCGTCAATTCGATATGGAGCCCGCCGTTCGTCGTCCGGCCCTTGACATTGCCGGCGAGGTCGCTCAGATGAATGCCGCCGTTTTCGGCTTCGAACTCGATCGTTCCCTCGACGCTTTCGATCGAGATGCCGCCGTTCTGCGTCGTCAGCTTGAGATCGGTGCTGCGCGGGACGAGAATTTCATACGATACCGACCAGTTGCGGTCGTCGCCCGCGCCTTCCGCGCGGATCGTGCCGCCGGTTTCGATGCGGACGCCTTTGGCGAGCGCGTCGGCGTCGGCCTGCGTGTTCGCCCACGTCTGGACGCAGGCGCGCACCAACACGTCCGAACGGTTTTCGCCGCGCACGCGGATGCCGCCGTTGCGCCGCCCGTCGACCGTCAGGCTGCCCGCCGAAACGGTCGTCTCGCGCAGGTCGCGGCTCGTAAACTTGTCGCTGTTCGACCAGCCGCCGCCGCAGAACTCGCGGCTGTAACTCTTGTCTTTCTCTTTAGTCTGCGCCTCGGCGTCCGGGCCGCACAGTACGAAAACGAATAAAAGCAGGCCGTAAAAACAAAAACGAATAATATTCGACTTGAACATCACAAAAAAATCCCTCCGTGGTTTGTCAGTAAAATTTATGTCGCAGAAAATGCGCGTTACAAATGGAAAACACCGGCGGTTTTGTTTTTGTGACAAATTTGTTGCGGGAATCTTTGGAGAAGAGGAGAAGAGGAGACGGGAATACACCTGCGAGCGGTTCAATTTTCACCGGAAAGTTAAACCTCAGGCAGAAGTGTCCCTATCTCCTCCTCTCCTCTTCTCCTCTTCTTTCTTCAGCCCCGGACAGCCTCGACCACCTGCAGGGGCATCGTCGGGTAAACTTTTTCGAGACGGAAGCCGGCCTGTTCGAGGAGGGCGGCGTATTCGCTCGGTTTGCGTTCGCGGCCGCCGGTCATCACGAGCATATTGAGATCCATGATCTTGCTCAGTGACGGCGCGTTGTCGTCTTCCTCGACGACGGTTTCGACAAGCAGCAGCTTCGATCCCTTGGGCGCGCTTTTCGCGAGATTGCGGAGGATCGCGACCGACTGTTCGTCGTTCCAGTCGTGGATGATGAACTTCATCAGATAAACGTCGGCGGCGACCGGAATTTCGGCGAAGAAATCGCCCGCGACGAGCCGCGTCCGGCCGGCGACGCCTTCCCGCGCGAGAATATTGCCTTCGAGCACGTGCGATTGTTCGAACAGAATGCCTTCGGCGTGCGGGTTCTTCTCCAAAATCTTCGCCAGCAGGATGCCGCGGCCGCCGGCGATGTCGGCGATCGTTTTCGCTCCGGAAAAATCGTAAGCCGCCGCGACCGATTCGGCGACCGCCGCGCTGAAGCTCGTCATCGATTCGTCGAAGACGGCCGCCGCCGCCGGGTTTTCGGCGAAATACGGAAAGACCGGCTGGCCGAAAGTGTAGTCGAAAGCGATCTCGCCGGTCCTGACGCTCTGCTGCATATTGCCGTGCGAATTCCAGTGCTCGGGGTCGCCCATCATATGGAGCGCGGCGCGCATCGACTGCGGGTGATCGGCGCGCAGCACGTCGCCGAGAGCGGTGTTCGAAAAACGATTGTTCGCGTCCTTATACAAAACGCCGAGGCTCGCGAGCGCGCGAAGCAGCCGGTCGAGCGACGGCTCGTGCGTCGCGGTCAGCGCGGCCAGCTCGCCGGCGGTCTTCGCGCCGTCTTTGAGATGATCGGCGATCCTCAGGCGCGCCGCGACCGCGAGCGACTGCGAAACGATAAAGCCCATCGCCATCTGCATCACTTGCGCGGCGGGCGGCATTGCGTGTGCCAATTCCGGGGAAACTGCGTTCATAAGATTAAAACTCCTTGTTGACCTTGAAAAATAACTTTCTCGTCGACCGAATTGTTCGACATCCGTTAACGCGCGGATTCGGACGAAAAAGTATCAAAAATAGTTTCGAGCGCCGACCGGAGCGCCGGCATCTCGGCCGGCCAACGCCGTGCAAACGGCGTCCCACGCTTCATCTCCCTTTAATCTTCGAGAAAATGAAGCGCTTGTGCGTTTTTCAAACGCATTGCCGGCAGGATGCCGGCGCTCCGGTCGGCGCTCCGGTCGGCGCTCGAAATCGAATTTTATTTTAACCGCGATACGTTTGCGGATTTCCGACACTTATATGTTGAGGGGCCGCAAAAGGATCGAAAGATCCGGTTGACGCAGCGGAGAGTTCAGAGGGCTTGAATTTCCGGCTCGACCGGGCTTGCTAAGGTCAAGCAATTTTGCGGCTTCGATTTTTATTTCGGAAGCCGAAGCCATCGTTGAAGCCGATGCGACCGGCGGCGACCCGACAAACTGATTTTAATTGGAGGAAATGATCCCGGTGCTTAACAAAATTATCTCTTTGTCTCTACTGCTTTTTATCTTTCTGTCGAACACTCCGAACGCGGCGGCGCAGACGACCGCGAAGACGGCGAACGGCGCTTCGGCGGCCGTCAGCAACGACACCCGCGTGAACGGCCGCGCCGCCGGTAATTTCGCGCCGGCGACGCCGGCGACGGTCGTGTGGTCGGAGAATTTCGACGGCGTCACGGCGCCGGCCCTGCCGGCGGGTTGGACGACCGTCACCACCGGACGATTCGGTGCGCCGCCGCCGTTCGCCACCGTCGCCAGCGAGGCCGACAGCGCGCCGAATGTCGCGGTTACCAATGGATTCGATGATGTCAGTACAAACGGCCTGGTTTCCCCGCCGATCACTCTGCCGATCCAACAGATATATTTCCAGCTGAGCTTCCGCCAAACCTATAATTTCGAGAATTTGGGCGCTACCTGCTGGGACGGAGGAATTCTCCAGCTGAGCACCGATGGGGGAACGACCTATAATAATGTGACGAGCGCGGCAGTCGGCGCGACCTTCATCGCGAACGGTTATAACGGCAGAACAAGCACCCTTACCTCAAGCTCAAATCCGCTTCCCAATGAATTTGCATTTTGCGGAACTAGAACAGGCTATGTAACGACGGTTCTCGCTGTGCCGGCGAGTCTGGGCGGCTATACCATCAAATTCCGTTGGCTTGGCACCTGGGATCGTGTTAATTTCAGGCCGAATCCGAATTGGCGGATCGATTCCATTTCGCTGGTCGCGGTTCCGCCGGATCCGCTCAATATCGTCGTCGATACGGCTGTCGACAACGTCTCGCAAAACGCCTGCACGGCCGCGCCCCGCGATTGTTCGCTGCGCGGGGCGATCGAGCGGACGAACGCGACGCCGGGCGCCGATACGATCTCGTTCGACCCGACCGTTTTCGCGACGCCGCAAACCACCACGCTCGGTAATTCGCCGCTCGTCGTCGAGAACAACGGCGGGCTGACGATCAACGGGCCGGGCGCGAATCTGCTGACGCTCGACGCCAATAACCAAAGCTCGGTGATGGTGCTCAAAAGCGGCGGGACGCTGAATGTCAGCGGCTTCACCTTTACCGGCGGCAACGCGATCTATGCCAACGCCTTAAGCGGCGGCGGTCTGCTGAACGAGGGCGGCAGCCTGACGGTCAGCAATTCGGCGATCGTCAACAACCGGGCGACGAACAACGGCGGCGGCATCTCGGCCGGCGGCCTGACGACCGTCGCCAACTGCACGATCAGCGGCAACACGGCGACCGGCGGCGGCGGCATCGAAGTCGCGCAGGGCGGTTCTTTGACGCTGACGAATTCGACCGTTTCCGGCAACACGGCGACCGGCAGCGGCGGCGGCATCGTGACCGGCGGGCCGATCACGATCAACAGCTCGACCATCGCCGACAACACGGCCGGCGACGGCGGCGGGATCAGCCAGCAGGACCCGGGCGACATCAGCCTGCTCAACACGATCGTCGCCGGCAACCGCGCCGCGACCGCGCCCGATTTCGGCGGCACGATCCTCTCGCAGGGCTACAACCTGATCGGCAGCACGAGCGGCGCGACCGTCACCGGCACGACGACCGGCAACATCCTCAATCAGGACGCGAGGCTGCTGCCGCTGCTGCCCAACAACGCCGCCACCCCGACGCACGCGCTGCCGCCCAATTCGCCGGCCGTCAATGCGGGCACCGCCGTCAATACGCCGGCGCTCGATCAGCGCGGCAAGACGCGCACCGGCGCGACGGACATCGGCGCGTATGAGGCGGGCGCGAATCTGGTCGTCACGAACACCGCGAATTCCAGCGCGGGCAGCCTGCGCGCCGCGGTCGATCTCGCCAACTCGACGGCCGCCGACGAATCGATCACCTTCAACATCCCGGCCAACGATCCGGGCTGCGCCGGCCGCGTCTGCACGATCGGCCTGACCGGCGGCCAGCTCGCCGTCGCCAATAACGGCACGCTGATCGTCTCGAACACGTCGGGAACCGACAACCTCCGGGTTTCGGGCAATAACGCGAGCCGCGTGTTTTCGATCGGCAGCGGCGCCAATCTGACGCTCAAGGGGCTGACCGTGACGAACGGCAGCGTCAGCGGCGAGAACGGCGGCGGCCTCCGCAGCGACGGCACGCTGACGCTGCTCGACTGCGCCGTCACGAACAGCACGGCGAACGGCGGCTCGGGCGGCGGCATTGCCAGCAGCGGCACGCTGACCGCGAGATACTGCAGCGTTTCGGGCAATTCCGTCCTCAACAATCCGGGCGGCGGCGGCGGCGGCATTCTCAACACCGGCACGATGGAGATGAGCTATTCGACCGTTTCCGGCAATACGGTCAGCGGCGTTATCAGCGACGGCGGCGGCATCCTCAGCAGCGGCCTGCTGAATCTTTCGAGTTCGACCGTTTCCGGCAACACGGCGAGCGACGCCAGCACCCGCGGCGGCGGCCTGTTCGTCGGCAGCGGGACGACGAATGTTACGAATGCGACCTTTTCGGGCAATGCGGCGGAATCCGGCGGCGGCCTCTTCGTGATCAATCTCGGCACGCTGAATCTGGCGAATTCGACGATCGCGGCCAATTCGGGCACTTACGGCCCGGGCATGTACACCTCCGGTGCGACCGTCTCGCGCAATTCGATCTTTTCCGACAATACCGGATTTCTGCCGGGCGATGTTTTCGGGCAGGTCGTCTCGCAGGGCTACAATCTGATCGGCAACGCGAGCGGAATCGTCTTTAGCGGCGACCTGACCGGCATTCTCTACGATCAACCGGCCCGGCTCGCGCCTTTGGGCTTCTACGGCGGGCCGACGCAGACCCACGCCCTGCTGTCAAATTCGCCGGCGATCGACGCCGGCAACGCGGCCACGTCGCCCGTCACCGACCAGCGCGGCGCGGCCCGCATCGGCGCGGCCGACATCGGCGCGTTCGAATTGAACAACGCCGCCGGCGGCGGCGCGTTCGTCGCCGCTCTGCCGGGCGGCACGCAGAACGCCGGCTACAACTACACGCTCGTGCCGAACGACGGCGGTTTCACCTATTCGGTGACGAGCGGCAGCCTGCCGAACGGCGTCTCGCTGAGCGGCGGTTCGCCGGGGAATTCCGCGGATGAAAAACAAAACGATTTCGCGCCGGCGGCGGCCGTCACGCTGACCGGCACGCCGACCCAGGCCGGCACGTTCAATTTCACCGTCACCGCGACCAACGGCGCGAATTCGAACAGCACGAACTATACGCTGTTTATCCTCGGCCCGACCGCCGCGCCGGCGAGCGTCGGCGGCCGCGTGATGACCGCCGACGGCCGCGCCGTCGGAAACGCGATCGTCACGCTGACCGACGCCTCCGGCGCGGCGCGTTCGACGCGGACGGGCACGTTCGGCAACTACCGTTTCGACGACGTCCGCACGGGCGAAACCTATGTCGTCCGGGTCGTCTCGAAGCGGTATGCGTTCGTCCCGCAGCTCGTCACGGTCGACGACAGCCTGAGCGATCTGAACCTGACCGCACAACCATAGCGACGTCGGATGGTCTGAATCCGGAGCTTTCGATCGGGCCGAATGTTTGTGAATCAAAACAAACATTCGGCCCGACGAAATTTAGACCGAACCGGAATTGGATTGGACAAAAACTCCCCTCCTTTCGAAGGATTATCTTGTATTTCCCGCAGGGTCTATCCTAAAATAACCGAGGCCGGCGGTCGTCGAAGTTTTATGTTTCGGCCCGCGAAACATCCGAAAAGACGCGAAAAAAATTCGAGATTCAGGGAAATCCAGACTTTTTTGGCGTCCTTTCGCGTTTTTCGCGGGAATCGTTTCTTAAATTTCATTAATTGACAACTTGGGTTAAAATAACCTTACGCATTTCTTAGAGTTATCAGAATCTGCACAGGGGAAGTCCATTTACACTTATGAGCAATCGGGGAAAAAAAATCGTTCTGGCGGCGAGCACGTCGGAGTCATCGGAGTATCTCAGCAGCACGTGGCGGCAGATGCTGCTCGGCACTCTTCCTTCGCGATATTCGCGATTTCCGTTCTATATGATCGACGTCGACTGGCGGAACGAGACGCTTTCGGACGGGCAGGCGGTCGCCGTTCCGAACGGGCTCCGCGTCGTCGAATCGCTGCTGCTCGAAAAATTCTCGCCGGACGACGTCGTCGTCTGCTACCCGGACCAGCTCGATCTGTTCGTCGGCGAAGACACGCGCGTCGTCGGCGTCCACGCGCATAACCCGCTCGGGATCACGTTCGCGACCGACGTTTACGTCCATTTCTACGGCAAAAAGACCGAGCCGATCAACGCCGCCGAGTTCAAGCGGCTGATCACGCACCCGGCGATCAAAAAGCACAAAAATCATCTCAAGGTGATCGTCGGCGGGCCCGGCTCGTGGCAGATCGAGAAGAAGAACCTGCAGGACGAATGGGGCATCGACTGCATCGTCGAGGGCGAGGCCGAAGACCTCGTCGTCGATCTCTTCGAGCGCGCGCTCCGCGGCGAATCGCTGCCGCGCCGGATCGAGGGCCAATCGCCCGCGATGGAGCATATCCCGACGACCAAAAATCGCTCGACGTTCGGCGTCGTCGAGATCACGCGCGGCTGCGGGCGCGGCTGCCAGTTCTGCTCGATCGCGCTCCGCAAGGGCCGCAGCCTGCCGCTCGAACATATCCTCGAAAACGTCCGCGTGCAGGTCGCCAACGGCGCGGAGACGATCACGATCACGACCGAGGATCTTTTTTTATACGAACAGGGCCCGAAGTTCGAAACCAACGTTCCGGCGCTCAAAAAAATGCTCAAATCGATCACCGAGGTTCCGGGCGTCAAGAACATTATGCTGACGCACGGCACGATCTCGCCGATCGTCCGCAATCCCGAGCTGCTGGAGGAATTGTCGCCCTACGCCGTCGGCTCGTCGATCCACACGCACCCGGCCTCGACGCATCCCGACAAACGCTACGCGAGCCTGTTCGTCGGATTGGAGACCGGCAGCACGCGGCTCTTCAATCAATTTATGAAGGGCAAGGCGTATCCGTATAAAGCCGAGCAGTGGCACGACGTCGTGCTAAAAGGAATGGAATTGATGAACCGGCACAACTGGTTTCCGTTCGCGACCTTCATCGTCGGCCTGCCGGGCGAGACCGAGGACGACACGAAGCGCTCGCTCGATCTGCTGCACGCGCTGAAAGATTCGAAATGGGTCGTCATCCCGACGCTTTTCGTGCCGCTCGAAGACACGCGGATGGAAGCCAAAGAATCGGCCAAGCTCGCCAAACTGACCGAGCTCCAATGGGAATTTTTCTTCACCTGCTGGCGCTACAACATCGATTTTTACCGCAGCGACCCGTCGTTCCAGCGCCGCTTCAACCTCGGCATTCCGATCTATTACTATATGATGGGCCGCCGTCTTTTCGGCAAGCAGATGAAATACCCGCTGCTGCGCCTCGCACATTTCCCGGAAAGCTATCTGAGCCGCCGCCTGTATCTCAACCTCGACGAACCGAGCCGGATGAAAGTCCCCGAAGCGGTCGAAATCCCGCAGCCGAAAATGCGGCCGGCGATCCCTGAGCTAGTCGACTAATAAATTCCGCCGTCGCCGCTCGTCTCACGGCCCCGGCGCGGCCGTCAGATCGACGTCCGTCAGCTCGTCCGTGACCGTCACCACACGCGGCTCGAAGCGATACCCTTTGAGCCGCGCCGCCGCCGTCACGGTCTGTCCCGCCGCCACGTAGTCGAACCGGTAATAACCGAACGAATTCGTCCGCGCGCTCCGACTCGTTCCGTCGGCCGCCGTCAGCACGACCGTCGCCGATCCGAGTCCCCGTCCGCCGGCATCGGCGACGCGCCCGCCGACCGACACGGCAGCGGCGGTCGGCGCGAGCGCGGCGATCGTCCACGGCGAGAATTCCGAGACGTTCAAGGCCGTGCCGGTCAGCGCCGATTCGTCGACGCAGTCGTCCGCGCAGACGCCGAGCCCGCCGCGAAAGACGCGCAGACCGGCCGGATTGTTAATTCCGGCGGCATCCTCAGCAAGATAGTGAAACGTGAGATCGACCGTCACGCCGTCGCCGTCGAGCTGCCAGTAGCGCGAGATCTTCGGCCCGCCGATCGGTGCCGGCGACGGCGTGTCGAAGGCCTGAACGGTCAGATAACCCGAGCTGCCCGCAACGTTTGTGACGTTCGCTTCGACCGGCGAATAATCTGCGCCGTCCGCGACGGTGCCGACCGGAAAGACGAACGGCCCGGTTCCCGGGCGCGCCGATTTGCGCGCGTCGCCGATGAAGCCCGCAAAATTCTTGCGCAGGCTTCCGGCGACGAGACCGTTCGTCCGCACGACGGCGGCCGAAGATTCGAGCGTCAGCGTAAACGCGCCCGTGTCGAGCGTGCCGTTCGCGAGATTCAGCTCGCCGCCCGCCGTCGCGTCGCCCAGAAGCGAGACGCCCGCCGAATTATCGATCTTTAGATTGTTGAGCGCGGCGCGCGGAATTGTCTGCCGCGCCGTTCCGGCAAAAACGGCCGTGCCGCCGCAGGTAAACAGCCCGTCGCCGGCCAAAACCCCGCCGACCGCCGCATCGCCCGAAACGCTCATCACGCGCCCCGCGCCGATCGTTACGGTCCGGCCCGTTTCGATCGTCAGACCGGCGATCGTCACGTCGGCGGAACCGATCGCGATCTCGTTGAGCGCGCCCGCCGGAACGACGACGACGGCCGTCCCGGACGGCACCGCGCCGCCGATCCAGTTGTCGGGATTAAACCAATCGGTCGAAGATTCGCCCGTCCAAGTATCGGGCGAGGTCGGCGAGCTGAAATCTCCGCTCGTATCGCCGCTCAGATCGTTAAAGGTCCGCGTCGCCGGCACGAAAACCGCGCCCGGCTTCGATGGCGCGAGCGTGTAATCGCCGCCGCCCGCGAGCCCGTCGAAAAAGTAAAAGCCCGAATCGTCGGTCACGGCCGACAGGTTTCGGCTCCCGTCCGAGAGCGTCACGCGCGTGCGCGCAAAACCGCTGCCGTCGGCGTTCGTGATCCGGCCGCTGATCCCGAAAGTATTCTGAACGCCAGTAAAATCGACCGTTTCGTCGGCGTCGAGCTCGGTGACCTGCAGGGCCGGCGCGTCGAAAGCAAAAAACGGCTTCGACGCGGCGATCGTATAATCGTCGCCGGCCGCGAGATTGAAAAATGTGTAATTGCCGGCCGCGTCGGTCTGCGTAACGCCCGTCTGCCCGCCGCTCAGCGTCAGCGCGACGCCGGCCACGCCGCCGCCGTCGCGGTCCGTCACGCGGCCGCTGAGATTGTAGGTCTTCCGCGCCGCCGTAAAATTAACCGTCGTGTTCCCGGTCAGGCCCGAAAGCGGAACGCTCGCCGGCGTGAATGTATAAAAAGGATGTTCGGGCGTCAGCACGGCGGACGTGCCCGGCGTCAATCCGGCGAGCGTATAGATTCCGCCGCCGACCGTCAGCGTCGTCAACGCGCCGTTTTTCGCATCGCTCAGTTTCAGGACGACGCCCGCGACGCCCGTGTCGTTTCCGTCCCGGACGTTTCCGCCGATCTTCGCTTCGAACGAGCCGGTTTGATAAGCGACGGTCGACGAGCGATTGCCGGCATTGTCATCGGCAAAGGCGTAAATCGTCTGCCCCGGCGCGAACGTCAGCGGAGCGGTATAGGCCTGATAATTGACCCCGTCGGTCGAATACATCAGCGCGCGGACGCCGCTCGCGCCGTCGGCCGCGCCGATGACGAGGTTCGACATTCCGCCCGACGGCGTTTCGTCGAAGGAGACGAGCGGCGCGTCCGTATCGGCGGCGTCCGGCCCGCTCATCTGCGCGGTCGGCGCGACGGGCGTCTCGAACGTGCCGTCGTGATCGGTGTCGGCCCGCAGTCCCTCGACCCCGGCGGTCGTGATCGTCAGCCGCAGCGGCGTATTCGGCGGAAGGTTCAGATCGAGATAGCGACCGGCTTCGGTCGTCGATTTATTCGTCCCCTTTGTCCATTCGAGCATTATCGGCTGATCGGGCATCTGAAAGGAAACCGTGAAATTCCGTCCCGTCGGCATCGTCAGGGCGATGAACTGCGCATCGAGTTTCTGATAATTGACGCCCGGCACGGTTCCGATGTAGCTCGGCTCGCCCGGCAGCGGCGCGGTGCTGCCGCCGAATTCGTCGGCGACCGTGACGGCGCTTAAACCGGCGAAATTCAAAGCCAGCAGAGGCTCGGGAGAAACCGGCGGAAGCGCCGCCGAAGGCCGCTCTTCCGGCTGAATCTCGGTCTTTCGGACATTCGGCGAAGCGGCCGGAACGGGCGCCCTCAAAAAATCGAGCACGGCGTTCTGCACCGCCCGATTGCCGTTCAGCTTGGTGTGTTCGACCGAATCGTCCGAGCTTTCCGACGTCGCCGTAAACGGCACGACGCGCGCGGTCGGCGCGTTGAAATCGAGCCCGTTGGCTTTGCGCAGCGCGCTCCGGCGCGGGACGGTGCCGTCGCCCTCGGTGTAGAAAAGCTTATAGGTCGTAACATTGCGGCAGACCGTCGTGCTGCCGACCGCGATGCAGACTTCGGTGGTCGGGTTCTTGATGACCGTGCCGACCGTATCCTGTTTCGAGCGGATGCCGATGATGTGATAATACCGGACGCCGCTCGTATCGTCGCGCCAGTCGTCCTGCCCCGGATAATCATGAAAAAGACGGCCGGCGTCGCCCGGTCGCGTCCGCGGGTAAAGCTCGTTCATACGAGCGATGAACTCGTCGTAGGAGTTGTAGATCTTGAAATTGCCGCGGTCGTCCTTTTCGTAATACGGACGCCCGCCGAGCGCGAAATAGGAACGCGTCGGAATGATCTGATGCGCGGCGGTAAAATCCTCGACCAGAAACTTGAAGACGTCGTCGCCGGCGATCGCGATCTTCTGGCTGAAGGAGTCCAAAAACTGGCCGGTCGCCAGCACGTTGATGATCTTCGGGCCGCCGAGCCACGGGCCGCCGATCGTGATCAGCTTGCCGACCTTGTTCGGATGATCGAGAATATAGCGGCGCGCGACATAGCTGCCCATGCTGTGCGCGACGATATTGACCTTGACGTCGGGCCCGTAAAACTGCTGAATGCACTGCATATATTCGTCGAGCCGCTGATTGGCGGTGATCGCATTGTCCTTTCGCCAATCGTAGCCCATCACGAACAGCGACGGCCCGCGCGCCTGCTGGTTGAGAAAATCGCAGCCTTCGGGCGTTCGGCGCTCCGGTATTCCGTTGACGTTGTATTCGACATAACCGCCCCGGAACCGGAGCGCGTTGATCATCGAGCCGTAAACGTCGCTCCGCAAAACATCGATATTCGGCAGCACGGTGCGAATCGCATCCGACGCGTAGATCGCGTCGCCCCTGAAGAACGGCGACGAAGGATTGAGCGTCAGGAAACGGTGATCGTTCGACAGATTGATGCCGATCCAGCGTTCGAGATTGCCGCTCGACGAATCTCTGAGAAAACTGCCGGAAACGCCGGGCAGGA
This sequence comes from Acidobacteriota bacterium, assembly GCA_018269075.1. Taxonomy (GTDB): domain Bacteria; phylum Acidobacteriota; class Blastocatellia; order Pyrinomonadales; family Pyrinomonadaceae; genus JAFDVJ01. Next base: position 39,308 of record JAFDVJ010000009.1, read on the forward strand.
AGATGACCGGCGTCGGATCGCCGATCTTCGCAACGAAAGCGTTGTAACCGGGAACCCCGAGCCCCGGACTGCTGGCGGCCCCGTTCTCCGACTGGTAAGGGTTTCTGACCGGCAGACTGTGCGACGAAGTGCCGCCCGTGATAAAGGCGTTGCCGCCGCCGTCGACCGCGATGTCGGCGCCGATCGTGTTAGAAAGCGGTTCGTTCGCCTGCGTCCCCCGCAAATAGGTCGAATAATCGCGTTCTCCGGTCGGCGCGAACTTCGTCACGAAAGCGGCCGTGTCCACGCCGTTCAGCGTCTGCTGGATCGCGTTCGCGGTCGTCGGAAAGTCCGTCGAGTCGGTCGAGCCGATCACAAAAGCGCGGCCGGCGCCGTCGGTCGCGATCCGGCCGGCGTCCTCGCGCGCGTCGCCGCCGAGAAAGGTCGAATAGGCAAGCCCCCTCAGATCGGCCTTGATCTTCGTGACGAAGACGTCGCGGCGCTCGATCTCGTTCGCCGTGCACGAAAGCAGATTGCCGCAGGTATTGTCCGCCGCGTTCGGCGTCACCGGAAAATCGGTCGAATTGGTAAAGCCCGTCACATAGACGTTATTTTCCCGGTCGAGCGCGACGCCCGACGCCTGTTCGTAGCTGTCGCCGCCGAGAAAGCTCGAAAAGGCGAGCGAGGCCGTGCCGCTCAGGTTCGTGTTGATCTTCATCACGAACGCGTCGAAACAGGGCGTATAAAAAATCCGGCAATTGGCCGCGTCGCTCCGAAAGGTCTCCTGTCCGGGCAGCGCGCGCCGCGTCGGGAAATTGGAGTTCGTGCCGCCGACGACGAACGCGTTGCCCTGTTTGTCGACGGCGACATCGGAAGCCGAATTATTCGGCGCGACCGCCAGCCCGAACTTCGGCTCGCCGCCGATGAACGTCGAATAGAGGAGGTCCGTGCCGTCCGGATTGAATTTCGTCAGAAAGGAATAGCTTCCGTCGCAGAAAGTATCGGGATTGCCCGGACGCGGCACGAAACATTTGGCGCGAAAGCCGCCGCGAACCGGAAAGCTCGAGGTTTGCGTCCGGCCGACGACATAGGCGCGGCCGCCGTCGTCGACCGCGATCCCGGTCGCGCCTTCGGAACCGGGTCCGCCGGCCGCCGCGCTGCCGCCGAGATAGGTCGAATAAACAAGCGCACCGGCCGCGCTCAGTTTCGTGACGAACGCGCAGCCGCCGGGATTGCCGCCGCCGGCCGCGCACGGCAGAGTTTGCTGAAACGCGCCGGCCGTGACCGGAAAATCCGGCGAATTGGTAAACCCCGTGACATACGCGCCGCCGGCCGCGTCGACCGCGATCGCGGTCGCAAAATCGATGCCGGGCCCGTTGACGTCCCGAACGCCGCCGAGATAAGTCGAGTAAACAAGGCCGTTGCCTTCCTGATCGAATTTCGTGACGAAGGCGTCGATACAGGAAAAATTCGGGTTGCCGGGCGTATTGGTCCGGCATTGGCTCTGCACCGCGCCGACCCGCGGAAAGGCGATCGAATGCGCCGCGCCGGCGACGTAGGCGAATCCGTTCTCATCGACCGCGATGCCGTAGCCGATATCGCCCCGAAAGATGCCGTTTCCGTCGTTGCTCGTCGAAAAATCGTCGCCGCCGCCCAGATAGGTCGAATAGATCAGGACCGGATCGATGACGAGCGGCAGACCGCGGTCGTATTCGCCGAGCTCGAAACCGACGAGCCGGTCGCGGAGCGCGGAGCGCGGAGTTTCAGGCGAGTCGCCGGCTTCGGCGGCCTCGATGATTTTGTAGCGCCCCGGAACCGGTTTTCGCGCGCCGCCGGTTTCCTGATAAACGACCGGCGCGTGCTGGCGCACTTCCCCGGTCGCGGTCAGCAGAACGAGCTCGCCCGTCGATTCGTCGACCGAGATCTTTTCGGCCCCGTCGAAGCGCATTTTAATAACGGACGGATCGGCCTGCGGCGCGACCACGAAATCGTATTCGAGCGCGCTCTGACTGCCGTAGAAGACAAGGTCGATGCCCTCGTAAATCCCCGCGTATTCGACTCCCGCAAAGGTCGGGATGCCGGTTTTCCAATTTTCGGGCTGCCGGCCGATCAGATAATTGACCTTGCCCGCGAGGCCCCTTGTTCCGCTGATTTTCGGCAGCCGGTTCGAATTCGCCAAACTCATCCGCAGCGTGGCGACGGCCGGAGAGTCTTCCTCGGCGTCCGGCGACGGCGCGGGTTTACGCAGCGAGAGGAGCGCCTCTTCGCCGGTCAGATAGAGAGTGTAATTCGTCCCGCGCGCGAGAAACCGGACCGCTTCGTCCGCCTGTCCCTGATTGATCTCGAAACTGACCGGCAGCTTTCCGTAAGCGGCGCGCGCGTCCGCCTGACTCTGCGCCGGATTCCCGCCGCTCTTCGCGGCAGCCGGCCGGACCGCCGTCCCGGAATAAAAAAACGCGACCGCCGCCGCCAGCGCGAGCAGCGCGAACGTACCGAACTTAAACGATGAACCCGATTTCATAAACACCTCGCGAATAAGCTTTTCTCATCCGCAAGGTTCGCGCCGCGGCGCGGTCCGGATTCAGGTTTATAACTGCTTCGTTCTAGCCGGCAGTTCCTTTGCAGACGTCCTCGTCGAAAATCCGCCGCATCCCCGGCCGGGGCCGCTTTCTTTTCTTTCGCCGTTCGTCCTTCAGCCATCGAAACAGAAATTCGAGGCCGTTTTCGATATGTTTTTTCGTCAGCGGCCGCTTCCTCGTCGCGACATGGAAATGATGCCCGCCGAATAGCGCCTCCCTGTCGAAACGATAGTAAACGTGAGCCTCTTTCGTCGTCCCGGCAGTCGAAAAGAAGGAAACGAACACGAGCTTGTTTCCGAGCGCCCGGATAATTTCGCAGGAATCGCAGTCGTCGGGCCGCAGATCGAGCTTTTCGAGCCATTCGGCTTCGTCGGCCAGCGGATGCCGCGCGACGACGTCGAAGCCGACGCCCGACAGCAATTCGCCGTAACGGCGGAGTTTTTTGATAATGGTCTTCATCCTTCTGATTAAAAACTGTGTTCGAAATTTGAACGGCAGGTCTTTATAGCGCAGATCAAACCAGCGACATTTTTTCGTCGAGCAAACGGTAAAAAATCTCAAACTCGACGAACCGAGCAAACTGCGGGTTCCCGAATCGGTCGATTAGACCTTAGCTTTTTCGACCCAGTAAGTCTGTTTGTGAAGCCGCGCCTCGAATTCCTTCATCGCGCGGACGGCCTCGGATCGACGGTCGAAGGTCTCGATCAGAAATTTGTGGCCGTGATCGTCCTGCCGCCATAATTCGTATGGCAGGAATCGGATCGATTCGTAAAAAAGCGTTTCGTCCGCCGCCTCCGGCAGACCGGCGACCTGTGCGTCGCCGAGCTCGACGATCAGCCATTCGCCGTCGGTTTTCTGCGCGACGTCGATCGTGAAAAAATTGCTTTCGACCCGTTTCGCGACGTCGGCGAAGAGGTTTTTTGGCGGCGCGGCTTCGCGATAATCGCCTTCTTCCCAGTAAGCCGCCGAAAAGATCGGCTCGCCCTCGAGAAAAAAGAGCCGGAATTCTTTCGTCAGCGGCATTCCGCTTTTCGAATGTTCGGCGAGCGGCTGAAAACGGACGAACTCGCGAAAGACGAGCCCCTCGTTCAGATCGTCGCCCTGCAATTCGAGAAAACGCCCGACGATGCGCTCGACCGCCGCCCGGTCGGCCGCCGACGGGATGAAACAGGCTTCCCGCCATTCGTGTTTCCGCGATTTTACGTAATCCTTCAAAATCAGCGGCTTATCGCCGAAAACGGCGAGCCGTTCGAACAGGTTGTCGAAGCTGAAAGCGGTGTCGTAAGGCAGAAAAACGCTCTCCGGCGTGTGCTCTCTGATAATTTCGTAAGATTCCGGGAAATAATGACAATGCCGGTATTCGGCGGGCGAATTGACGAGAATGAGATTGCGCGCGGCGAGCTCGCGGCAGAGAATTTCGTACTACGCCGGTTTGAGCATCCAGCCGCGATAAACGGCGGCTTCCGGCTTTTCGGAAGGCCCGATCCTTCGAAAAGCCCGCGAAATTTCGTTTTCCGTGAGGTCTTCGAAGCTGAAAAGCGCGGTTTCGAAACCGGCGCGGACGGCCGCCGCGAATTCCTCGCGGTAGGCGTAATCGACCTCGTGCGGATAAAAAGGCTCGGAACAGAAAACGATCTTCATAGCGAAGATTTTACCTGTTTTCCAGCAATTGACAACCGAGTTTTCGCGCCAGCCCGCGGCCGCCCCAGTTCATAATCGTGTCGTGGTTCCAGCGGAAAAACGGTTTGGCGACCGGCGCGAGCAGGTTCATCCAGCGTTTGGTCGTCCGGACGCGCCAGTCGTAGCGGACGCGCGTCACATTTTCGTCTTCGGCCGTCAGCGTCCAGATGCCCTGACCGTCCAATTCGCCGAAGGCGCGCACCTCGATGACGTGCGGCTCCTCGACGCGAACGGTTTCCGAATCGAAAATCAGCTTGTACGGCAGCGCGCTCCGCCACGTCGACCGATGCACCGCGCCGACGCCCGAAGCGTCGCCGTCGCGCAGCTTCTCGACCCGCAGCACGCCCTTCCACCAGTCGCTCCACGTTTCCGAATTTTTGATCTCTTCCCAGACCCTCGCGAGCGGCGCGTCAAACCGCCAGACGGTCACGAATTCGTAGTCTTCCGCCATAGTCGCTAAATGATTCGATGTTCCGGGCTTAACGGATTCATAAAATAGTTCGGGAAGTTGTCATTACTGATCGGCATAGCCTTTACTTTGTTGATAAATATATGAAAATACAATGCTTTCTGCTTTGCTCGCGGCGACCGCCAGTTTTCTTTCCGATTTTGATCTGACCCATCTGGATACGGGTTTTCGGGTTGTCAAGGATTATTTCAGGGCTCGACCGATTCGCGCATTTCGCGGAAAAGCCGGGTCAAATCGTCGATCTGATAATGCGCGTTGAGGCCGCTCGGGTTCGGAAGCACCCAGATCCGGGTTTCGCCGATCTTGGCGGGCTGCGGGCCGATTTTCGCGCGCGGCTCGGCGAAGGCGACGCGGTAGGGCGTGATGCCGAGGACGGCGAGAATCCGCGGGCGGTATTTTTCGATTTTTTCGACGAGCCGGCGGCCGCCTTCGCCGATTTCCTCGTCGGTCAGCTCGTCGGCGCGGGCCGTCGCGCGCGGGCAGAAGTTGGTGATGCCGAAGCCGAGCCTTAAGAGCCCGCGTTCTTCCGACGGATCAAACTGCCAGTCGGTAAAGCCGGCGCGGTGGAGCGTTTTCCAGAAACGGTTGCCGGGCCGCGCGAAATTATGGCCGGTCGCCGCCGACCAGAGACCGGGATTGATGCCGCAGAAAAGCACCTTTAAATCATAATCGATCAATTCGTCGGTCGTCCGTTCGACCGCCGCGCGCAGCTCTTCCTTCGAGGGTTTGGCGTTTTTCATAATTCGGAACGATCAGTTTTGAGTTCCGCCTTCAGGCGGCCTTTCGTTTCATCGTGAATTTATTTTCTTGTGAAACGAAGGCCGCCTGAAGGCGGAACTCAAAACTTTAACCGGCGGCGGGCGTCCATTTGACGCGGTCGAGCAGCGCGAGCTTTTCTTCGTCCGTGGTGATCCGGTCCATTTCCGGGTAAAAGATGTCGGTTTCGCGCTTGTCGTGATGGCCGCACAGCTTTTTGAAGAACGATTCGCGGTCGAGCAGCCAGATCAGCTGTTTTTCGGGCGCGGGATCGGCGGCGAGCTTTTCGATTTCCGGTTTGAGCAGCTTGACGAATTCGCTCATCCGGTGATGATCGTCGAGAAAAAGCTGAAAGCCCGCGCCGCGCGGCTGGCTCGCCCGCTCCTTGTAGACCGGCATCAGAATGTCTTCCTCGTCGCGGATATGCGTCCATAATTCGCGCTCGTAATCTTCGAGGATCGCGAGCGCGCGGTCGAATTCGAAATGCAGCAGCGCCGTCTGATGCGCGAAAAAAAGTTCGTCGAGATCGTTGTGCAGTAAAAGCAGTTCGCTAAGATTTCTCATAAAAAGTAATGCGGGAACGCCGATCGATCATCGTCGGGGCGAACTGAGCAGGCGCGTCGCGGAGTTCCTCCTGGTTTAAATTTTAAGCGACCGGCGGGCATTTGTTCAAAGCCGGACGATACGGACCGCATCATTATGCGGTTAAAACGCCGGTTTTCGCCCGGCGGCAGCAAAATTCGTGGTCGCCGTTCGTCAAATCGACGGAGAATGAATTCTATGCGAACCAAAAATCTTTTTATTTTTCTGCTGACGGCGCTGATTTTCGGCGCGGCTCCGGCAGTCGTGACGGCGGGCGATTTCGCCTTTTTCAAGTTTCTCGGCTTCTCGCGCGACGGGAAATATCTCGCGTTCGAGGAATCGGGCAGCTACGACGGCAGCGGCGGCTATTACACGCACACCTTTTTCGTCGACACGGAAAAGAACGAATACGCGCTCGCGCCCGGCCTGATCGACAATTTTTTATACGAAAACCCGCTCCCGCCGAAACCGCAGACGCGGCTCGAACGGAAAATTAAACTCGAAACGGCCGCCCGGCTGCGGCAGCTGAAGATCGTCGACGGCAACACGGGCGATCTGCTCGTCGCGCATCTGCCGACCGACTGGACCAACGAGCCTTTTTACGAGACGGACGGCGCGAGCACCGAGACGGTGAAGTTCAACAACGTCGTCTACGCGAACAGCCGCGACGCTGAAAAATATTATGAGCTGACGCTCAAAACGCTGCCGGCCGAAAGTAAGGACTGCGGAACCGACGTTTTCAAATTCGAGCTGCTGCTCGCCGACAAAACGTCTTCCGAAGAGCGTCCCGTGCAGGTGCTGCAGAGCGACAAGACGCTGCCCGAGAGCCGCGGCTGCGCGTACGGCTATCGGATCGAGCGGGTCTACTTTTACGGCGACCGGATCGCGGTTTTCCTGCAGGTTTTCAGCCAGGGCTTCGAAGGTCCGGACCTGCGCTACCGCGTCGTGACGGCGCGGCTCGATAACGAACCATTGAGCAAATACTACTGATTTCGGATTTCGGATTTCGGATTTCGGATTTTTCGGAATGAGTGATTACGGTTTTGAAGAAACGGCTTCGGTTGGGAAAATTTGGGGCCGGGTTTCGATTGTTTTATGAAAATCTTGAAAATACTCTGGCCGGCGGTTTTGCTGGCGGCGATCGCGGGCGGCAATGTCGCGGTGCGGGCGCAGAAATCGCGGGTGGGCAAATCCGTCGAAACGAAGACGGCGCGGACGCGGATTCGTTTTCCCGAAGACTGCACGTTATACAAACCGGCCGGCGTCAGCGAGCGGGCGTGGCGGCGGCCGGCGGCGTGCGCCGAAGCGTTGACGGCGGCGATGCCCGCGCTGCCGCGCGAGGGCTGCGATTACGAAGACTATTTTAAGACGAATTCCTTCGACGAGCTGCTGGCGCGCGCGGAAAACGAAAGTCTTTCGGGCCGGATTCGCTTTTACCCGCTCGCGCGCGGCCGTTTTCTGGTCGAGATCGTCTGTTCGATCGCCGCTTACAATGTCTCGAACGCGTATTTGTTGTATGATGAAACGAAATCGCCGGCGCGGGCCGAGGTTTTGGAGTTTCCGTGGCTCGAATTCGAGGCCGACGAGGCGCGCGACACGGCGACGCGGATCGAAAACGTGCGCGTCAAAACGCTCGGCGGGCGTTATTTCAACCCGCGGACGAAGCAATTGATCGTCTTCGTCAAGGCGCGCGGCCTCGGCGACGCCGGCCGCTACGCGCGCTACGCTTTTCCGAACGGGCGGCCGAAACTGCTCGAATTCCGCGCGAAATTTTCGTGGACGGGACGCGGTTACGGGACCGACGAAGCGATCCGCCGGCCGCCCGCGGCGTGGAAGATTTATTATCCGGAGAAAAAGTAAGGCAATACCGATGTCGGATGTCGGATGTCGGATGTCGGAAGGCTTGAAATTTAATCAACTTGCTTTACCGCAGCAATTAAAAGAATCGAGCCGAAAATCTTAATGCACAATTATTTATTCAAAACGGTATAAGAAAGTGATAATTCTCGAAACCGAACGCCTGATCCTGCGCGAGATCGTCGCGGCGGACGACGCCTTTATGGTCGATCTGCTCAACCAGCCGTCGTTCATCAAATACATCGGCGACCGCCAGGTGCGGACTCTCGAACAGGCGCGCGATTTCATCGAAAACCGCTATCGTCAAAGCTACCGCGACCACGGCTTCGGCCTCTACGCCGTCGAGCTCAAACAAAATGCCTCCGAAATCCGAAATCCGGCGATCGGAATCTGCGGCTTCGTCAAGCGCGACAGCCTGCCCGGCGCTGACATCGGCTTCGCGTTTCTGCCGCAGTACGAACGAAAAGGCTACGCTTTCGAATCGGCGTCGGCGGTGTTGAAATGGGGCCGCGAAACATTGGGCTTCGACCGCGTGCTCGCGATCACCTCGCTCGACAACGACGCCTCGATCCGCCTGCTCGAAAAGCTCGGCTTCCGGTTCGAAGGCATCATCGAAGGCCAGACCCCGGCCGAATCGCTGCGCCTTTTCTCGTCGGAAAAATAAACCCTTGGCGGATAGCGGATGGCGGATGGCGGATGATGAAGCCGGCATTCGACCGTCATTTCTCATTGAAAAAAAGCGCGGGCTTCAGAAAAACTTCAGAAAAACTTCAGAAAAACTTCAATAAAATTTCAATAAAACCTAAAGAAATTTAAGGTCTTACGGCTTTACTCTTGCTACATCCCGCGTTCGACCGGGTCCGCCGGCGAGCGATGACCGAAGAATGATGGCGAGGATGATTGAAAATTTATGAAAGCGAAACAAGATTTTTTGAACGTTAAATCGTTACGGACGGCGGCGGTTCTGATGGCGACGGCTCTGCTGGCGAGTCTGATTTTGACGGGTCTTCCGATCGAGACCCGGGCGGCGACCGGTTATTTCGGGACGTTTTTCGAGGAAGCGGGCCCGGTCGGGGCGCGGTTCGCGGATTCGCTGGCCCGGGCGGCGAACGACGACGGCGTGATCCTCGCGACCGAGACCTGGACCGGCGGCGCGAACGACATCAACTGGACGTCGAACGGCAACTGGTCGGGCATCGGTGGCGCGGGCGCGGACGACGATCTCGTTTTCCCGAACTCGGCGGCGCGCAAATCGAACGTCAACGACTTCGCGATCAATACGCGGTTCCGGACGATCACGATCAGCGGCAACGATTATCTGATCACCGGCAACCAGCTTTTCCTCCTTTTAGGCATCACGGCCAACCAGACGGCGACGACCGGCGCGCACCCGACGCTCGGGATGAACATCGTCCTCGACGCCGACCAGACCTTTCAGACGACCAGCCGCTTGCTCAATCTGAACGGCGTCGTCAACCTGAACGCGCGTAATCTGACCGTCACGGGCGACGGCTCGACGGTCTTCAACAACACGATCAGCGGCACCGGCACGATCAACAAATCCGGCAACGGGACGCTCGTCATCAACGGCAATTCGCCGAACATCAACGCGATCACGCTTCAATCCGGCGTGCTCGCGGTCAACGGCGCCGTCGGCACGATCTCGCTGACCGGCGGAACGCTGATCGGCGGCGGAACGACCGGGTTCGTGCAGGGCTCGCTCGCGAACGGCGCGGGCACGATCGCGCCCGGCTCGGGCGGGACGACGACCGATATTCTCGCCGCGAACGCCGGCGTCGCCATGAGATCGACGGTCGGTCTCGAAATCGATCTCAACGGGACGACGGCCGGCACGCAGTACGACCGGCTCGCGGTCTCGGGCGGCAATCTGAACATCAACGGCGCGCAGCTTTCCGGCACGTGCTCGTTCACGCCGGCCGTCGGGCAGCAGTTCACGATCGCGACCGTCAGCGGCGCGGGCAATCAGGTCGTCGGCCAGTTCGCGCAGGGCGGCACGGTCGTGTTCGGCTCGCAGGTCTTCTCGATCACCTACAACCTGACGAGCGTCGTCCTGACCGCGCAGGGACCGGTGACTTCGCTGACCTGGGACGGCGGCGGCACGACCAACAACTGGTCGGAAGCGGCCAACTGGAACCCCGATGCCGCGCCGATCGACGGAGTCGATCTCGTCTTCCCGGCGGGCGCGCCGGCCGACAGCCTCAACATGGTCAACGACATTGCCGGGCTCGATCTCGGCAGCATCACTTTCAACGCTTCCGGTTACACGATCAACACCAACGCGCTGACCCTCTCCGGCGGCGCGTCGACCAACAGCTCGGGGGCGAGCTGCGCGATTTCGGCCCCGGTCACTCTGACCGCGCCGGCCACGTTCGCGACGACCGGGACGACCTCGCTGTCCTTAGGCAGCGTCAATCAGAACGGCTTTCCGATGACAGTCAACGCCAGCAGCGGTTCGGTGGGCTTCGGCAATGTCGTTTCGGGCGCGGGCGGGATCGTCAAAAACGGGGCGGGAATAATGGCCCTCTCGGGCAGCAACACCTTTACGGGCCTGCTGCAGGTCAACGCCGGCACCGTCGCCGTGCAGAACGCGAACGCGCTCGGCGCGACCGGCGCGACCAACGCGACGAACATCGCGAGCGGCGGTTCGCTTCATATTCTCAATAATCTGACGATCGCCGAAACGCTGACCGTCGCCGGCGCCGGCAACGGCACGGGCGCGATTCAGGGCGAGATCAGCTGCGCGACCGGCTGCGGCATTTCGGGCCCGATCCAGCTGACCGGCAACACGACCGTTTCGGCGATCGGCACCATCAATCTGAGCGGCTCGATCACCGAGACCGGCGGCGCGCGCTCGCTGACCAAGATCGGCGCGGGCACGCTCAGACTCTCCGCCGTCAATTCTTATCAGGGCGCGACCGTCGTCAACGAGGGCACGCTCGAACCCGCGCAGACGTTCGCGATCGTCGGCGATCTCGTCGTCGGCGACGGCGCGGGCGGCGCGAACGCCGACGTCGTCCGGTTATTTTCGGCGCTGAACTCGATCCGCGCGCTGACCGTCAATTCGTCCGGGCAGTTCGACGTCAACGGCGCGAACGGCGTGAACATCGGCAGTCTGTCGGGAACGGGCCAGTTCGCCATGAACGGCGGTACGGCATTTATCGGCGGTCTTCCCGTCAACACGACGTTCGGCGGCGTGATGACCGGCACGGGAACGCTCAACAAAACGGGCGGCGGATCGCTCACGCTGACCGGTGCGAACACGTTCACGGGGACGACGAACATTCAGAACGGCGTGCTGATCGTCAACGGCGTGCTGCCCGGGTCGTTGACGCTAAACGCCGGAACGCTCGGCGGGTCCGGCACGGTCGGTCCGCTGACGACGCCGGCAGGTTCCCCGACCCTCGTCTCGCCGGGCGCGAGTCCAGGCAGCCTGACGGTGACGGGCGCGGCCGCGCTCGCCGCGAGCTCGACGTTCTTCGTCGAGCTCGGCGGCCCGGCGCCCGGCACGCAGTATGACCGGCTGACCGCGGGCGGCACGCTCAATCTCGGCGGCGCGACGCTTTCCGGCGCGTTTCTGAACGGCTACAATCCGGCTCCGGGCACGACTTTTACGATCGCCCAGAGCAGCGGCGCGCTCAGCGGGCAGTTCGCGCAGGGCACGACCGCGACGCTCGGCGGGCGGCGATTTTCGATCACCTACAACGCGAACTCGGTCGTCCTGACGGCGCTCGCGCCGCGGCCGCCGTTCGATTTCGACGGCGACGGCAAAACCGACGTCTCGATCTTCCGCCCCGTGGACGGCTCGTGGTGGTACACGAAATCGACCGACGGCAGCTTCCGCGTCTACAGCTTCGGCGGTTCGACCGACGTCCTCGCGCCCGGCGACTGGACCGGCGACGGGCTCGCCGACATCGCGATCTACCGGCCGGCTTCCGGCACCTGGTTCGTCCAGCGGTCGGAAGACAACACGTTCTTCTCGTTCCCGTTCGGCGCGGCCGGCGACGTCGCGGTGCCGGGCGATTACGACGGCGACGGCAAGACCGACGCGGCCGTCTTCCGGCCGTCGACGGCGACCTGGTTCATCTCGAATTCCGGCGGTTCGGGCACGTCGATCGTCAGCTTCGGCGCGTCGACGGATCAGCCGCTGACCGCCGATTTCGACGGCGACGGCAAAACCGACATCGCCGTCTTCCGTCAATCGGACGGCTCGTGGTGGTATCTCCGCTCGACCGACGGCACGTTCCGCGTCTATCGCTTCGGCCTCGGCACGGACAAGACCGTTCCGGGCGACTGGACCGGCGACGGCAAGGCCGACATCGCCGTCTTCCGGCCGACGACCGGCGAATGGTTCGTCCAGCGCTCGGAGGACGGCTCGTTCTTCTCGTTCCCGTTCGGCACGAACGGCGATATCCCTGCGCCGGGCGATTACGACGGCGACGGCAAAACCGACGCGGCCGTTTTCCGCGCCGGCACGTGGTTCATCAGCCGCTCGACGGCGGGCACGCTGATCACGAGCTTCGGTTCGGCCGGCGACCGGCCCGTCCCGAACGCGTTCGTCAGGTAAGCGGACGCCAAACTCCGGCGAGTGCCGGCCGTCGATTCGGCGGCCGGCACTCGTTTTTTTTTCGTTAGTTTCCGAGCAGCTCGCGGACGGCGCGGTCGAGCTGCGAATCTTTGCCGGCCGGCGTTTCGCCGAGCGGGCGCGTGACCGCGGCATCGACCGGGCGCGGGTTGAGCTCCATATCTTTGCCGTCGCTGCCGAGAATTCGCTGGCGCGGCAGCCGGAACGTCGTGCCGTCGAAAAGGCCGACGTTCCACGTGAAGATGATCCAGCCGGCGGTCGGTTCGCCGACCGTCTTGCCGAGCTTCAGCGAGCGGTAGCCTTCGGTCAGATCCTCGGCGTCGGACAGCGAGTGCTGGTTCGTGACGAGAACGGTCGGACGTTCGAGCGCGCGCTGGCCGAGCGCCGAGCGCGACGGCACGTCCCAGAGACCGCGTTCCTTCATCAGCAGATAACCCTTGCGCGCGAGCACGTCGATCACGTACGGGTTGATGAAGCCGCCGTTGTTGTTGCGGATGTCGATGACGACGCCTTCTTTGGATTGGTTCTCGGCGTCGAGGTCGACGTACATCTGTTCGAGCGAATTCTGCGACATATCCGGCAGATGGACGTAGCCGAGCCGGCCGTTGCTGATGCGGGCGACGTAGGCGCGGTTCGCCTCGACCCATTGACGATACAAAAGCTGTTTTTCGGCGAACGTGCCGACCGGCTTGACGACCGCTTCGCGTTTGTTCGAGCCGTCGGCGCTGCCCGCGACGCTTAAGACGACGCGTTTGCCGACCTTGTTCTCCAAAATCTCGTCGAGGTTCGCACGATTGTCGATCCGGACGCCGTCGACGGCCAGCAGGTAGTCGCCGACGTTGACGGTTTTGACGACGTCGGCCGGGCCGAGCGCGATGATCTCGGTGATCTTCAGTCTTCCGTTCGTCTCGTACTCGTTGCGGTCGAAACGCAGGCCGAGCTTGCCGATCGGCGTCGGCGTAAAGCCGGACGAGCCGGTCGCGCCGAGGTGCGAAGCGTTCAGCTCGCCGACCATCAGGCTCATCAGGCGGCGCACCTCGTCCATCGTCCGCGCGTTTTGGACGAGCGGCTCGTAGGTTGTATAAACCGCGTTCCAGTCCGCGCCGTGAAACTTGTCGTCATAGAAATTGTCGCGCATATAACGCCAGCCCTGTTTGAAGACCTCCATCTTTTCGGCGGCGAAATTGACGTTCATCTCCAATGAGAGATTGAGCCCGCGGATTTCGCGGCGGTCGAGGTTGACGATGTTGACGCGGCCGTTTTCGAGATAGTAGACTTCGCGGCCGTCGGGCGAAAATTGCGCCGCCGACTTGAAGCCCGGCGTCGAGGTGAGCTGCCGCGCCGAGGAATCGCCGGCTAATTCATCCAGCGAAAGCGTGTAGAGATTGAACTGGTTTTCGGCCGACGCGAGCAGGAGCAGCGTCTTGCCGTCGGGGCTGATCGTCTGGCTGCCGACGTCGACGCCGGTGTCGACGAGGCTCAGCCGTTTGCGGATGTCTTCGAAGACGATCTCGGTCGTTTTCGTGTCGGCGTCCGGTTTTTTCGGCGGTTTGACGACGAGTCCCTCGGCCGACGGCGAGGAAGGCGGTCCGGCCGACGGCGTCGTCGCGGGCGTCGGTGCGGGCGTCGGCGTCGGCGTCGGCGTCGGCGGCTGTTTTTCCTTCGGGTTTTCCTGTTTAAAAAAGTCGCGAAACTGGTCTTCGCGGAATTTCGGCGTCCGCAATTTGAGATCGACGCGGGCGACCGCGCCCGTTTCGGTGCGCTGCGAGGTGTCGAAAAGGATGAACGAGCCGTCCGGGCTCCACGAGATCGAGCCGGTGTTCGAATTGGCCAGAAAACTGACTGGCCGCGCCGCGCCGCCGGTGATCGAAACGACCGAAACGTTTGTGTAGGAGCGCGTCTCGGGCGAGTAGCCGGCGAAGGCGATCCAGCGGCTGTCGGGCGACCACGCGACCGTGTTTTTGCCGAGCAGCGGCGGCGGGTCGGTGAAAAGCTTACATAATTCGCGCTCCTGCTTTTTTTCGACGTCGTAAACGAACATCGCCCGCGCGTCGCGGATGAACGAGATGTATTTTCCGTCGGGCGAATAGACCGGCAGCGCGTCCGTATTCGCGCCCTTCGTGAGCTGCGTTTCGGTTTCGGTCGCGAAATCGTACTGGAAAAGCTCCATCGAGCCGTCGCGCTCGGACGAATAGACCAGTTTTTTGCTGTCGCTCGACCACGCGACCGACGATTCGGGCGCGGCCGTGTTCGTCACGCGGACGGCCTCGCCGCCGTCCTTGGCCGACGCCGCGAAGATTTCGCCGCGTGCGACGACCGCGACTTTTTTACCGTCGGGCGAGAGCGCGAGCTCGCGGATCTGCGACGAGAGATTGACGCGCTCGGTCAGCGGGTTGGCCGCCGTGCCGCGCAGGGTGATCGGGACCTCGGCCGCCTTGCCGCCGTCGGCGCTCATCTTCCAGATCCGGAAATTGCGTTCGAAGACGATCTCTTTGCCGTCGTAGGAAAGATTCGCCCAGAGCACGCGGCCGTCGGTGAAATTCGTCAGTTGTCTGGCCGGGCCGGTTTTCGGTTGCATCCAGATGTTCTGCGTGCCGCTCCGGTCCGAAACGTAAAAGAGCCGCGCGCCGTCGGCCGTCGCCATCACCCACGTCTGTTTCGCGCCGCGCGGCGCGATCTGCGTGTACGTGTCGCCCGATTTCTGCCAGATCTCGGTCTCGTCGATGTGGCTGCGCCCCTTGCGCCACCACTGCGAATTGGCGATGCCGCGCGCCGAAAAGACGATCGAGCCGTCGGCGAGATTCGTCGACCAGAATTCGTTCGTGTAGCGCTCGGCCGAAACGGTCATCGGCGTGCCGCCGGCGGCCGCGACGCGGTAGATGTCGTTCATCCCGGCGATGTCGCGGCTCGTCGAGGAAAAATAAAGCCAGCCGCCGTCGCGCGACCAGCCGTCGAGCTGGTCGGGCACGTCGTCGAACGTCAGCCGCCGCAGCTCGTTCGTGTCGAGGTTGACGACGTAGATGTCGCCCGCGCCGGTCCGGCCGGAGACGAACGCGAGGCTTTTCCCGTCGGGCGAGTAAAGCGGCTTCGATTCGGTCGCCGGGTGCGAGACGAGCAGCGAGGCGGTGCCGCCGTCGGCCGGCACGGTCCAGATGTCGCCGCCCGCGACAAAGGCGATCTCGCGGCGGTCGGGCGAGAGCGAAGGCTCGGTCAGATAAGGCGCGGCCGCCGCCCGGAGCGTGAAAAGCGAGAGCGCGAAAAAGAAGAAAAGATAAAATTTTCGGGTCATATTCGAATTGAAGGTCAGAATTATAAGAAGACGCCGTTTTATACGCAGCGCGCGGAAAAAATGTTTGCCGGAAGCGACGGAAAATCGGGCCGTCGAACAACTATCTCAAAGCGCGGCGCATCTTTCAAAAGCGAGAGGAAAAAAAACGATGCTCAAATTCAAACTTTTGGCGGTCGCCCTGACGGTCGTTCTCGGCGGAATCGGATTTCTGTCGACGCGCGACCGGACGGCGGCGCAGACCGGCGAGACCGCCGTCAAGCGCGACGAGCTCCTCAACCGGATCGCCGATTACAAAAACTGGCGGCAGGTTCAGAAGCCCGAAAAGAAAACGGACGAGGTTTTAACGATCATCGATTCGGCCCCGGCGGGCTGATTCAGCGCGCAGACGCTTTCCGGTCTGGAAAGCTATTCGAGATCCAGAAACGCGGCCGGCACGACCATCATCACGGTGCCGGATAACCGGGTCGCGCCCCGGCGCGAGAAGAAAAAGCCGGAAAATCCGCACGAGAAGGGCGCCGAAACATTTGCGCGCGTCTTCGTCGACGAGCTCGCCGCCGGCGAGATTGGAAAAGCGTCGCCGAGCTTTCCGGCCGGCGCGACGATCGTCCGCGAAAAACTGCTCAGAGCCGACGACGCGCAGCCCGCGCTCGTGACGGTGATGATCAAGCGCGAAAAGGGCTTCAGCCCGAAGACCGGCGACTGGGAATACGCGGTCGTCGACGGCCCGCTCGACCGAATCGTCAAGCGCGAAACGACCGGCAGCTGTTCGAAATGCCACGCGCAGGCCGCTGCGACGGATTTCGTTTTCAAGACTTATTTGAAGTGAGGAAGTCTTGAGTTTTAAGTCTTGAGTCTTAAGTCTTGAGTCTTAAGTCAAAGACCGAAGACCAAAGACCAAAGACCAAAGACCAAAGACTTAAGACTCAAGACTCAAGACTCAAGACTCAAGACTTATGAAAATTCTCTACCAAACAACCCTCTCGTTCCTGCTGCTGGCGAGCCTTTTCGCCGGCCGGGCGGCGGCCTGCACGACGTTTTGTCTGAAGAGCGGCGACGAGGTTTTATTCGGCAAGAATTACGACTGGATGATCGGCGACGGCCTCGTTTTCGTCAACAAACGCGGCGTCGAAAAATCGGCGTTTACTTCAGGCGCGGAAGCGCCGGCCGCGTGGGTCTCGAAATACGGCAGCGTGACGTTCAACCAGTACGGCCGGGACAACCCGTCGGGCGGGATGAACGAGGCCGGACTCGTGATCGAGCTGATGTGGCTCGACGACACCGTTTACCCGGCGGCCGACGCGCGGCCGGCGCTCGACGTGCTCGAATGGATCCAGTACCAGCTCGACGTCTCGGCCGACGTCGCCGAGGTCATCCGTCACGCCGAAGGCATTCGGATCGCCTCGCCCGTCAAGCTGCATTATCTCGTCGGCGACCGGCAGGGCAACGCGGCGACGATCGAATATCTCGACGGCAAGCTCGTCGCGCACACCGGCGCGAATCTCGCGGTCGCGGCGCTCGCCAACGACACTTACGAAAAATCGCTGAACTATTCGAAGACGACCGCGCCCGACAAAGCGCGTTCCGAAAGCTCGCTCGACCGCTTTACGCGGGCCGCGCAAAAGACGCGCGAATTCGCCGCCAAACCGAAGACCGAGGCCGAAGAGATCGCCTACGCGTTCGGCGTGCTCGCCGACGTCGCGCAGAAAAAATCGACGCAGTGGAGCATCGTCTACGACCAGAAACGCGCGAAGATCCATTTTCGCTCGATGTCGAACCCGGCGATCAGGACCGTCGACGCGAAGGCCTTCGACTACGCGTGCGGCACGCCGGTCAGAATCTTCGACGTCAATGCGGGCGAAAAGGGCGACGTGACCGCGAAATTCGCCGACTACACGCCGGCCGCCAACCGCGACCTGATCGAACGCTCGTTCAACGGCACGCCGTTTCTGAAGATGATGCCCGCGTCGATGCGCGACCGGATGGCCGAATTCGCGGACGGCTTCGCCTGCGAAGGCGTTCAGGGAAAATACCGGCTGGGCGTGACGACGGCCGAAACCGAACGGGCGGAACACGGGTTTATCTACAGCGCCTTACAAATTCTCGGCAAGTTGCTCGGCCTCGCCTGAGCTCAGCGCCGGCGGCGTTTGAGCGTATCGAGAACGTCTTCGAGCGCGATGTTTTTCGCGGCGAACAGCACGAGCAGGTGATAGAGAAGATCGGCGGCCTCGGCCCGGAACAGCTCGTCGTCGCGGTCTTTGGCCTCGATGATCAGCTCGACCGCTTCCTCGCCGACCTTCTGCGCGATCTTGTTCAGACCCTTCGCGAACAGCTTCGAGGTGTAGGAATCTTCGGTCGGATTTTCGCGCCGCTCGCGGATCACGCGTTCGAGCGCGAAAAGAAAATCGCTCCCGCCGGCCGGCTCGTTGCGCTCGCCGAAACAGGTGTCCGCGCCGGTGTGGCAGACCGGCCCGCGCGGCCGCGCCCGGACGAGAATCGTGTCGGCGTCGCAGTCGACCAGGATCTCGTCGACGTCGAGAAAATTTCCGCTCGTTTCGCCCTTCGTCCAGATTTTCCGCCGCGACCGCGAAAAAAACGTGACGCGCCCCGTCGCGGTCGTTTTCCCGAACGCCTCCCGATTCATAAACCCGAGCATCAAAACCCTTCCCGTCGCCGCGTCCTGCACGACCGCCGGCGCCAACCCGTCCGCATATTTCTCAAAATCGATATTCATAAAAAAATCCTTCGGAATAAAAATTCCAGGCTGCAAATTACAAACCAATCCGAAATCCGCAATCCGAAATCCGCAATCCTCAATGTCTGATTTCGATATTCCGCCGCCGTAAATAATCCTTCAATTCGGGAATGCCGATCTCGCGAAAGTGGAAGATGCTCGCGGCGAGCGCGGCGTCGGCTTTGCCCTGTTCGAAGACCTCGGTGAAATGCTCCATTTTACCGGCGCCGCCCGAGGCGATGACCGGGACGTCGACCGCTTCGGAGACGCGCCGCGTCAATTCGAGGTCGAAACCGTTTTTCGTGCCGTCGGCGTTCATCGACGTCAGCAGGATCTCGCCCGCGCCGAGCCCGACGCCGAGCCGCGCCCATTGAAACGCGTCGATCCCGGTCGGCGTCCGGCCGCCGCTTAAATGGACCTTCCATTCGTCGCCGGTCCGTTTCGCGTCGATCGCGAGGACGATGCACTGCGCGCCGAAATTTCGCGCGGCGGCGGACAGCAGCGACGGGTCGCGGACGGCCGCCGTGTTGATCGAAACCTTGTCGGCGCCGGCGCTCAGCAGGATCTCGATGTCGGCGACGGAGTTGATCCCGCCGCCGACCGTGAACGGGATATTGATCGCGGCGGCGACCTCGCGGACGAGCGCGGCGAGCGTCCGGCGCTTTTCGTGCGTCGCCGTGATGTCGAGAAAAACGAGCTCGTCCGCGCCCTCGGCGGAATAGAGCTCGGCGAGCTCGACCGCGTCGCCGGCGTCGCGCAGATTGACGAAATTCGTGCCCTTGACGGTGCGCCCGTCCCTGACGTCGAGACACGGAACGATTCTTTTTGCAAGCATAATCTTCAAAAGTGGAAAAGTGAAAAAGTGAAAAAGTGAAAAAGGGGAAAAGTGAAAAAGTCGGGTTCGTCGATCACGAACTTAAACTTTTTCACTTTTCCACTTTTCCACTTTTTCACTTTCAACTTTATTCTTCCCTCATAGATGGCTTTGCCGACGATGACGCCGGCGCAGCCGATTTTTTCTAAATCTCTAATGTCTTCGGGCGTCGAGACGCCGCCCGAGGCGATCAGCTCGATCTCGGGCAGCTCGCGGCGGATTTCCGCGTAAAGCGCGGCCGCCGGGCCGGCGAGCAGTCCGTCGCGCGCGATGTCGGTGACGAACGTCTGCGTCACGCCGCGCGCCGCGCAATTCTTCAAAAACGGGACGATTTCGAGCCCGGTCGCCGTCTGCCAGCCGTCGATCGCGAGCCGCCGGCCGCGAACGTCCGCGCCGAGCAGCAGGCGTTCGCCGCCGTATTTCGCGAGCCACGCGAAAAAAAGCTCGGGATCCCTGACGGCGACGCTGCCGATCGCGGCGATTCGCGCGCCGGCGTCGAAGACGGCCGCGAGGTCCGCGTCGGTCTTGATGCCGCCGCCGAAATCGATCACCAGATCGGTGTTGGCGGCGAGCGTTTCGAGCGTTCGCAGATTGGCAACCTTGCCGCGTTTCGCGCCGTCGAGATCGACGACGTGCAGCCGCCGCAGACCGGCGTCCTCGAACATCCGCGCGGCGTCGAGCGGGTTTTCGTGATAGATCTTCGACCGCGCGAAATCGCCCTGCGTGAGCCTCACGCAGCGGCCTTCGATGATGTCGACAGCGGGAATGATTTCGATCATAGTATCGGGGATTTTAACGCGAAGGCGCGAAGGCGCGAAGACGCCAGGGGTTTATTAGGCAGCAGCCCGCGCGGCGGCGCGTTTTCGATTAAATGTAATTTGAAACCATCGAAAATTACCCTAAAAATCTTTGCGCTTTCGCGCCTTCGCGCCTTCGCGTTAAAAATCCCTACACCTCCAACTTCAAAAAATTCTCCAGCATCAGCGCGCCGACCGTCCCGGATTTTTCCGGGTGAAACTGGACGGCGTAAAAGTTTTCGTGACGGACGGCGGCCGCGAATTCGACGCCGTAATCGCACGTCGCGATCGTTTCCGCGCCCTTTTCGACGTAAAAACTGTGGACGAAATAAACGTAGGCGTTTTCGTCGACGCCGTCGAACAAGCCGCTTTCGAGCCCGTAAATATTGTTCCAGCCGATCTGCGGGATCTTCAGCCCCGGCGCCGCGAAGCGCCGGACGCGATAGGGCAGAATGCCGAAACAATCGGTTTCGTTCTCGTCCGAATGCGCGCATAAAAGCTGCATCCCGAGACAGATCCCGAGCACCGGCCGCGCCAGCGATTTGACGATCGCGTCGAGCCCGCGTGCTTTCAGATATTCCATCGCCGTCGACGCTTCGCCGACGCCCGGAAAGATCACGCGGTCGGCCGCGCGCAGCGTTTCGGCGTCGTCGGTCAGAACCGGCTCGACCCCGAGACGCCGGAGCGCGTTCCGCACGGATTCGACGTTGCCGGCGTTGTATTTGACGATTGCGACGTTCATAGATGAATTAAAAATTAAAAATTAAAAATGCAAAGATTCGGCATTACTTTTTAATTTTTAATTTTGCATTTTTAATTTTCAGAGCCTTCCTTTCGTCGTCGGCAGCGCGTCGGTCGACGCGTCGCGGCGGACGGCCTGTCGGACGGCCTTCGCGAACGCCTTGAAGATCGCTTCGATCTTGTGGTGCTCGTTCGCGCCCTCGGCCCTGATGTTCAGGTTGCATAACGCCTTATCGGAAAACGATTTGAAGAAATGCACGAACATCTCGGTCGGCATCTTGCCGATCATCTCGCGGCGGAATTCGGCTTCCCAGACGAGCCAGCCGCGGCCGCCGAAATCGAGCGCGACCTGCGCGAGACAGTCGTCCATCGGCAGGCAGAAACCGTAGCGCTCGATCCCGCGCTTGTCTTCGAGACAGAGCGCGAACGCTTCGCCCAAAGTGATCGCGACGTCCTCGATCGTGTGATGCTCGTCGATCTCGAGATCGCCGGCGGCCGCGATCTTCAGATCGAGTCCGCCGTGACGCGCGAGCTGTTCGAGCATATGGTCGAAAAACGCGATCCCGGTCGAGATCTCGGCGCGGCCGTCGCCGTCGAGATTGAGCTCAACGAGGATGTCGGTTTCGCGCGTCGTCCGGCGGTGCGCGGCGCGGCGCGGCGGGCGTTTGAGATACTCGTAGATCTCGCGCCAGCCGCGGGCCGCGAAAACGTCGTCGCCGGCGGGCGGCTCGAAATTCGGGTTCTCGATAAAGATCGCCCGCGCGCCGAGATTGCGGGCGAGCTCGACGTCCGTCGAACGGTCGCCGATCACGTAGGAATTTTCGAGATCGTATTCGCCGCCGAGATATTTCGTCAGCATTCCGGTGCCGGGCTTGCGCGTCGGTTTGTTTTCGTGCGCGAACGAGCGGTCGATGCAGATCTCCGAAAAAACGATTCCCTCGCCCGCGAGCGTCTTCACGATGAATTCCTGCACCGCCCAAAAATCCTTTTCCGGAAACGAATCGGTGCCGAGCCCGTCCTGATTCGTGACCATCGCCAGCTCGAAATCGGTTTCGCGCGCGATCCGGCCGAGAAAGGTGACGACGCCGGGCAGAAACCGGAGCTTTTCGAAGGCGTCGACCTGAAAATCCGCGGGCTCATAGATCAGCGTGCCGTCGCGGTCGATAAACAGAACTTTTTTCATAAATTGATTGACCTCGCTTTTTCAAGGGATTCGAGCAGCCGCGCGTTTTCGGCGGGCGTGCCGACGGTGATCCGCAGACAGCCGAGACACATCGCGACCCGCGCGCGGTTGCGGACGACGATCCGCTCGTCGAGCAGGAAACGGTAGAGCCGGTCGGCGTCCGTCGTTTTGACGAGCAGAAAATTCGCGTCCGACGGGTAGATCCGCTCGACGAACGGGAAATCTTCGAGCCGTTCGGCCAGCATTTCGCGCTCGACGATGATCTTCGCGATCGCGTCGGCGACCGCCGCGCGGTTTTCGAGCGCGTCGAGGACGGCTTCCTGCGCGATTTCCGAGACGTTGTAGGGCGGCTTGACGCGGTTCAAAAGCGCGACGATCTCGCGGCTCGCGAACGCCATCCCGACGCGCAGGCCGGCCAGTCCCCACGCCTTCGAAAACGTCTGCAGGACGACCAGGTTCGGATGCGCGCGAAGCTCCGCGACCAGCGATTTTTCGCGCGAAAAATGGATGTAGGCCTCGTCGACGACGACGATCCCGCGAAAGTCGCGGACGATCTCGAGAACCGTTTCACGGCGCATCGAGTTGCCGGTCGGGTTGTTCGGCGAGCAGATGAACAAAAGCTTCGTCCGGCTGTCGGCCGCTTCGCGAATGCCCGCCGCGTCGAGCCCGAAATCCGGCCGCAGACAGACTTCCTTCGTCCGGACGGCGTTGACGTCGGCCGACACGCGGTACATCCCGTAGGTCGGCGGGCAGACGAGCGCCGCGTCGCGGCCGGGCTCGCAGAAGATGCGAAAGAGGAGGTCGATCGCCTCGTCCGAGCCGTTGCCGACGAAGATCTCCGCCGCGTCGAGGCCGGTTTCGGCGGCCAAGTTTTTCTTGATCTTCGATTGCAGCGGATCGGGATAGCGATGATAATCGCGGGCGAGCGGCGAGCCGAACGGGTTTTCGTTGGCGTCGAGAAAGATCTCGGCGCGGCCGGCGAATTCGCTCCGCGCCGACGAATACGGCGTCAGCCGGCGGATGTTGTCGCGAACGAGCTTTTCGGGATCGAACGTCATCTGTTTTCAACCGCCTCCAGCCGGACGGAGATCGCGTTTTTGTGCGCCCGCAGCTGTTCGGCCTCGGCCATCAGCTCGATCGCCGGGCCGATCGCGCGGAGACCGTCGCGCGTCAGCTTCTGAAACGTGATCTTTTTGACGAACGAATCGAGCGAAACGCCGCTCCAGCCGCGCGCGGCGGCGTTCGTCGGGAGCGTGTGGTTCGTCCCCGAAGCGTAATCGCCGGCCGCTTCGCACGAGTAGTTGCCGATAAAGACCGAGCCGGCGTTGACGACGCGTTCGGCGATCTCGTCGGCGTCGGCGGTCGCGACGATCAGATGCTCGGCGGCGTACTCGTTCAAAAGCTCGAGCGCCGCGCCGGTCGATTCGACGAGAATCGCCTTCGAATTTTCGAGCGCGGCGGCGGCGATCGCGCGGCGCGGCAGAACCGCTAACTGGCGGTCGAGCTCGGTTAAAGTCGCGTCGAGAATCGCCTCGCTCGTCGTCACTAACAGCACCTGGCTGTCGACGCCGTGTTCGGCCTGCGACAGGAGATCGGCGGCGATGAACGCGGGCACGCCGGTCTCGTCGGCGAGGACGGCGACTTCCGACGGGCCGGCCGGCAGATCGATCGCGACGCCCGTTTTGGCCGCCTGCTGTTTGGCCTCGGTCACGTATTGATTGCCCGGCCCGAAGATCTTGTCGACCCGCGGCACCGTTTCGGTCCCGAAACAGAGCGCGCCGATCGCCTGCGCGCCGCCGAGCTTGAAGACCCGGGTCGCGCCGCAGAGCCGCGCCGCGAAGAGCGTGACGTCGTCGACGCGGCCGTCGGCGGCGGGCGGCGAGCAGACGACGATCTCGCGGCAGCCGGCGAGCCGCGCCGGCGCGGCGAGCATCAGGACGGTCGAGAACAGCGGCGCGGTGCCGGCCGGCACGTAAAGGCCGACCTTCTCGATCGGCACGGATTTCCGCCAGCAGAAAACGCCCGGCATCGTCTCGACGACTTCCGGCTGATCGCGCTGCGCGGCGTGAAATCGCTCGATGTTCGCTTTGGCGAGCCGGATCGCGTCCTTCAATTCATCGGAAACGCGCGCTTCGGCGGCCGCGAATTCCGCTTCGCCGACGAGAAAATCGTCGGGCGCGACCCGGTCGAAAAGCCGCGCGTAATGCCGCAGCGCCGCGTCGCCGCGGTCGCGGACGTCTTCGAGTATGCGGGCGACGTCGCGCTCGAGCGACCGCGCGTCGAGCGCCGGCCGCGTCAAAAGCGCGCTCCAGTCTTCTTTTTTCGGATATCTGATAACTTTCATAAAACGTCTGACGGACCCGCGGCCCGTTCTACTGAATCATCTGATCGATCGAGAGCACCAGAATGCCTTCCGCGCCGGCGCGTTTCAGGTTTTCGACCGATTCCCAGAAATCGTTTTCGTCGATCACCGAATGGACCGAGCTCCAGCCGGTTTCGGCGAGCGGCATCACGGTCGGGCTTTTCATTCCCGGCAGCATCCCGGCGATCTCGTCCAGCTTGTCGTTCGGCGCGTTGAGCAGGATGTATTTGCTGCGGCGGGCGGCCTTGACGGCGCGCAGCCGAAAGAGCAGCTTGTCGAGAATCGTCTGCCGCGCCGCGTCGAGCCCGCCGCGCGCGACGAGGACGGCTTCCGACGTCATCACCGTTTCGACCTCGCGGAGCCCGTTGGAAAAGAGCGTGCTGCCCGACCCGACGAGATCGCAGACCGCGTCGGCGAGGCCGATCGACGGCGCGATCTCGACCGAGCCGCTGATCGTGTGGACGTCCGCGCCGATGCCGTTGGCGGCGAAAAACCGGCGCAGGATGTTCGGATAGCTCGTCGCGACGCGCCGTCCTTCGAGATCGGCGAGCCCGCGGTAATCGAAGTTTTTCGGGACGGCGAGCGACAAACGGCAGCCGCCGAAATCGAGCTTTTCGAGCGTTTCGACCGGTTTGCCGGTCTCGGCGAGGACGTTTTCGCCGACGATGCCGCTGTCGGCGACGCCGTCGGCGACGTATTCGGGAATGTCGTCGTCGCGCAGGAAAAAGATCTCGAGCGGGAAGTTTTCCGCTTCGGTGCGCAGCTTGCCGAGGCCGCTGCCGAAACGGATGCCGCATTTTTTGAGCACGCGCATCGAATCCTCGCTGAGACGGCCGGATTTCTGCAATGCGATTTTTAATTTGACTGGCTTCATTGATCGAAAAAAAACAAAACCGCGCCCTCGAAAGCTTTTTCAAGTTCGCGCTCTGGTCTGAAAACTAATTGTTCGGATTGATTAAACGAGATTAGCCCGCGCGATGATGGAAATGCGCGTGGTGGTGATGATGAATCTGAACGGTCGATAACTTCATCGTTTTACTAACTTCACACATCGTGAAAAAAATTGCAAGCGCGCCGCCCGGGATAAAAGGGTTTTGAGTTCCGCCTTCAGGCGGCCGGGCGCGGCGCCGGAGAAATCCGATCGATGAAAAAAGCCGCCCGAAGGCCGATGGCATCAAGTCAGGGAACTTATAATGCCGATGATTGAGGCCGAAAAAAAATAGGCCGCAGATGACGCGGATTAGCGCGGATTCTTTATTTTATGGAATATGACAAAACCTGCCGGAATAATGAGCGTTAAACCCGCGGGCGGTTTTAAGCGATCCACTAAAAACACGAAAAAACACGAAAGAAATTCAGTGTTTTTAGTGTGTTTGGTGGAAGAAAAAAAAGCGAACGCGACCGGAATCGCCGCTTTTTCAAACAAGTTCCGTCACCGGCTGTCGGATCGATAAATCCGTGTAAATCCGCGTCATCCGCGTCATCCGCGGCCCATTGAACAGTTCGTTAAATCCGGCTTTTCGCCCAACCCCGGCCCGTTGTCCGGAAGGCGGAACCCGGAGCCCGAAAACCGCCGCGGTTTGCACTTTTTTCGCGTTTCGGAAACAATTGCAGTGTGTCTGAACAAAGGGAAGATGTTTTAAGGGAATTCGGCCGGCGCGTCCAGCGCTGTTACGGGTGTTATATTTCGTATCACCTGAAGGATATGTATCTCGGCGAAGACGTTACTTTTTACTGCGAGCACTGCCGGGACGAGACGATGTTTCATTTCGACGAGTTTTCGCGGCTGCTCGACCCGGGCAAGCTCCGCGAAACGGCCGACGATCATCATCACTAACGTTTTCGGCGATGAAGAAGATCACGCTCCGCATCGAGAATCCATACGAACGCGAAACGGTCGTCCTCGAAGACGAGGTGACGATCGGGCGCACCGATCAGTCGCAGGTCGTCCTCAGCGATCAGGGCCTCTCGCGGCGCAACACGACGTTTTTCCGCGACGGCGACGAATGTCTCGTGGTCGACGAAAACTCGCTCAACGGCACGTTCGTCAACGGCGAGCGGATCGCCGGCGCGCCGGTCCGCGTCTTCGACGGCGACCGCGTCACGCTCGGCAGCGAAACCCGCGTGACGATCGAAATCGCCGCCGCCCAAACCGCCCGCCCCGAAGAAAAACCGGTCGCCCCGCCGCCGACCGAAAAGCCAAAAACGACAAAGAAAAATCCGAAATCCGAAATCCGAAATCCGCAATCGTCCGGTCCGCCGATCATCCTGATGGTCGCGGCCGGCTCGGCCGTCCTGATCCTCGTGCTCGGCGTCGCCGCGCTGCTCGTCGTCAACCGTTTCGGGCTCGACAAGGGCAACACGCAGCCGACGCCGCAGATCGCCGCCGGGCTGCTGATCCCGGTGCGCGTGATCGACCCGCTCGGCGGCGAGGATCCGGACGATCTCGACGATCTGATCGCCTCGTGGGAGGTCGAGGAAGACCCGCTCAAGACCGATGATCTCAAGGAGATCCAGTCGGTCTCGACGACCGACGCGACCAAGCCGTCGGACCTCAACGTCTCGATCGAGTTTTTCAACGCGCAGCGCGACAAGGCGCTCAATCACGGCGCGACCGGCGCCGAGCCGGCCGGGCTGATCCCGCTGCCGGTCGAGCTTGTCGGCGGCAACGTCTCGAAGCAGAAGGCCAAGCTCGCCGAGATGATCCGCTCGAAGGGCTACAAGCAGCCGATGGATTTCGCCGATCTCGCGCAATTGCGGCTCGAGGGCAAGTTCGTCGGCGAGATGCCGATGGCGACCGAGACTTACGTCCTCGACATCGGCGGCAGCGCGACCGGCGAGGAGTTTACGTCGTTCGATTTCGACACGGGCGTCGCCAAGCTCACGCCCGATTCGCCGAAATACAAGATCCTCAAACAGCTCGCCGACAATTTCGACGGCCAGAAATACGATCTCAACAATCCGGTCGACCGCAAGCAGATGCGGATCCGCCTGCTCCGGATGTACAACAAGGATTCGCGCAAGCTGTTCGAGCAGATTATGAGCGAATTCTACCAGCGCTTTAAGGTGCCGATGCGCGTGACGAGCCTGCTCCGCTCGATGGATTACCAGATCAGCCTCAACAAAACGAACTCCAACTCGTTCAAGGTCTCCGGCAAGGGCAGCCTGCCGCCGCACACCTCGGGCTGCGCGTTCGACGTCTCGCGCCGCAACCTGACGCGCGACGAGCAGAACTGGATTATGACGCGCTTCGCCGAACTCGAAGGCCGCGACCACAAGATCGATTCCCTGCGCGAGGGCAACGCCAACGCCTGTTTTCACACGTTCATCTACCCGGACGGCATCGAGCCGACCAATCTCAACCTGTCGCTCGCCGAGATCATCAATTCGAACAGCCTCGCCGAGAATTTTCTGATTCCCGAACTTTCCGGCGACGACGACTTCTAATTTGCCGCGCTTTTCGCCTAAAATTTCAGTATGGCGAACGAAAACGATCCGAGCGGTCACAAAAAACAGACCTTCACCGGCCTCGCGCGCAAGCTGTCCCGGCTGTCGAGCGAGAAAAAGCGCGCCGCGCTCGAAGCGAGCGCGAGCCTCGCCGGCGTCTCGCTGCGCGTCAGCCGCGAATTCGTCGAGGCCGTTCCGAAGGCCGCGAAGGTGCTCTCGGCCGACGATCTGCGCAGCTGGGCCGAGTTCGGGCGGCGGCTCGCGATGGGCAACGTCGAGCAGGGCGCGGCGTTTTTCACCGGCGGCGCGGGCGGGCTCAAATTCGTGCCGGAAGCGGCGCGGCCGCTCGTTTTCCAGATCTGCACGCGGCAGCTCGTCCTGTCGAGCTCGATCGCGCTCGAAACCTTTGCGCTGATCCCGAAGCTCGCCCGCGAGATGAAGGACGACGCGCTCCTCGGCGAATTCTTAAAGCTCGCCGCCGAGATCGCCAGCCGCTCGGCCAGACACAGCTCGGACTTTCTGCATAAATCGCCGGCCGTCTGCGCCGCGCTCAAGGCCTACGGCGACGATCAGCCGCGGGTCGCCGAAGCGGTCGTCGCGCTCGCCTCGAATTTCGCGCACCGGACGGGCGGGATGACGGCCGATCTCTGGGCGAACCTGCCCGAATCGCTGAACAAGGTGACGGCCGACGACGCCGTCCGGCTCGCCGACAAGGCGCGCGGGTTTCTCGAATTCGGCGGCAGCGTGACGCTTCATTTCGTCGCCGCCGGGAGCGACGTCCTCGCGGCCGCGCCGCCGGTCTTCGACAAATGGTGCGACGTTCTGCGGCAGATCGCGCGCAACGGCAACGCGATCCTCATCGCCTTTCTGCGTTCGACGCCGAAGTTCTTCGCGCAGATCCGGACGCTGAAAAAGAACGAGGAGATCGTCGCGATCGCGCGCAAGGTGCTCAACCTCGTCGCCGAGATCGCCGAAAAGGACGCCGAGAGCGCGCTCGCCGCCTTTCGTTCGTCGGCGCAGGCGCTCAGAAAGGTCTCGCTCGCGCAGTTCGAGGAATGGGTCGAGACCGGCCTCGTCGCCAAGGAAAACTCGTCGCCGAAGGCGCGGAAAAGCTACTTCGCGCTCGAAACGCGCCAGTCGAACGATCTTTTGCAGGAAGCGCAGGAAGGGCTGCCGCTCGAAAAGATCCAGACCGTGCTCAGGATCTACGTCGAGGGGCTGACCGGCAAGGAGGTCGAGATCGCGCCGCTCTCGGCGATGCCGCAGGAATCGCGGATCGGCGACGGCAAGACCGTTTACCTGCCGTCGAACGTCAGCGAGTTCGATTCCGACGAGATGGATTTCCGGCTCTACAAGGTGCTCGCCGCCCACGGCGCGGGGCAGATCGAGTTCGGCACGTTTCTCAGGGACACCAAGGAGCTGAAAGCGGCCTTTGCCGAGCTCGGCGAGCTCTACGCGGCGTCGGCCGCCGAGCGCGACGCGTTTTCGCTTGCCGGCTATATCGAGGAAGTCGAAAAGGGCGAACGGGCGCTGACCGATGAAGAAATCCGCGCCGAAATCAAAAAGCGGCTCAAAAAGCTGCCGAAGGGCTCGGACTACCGCGCCGTCCTGCAGCTGTTTCCCGAACCGCGGCTCGCCAAAAAGATCTTCGGGACGATGGAAAACGCGCGCATCGACGCCGCGCTCCGCCGGAGCTACCGCGGCCTGCGGAAAGACCTCGACCTGATGCGGCAAATCCTCCGCGAGCGGCGGCCCTACATCTTCGACGTCCCGATGAACCAGGTCCCGTTCGAGCTTTTGTTTCAGATCACGCTCTGCGGCGGCGCGACCGACGACGCCCGCCAGTTCTACGGCCAGATCGTCTCCGAGATCGAAACCGTCGTCGAAAACTACTTAACGAATTTCGCCCAGGAAGACGCGGACGCGCAAAATCCGAAATCCGACATCCGACATCCGAAATCCCCGACCGTCGCCGACAGCGTGATGGCGACGAGCCGCGTCTACGAGCTGTTTCGGAACATCACGCCCGAGGAGACGCAGGAAAAAGAGTCCGACGAACCGGAGGAAAAGGGCGATTTCGCCTACGAGGACAAAAACTCGTCCGAATCGGTGCTCGAAAATCAGGTCAAGCGCGAACAGAAGCCGAAAAAGCTGCAGGACATCAAGGACCTGTTCAACGCGTGGAACACGCTCGACGACGAAGAGACCGAGCCCGACGATCTGCAGGGCGCCGAGGCGTGGATGAACAACGAGATGCCCGAACAGCCGCTGGAGCAGGGCGACGTCGCCTTTTCCTACGACGAGTGGGACCGCGAGCTGAACGATTACCGCGTCGGCTGGAGCCGCGTGATCGAGAAAAAAGTGCGGCAGGGCGACCGCAATTTCGTCGAGCTCGCGCGCTCGCGCTACCGCGGCGTGATCTCGTCGATCCGCCACCAGTTTCAGCTGATGAAGCCCGAGAACCTGACCCGGATCAACCGCGAGCTCGACGGCGAGGACTACGATCTGAACGCGCTCATCGACTACGTCGTCGACAAGCGCGCCGACGGCCGCCAGTCCGAGAACATCTACACGAAACGCCTCCGCAAACAGCGCGACGTCGCCGTTTCGATTCTTTTGGATCAATCGTCGTCGACCGCGCGGACGATCACGCGCAATCCGCTGCAGCCCTACACGCATCCCGGCCGCCGGATCATCGAGATCGAAAAGGAAGGACTCGTGCTGATGAGCGAGGCGCTCGAAGCGGTCGGCGACGTCTATTCGATCAACGGCTTCACGAGCGAGGGCCGCCGCAACGTCAAATTCTACGTCGTCAAGGACTTCGCCGAGAAATACTCGGACGAGATCGAACGCCGGATCGGCGGCATCACCTTTCAGAACAACACCCGCCTCGGCGCGGCGATCCGCCATGCGGCCGCCAAACTGCTGCGGCAGGAAGCGCGCACCAAGCTGCTGATCATCCTGACCGACGGCCGCCCCTACGATCACGACTACGGCGACGCCCGCTACGCCCGCGAAGACGTCCGCGAAGCGCTGACCGAAGCCAAAACGCAGGGCATCACGCCGTTCTGCATCACGATCGACCGCGAATCCGAAGCCGAACTCCGCGACCTCTACGGCGACGTCGGCTACACGATCATCGACGACGTGCTGAGCCTGCCGGAAAGAATGCCGAACATTTACCGCCGGCTGACGAGTTGATTACCGGGAGCGCCGGCATCTCGGCCGGCCAAATCGGAGCGCCGGCATCCTGCCGGCAAACGTCGCGAAAGCGGCGTCCGACGTTTCATTAACCCGCAAATTACGGGTCGATGAAGCGTTGGTGCGTTTTGCAAACGCATTGCCGGCCGAGATGCCAACGTTCCGATTTGGCCGGCCGAGATGCCGGCGCTCCCGGTTTTTCTAATTTGGGTTAGACAAAAAAAACTCCCCTCCTTGGAAAGGAGGGGTGCCCGAAGGGCGGGGTGGTTGATGCCCTTGGAAAGGAGGGGAATTGGAGGAAGGGCGGGGTGGTTGACAGCCCGCGGGCAAACCACCCCGGCGCTTTCGCGCCACCCCTCCTTCGGAAGGAGGGGAATTGGAGGAAGGCTGCCGGCGCGACGTTTGCCGGCCGAGATGCCGGCGCTTCGGTTTTATTTCGCGGTTTCGACGAGGTTCGTCGCCGCCCAGTTCTGGAGCGTCGTCAAAAGCTCGTCGCTGATCTTCGGGGCTTCCTGCGGGTTGTCGGAAACGAGCGTGAAGATATGCGTCGCGTTCCGGACGATCCGCAGGCTGACGCGCCGGTTGCCGCCGTCGACGAAGGCGCGGGCGAGCTCGATCGCGTGGTACGAGAGGACGAGCGCGTCGCGTTCGCCCTGGACGATCAGGACCGGGCGGTTGATTTCGGCGGCGAGCCGCGCCGGATCGCTCGCGAGATGGTCGCGAAACCACGCGAGCCGCCCGTTGTTTTTGTTGGCCGGGTCCTTCGCCGCTTCGAAGCCCCTGATCAGCGTCTGCGCGACCGGCGCGATCTGCGCCGCGTCCGCCGCGTCGGCGGTGCCGTCCATCGCCCGCTGGTAGAGCTCCTGCTCGACGACGCTCTGGTCGATCGGCCGCGACGAGCCGGCTAAAAGGATCACGGCGGCGACGCGCGGGTCCTCGACGGCGAGCGTCAGCGCGGTTTCCGAGCCCTCGCTGTGACCGGCGAGCGCGATCCGTTTCGGGTCGATCTCGCGGCGGCCCGTCAGATAGTCGAACGCCGCGCGGGTGTCCGAGACGAGATCGCGGTACGACGTTTCGGGCGCTTTTTCCTTGTTGATCGTGCTTTTCCCGACGCCGCGGTCGTCGACGCGGAGAACGGCGACGCCGGCTTTCGAGAGGCTTTCGGCGATGATCTTGTAGAGATTGGCGAGCGTCGAGCCGTCGCGGTCCTGGCTGCCCGAGCCGGTGATGACGACGACCGCCGGGACCGGGCCGGCCGCGCCCTTCGGCAGCGTCAGCGTCCCGGCGAGCGTGTTCTCGCCGTTCGGAAATGAAACGTCCTCGCTCGTGAACTCGCCGTTGAACACGCGCGGCGGCGCTTTGACCGGCGCGACGAGCGCGACGATTTCCTCCATCCCTTTGCGGACGGCCGCGACGGCCTGCGTCGGGATCTCGATCAGCAGCGGGATGTTCGACGCGGCGTTCGCCCAGATCGTCAATTTCGTCCCCGATTTTTTGTTGACGAGCTCGAAGCGCCCGCCCGGCAGATCGCGCCCGCCGATCGGCAGCGGCCGCGTTTCCTTGAGTTCGAGCGTCAGCGCCAATTCGAGCGCGCGGCTCGGCAGAAAGGCCGTGAGCTCCTGAACGCCGCCCTTTTTCCGGTCATACTGGCGGAGCAGGTCCTTGAGCTGGCTCCAGACGCCGTTTTCGAGGACGACGGTCGCCGCCGTCTTGACGGTCGCGGGCGGTTTGCCGGCGACGTTGATGACGGCCTCGCCGCCGGCAAAGGTCGCCGTCAGCGCCTTCGCGCCGTTGGTCTCGATCGAAAACTCGGCCGGCCGCTCGTTGCGCGTGACGGTCGTGAAGGTCGCCTCGCCGACCTTCGAAACGGTCTTCGTCTCGTCGCCGGTCGTCACCGATTCGTAAGTCTCGCTCCCCGCCGGCTGCCCGGCGACGGTCATCGTATAAGTCCCGCCCTCCTTGACCTCCTGCGCGCCGGCGGCCGCCGCCAGCAGCCCGACGAGAAAAAGGCCCGTCATCCAGATTTTTATCTTCATAATTTACCACGCTCCGTCGAGTGAATCGGATGCCCGGATTATACACCCGATTCGGTTGGAAAAACAGAACGATTTCGGATTTCGGATTTCGGATTTCGGATTTCGGAAAATATATGGCGGGCTGTTAGCGTTGGGCGATAAGCAGTTATGGAAACGCATCGAAAGACCGGCGCGCCGGAATCTCTTTTGCCGAAGACGCGGCCGCCGATCGTAGTGCAGGCGGCCCTGCCTGCACTGAGCGCGACAGCGCGAACCAACGCCGCGTTTGCTTTGACGTCGAAAGCCGGTGAAACGGCGGTGCGTTTTGCAAACGCAGTGCAGGCAGGGCCGCCCGCACTACGGATTGCGGCCGCCGATCGTAGTGCAGGCGGCCCTGCCTGCACTGAGCGCGACAGCGCGAACGAATGTTTCGCCTTATTCGATATTCTGAGCCGGCGAAGCGTTTGACACCGCTGGCGCGGCGTTGGCAACCGGGGACGGCCAGCGCTCCAGTCCGCCGCCGCGTCGCCGGCGAACGAGCCGCTAGTCCGGTCGTTTAATCGCAAATCCGCTCTGACACGCGGCTTTGACAAACTGACACGAGACTTTTACACGCTGACACGGCACTTTTACAAACTGACACGCGGCTTTTACAAACTAACACGGCACTTTTACAGACTGACACGCGGGTTCGACACGCCGGCATTCGGGTTCGATGCGCGGGCACGCGGGGTTGACGGGATGACAGGCGCGGTTGACGGGCGGGCTTTCGGGGTTGACGGGCCGGCTCGGCGGCCGCGCGGGCGGGCGCGGCCGCCGGATTTGCCGGCAGTCTCAGTCTTCGGCGAGGACGATGATCTTGTCTTCCGGACGGAAGGCGATTTTTTCCAATTTCGGCGGGTTGACGCGGACGCCGTAGGCTTTGGCGGCGTCGTCGGCGAAGCGTTCGAGCCGGTAGCCGACGGCGATCTCTCCGCGGCGGCGCGCGGCTTCCATAACGGTGTAGAAATTGACCTCCGCGTCGAGCGCGACGTAATTGCGCGCCGGCTTGAGATAGATCTCCGAGCCGTCGGCGTCGAACAAATCCTTGAAAACATCGAGCAGCTCGCCGTTTTCCGAGATCTGCGTCAGCAGTAATCCCGTCAACTCGTCGCTGACGATGAAGTCGTCGGCCTTGGCGATCTCGGCGAGCGCGCGGTTGCGGACGTCGATCATCTCGCTGACGATGCTGTAGGCTTCGCCCTTCTTCTCCTCGATGTCGCGCAGGTGCAGGAGCGTCATCATCGTCTTCGCGTCGGCGGCCTGCGCGTCGAGCCGCTCGGCGTAACAGAGGATCACGATATGGTCGAAGCTCGTCAGGTCGAGCGCGTCGAGCAGCTTGCGGCTCGTCGTGTCGCCGGTCGCGGATTCGACGCTCAGGTTTCGCAGGTTCTCGACCGCTTCGGCGAGGTCGTGCGCGACCTCGGGCGCGTCGGCGACGATCTTCAGATAGGAACCGGCGGGCACGTAGTTGTCGAGCTCGCGGACGATGATTTTGCCGCGCTTGTTCCAGCCGAGAATCAGGAAACGCTCGGTGTGCGCGCCGTTTTCGGCCGCCGTGCGGATCGCTTTCTCGTCGATTCGCACGTCGGGAAAGCCGCTGAAGACGACCTTGTCGTCGTCCTCGGCGATCGCGATCAGTTTGTCGCCGCTGGCGATGACGGTTTCCATCGGCGGGTTGATCTTCACGCCGCCGGCCGCAAAGCGCAGGCCCATCAGCGCGCAGTGTTCGTAGGCGAAGAGCGCTTCGCCGAAGGTTTTGCCGGCGAGCCGCGGCTCTTCCTGAAAATAAATCTCGTCGCCGTCGTAGTCGAGCAGCTCCTTGTAGACGACGCTGAGGCCGACCTGCCGGCAGGTCTGAACGGTGATCCGGGCGATGACGTCGCTCGACAGGACGAGTCTTGCTTCCTCCTTGCCGACGAGCGCGGCGATCTCCATATTCTTCTCGTCGCGGATTTCGGCGACGATGTGATACGGTTCGGCGCGCCGGTTCGGGTTGTTGGTCATCGCGAGGATCATCTTGATGACCTGCGAGTCGGCGTCGGGCGTCTCGTCGGGCGAGAGAATGACGATCGATTTCGCGGCGTGCGGGTTGACGATCTCCAAATCCACCAAATCGATCGGGTTGCCCGAACGGCAGACGACGCGCGTGTTTTTGGTGTCGCCGACGTGCGCGCGGATCTCGTCCTCCATCTCGACCTTGTCCCGGTCGGCGAGGATCACGATCCGCGGCCGCCGCTGGTTCTCGTTGGCGATGACGAGCTCGGAGATGATCAGGAAGACGCGCGACGACCATCCGAGGATCAGCGTGTGGCCTTCCTCGACGACGAACGAGCGGCCCTTGCGGAGCTCTTCGAGCTTGTTCTGGAGACCGTTGGAGAGGACGCTGATCAGCAAACTGACGATAAAGATGCCGCCGACCGTCACGATCAGCATCAGGACGCGGAACGGCCAGCCGGTGTCGCCGGCGAGCGTGCCGGGATCCATCGAGCGCATCAGGCTTTGCCAGAAGGCTTCGGCGACGGTGTAAACGGTCGGCTCCTGGCCTTCGGGCGCGTCGGGCGCGATGCCGGTGATCAGCAGAAAGCCCGTCGCGATGACGACGATCGAAAGTGAAACGAGGCCGAGCCAGCCGACGAGCGAGACGGTGCCGCCGGATAAACTTCTGTCGAAGGCGTAACGCAGGCGTTCGCCGAAGGTCGCTTTTCTCATTGTTTTCGTGATCCGGGTGATTCGCCGGCCGCGTCCGCGCCGTCCGTTTTCGAGTCCGGCCGCGCGAAACCGCGCCGCGTTCAATTCCGCTTACGAATTGTCGCCGAAAAACGGCGCTTTTGCAATTTGCCCGCCGGCGTCCGAATTGGCGCTGCGCGGTTTTTCTGTGTTATCTTTACTGATTCGTTTGAAAGGAGATTATGAAAATATGGTAATTTTTGCGGATCGCGATTTATCACAGCAGCTGGAACGCACCGAAGCGAGCGCGAGCCGCGCGTTCGTCGAGACGCGCGCGCGCCTCGCGCCGATGGTCGGCGCATCGTGGATCGAGGTCGCCGGCGCGTACGCGATGTTCGACGGCCCGGAGTCGCCGATCACGCAGACTTTCGGGCTCGGGCTCTTTGACGAGGTGACGGAGCGGGAACTGGAGCGGATCGAATCGTTTTTCGGCGAGCGCGGCGCGCCCGTCCTGCACGAAGTCTCGCCGCTCGCCGATCCGGCGCTGCTGCCGCTGCTCGGCGCGCGCGGCTACCGGCCGGTCGAATTGACGAGCGTTATGTACCGCGCGCTCGACGCGGAGCACGAACTCGTCAAATCCGGCCCGGCGATCGCGACGCGCGTCATCGAACCGGACGAGGACGAGCTCTGGGCGCGGACGTCGGCGGCCGGCTGGTCGACCGAGATGGAAGGGCTCGCCGAATTTATGCTCGATTTCGGCCGCATCAGCGCCAACTGCCGCGGCGCGCACCCGTTTCTCGCCGAGCTCGCCGGCGGCGAACCGATCGCGGCCGGAATGCTTTTCATCTTCGGCGAAGTCGCGCTGCTCGGCGGCGCGAGCACGATCCCCGAGGGCCGCCGGCAGGGCGGACAGAGCGCGCTGCTCGCCGCGCGGCTGCGGTTCGCGGCCGAAAAAGGCTGCCGGATCGCGATGATGGGCGCGCTGCCCGGCAGTCAGTCGCAGCGCAACGCCGAAAAGAACGGCTTTCGGATCGCCTACACGCGGACGAAATGGCAGCTGATGAGTGGAGAGTCGAGAGTGGAGAGTGGAGAGTCGGGAGATTCATAAGCGAAATCCCGACTCAGGACTCAAGACTTAAGACTCAAGACTCTCCNNCTCGACTCTCGACTCTCGACTAAATTCGCCCGGGCGATGACCCGTTTCGGGCGAGTTTGTCGTTTTACCGGTTGGATGTGCCTTTCGGGGTCGAGTCGAACGGATGGAGAAAAGAATGATGAAGCGAAGATCAGGCGGAATTTTGGCGGCGGCGGTCGCGGTTTTGGCGGTCGCGCAGTTTGTGCGGGCACAGGATCAGGCGGCGGCGGTCGCGGCGCTGGTAAAGGCGACGCTCAATGCGCACCCGTCGGTGACGGAGCGGTCGATGGCCGCGAGACCGGTCGCGCCGAACAAAAACGAGGCCGCCGAAAAAACCGGCTACGCGAATTCGCTGGCCGCGGCGATCGACGGGGACGACCGGCTTCAGCCGCCGCAAAAGGCTTTCGCGAAAGCCAACGCGGACCGGCTCGTCGAGCGGATGAGCCGGGAAGCCTTGCGGATCCGGGAAAGAAACACCGATCCCGACAGGCTTCTCCGCGACAGCCTCCGCGCGCGATACGCCGGCTTCAGCCTCCGCGAATTGAACGACCTGTCGAAATATTTCGAGACGGAAGACGGCCACAACACCCTGAGGTATCTGGCGAAAATCCCGCTCAGAAGAAAAGGCGAAATCTCCGACAGCGCGTCCGACGAGATGACGGCCTACGATAGATTCATCCGGACGCCGCTCGGCACGAAGTTCTTCGACATCTTCATCACCGCCGTCGAAAAGGATCTGGCGGCCCGCACGACCGCCGGGAAGGCGAAGATGAAGGACGAGCTGGCGCGGCTCGGCGGTTCGGGCGCGACCCGCATCGTCGACGAGTTCGTCGCCGAAAACTTCGGCCGGCCGGATGGCGACAAGTCCGCGCCGGCCGGCCGGATCGCCGAATTTCTGGCCGCCGCCCGGAATGAGAAAAGGAAAAAGGCCGAGGCCGAACAGTTCGAAAAAAGACCCGACTACTTAAATCGGAACGACGCCGATCTGTTCGACGCGGCCCTCAAAGAAAACACCGTTCTGAGCAGCGACGAAAAGGCTTTCGCGCGGGCGAATTACGACCGGTTGAGCCGGGTACTGGCCGCAAAAACCACGGAAATTCGCGACCGGCTGGCGCCGCAGTCCGAGTGGGACGCGGAATTCTTCAAAACTGCGCTGCCGCGGGCTTTCACCTTTGCCGAACTGGAAAACGTCGACACCTTTCTGCGTTCGGCGGCCGGCCGGGAAGCCCTGAACCGGCTGCTGTCGTTCGAGGCCGGCGAAGAAAGCGCATTCTTCGACACTTACGCGGGCGGCCGGCTTTTGAATATCGTCGACCGCGAGCTGCCGGATTTTATCGGTCAGAAAAGAAAAGAGATCAATCTGCAGATTATGGGCGAGATCTTCAAACTGGTCGAACCGCCGGCGCTGAACAAACTGATCAACGAATTCGTCCGGGAAAACTACAAAAAATAACGGGGTTCCGAGTTATGAAAAAAATATTACCGGTCTTGTCGATCGTCTTTCTGTTCTTTTTCGCGGCCGCCGAAAAATCGCCGGCCTGCAGCTGCGTGATGAGTCAGGCACCGTTGAAAACGCAGGTCAAAGCGGCTTTCGACGACGCGGCGGCCGTCTTTTCGGGCGAAGTCGTCGAGATCGTTCCGAAAAACGAGTACGAGGTGACCGTCAGGATCAGAGTCGAAAAATCGTGGAAGGGAAATCAGACCGGCGAGATCGCCGTGACGACCGGCAAAGACAGCGCGCTGTGCGGTTATAATTTCGAAACCGGCGGCCGGTATCTCGTTTACGCCTACGGAACCGCCGGCGCTTTGGCGACCAACAACTGTTCGCGCACGACCGCGGCGAACGCTCCGGCGGACATCAGATACCTGAACAAATTGAAGAGAAAAACCAAAAAAACTTAAAGATCGGCAGTCGGAACGACCTCCTCGCCGGCAACAATTCCGACCCGGCTCAGGACTTTTCACTCAGAATGCGGAGCACTTCGGCGACGCTCCACGCCTGCGCCATACAGCCGCGCGGCGAGTGCGGGGCGGCGGCGTCGAAGATCTCGGAAATCTGCCCGAGGCCCGCTTCGTAAAGATGTTTTTCGAAGCCGGCGAGAATCGCATTGACGCGATTTTCCGTTTGGTGGCCGTTCGGGTAAACGCGGCGGTAGGCGTCGATGAACGCGCCGATCAGCCAGCCCCAGACCGTGCCCTGATGATAGGCCGAATCGCGGTCGAACGGCGAGCCGGTGTAGATCGAACGGTAATCCTTGTCCTTCGGCGAGAGCGAGCGCAAACCGACCGGCGTCAGAAGCTCGCGTTCGACCTTTTCGACGATCTTCTGCGCCTGTCCGATCGAGAGCATCGAATGCGGCAGGCTGACGGCGAAGATCTGGTTCGGCCGGACCGCGCCGTCGGAGCCGTCGTCGGTGACGACGTCGAACAGACAGTCTTCGGCGTCGTTCCAGAAAATCTCGTTAAAGCTCTGCCGGGCCTGCTCGGCCATCGACTCGTAACGCTGGCGGTCCTGTTCGTCGCCGAAGCGGAGCGCGAAATCGGCCATCACCTTGAGCGCGTTGTACCAGAGCGCCTGAATTTCGACCGGCTTGCCGGTGCGCGGCGTGACGACCCAGTCGCCGATCTTCGCGTCCATCCACGTCAGCTGGACGCCCGGCTCGCCGGCGTGGAGCAGGCCGTTCGGCTCGGCGCGGATCCCGTAACGCGTGCCGCGGACGTGCCACGCGACGGTTTCGGCGAGCTTCTCGTAGAGATTTTCGCGGACGAAATCGTAATCGTTCGTCTTTTCGACGTAGGCGCGGATCGCTTCGAAATACCAGAGCGTCGCGTCGACCGTGTTGTATTCGGCCTCGTCGCCGGCGTCGGGAAAACGATTCGGCAGCATTCCCTCGCTCAGATGCTTCGAGAATTCGAGCAGGATTTGGCGGGCGATCTCCGTCCGGTTCGTGGCGATCGTCAGGCCCGCCAGCGAGATCATCGTGTCGCGGCCCCAGTCGGAAAACCACGGGTAGCCGGCGATCACGGTCCGGCCGTCGCCGCGCGCGACGATAAACTGGTCGGCGGCGAGCACGAGCTGGGCGCGAAAGCGGTTTTCGGTGCCGGCCCGGACGATCAGCTCCTCGCGCCGCGCGATCTCGCGGGCTTCGAGCCGCGCGACCTCGTAAACCTCGTCGACCTGCGTCGAAACGACGACGTTCGCGCCGTCGAGCAGGTCGTATTCGAACGCGAACGGCTGGTACAGGTTCTCGTGATAATCGAAGCCGCGCTCTTTTTCGAGTGCGTATTCGAAATCGCGGTACCAGTAGCCGGTGCGCTCGACCGCGACCGCGTTATGCGCGAAAAAGAGCGCCGGAAAATCGCCGTCCGGGGCGACCGAAACGATCTGTTCGGCGGCCTCGAAGCCGGTTTTGAAGCTCATCGTGTCCTGCCGCAGATGGTGATAATCGCGAAACGCGAGCAGCGGTTTGAGCTCGAAGATGATCGGCTCGTCGGTGATCGCCTGGTGTTTTTCGATGCCGTCGACGATCGTCCAGCGGCAGACGGTCGTGTTCTCGCCGTGCACCATAAAGATCTTTTTCTCGATGACGAGGTCTTCGACGGCGAACGTCCAGATCGGAAACGGGTCGAGGCGAAACGATTTGAGAAACTTAAATCCCTGCGGGTGAACGGAATTCGGGTATTGATTGGCGGACAGCTCGTAGGCGCGGTCGCCGATCCGCAGCGTTTCCTCGAATTTCGAGAGCAGCACGACGCGGCCGAGCGGCGGGCGCGTGGCGGCCGTCAGCAGCCCGTGATAGCGGCGCGAATTGGCGCCCGAAACGGTCGACGACGCAAACCCGCCGATGCCGTTCGTTTCGAGCCATTCGCGGCTCAGGGCCTTTTCAAAATTCGTGCAGATTTCCGTGTTCAGTTCGATCATCGTCATTATGAATTCCGTCCGGCTCACGGGGTATTCCGGTTTCCAATCTCGATTGTAAAAGTTTCGCCCCGGCGCGCCAAATTCGGATTGTAAAAAGGATCGCGTTCGACGACGGCGCGCCACCGGCGTTTGAAGAATTCGCGCGCGCGCGGCGCGGGCTTCGTCAAAACGTCTTTTCCTTCGAAAACGAATTCGGCGTACGGAGTGAAAACGACGCGTAAATCCTGCTCGCGGAGCTTCAGACAAAAGTCCGCGTCGAACAATGCGGCGGGCAGATTTTCGGCGTCGAAGCCGCCCGTCTCGTCGAAGAGCGCGCGCCGGACGGCGAGCGCCCGCGCCGAAACGGCCGAGAAATTATTGATCACCTGAAGGCGGGCGAAATAGCCGTCGGCGTCGTTCGTATAGCGGCGATGAGCGATGCCGACGGCGTCGTCGAAGCCGATGATCAGACCGGCGCCGAGCACCGTTTCGGAACGATCGACGATCTTGCCGCCGGCCGCGCCGATCTCCGGCCGGAGCGCGAAGCCGGCGAGTTCGCGCAGCCAGTCGGTCGAGCGCGGCCGCAGACCGGCGTCGAGAAAACACAACAGCTCGCCCGTCGCCCGCGCGGCCGCTTCGTTGAGGCTCGCGGCCGTCGACAAACCGGCGCGCGCAATCGTTTTGACGTTGTCCGGAAGCGCGGCGTTTTTCGGCTCGTTCGCGCAGATCAGAATGATTTCGAGGTTTTCGTAGGCGGTTTCCGTCTGAAATCTGTCGACCGTCGCGGCCGCATCGTCAACGCCCGATAAAATCAGGCTCGCTTTCGGCAGCGGTTCGGGCAGCGCGTAGCGGACGCGGTGAAACTGATAAATGCCGCGCTCGACCGTCGCCGGTGTGCCGGTGCGTTCGAAATGCTCGCGCAGGGCCTGCCGCGCGCGTTCGTGCGCGTAGGGCTTTTCGTCGGCCGAGAGCGCGACCGAGCCACGAATCGCGCGCCAGTGATACAGGATGCGCGGGATGTGACGGATCTGCCGCTCGTCGATTCGTTCGATGAACCGGAGCGCGAGATCATAGTCCTGACTGCCTTCGACGCCGGCGCGAAAACCGCCGATCGCGCGCAGGATGTCGGTTCGATAGGCCGAGAGATGCGTGATCAGATTCAGCGAATAAAAAAGATCGCGGCTGAAATCCGGCTTAAATTTCGGCGCGTAGCGCTGCCCGCGCTCGTCGATCATATCCTCGTCGCTGTAGATGAACGCCGTTTCGGGAAACTCGACGAGCGTTTCGGCGACGCGCAGGAGCGCGTCCGGCGCGAGCTCGTCGTCGTGGTCGAGCAGCACGCAGAATTCGCCGGTCGCGAGCGCGAGCGCCGAATTCGAAGCGGCCGAGATATGACCGTTCGTTTCGCGAAAGACGACCCGCACGCGCGCGTCGCGTTCGGCGTATTCGCGGAGAACTTTTTTGATGTGCGGCGATGGCGAATGGTCGTCGGCGATGCAGAATTCCCAGTTTTCGTAAACCTGCTCGAAAACCGTCTCGAGGCAGCGGCGCAGCCATTTCTCTTCGACGTCGTAAACCGGCATCACGACCGAGATCAGCGGCCGCCGCGCGAGCGCGGCGATCTGTTTTTCGAGCTCGCGGCGGTCGTCCGCGGTAAACCGATGAAGCTCGATCCAGCGCCGGTAATTTCTCTCCTCGCGCCGGTTGCGCCGCAGCCGGCGCAGATGATTGCGGATGCCGGTCAGTCCGCGTGACCGCCAGATTTTGAGCGCGCTGTCGGCTTTTTTCAATAAAGGATTCATCGAAAATTCTTTCAATTTCAGTCGGCCGTTTCGGTTTCCCAGTCGAGCGCGGGCCGGACGACGCCGGGCAGCACGCCGGCGTAATCGCCGCGCATCGAATCGCCCTCGAGGCTGTCGATGACGCTGAAGGCGACCGCGTCGCGTTCCTGCAGATGGACCTCGAACGGCAGATAGGTCGAAACCGCGACCGTCACGAAGATCGTCCCCTCGGCCAGAAAATTTCCGGGCACGGTCATCCGGCTGACGTAGGTTCCGGCCGCGCGCGGCGTGGTTCGCCAGCGGCTCCGCCAGTCGTGCGAGACGAAGATGCACGCGCCCTGTTCGTTGTAAAAATGGATGTTCGGGACGAGCACCCGACCCGCCGTCGGGACGTCGTAAACGATCTCGACCGTCACCGGGCGGCGAATGTCGATCGAGGCGGCGGTTTTCCCGGCTTCGTCGACGACGCGCACGCGGCGCAGGCGGACGATCTCGCTGCCCGGCGCATCCTGCGGATCATCCCAGATCTTCTCCGCGCCGGTCCGCGTCTGCGCGTGCAGGTATTCGCCGATCACCTCGCCGGCCGCGCCGTCGCGGGCGATCTGCCCGTCGCGAAGCCAGACGGCGCGGCCGCAGAGACGCGCGATCGACTGCATATCGTGCGAGACGAAAAGCACGGTTCGTCCGGTCTGCCCGACCTCGCGCATCTTGTTGAGACATTTTTTCTGAAACGCGACGTCGCCGACCGCGAGCACCTCGTCGACGATCAGGATTTCCGGTTCGAGATGCGCCGCGACCGAAAAGGCGAGCCGCATATACATTCCCGACGAATAATGCTTGACCGGCGTGTCGATGAATTTCTCGATCTCGGAAAAGGCGACGATCTCGTCGAATTTCGACTCGATCTCGGCGCGCTTCATCCCGAGCACCGCGCCGTTCAGAAAGATGTTCTCGCGGCCCGACAATTCCTGGTGAAAGCCGGTCCCGACTTCGAGCAGCGAGCCGACGCGCCCGCGAATCCGCGCTCCGCCCGAGGTCGGTTTGGTGATCCGCGAGAGGATCTTCAAAAGCGTCGATTTGCCCGCGCCGTTG